>NZ_CP132744.1:2070306-2760408 GCF_037477895.1 Mycetohabitans endofungorum
GTGTCACCCACGACACCGCACGTTCCGCTCGGCGCCAATTGCGACATCATCGCGCAGGCACCGCTTTGCCGGCGTGTCAGTGGCCCGATATACTAGTCATTATTAGCCCGCGTGAACAGTTCGCGGCGCCGCGCCGCCTTGCTGCCGCCCCCGCCTTGCCCGTCATGACCAACGCCGATCCACACGAACTGCAGAAATTCAGCGATCTCGCTCATCGATGGTGGGATCCCAAAGCCGAATTCAAGCCGCTTCACGACATAAACCCGCTGCGACTGTCTTGGATCGACTCGCACGCCCATTTGCTCGACAAACGGGTGCTCGACGTCGGCTGCGGCGGCGGCATCCTGTCGGAGTCAATTGCGCAACTGGGCGCCGCGTCGGTCAAGGGAATCGATTTGTCCGAGAACGCACTGGGCGTCGCCGACCTGCACAGCCTGGAGAGCGGCGTGACAAACGTCGAGTATGAAGAAATCTCCGCGGAGGCCCTCGCCGATCGCGAGCCGGCGACCTATGATGTAGTCACTTGCATGGAGATGCTGGAGCACGTCCCGCAGCCGGCGAGCATCGTGCGCGCCTGCGCGCAGTTGGTGAAGCCGGGCGGCTGGGTGTTCTTCTCGACGCTGAACCGAAACCTGAAGGCCTATTTATTCGCGGTGATCGGCGCCGAATACGTGATGCAAATGCTGCCGCGGGGCACGCACGACTACACGCGTTTCATCAAGCCATCGGAGCTTGCAAAGTTCGTTCGTGACGCCGGATTGCTCGCGCATGAGTTCAAGGGGGTAGCCTATCACCCGCTCAGCCAGCGCTTCACGTTGACCGACGATACTCGCATCAATTACATGCTTGCGTGCCGACGCGCCGCGTGAACTGCAACAACATGACAGACATCCTCTCGCCGATCGCCTCGGTACCTGCCGTGTTCGCGACCTGCCGCGCAATCTTGTTCGACTTGGACGGCACGATCGCCGATACCGCGCCGGATCTGGCGGCAGCGGTCAACAAGATGCGCCGCGTGCGCGGTTTGCCGGATGTGCCGCTGCAGAGGCTGCGTCCGCTGGCCTCGGCCGGTGCACGCGGGCTGCTCGGCGGCGCATTCGGCATCGGGCCACAAGACCCCGATTTCAGCGCGATGCGAGAAGAGTTTCTCGCCAACTACGAGGCTGATCTTTGCATCGACACGACGCTGTTCGACGGCATTCGTCCATTGCTTGACGGACTGTCCGCGCGCGGCATTCAGTGGGGCATTGTCACGAACAAGGTCGAACGGCTGGCATTGCCGCTGGTCGCCCGACTGGGCCTGGGCGCCGCCGCCGGATGTGTGATCGGCGGCGATACCACACCGTACCCGAAACCCCACCCTGCGCCGCTGTTGTTGGCCGCACAGCGGCTCGGCATCGCACCGACCAGCATGGTCTACGTCGGCGACGACCTGCGCGATATCGAAGCCGGCAAGGCGGCCGGCATGCTGACCGTCGCAGCGGCCTATGGCTATTGCGGCAACAACATGGCTCCGTCCGATTGGGCAGCCGACCACGTGGTCGAAACGACAACGGAACTCCAGCGCCTGCTCGAGGTCATGTCGAAGTAACACGGACGCGGTAGGTTGGGCGTGCCCGTCCCTTGAAAGCCGCCCCATCGACCGCATCTGACGTTCTGTGAGATAATGGTTGTCTACTTTTCGGGGCCGACCTGGTTTCGACGTGGGTAGCGAAGCAATTCAGGGCATACCGAGGACCCGTCACCTCGTAAATCAATGGGACTTAAGTAACTGCGAACGACGAAACGTACGCACTGGCCGCTTAACACCGGCCTGCCTCGCACTAGCTCGCTGACGGGCTAGGGTCGTAAGACCGCGCGAGGTCATTCACGTCAGCTAATCCTCGGTGAAGTCACGGCGCCGGGGCCGAAAATTCAGTGACTCGCCGTAGCGAAGCGTGTTCGTCCGCGTCGGTGCGGTTAAAGCAAACGACTGGACTAAGTATGTAGAACTGGTTGTAGAGTGCTTGCGGACGCGGGTTCGATTCCCGCCGGCTCCACCAATATTCAAAACCCCAACCACGCTCGGTTGGGTTTTTCTTATGTGCTTCCGCCACGCCTCTCTCCTTCCTCTACGTCAAAAAGCTGCCAGAGCCCGCAGGCAACACGTCTCACGCTCATTTAAATCAATGGGTTGGGTGTTGTTCAACCAATCGGTTGTTTTCTGGCATGGGTATCCAATCGGTTTTCAGAGTCACCCACCTCGTGCCGGTCATTCACAGATGCGGTCGATGGATCAGCTTGAGTAACTTGACGCATCAAGGAATTATCCTTACCATCAATGGACGCAGGGGAGAAGAGCCATGTCCACCATTCATGAAGTCGCCACCATCACCTCGAAAGGCCAGATCACGCTACCCAAACCGATCCGCCAAGCGCTCGGTGTGGACTACGGCGGCAAGGTGGCGTTCGACCTGCACGGCTCGCAGGTTATCGTGACCCGGGCCGAGGATTCTGCCCATGAAGACCCGGCCATCGGGAGCTTTTTGGCATTGTTGGAAACAGACATTCGAAACGGGCGACACCTGACCACCTTGCCCAACGATCTCGTGCAAGCCATGCTGGCGACACTACCCCAGTTTGTCGACCTGGCCGCAGACATTGAAGGCGATGTGGCGCTGTGATCCAGCGTCACGGGTGGAATGTGCTCTTTCACGAATGTTTAATTGAGCAGCTAGTAAAACTGCATGCTGCGACTCAACGTGCGCAACAGCAAGATCCGCAAGGTTTCGAGTCCAACGCCAACGTCCGGCTGTTCGCTGCACTGTCGAAGTTGATATTCGAGGCCGTGCCGAGTGATCCGAACCGCGAGGAATACCGCCAAGGCAATACCATGGGCGCTGAGTTTCGGCACTGGCGGCGCGCAAAAATCGGACGACGATTTCGGTTGTTTTTTCGGTTCGACTCGAAAACCCGGATCATCATTTTTGCGTGGGTGAATGATGAAAACACCTTGCGCTCTTCCGGCAGCAAAAGTGATCCGTATGCCGTCTTCCAACGGATGCTGGAGCGCGGGCACCCACCGGACGATTGGGCTGCGCTGGTGTCGGCGAGCCAGTCCGATTGGAAGTAGGCCGGGCGGCCGCGGCGAGGGTAAGCCAGCCGTCGCGGCGACGTATTGCCGCACGGCCGAGCCCTCGATCGCGTGGCCGTTTTAAGCCGGGTTAGGTAGCTGCTGAATCAGCGCTTCGACTTGCGTGCCTTGACATGGTCCGGCAGCGTGGGAATCGGCGGGGCGCGAGGTGACGGCGGTATCCGACATCGACTTACGGCGCTTCACACTAAGTTTTCTCGTCAATGTCGAAAAACCGTTGCGAAAATTGTCCACCGACGCGCTGCGCGTACGAAGCTTAGACTGCTGCTTCGCTGACGAAGCGGGCGTTGTATCCGCCGCCGCGGCAGCAACACCTGGCACGGTTTGGTTGTTTAGCTTCATCGATTGGGCCGAGCTAGAGCGTCGTCGCCCTATGCTTTGAAGCGAGCTGGCCAAGCTGCTGAAGGTTCCTCGACGGCGTTTACCCGGCTGCTTAGGTGCCTCGGGTTGGACGTCATGCTTCGCATACTTATCCCAGCCGCTAATGGCCTCATCGACAAGTTTGATCATCAAATCGGCTTGCGCATCGATTCCCTTGGCAAGATGATCAATGAATCGTTTGATATCCGTCTTTAGCTGCGCGTCCTCTCCTGCGAGATGATCAGCAAGCCGCGCCGTAGCCGTCTTTGACTTTGCCTCCCCAACGCCCAGATGATTAACAAACGGCTCCACAGCCGTTTTTTGCTTCAAGTTCTCAGCTTTTTGAGACCAAGTCTTTTCCTCTTCAGTAGATAGTAGCTCAACGAACCGGCTCCTCAGCTTCGGTGAACTCGTACTTTCGAAGGATTGCCTGCTCGATTCAGCAGGCGAACGCGTCACCTCGCTCGACTCTTCGTTTCCGCGATGCCGGGAACGCAGGCCTGCCAGCTTACCCGGCCGCCCAGTACTTGGCGCCCTGCTCCGACTCTTCGGTGATAGCGAATCCGTATCTTTAATGTTTAACAAACGATCCAAGCCGATGTCCATCGGCAAGTCTGTCACGGAAATCTGCTGCGGTGAGTACACTTTCGTCATAGCGCTTGACATCCTTCTATCGTGCTGAACCCGCACACTACATCAATGCACGACTCAAGCTATTCAGGTACGCGATCACATATTGCCGTGCGCGAAGGCCCCGCTCACCGCCGTCCTGACGCTCCGTCAATGATCAGGAAACCGAATAGAATACCGCGGCCCCACCCCTTCCTGAAGCAGGACGCAATCGCCGCAGCACGCGGCATCGTACCCGTGCAGCCGCGCCACCGCGCCCTTAAACACGTCGCCGCGCAACTCATCGATAATCGTTGATAACGGTGCCATATCGAGCGCGGCTTGCTCGCACGCGAAGTAGTAATCCTCATCGACGATCGGAACGAAGTCCAGTCCGAAATACGCAGCCGCCGGCTGGACGCCGAACCCGACATCGGCCTTGCCGCTCGCCACGAACGCCGCGATCGCCGAATGCGTCAGTTCGGTTGACGCGTAGCCGTTAATGCGCGTCGGATCGATACCGATATCGCGTAGCATCAGGTCGAGCAGCATTCGCGTGCCGGAGCCCGGCTGGCGATTAACAAAGCGCAAGCCTTCGCGAGACAGGTCGGCGAGGCCGCCGATGTGCTCTGGGTTGCCCTTCGGTACGAACAACCCCTGCTTGCGGCGAGCCAGGTGAATCAGCACATGACGCTTGTCGTCCAGCCATGGCCGGTAGACGGCCGCACATACTGCACGGAACGGTCCAATCGGCAAGTGGAAACCGGCCAGGTCGCATTCGCCGCGCGACAACGACGCGACGGCATCCGCGCTGTCCCGATATCGGATCTCCACCGAGGTGCCGCCTTCGGCGAGCGCTTGAACTAGCGCCGCGACGGCATACCCGTGTGACGCGTGAATCCGCACGTCGTGCCGCGCTGAGGCCAGCAATCGCTGGATTTCATCGGTAACTTCGACACCGAGCGACTGCGCGAGCGGCCCCAGCCGTTCGATACGCACGCGCTCGGCCCACAGCAGTTTTTCGCCGAGCGGCGACAGCAGCGAACCTTGGCCTCGAACCTTGACCAGCAATGGACCGCCAAGGCGCTGTTCGGCCGTGCGCAGCACACCCCATGCGTGTCGATACGAGAGACCGAGCGCTTGCGCCGCGCTCGCAATGCTGCCTAACTCGACCAGTCGCGTCAGCAGCAGGATCACGTCTGACAAGCGCACGCTCGTATGATCATCCGCTACGATCCGCAATTCGGACACCGCTTCAATCCTGGGCGTCTTCATATGCAATTCCCTTTCCTATTGAAATCGACTCCGGCAACGTCTAACGTTCAGGAAAGTGATTCATTCCACGAACGGTATATGAATCTATAAATCATATATCATCTCCACTGGAGGCCCCTTGGCAGAACCCGCTACCGGCCGCGCAACGGGTGCCGCATTGGCGCCAGATGCGGCAGTCCGGCTTGTTATGCACCACACCAGTGCGGCAGCGCGCGCCGTACCGGGACATTCGCTTTTAAGCGTCTTACACGCCATCCAAGACGACGTCGGTTACATCCCCGACGGTGTCATCGCCCCGCTGGCCCAGGCAATGAACTTGTCGCGCGCCGAAGTTCACGGCGTGATCACGTACTACCACCACTTCCGCACGTCGCTGCCGGCCGCCGTGACCGTCCAGTTGTGCCGCGCCGAATCCTGCCGTGCGATGGGCAGCGAAGCGCTGGCGCGGCATGCCGAGGCCCACACGGGTCGCCGCTTCGATGCGTGTCGCCACGACGACGCCCATCGCGCGGCGCCCACAACGGCCAGCGCCGCGCCGCGGGCTGATGACCCAGCGGTCGAGCTACAATCCGTCTATTGTTTGGGTTTGTGCGGCACGTCCCCGGCGATGACGGTTAATGGCAAGCCATACGCTCGTGTCACGCCGGCGAAGCTCGATACAGTGCTCGCCGCGGCGATCGACGACGCGCGATTGGGAGCGCACCGATGACAATTCGCCTCTACGTCCCGTCCGATACGACTGCGATCGCGTTTGGAGCCGATGAACTCGCACAGGCCATCGCGGGACAAGCCGCACGGCGTGGGCTCGACATTGAACTGATACGAAACGGCTCGCGAGGATTGTCTTGGTTAGAGCCACTTGTGGAGGTCGGCACGGCCGCCGGCCGCATTGGCTACGCCAACGTTGCGCTGGAGGACATCGACGCGTTGTTCGACTCGGGTTGGCATGCCGATGACGACGCTACGCAGGCGCAGGCAGCGGCCCATCCGAAATGCGTCGGCCTCGTCGAGGCCCTCCCCTACTTGAGCAAGCAGCAACGTTTGACCTTTTCCCGGATCGGCATCGTCGATCCGCTGTCGATCGACGACTATGTGGCGCACGGTGGCCTGCAAGGCCTGCGCCGCGCGTTGCAGATGGCGCCAGCCGCCGCCTGCCAACTCCTAATCGACGCCGGACTGCGCGGACGCGGCGGCGCCGCGTTTCCGGCAGGCATCAAGTGGCGCACGGTACTGCAAGCCCAGGCAGACCAAAAATATGTGGTCTGCAACGCGGATGAGGGCGATAGCGGCACGTTCTCGGACCGCCTGTCGATGGAATGCGATCCATTCGGCCTGATCGAAGGCATGATCATCGCCGGCGTGTCGACCGGCGCGACGCAAGGCTACCTCTACGTACGCAGCGAGTACCCGCTGGCGATTGCGCGATTGAACGCGGCGATCGCCCGCGCACGCGCCGCCGGCTGGCTCGGCCCGGACGTGCTGGGCTCCGGTCGAGCCTTCGATCTATTCGTCGCGAAAGGCGCCGGCGCGTACGTCTGCGGCGAGGAGACGGCGCTGCTCGAATCGCTCGAAGGCAGGCGCGGCATCGTGCGCGCAAAGCCACCGCTGCCTGCGTTAGTCGGATACCGGGGCAAGCCGACAGTGATCAACAACGTAATCACGTTGGCGTCTGTGCCGATCATTTTCGCGCGTGGCGATGCGTTCTATCGGGATTTCGGCATGGGACGCTCGCGTGGCACGCTGCCGTTCCAACTCGCCGGCAATGTACGGCGCGGCGGGTTGGTCGAACTCGCGTTCGGCGTCACGCTGCGCGAACTGGTGTTCGAATTCGGAGGCGGCACAGCGAGCGGACGCCCCGCGCGCGCGATCCAGGTCGGCGGGCCGCTCGGCACCTATCTGCCGCCAAGCCAGTGGGACGTGCCACTGGACTACGAAGCCTATGCGGCGATCGGCGCCGTCGTGGGCCATGGCGGCATCGTGGTCCACGATGACACCGCCAACCTGGCCGAGCTGGCGCGTTACGCGATGCACTTCTGTGCACTCGAATCATGCGGTAAGTGCACGCCATGCCGGATCGGCTCCACGCGCGGCGCGGAGGTCATCGACAAGCTTCGTGCACCGGAGCAGGATGCGCGGGTGCGCGCACGCCACGTGACGTTGCTGCGCGAGCTGTGCGACACGATGCTGCACGGCTCGCTGTGCGCGATGGGCGGGATGACCCCCTACCCGGTGCTGTCCGCGCTAGACCATTTCCCCGAAGACTTCGGCCTTGCGGCCGCCGGCGGTGACACGCCATACGAGCCTGAACGCAGCGCCGCAGTATGACGACACACGCGCGCCGCCTTCGCGCGACGCGCAGGAGCAAGACAATGAACGACATGAACCAAGATGGCCTTCGTGGTGAGTGCGGGTCCGGAGCGTGCGCTTGCCGCGCGAATAACGTGCCGCTGGACGACGTCGATTTCGGTACGCCGGCGCGCCACGGTCCAAGTGTGTCGCTGCAGATCGACGGCGTGCAGGTGGACGTGCCGGCAGGCACATCGGTCATGCGCGCGGCGGTCCACGCCGGCATTCGCGTGCCGAAACTGTGCGCGACCGATTCTCTAGAGGCATTCGGCTCATGCCGGCTATGCCTAGTCGAGATTGAGGGCCGCCGGGGTTATCCGGCCTCTTGTACGACGCCGGTCGAACCGGGCATGAAAGTGCGCACACAAAGCGACAAGCTGCAGGCGCTGCGTCGCAACGTCATGGAGTTGTATATCTCCGATCACCCTTTGGACTGCCTGACGTGCCCGTCCAACGGGCGGTGCGAGTTGCAGGACATGGCGGGCGTCGTGGGGCTGCGCGAGGTTCGCTACGGCTACGATGGCGCCAATCACCTGCGCGACGCGAAGGACGAATCGAACCCGTACTTCACTTATGACGCCAGCAAGTGCATCGTATGCAACCGATGCGTGCGCGCGTGCGAGGAAACGCAAGGCACCTTTGCGCTGACTATCGCCGGACGCGGCTTTGAGTCGCGCGTCGCGGCAAGCGAAGGCGTCTCATTCATGGCATCGGAGTGCGTCTCGTGTGGGGCGTGCGTGGCCGCCTGCCCGACCGCGACGTTGCATGAGAAGTCGATTGCCGAACTGGGCCAACCGGAGCATGCCGTCGTCACAACCTGTGCCTATTGCGGTGTCGGCTGTTCGCTGAAGGCCGAGATGAAGGGCAACCAAGTGGTGCGGATGGTGCCACACAAGGACGGCCGCGCCAACGAGGGCCATGCTTGCGTGAAGGGACGCTTTGCATGGGGCTATGCGACGCACCGTGACCGCATCACGCGTCCGATGATCCGCGCGTCGATCGACGCGCCATGGCGCGAAGTGAGCTGGGACGAGGCGCTGGACTACGCGGCCAGTTCGTTCCGGCGCATCCAGGACAAGTATGGACGCGACGCGATCGGCGGCATCACATCGTCACGATGCACGAACGAAGAGACGTACCTAGTGCAAAAACTCGTGCGGGCAGCATTTGGCAACAACAACGTTGACACCTGCGCCCGCGTGTGTCACTCGCCGACCGGCTACGGCCTGAAGACCACGCTTGGCGAATCGGCCGGCACACAAACCTTCGCATCGGTCGCGCATAGCGATGTGATTATGGTGATTGGCGCCAACCCAACCGACGGCCATCCGGTATTCGGCTCACGGCTCAAGCGGCGCCTGCGCGAAGGCGCGAAGCTGATCGTGATCGATCCGCGCCGCATCGATCTGGTTCAGGGGCCCCATGTCAACGCGCAGTATCACCTGCCCGTGCGTCCCGGCACAAACGTCGCGATCATCAATGCGTTCGCGCACGTGATCGTCACCGAGGGCCTGCTCGACACGGCCTTCATCGCCCAGCGGTGCGAGCCGCTCGCATTCGAGCAATGGCGGGATTTCGCGGCCCAGCCGCAGAACGCGCCGGAAGCCACCGAGTCGATCACCGGCGTGCCGGCAGCGCAAGTGCGCGAAGCCGCTCGTCTGTATGCTACCGGTGGCAATGCGGCGATTTATTACGGGTTGGGCGTCACCGAGCATTCGCAGGGCTCCACGATGGTGATGGGCATCGCGAATTTGGCGATGGCCACCGGCAACCTCGGCCGTGAAGGCGTCGGCGTCAACCCGCTGCGCGGGCAGAACAACGTGCAGGGCTCCTGCGACATGGGCTCGTTCCCGCATGAGCTGCCGGGCTACCGGCATATCGGTGACGCCGCGACGCGCAGCTTGTTCGAGGACGCTTGGAACGTCACACTGCAACCCGAGCCGGGTCTGCGCATTCCGAACATGTTCGACGCCGCACTGAGCGGCACATTCAAGGGTCTGTATTGCCAGGGCGAGGACATCGCGCAGTCGGACCCGAATACGCAGCATGTCGCCGCAGCGCTGTCGTCAATGGAGTGCATCGTCGTGCAGGATATTTTCCTGAACGAGACGGCCAAGTACGCGCACGTTTTCCTGCCGGGCACATCGTTCCTGGAAAAGGACGGCACGTTCACGAATGCGGAGCGCCGGATTTCCCGCGTGCGGCAGGTGATGCCCCCGCTGCCTGGCATGGCCGACTGGCAGGTGACGATCAAGCTGGCCAGCAAGCTCGGCTACGCGATGGATTATTCCCATCCGAGCCAGATCATGGACGAAATCGCGCGGCTTACGCCCACCTTCCACGGCGTATCATACGCGCGGTTGGACGAACTGGGCAGCATCCAGTGGCCCTGCAATGAAGCGGCGCCGGACGGCACCCCGACCATGCACGTGGACACATTCGTGCGCGGCAAGGGACGCTTCGTGATCACGCAGTTCATCCCGACGCGCGAGAAGGTCACCCGCCGGTTCCCGCTGTTGCTGACCACGGGCCGGATCCTGTCGCAGTACAACGTCGGCGCGCAGACCCGCCGCACGGACAATTCGCGCTGGCATGAAGAGGACTGGCTGGAGATCCACCCGGTGGACGCAGAGGACCGTGGAATTAAAAGCGGCGACTGGGTCGGCATCGCGTCGCGCGCGGGACAAACGGTCCTGCGCGCGCAGGTCACCACGCGGATGCAGCCCGGCGTCGTCTACACGACGTTTCACTTTCCGGAATCCGGCGCCAACGTGGTGACCACCGACTCGTCCGACTGGGCAACTAATTGCCCGGAGTACAAGGTAACTGCGGTGCAGGTCACGCCGGTCGTCGGGCAGTTGTCGGACTGGCAGCAGCGCTATGCCCGCTTCAGCGACCGGCAACTGACGCTGCTAAACGAACGCAACTTGCTGGACGCCTCGAGCGTCGCAACGGCCAAGTAGGACGAGGAATCGACAATGGCAATGCCGCTGCACACCCTGGTCGACATGGTCAACCGCATTGGAGAGTTCTTCGAATCGATGCCCGATCGACACGCTGCACTCGAAGGTATCGCCGATCACCTAAAGCGCTTCTGGGAACCGCGCATGCGACGCACGCTGCTCGACGCGCTCGATCGCGGCGTAGATCCGGCGTTGGACGACTTGATGCCGATCACGCGCGAGGCCCTTATTCGCTATCGTGGCAGATTAATGCCGGCCGCCGCGCCGGCATAACCCGCGCCCCTCGCAGCTGCAGGAGGCGCTTGCACGACACGCCTGAGCAGCGTGCGGTTGTGGTTGCCCGTGCCATGACGCGGGCCATAGGCACGCCGAGCAGCGCGCGCAGGCCGCCACGTGTGCGTCCTGTGTGACACACGCCTATGCACCACACCATGGCGACTGACGACGCATCCGCTAGAATCCAGCATTTAGTCTACCGGGCAGCGCCCGAATGGAAACCGCGATGCTTTCATCGATGGCCGCAGTCGCGTTAGGCGGCGCGCTCGGCTCGCTGCTACGCTGGGTACTCAGCACGCGCTACAACAACGTGCTTCCCGCGTTGCCGCTCGGCACGCTCGCCTCGAATCTGATTGCTGGCTATGTGATAGGCGTATCCATTGCGTACTTCGGCAAACATGCGGATCTCGCACCGCAGTGGCGGCTATTCGTCATCACCGGCTTGATGGGCGGCTTGTCGACGTTTTCGACCTTCTCCGCCGAAATCACCGCGCATCTGCAAGCCGGACGCATCGGCTGGGCCGTCAGCGAGGCCGCGATCCATCTGGCTGGCTCGGTACTCATGACGCTGGCCGGGCTAGCCAGCGTCGCGTGGCTTCGCCGCTAGCCGCTAGCGGGTCGATGCCACCGTCGTTTCACGCGCACGCTGCGCTTGCGGCAGCGCGCCAAACCAATCCTCGCCATAGCGCAGCAGCGCGGGAGCGTCGCTCAGCAGCCGTCCGCGGGCCGCAACGTAGCCGTCCGGACGAACTAGGTAGAAGCACGGGCGCGTGCGTCCGTAGCTAAAGGCCAACGACGAGGCGCTCTCGCCCGATGCATCGCACGGCTGTTGCGTATCGCTCACCCGCCATGTACGTACGCGCGCACGAAGCAGTGCCTCGATCTTGGCGGCAAAGCTGCCCAGGGCACCGGCCTCCTCGCCGGCACGCGGCTCGTCATCGTCGGCCGACGTCATCACCAGCAAAGTAAAGTTCACCGGATCGTATAAGTCGAACAGTCGGGCCACATACGGCGCCTGACCGAGCGGGCCATCCATCACGTGCACCAATGCGTCCGGCGCCCGCTCGCCAGCGCGCACGCCCCCGTCGAGCGGGCACTCCAACGTCAGCGGACTGCGCCGGTACTGAATCGCAAGCTCGCTTACGGCGCGGCGCGCCGCATCACGAACCGGTCCGAGCGACGCGATCAGCGGGATCAGCTGGTCACGCACGAGCCGCAGCACGCCGTGATCGGCCTCAACCAGGTGCGTAGCAAAGCGGGTCTGCCGCAGCACGCCACGCTCAATCGGATTGCGTTCGAGATGGTACGTATCGAGCAAGTGATCCGGAGCGCCACCGTTGAGTACCTGCGCCAGTTTCCAACCTAGGTTCAGCGCCTCATGGATCCCGGCGTTCATTCCCTGCGCACCTGCCGGACTATGCACGTGCGCGGCGTCTCCGGCCAAGAATACGTTGCCGGTGCGCAGCCGCTCCACCATCCGGCTGTGAATATGGTAATACGAGGACCACGCCAGTTGCGACAGCCGCACCGGCACATGGATGCGGCGCTCGACCCACTGCTGGCATTCGTCGAGCGAAGGACCGGCGTTGTCGTCGTCCGTCTCGCGCTCCCGATCTTCGACGTCACCGATCTGTGTCAGGCGGCCCCCAACGGGGCGGCCTTCGGGCTGTGCGCCCGCCCCGACAGTCGGCGAAGATGTAGCATGGAGCAACCCGATGCGCACCGCGGCCTGATGCGCCGCGCCGACCGGCGGCCGGTCCGCAATCAGCCGGTAGCGATCACCGCCCAGCGGAAAGATTCCTGCCAATCCTTCGGCGCTGGCAAATAACTGGAATTCGTCGACCGGCAATGCCCAATCCACGCGCAGATCCACCAGCAGAAAGGACTGCGCCAGCGTTTCGCCAGCGAACGCGCCGCCCAGTAAGTGGCGCACCGTGCTGTGTGCGCCGTCGGCGCCAACCAGATACCGTACCCGCTGCGTTTGCACGCGCCCATCGGGCAGCCGCAGTGTCGCGTCAACCCCCGCTGCGTCCTGTTGCAGCCCGATCAGCTCGACGCCGCGCTCGATGTCCACGCCGAATTTGCGCAGATGTTCAGCGAGAATGCTCTCCGTCTGCGACTGGTCGACGAACAGTAGGTAAGGATAGCGGGTCTGCAGCGGGTCGAAATCGAGCCGCAACAGCGTTTGCCCGTTCGAGTACAGATGGGCGGCACGACCCCGATGCCCAATCTCGATGAACGGCTCCACCACGCGATGCAACTCGAGCAATTCAAGCGTACGCGCCTGGATCCCGATCGCGCGGGACGTGGTTGCGGGACACGGCGCGCGGTCGATGACGCGCAGCGCAATACCCGCGCGCGCCAGGCTCATTGCGGCGGCCAACCCCGTCGGGCCGGCGCCCACGATCAGTACCTGCGGTGGCTGTAGCGAAGAATGGGCCATGCTGCGCTCCGTCACTGTTGTTCGGTTCAGTTTAGGTTATTCGGTGGCGCTTCCCATGCCGCAACACGGCAGCAAGAAACGCGCCTAACTGAACACGTCTGACAGATGGTGGCCGGCGTCCGCCAGCAGCGCTATCGAATTGGCTAGCCAGCCATCAGCGCCTGCAACGCGACAATCGCCACGCTCAGCGCGACGGCGATCGCGAACGCCCGACCGTGGCCGGCGCTGTTTCGTGCTGCAACGTGACTGGGCCCGTGCCGATCTCAACGCGTTCGGACGGCGCACGCACGTGCCTAAGCCAGCTTGTACCGGTTGCGCGCCGCCTCGCTGCGGTACAGGACCAGCGTCGCAATCAGGCCGCACAGTGCAGCGGCCGACATCCACAGACCCGGCGCCGCCTTGTTGCCGGTCTCATGGATCAGGTAAGTCGAGATCGCCGGCGTGAAGCCGCCGATAGTCGTGGCCAGGCTGTACGCGAGCGAAAACCCGGCGGTACGGACGTCAGCGGGCATCACTTCGGTCAAGCCGGCCACCATTGCGCCGTTATAGCATGCGTAGATGAACGAGAGCCACAGCTGCACCGCCAGCAACCGCTCGAACGATGGATGCGCGACCAGCCATTGCATCGCCGGATACACGCTCACCAGTGCGACCAGCGTGAACGCGACCAGGACTGCGCGGCGCCCGATCCGGTCCGACAGCGCGCCACTGACCGGCAGCCAGAATAAGTTCGACAGGCCGATGCAAATCGTCACCAAGAGCGTATCCACAGCGGACAGCTTGAGCACCTCCTTACCGAAGGTGGGTGTGTACGCGGTGATCAGATAAAAAGACACCGTGGTCATGATGACCAGGCCCATGCCTGCGATCACCGTGCGCCAGTTTGCGACCATCGATGCGAAGATCTCGCCCATCGTCGGGCGATGCTTGCGCGCCAGAAACTCGTCCGTCTCCGTCAGCGATCGCCGGATCAGAAACAGAAACGGAACGATCAGGCAACCAACCAGGAAGGGGATCCGCCATCCCCACTCCCCCATTTGGTCGGCCGGCAACACGCGGTTCAGGATCACGCCGAGCAACGCGGCGAAGACCACCGCCACCTGCTGGCTGCCCGACTGCCACGCGCAGTAGAAACCCCTGCGCCCCTTGGTCGCGATCTCCGCCAGATAGACCGATACGCCACCGAGCTCGACCCCGGCGGAGAAGCCTTGCAGCAGCCTGCCGGCCAGCACCAGCGCCGGTGCGGCAAGCCCGATCGTCGCATAGCCGGGCACGAGCGCCACTGCCGCGGTCCCGACCGCCATCAGCGACAAAGTCAAGAAGAGGCCCTTGCGGCGCCCATGATGGTCGATGTACGCCCCTAACACGATCGCCCCGAGCGGGCGCATTAGGAAGCCGGCGCCGAACACCGACAACGACAGCATCAGCGATGCGAACGCACTGCCGGCCGGAAAGTACGTCTTCGCGATCGCCGACGCATAGTAGCCGTAGACCATGAAGTCGTACATCTCCAGGAAATTGCCGCTGGTCACGCGGAACACGGTACGCGCTTTCGATTCTGACACGGTTGTCGCAGTCATCTGGCCTCCTGAGGGAAAAACGTCGACAGTTAGAAGCGGGTCTCGCGCGCCGCGCGCAGGAATGTATCGAGCAGCGGCGTGCAGCCGAGCAGCTCGGCGCCGCCCGCCCGGTGGAATTCGGGATGCCACTGGACGCCGACGACGAACGGCGAGCGGCGATAGCGCACAGCCTCCACCAGGCCATCGCCAGCCGAAATCGCCTCGACGTTCAGGTCACGCCCGACGGTCCTCACCGCCTGGTGGTGAATCGAGTTGGGATCCTTGGGCGGCGCGCCCGAGGGCACGCCGCCCACCGTTTCGGCCTCGGGTCGCAGCTTGCCGGATAAGGCATCGGCGGCCGCGGATTCAACTAAGCGGGGAGTCGAGGGTTCGCTCATGGTGAATCGTCAGACGTGCAAATCCACACATTCCAGCCAGGGTTCGCGCATTATCCGCCGTTCACTGCGCACGGGCAAACCACGACCTTCATTCGCATACAATGCGTGCACGGCGCGACGTTTTCCATGACGCCGCCACGACCCCACATATTGCTTGCCGGATGGGCTTCGATCATGACAGTTTCCCACACCGCTGATTTCACGCCGCTACCGCCGTTGTCGGCACTTGCCACCGCACTGCAGGCCGGCACGAGCACTAGCCGCGAGTTGGTCGAGACCGCACTCGAGCGGATCGCCGCGCCGCACGGGCAAGGCCGCTCGGTGTTCATTGAGGTGCACGCACAGGCGGCTCGCCAATGCGCGGATGCGCTGGACAAGCTGCGCGCCGCCGGCACAGTGCTGTCGCCGCTGATGGGCGTGCCGGTCTCGATTAAGGACCTGTTCGACGTCGCCGGCCAAGTCACCCGCGCGGGCTCGGTCGTGTTGTCCGACGCGCCGCCCGCCCGCGCCGATGCAAGCACGGTCGCACGGCTGCAGCAAGCCGGCGCGGTCATCATCGGACGCACTAACATGACCGAGTTCGCCTTCTCCGGCCTGGGACTGAACCCCCATTACGGCACGCCGGCCTCGCCATGGCAGCGCACCGCCGGCGATGCCGAACGCCGCATTGCCGGCGGCTCTTCGTCGGGGGCGGCCGCCTGCGTTGCCGACGGGATGGCTGCGGTGGCGCTCGGCACGGACACCGGCGGCTCGGTCCGCATTCCAGCCGCGTTGTGCGGATTGACCGGTTTCAAGCCAACCGCGCGGCGCATTCCGACTGATGGCGTGCTGCCCCTGTCTTCGTCGCTCGACTCAGTCGGCCCCATCGGCTCGTCGGTCGCCTGCTGCGCCGTCACCGACCGGATCCTGGCCGGCCTGCCGCCTGTCGTGTCGCTGGCGCGGCCAATCGAAGGCGTGCGGCTCGGCGCGCTGACCCACCTAATGCTCGACGACATGGACCTGAGCGTGGCGCGCGCCTATGACGACGCCCTTCAGCACCTTTCGGCAGCCGGCGCGCGGGTCAGCGAGCTGCGTTTCGCGCCGCTCGAGCGCCTCGCGCACGTCAACCGGCTGAGCCTGCCATCAATCGAGTCGTTCGCATGGCACCGCAAGCTGATCGAAAACCGTGCCAGCGACTACGATCCGCGCGTGCTGGCACGTATCCGCAAGGGCGAGCGCGCTAGCGCGGCCGACTATATCGAGTTGCTGCGCGAGCGAGCCGACATCATCGCGCAGGCCGAGCCGCTATGGCACAGCTTTGATGCCATTGTCTATCCGACCGTGCCCATCGTGCCACCGCGCATCGCGGAACTGCAAGCGGATGACGCTGTCTATGCGCGCGTCAACGCAACGATACTGCGCAACCCGAGCATGATCAATTACCTCGACGGCTGCGCGCTGTCGTTGCCGTGCTCGCGTCACGGCGAAGCGCCGGTCGGCTTGACGCTGGCCTCGGGCACTGGTCGCGACACTGCGCTGCTCATGCTGGGCCGCGCGGTCGAAGCCGTGCTCGCACCGCTGCGATGACCGCATGCTGGCTTGTCCGACGCGTCCCGACGCGTCCTCACTGAGTAAAACACTATGAATGATTTGTTGAGAATGCGCCGTGAGCGACGCCTGCTGGTCCTGCTGGGACTGGTCTGCATCGCCCTGATCAGCGGCGCGTTGTATCTACAGTATTTCAAGCATGAAGCTCCGTGCCCATTGTGCATCATCCAGCGTTACTGCTTCTTGTTGATCGCTGTATTCGCGTTCATCGGCGCGACGCTGCGGGGATGGCGCGGCATCGCGGTATTGGAGACACTGATCGTCGTTGCGGCGGCCGGCGGGATGGCCGCCGCGATCCAGCATATCGAGGTCCAAGCCAATCCGTCGTTCAATTGTGGCTTCGACGCACTCGAGCCGATCGTCGATGCACTGCCACTCGCCAAGCTGTGGCCTGGCGCATTCAAGGTCGCGGGACTGTGCGAAATACCGTATCCGCCGATCCTCGGACTGAGCCTGCCGCAATGGGGACTGATCGCGTTCGGCCTCATGTTCGTGCTCGTATCGCGCAGCCTGTGGCGTACACGCAAACTACGCGCCTGGCACCAAGCATGAGGCGCGACGCGTGAGGCCTGATGCTGCGCGATGCCCCCCGGCCATCACCCGTCATCGCCCCATACGCCGCCCCGGAAGCCCTTTCATCGGCTGCTTTGCCCGTGCCTGCGCGCGACGGACGACACGACCCCACACGGAGCGATCCACAAGGCACCACCGATGGCCTAACCTTGCGTCTGATCGAGAATGACGCACAACTGGGCGCTGGATCAAGCTGCTCGCCGAGTACAATCTGGAGCGCGGCAACTACACGTATTTCGGCATGATCGGATCGAGGACGAAGCGCATGCCATTCGAGTATCGACTGGCGGCGCTCGGCATCGACCTTACCCTATTGGCTCGGATGATGTACCCAATCGGCACCGAGGGCCTTGCAAGCCAGGCACCCGCCTCCATTGCGATCGCCGTAGCGGCACAACTGTTGCGTGTGGTAGAACAACGCCATCCCCACACGATGTCACCGTCGCCATGAACCCGATCCTCGCTGACAAGATCGCGCACGCGCCGAAAGCGGAGCTGCATATCCATATCGAGGGCTCGCTGGAGCCAGAATTGATTTTCGAATTGGCCCGCCGCAACGGCGTTGCGCTGCCGTACCCGACAGTCCAGGCGCTGCGCGACGCGTACGCGTTCACCGACCTGCAGTCGTTTCTGGATATTTACTACGCCGGCGCAAGCGTACTGCTGCACGAACAAGACTTCTACGACATGACCACGGCGTACGTCGAACGCGCAATGGCCGATCACGTCGTCCATGCGGAAATCTTCTTCGACCCACAGACTCATATCGAACGTGGCGTGTCAATCGAGACCATGGTAGCCGGCATGGAGCAGGCGCTGGCAAAGGCCGAGGCGCGGGGATTTTCCAGCAAGCTGATCCCGTGCTTTCTGCGCCATCTGCCGGAAGAACATGCGTTGCAGACGTTTGATGCCGCGCTGCCGATGTTCGAGCGGTATGGGCACAGGCTGATCGGTGTCGGCCTGGATTCGTCCGAGTACGGTCATCCCCCGTCCAAGTTCGCGCGTGTGTTCGCCCTCGCGAAGGAGCGAGGCCTGAAGTTGGTCGCCCACGCGGGTGAAGAGGGGCCGCCGGCATACGTCGTCGAGGCGCTCGACGTACTGGACGTGCATCGCGTCGACCACGGCGTGCGCAGCATCGAGGACGCGGCATTGGTCGCGCGGTTGGCGGACGCGCGCGTTGCGCTGACCGTCTGCCCGCTGTCGAACCTAAAGCTGTGCGTCGTCAACGACATGACCGAGCATACGCTGAAGCGGCTGCTCGATGCCGACGTGATGGTGACGATCAATTCTGACGATCCCGCTTATTTCGGGGGCTACATCAACCAGAATTACCTGGCGATCGCCGATGCGCTGAAGCTGACCGACGACGAGTTGTACAAGATCATCCGCAATGGATTCGAGGCATCGTTCGTCACCGATGCGCAACGCGCCGCCTATCTGTCATTACTGGACGCGTACTGGCATGCGCCGCAAGCCATGCCATAAAGCACTAAAGCGAACTTAGGAGAAACAAGCCATGGAAAATCAACGCGGCGCGGCAGCCAACGCTTCGCTGCCGGAGCGGTTCTTTAGCGTGCGCGAGAGCGGTTCGAGCGTGCGCACCGAGGTGCTGGCCGGCATCACGACGTTTTTGACGTCAATGTACATCATCGTAGTCAATCCCGCCATCCTGTCACAGGCGGGTATCCCGTTTCCGGCAGCGCTCAGCGCCACCGTGCTGGTCAGCTTCGCCGGCAGTTGCGCGATGGGCTTGTACGCGCGCAACCCGGTGCTAGTCGCGCCCGGCATGGGAATGAATGCGCTATTTGCGTTCGTCATGGTGCACGCAGGCAACATGCCGTGGCAAACGGCACTGGGCTGCGTGTTCTGGTCGGGCGTGATCTTCGCGGTGCTGGCCGCCTTCAACGTGCGTCAGCTAGTGGTCGACGCAATCCCGGCCAATCTGCGGCACGCGCTGTCGTGTGGCATCGGTCTGTTCATCTCGCTGATCGGGCTGGTCAATGCAAAATTCGTGGTCTCCGATCCGGTGACCATCGTGCGTGCCGCGTCGCTGAACCCGGTCATCGTCACGTTCCTCGCCGGCCTGGCAATCACCACGGTGCTGGTAGCGCGTCGCATCACCGGTGCGCTGATGATCGGCATTGTCGTCACGACGATCCTGGCGATCCCGATCGGACGCCTGTGGGGCGACGGCAGCGCGTACTGGCCGGTGGCGATGGCCACGCCCACGCTGGTGAACTGGAACGGCCTGGTCGCGGCGCCGGACTTCTCCGCGCTGTTTCAACTTGACCTGGTCGGGGCGCTGAAGGTCGCATACTGGCCGTTTATCTTCGTGATGCTGTTCACTTCGTTTTTCGATGCGTTGTCCACCTTCATGGCCGTGTCCAACGCCGGCAACCTGCTAGATGCCGATGGCAACCCGCGCAACATCCGACAATCGATGATCGTTGACGCGTTCTCGGCATTGGTGTCCGCGCCACTGGGCACGTCGCCGGCCAACGCCTACATCGAGTCGGCTGCGGGCATTTCTGCAGGCGGACGCACCGGGCTAGTCGCGGTGGTCGCCGCGGTGTGCTTCCTGCCGTTTCTGTTCCTCTCCCCGCTGCTATCGCTGGTGCCGGCAATTGCCACCGCCCCGGCGCTCGTGCTGGTCGGCGTGTTCATGATGGAGCCGATTACGCGGATCGAATGGCACCGCTTCGATGAGGCGATACCCGCGTTCATCGCGATGATCCTGATCCCGCTCACGTACTCCATTACCGCTGGCATCGCGTATGGCTTTCTGGCCTTTGTCGTACTGAAGCTGTTCGTCGGCCGGGCCCGCGAGGTCAAGCCAGCCATGTGGACGGCCGCGGCGCTGTCGGGGCTGCTGCTGGCCCAACTCTGAGCGCGGCCCGAGCCCGCGATCCGGCTATAATCGCGTCCCATTGGGGAGTAGCCGCCCTGCACGCGATGCGCAGAGGCATCCGTCAACATACTTGGCCCGCGCGACGTGGGCGGCCATGGCGGGTGCAGCCTCAGGCCTGGCAAGACCGGTGATCCACGAACTGCCGGAACAGGCCGGGCAGCGCGTGAATCGTCGTTCGCGCATCCACGGCCTGCGGATAACCTCATTGATGACCGAAGCTTTCCTCATTTCTGCCGGCGGCGTCGCACTCGCCGAGATCGGCGACAAGACACAACTGCTGTCCCTCGTGCTCGCCGCCCGCTATCGCAAGCCCTGGCCGATCGTATTCGGCGTGCTGGCCGCCACGCTGGCGAACCATGCCGGCGCCGGCGCGCTCGGCCAATGGCTGTCGTCGCTGCTCACTCCCGGCGCGATGCGCTGGGCGCTCGCGCTGTCGTTCATCGCAATGGGCGCGTGGGTGCTGGTGCCAGATAGATTGCGCATCGAAGACGCGCGGCCCGCGCGGACCCGGCTGGGCATCTTCGGCACGACGGTGCTGACGTTTTTGATCGCGGAAATGGGCGACAAGACGCAGATTGCGACAATCGCATTGGCCGCGCGATTCCACGATCTGCCCAGCGTGGTCATCGGCACCACGCTGGGCATGATGCTTGCCAACGTACCAGCGATTTTTCTGGGCGAGCGTTTTGCCCATCGGTTACCCACCACCGCGGTGCGGGCGATGGCCGCGGTCATGTTCATCGTGCTCGGCGTGCTGGCCCTGTGCGGCGTCGGCCTCGGCAGTCAATGACCCCGTTGAGCCGCACGCGCTCCACGCTTGGCGCTCAGCGCCCCGCGCTCGGTGACGCATCCGGGGCTGGCTGCTCGTCGCGCCTCGGCGAAGCCGCCGGAACATCGTCGCGCATCGGCGACGCGGCCGGAGCAGCCTTCTCGTTGAACGACGGCGGCGCGCCGCCCACCGCCTGTCCGTGCAATTCGGCGGGCAGGCGCACCTGCCGAGTCGTGCCGTTCTGCAATGGGAAGTCTGCCAGCGCGCTGCGTATCAGGTAGGGCATAGCGAGCGGCAACGACTGGCGCGCGGTCGGCGTCGTCGCAGTGACCTTGTATCGCTCCTTGCCGCTCGAGCGCTCCGTCATGCGGATCGTCAGGCTCTGCACGAACACGGGTAATGCCGTATCGACGTAGGCCGGCATCATGCCGAACGGCCACCACGGGCCCGGTCGTCCCCATCCCGGCCACCATGGATCGGTATAGACCGGTTGCTGCACGACAATGCTGCCGGCATGCGTGCCATAGGCCAGTTCGACGTCATAGTGGGCGCTGGTCGGCGCCACCTGTCGAAAATGGTAGTGCGACAACTCGTCAGCGAGCTGCGCCTCATAGGTGCACTGCTCGATGCTGTTCTGCTGCTGCGCATCGCGCTTGAATGCAAAAGTGCGGTCGCGGTCCGAGGCGCTGGTGCTCCACGCATTGAACGCGATCACGTCCGAAGTCACATAGCTGGCGCACCCCGACAGCACCAGCATCGCAAGCGAGCCGGCCGCCCATTGGCGCCCACGTGTCACGTGCTGCAACAATCGTCTGAACATCATGGTTTTCCTTGGATTTGGCCTTCGTACCGGCCGCCCGGCGAAACGCCCGCGACGCAAGACCATTATCTATTTTGTACAATCGTCGGATCAACATAGCCACGGCCTCGCCGCGGTCACTTGAAACGTTAGACACCGGATCGCGCCATTCTTTCCCGACGCGGCGCGTGACGCCGTGCGACGGCGTGGCCCGGGTCCATTGCCATTGAACCACCTTTCGACGGATACGCCATGTCCAAGCCTGCTGAAGCCACCGTCATCCGCCGTGCAGATTACACGCCGCCCGCGTTTTTGATCGACACCGTGGAACTCGAATTCGATCTCGTGCCAGAACGCACGCTGGTGCGCAGCACACTACGCGTGCGGCGCAATCCGCAGGCCGGCGACGCTGCCGCCGACCTCGAATTGGCCGGGGAAGCATTGGAGCTGCTGTCATTGACCGTCGATGCCCGCGCGCACGATGCAGTCACAGTGCACGATGGCGGTCTCGTCGTGTCGAACGTGCCGGAGGCGTTCGAACTGGTGATCGAAAACGCGTGCCGCCCCGCCGACAACACGACGTTGTCGGGCCTTTATGTCTCCAACGGCAATTTTTTCACCCAATGCGAAGCCGAGGGCTTTCGTCGCATCACGTACTTCCTGGACCGTCCCGACGTGATGGCGACCTACCGCGTCACACTACGTGCTGACCAAGCCGCTTATCCGGTACTGTTGTCCAACGGCAATCTGGTGGACAGCGGCACGCTGCCGCACGGCCGGCATTATGCGAAGTGGGAGGACCCGTTCCGCAAGCCGAGTTACTTGTTCGCGCTGGTCGCCGGCAAGCTCGTTGCCCGCGAACAAACAATGAAGACGCGCTCGGGCAAAGAAAAGCTGCTGCAAGTATGGGTCGAGCCACATGACCTGGACAAGACCGGTCATGCGCTCGATTCGCTGGTGCGCGCGATTCGCTGGGACGAGCAGCGCTTCGGGCTCGAACTGGATCTGGACCGCTTCATGATTGTCGCCGTCGGCGATTTCAACATGGGCGCAATGGAGAACAAGGGACTCAACATCTTCAATACGAAGTACGTGCTTGCGAACGCGCAGAGCGCGACCGACATTGACTTCGCAAACATCGAATCGGTTGTCGGGCATGAGTACTTCCATAATTGGACCGGCAATCGCGTGACCTGCCGTGACTGGTTCCAGCTCAGCCTCAAGGAAGGGCTCACGGTGTTCCGCGACCAGGAGTTCTCCGCCGACATGGCGGGCGGCACCACCGATCCGGCTGCCGCCGCAGTCAAGCGCATTGATGACGTACGTATGCTGCGGCAGATGCAGTTTGCCGAGGATGCCGGTCCGATGGCGCATCCAGTGCGACCGGAAAGCTATGTTGAGATCAATAACTTCTACACGGTCACCGTCTACGAGAAAGGGGCGGAAGTCGTGCGGATGTACCAGACGCTGTTCGGGCGCGACGGCTTGCGCCGAGGCATGGACCTGTATTTCGAACGGCATGATGGCCAGGCAGTGACCTGTGATGATTTTCGCGCTGCGATGGCTGACGCGAACCACCGGGATTTGGCCCAGTTCGAGCGCTGGTACAGCCAGGCCGGCACGCCCCGTGTGGCGGTGCGCACCGCGTATGATCCGGTGGCCCGCACCTTTACCTTGACGCTGACGCAGCACTATGGGGAATCGTCGCCACATGTGGCGCAAACGCAAAAGGGACCGCTGCTGATCCCCTTCGCGCTCGGCCTGGTCGACACGCAAGGGCGCGACATGCCGCTACGCCTGCAAGGTGAACCGGCCGAGGCCGGTGCGGCGACCACGCGTGTGCTCGAGCTCACCAGCACACAGCAGTCCTTCACGTTTGTCGACGTCGCCGAGAAGCCACTGCCGTCGCTGTTGCGTAATTTCTCCGCGCCGGTGATCGTCGAATACGACTATACCTACGACGAACTCGCGTTCCTGCTCGCGCATGATAGCGATCCGTTCAACCGTTGGGAGGCTGGGCAGCGCCTGGCCACGCGCGCCTTGCTGTCGCTGGCCACACAGGTGCAGCAGCACATGCCGCTAGAGCTACCGGCGGCATTCATTGCCGCCTTCAGTGCCGTGCTGCGCGACGCCTCGTTGTCGCCGGCATTGCGCGAACAAGCACTGACTCTGCCGTCCGAGACCTATTTGGCCGAGCAAATGAACGAAGCCGATCCGGCCGCCGTCCATCAGGCGCGGCAATTCGTGCGCCGCAGGCTGGCAGCCGCGCTACGCGAGGATTGGCTCGCTGCGTACGACGCATACCGCACGCCAGGCGAGTACGACCCGAACCCGACCGATGCCGGCAAGCGTGCGCTGAAGAACCTGGCGCTACACTACCTTGCAGAACTGGACGATCCGACGGACGCGTTGCGGCTCGCTCGCGCGCAGTTCGACGAGGCCAACAATATGACCGATCGCGCTGCCGCGCTCGCTACGCTGATCACGTTGCACGCGAACGCGCCCGCCCAAGCGCAAGCTGCAGCGCAAGCCGCGCTCGACGCGTTCTACCGCCGCCACGAGGACGACGCGCTAGTGATCGACAAGTGGTTCGCGCTCCAGGCTCAGCAACGCAGCGGCACAGGCCGACGCACGCTCGATACGGTGCGTGAGCTGATGCGGCACCCGGCCTTCAACCTGAAGAATCCGAACCGGGCGCGTGCGCTGATCTTCAACTTCTGCGCGGCCAACCCGGAACAATTCCATTTGCCGGATGGCTCCGGCTACGCGTTCTGGGCCGAGCAGGTCATCGCGCTCGACGCCATCAATCCGCAGGTTGCCGCCCGCTTGACCCGCTCATTGGAACGCTGGCGTAAGTTCGTGCCGGCGCTGCGCGAGCCGATGCGCGCGGCGCTGGAAAAGGTCGCCACTCATGCAAGTTCGAAGGACGTGCGCGAGATCGTCGGCAAGGCGCTGGCATAGCCTTTGCTTAACGCGTCGGCGGGCAGTGTCGCCAACGCCAACGCTCACGCCGATGCGGTGCAGTGATGGTCAGCGCGGCAGACGGACGGGCTGTCGCGCAACGCCGCCCGCGCCGTGCGAGCCGCCGCGACGAGGTTGGACAACACCGTCTGCACGCAGTGCCAATCGGCCGCTGTCGACCCGCAATCCGCGCTCACCCACAAGCGCGGCGCCGGGATACGCGTGAGCGCGGCGTCGATCGCCGCGAGCATCTGCGCGTTGTGCGGCGCGCACGCCACATGAACGCCATCGATGCCGGTTCCGATTGCGCACGGAGACGGCAAGGCCGCCAATGCGTCGAGCCGGGCCCTCACGGCACGCCCGGTGCCGGACAGGATCACATCGGCATCCAGCGCGGCGATCGCTGGCAGCATGTCATCGAGCGCGGCATCGCCCAGATGGACGTGAATCTGCGTGTCGTTCGCCGCGCCGCCGGTAGCCACTTGGAACGCACGCACCACCCAGTCCAGATAGGCGTCGCGCTCGGCCTGCCGGAGCGGCAAGCCCTCGCCCAGCACCGGCTCGTCGATCTGGATGATGCCGATTCCTGCGGCCTGGAGCGCGGCGACCTCGGCCCGCAACACGAGCGCGACCTGCAGCGCGGTCATGGCGCGCGGCTGGTCGTCACGCACGAACGCGCGTTGCAGCATCGTCGCCGGGCCGGTCAGCATACCCTTGACGGGCTTGTCGGTCAGCGACTGGGCATACGCCACCCACCCCACGGTCAACGGCTCGGGCGCATAAACATCGCCGTAGATCAATGCAGGCTTGACGCAACGGCAGCCGTCCACTTGCACCCAGCCGCTGTCGGTGACGGCCATGCCCCACAGCTGTTCGGCGAAATACTCGACCGGTTCATCGCGCTCGGCTTCGCCGTGTACGAGCACGTCCAGACCCAGCGCGTGTTGGCGCTCAACCGCATGACGGATTTCGGCGCGCATCGCTTCCAGATAATCGAAATGGGTCAACTCGCATTGTCGGTAGGCGGCACATGCGGCGCGGATCGCGTCGGTCCGCGGCAATGGGCCGAGCACCGTGGTCGGCAACACGGGAAGATTGAAGCGCGCGCGCTGGGCAGATTCCCGCACCGCATAAGGGGCAGCGCGCCGCGTGTGTGCGGGCTCCAGCCGCGCGACATCGCGCTGCACCAGCGCATGATGGACCCGTGCCGACGTGCGGCGCGTGTGCAGCGCCGCCGCACAAGCATCGAGCGCGTGCGCGATGTGCGGCGCGGTGCGCCCGGCCGTGACCGCGTCCCGCAGCAGCGCGATCTCGGTGGTCTTTTGCACTGCGAACGCCATCCAGCTGCGCAACGCATCGTCCAAGCGGGTCTGCTGCGCAAGGTCCAACGGCACGTGCAGCAACGAGCAGCTGGACGCGACCCAGACATTGTCGCCCAACCGCGCATGCACCTGCTCGAGTAGGTGCAGTGATGCGGCCAGGTCGTTGCGCCACACATTGTCCCCGTCCACGATGCCACACGATAGTATCTTGTCGCGCGGCCATTGCTCGGTGAAGGCGGACAACTGCTGCGGCGCGCGTACCAAATCCAGATGCACGCCATCCACCGCCGACGCCTTCAGCCACGATGCATGGCCGCTGACATCGCCAAAGTACGTCGCGAGCAGGATGCGCGGCGCGCCGCCGCTAAGCTGTTGATAGGTGTGTTGCGCGGCATCGCACCACGGTTGCGGCAAGTCCAACGTCAAAACAGGCTCGTCGAGCTGAACCCATTCCACGCCGGCCACCCGTAGCGCGGCAAGCAACTTCTGGTAGGCCGGCAACAGCCGGGGCAGCAGGTCGAGTCGATCCAGTTCCGCGCCGTGCACGTTAGCCAGCCATAGCAGCGTCAATGGGCCGACCAGCACAACCTTAGCGCGATGGCCCCTGTGCTGTGCGTCGCGCAGTTCGTCCAGCAACCAGTCCACACCGCCGTCAAAGCGCGTGGCTGCGTCGAACTCAGGCACCAGGTAGTGATAGCGCGTATCGAACCATTGGCGCGATTTTAGCGGCGGCTGTTGCCCATGGCCGCGTGCCAGCGCCAAGTACTGGGCCAGTGTCAGGTTGCGCGCCTCGAAGCCGAATCGGGCGGGCAGCCCGCCCAGATGCACCAGCGTCGTCAGCACATGGTCGTACCAAGCAAAATCGCCGACTGTCACAAAATCCAGCCCCGCGTCTTGCTGGATGCGCCAATGTTCACGTCGCAGCGCCCGTCCTGTCTCGAGCAGCGCCGCCTGCGCGTGCTCGCCCGCTCCAGCCTGCCAGTACCGCTGCAGCGCGAGCTGTAGTTCGCGCTGCGCGCCGATGCGGGGAAAACCCAGGACATGTGCGGCAATCATCGCGGCCTCCGATTCCAATGTTGCGCAGTATCCATTGCACTGATGTATGATTCAAACGAAATATTTTTTCGATTATCTTTAATTTTTTTCAAGCACGATGATCCGCTCGCCGCTGGAGTTGCGCCACTTGCAAACGCTGATCGCGCTGCGCGAAGCGGGCAACCTATCGCGCGCCGCGCAGTGGCTGTGCCTGACGCAATCCGCGCTGTCGCATCAATTGCGGGCGATCGAGGACCATTTCGGCCTGGCGCTATTCGTGCGCAAGTCTTCGCCGCTGGTCTTCACGCCGGCCGGCAAACGGCTGCTGGTGCTGGCCGACCACGTCGTGCCCGCGGTCGAGGAAGCTGAGCGCGACGTCGCGCGCCTCGCGCAGGGCAGCGGCGGCACGCTACGCATTGCAGTGGAATGCCACACCTGTTTCGATTGGCTGATGCCCGCCATGGACGCCTTCCGGCAGCGCTGGCCCGACGTGGAGTTGGATATCGTGTCCGGCTTCCACGCCGACCCGATTGGACTGCTACATTCGGACCGGGCGGACCTGGCGATCGTCGCCGAGGCCGATCCTGACGAGAACGTCGAGCATCGGGCGCTGTTTCGCTTCCAGATTGTCACGTTGCTCGCGCACGACCACCCGCTCGCCGGCCGTGACGCATTGACGGCCGACGACTTTCGCCACGAGACGCTGATCACCTACCCGGTGCCCGACGACATGCTCGACATCGTGCGCCAAGTGCTCCGGCCCGCTGGCATCGAGCCCAAGCGCCGCACCTCGGAATTGACCGTGGCGATTTTGCAGCTGGTCGCCAGCCGCCGCGGGATTGCCGCGTTGCCGCTATGGGCTGTAGCGACCTATCTCGAAAAGCGCTACGTCGCGGCGCGCACCGTACTGTGTGGGCCGCCGCGAAAGAGCGCGCCACTGTCTGGCGAGCTTTACGCGGCGATGCTGCCCGCGTTCGCCCGGCGGCCGTACGCCGCCGACTTCGTGTCGACGATGCGTGAGACCAGTTTGCTGAATTTGTCTCAAATCGAATTGTTATAGCGCAGGCTCGCCAACGCACCGACGCGCTACACCGCCCATGTAGAATGGCGGCCATGCAAATCGCGGTGCGGTGCTGGCGACGGTGCCCGAAGACAGCGATCGCGCCTCTCGAACAGCGTTTTTCGGAGCTCATCATGGAAGCGACTCGGCCCCTCTCACGCCGCACGACTCTCACCCAGTACCTAATCGAACAACAGCGCGAACACAACAACATCCCGGCGGATCTGCGGCTGCTGATCGAGGTCGTGTCGCGCGCCTGCAAACTCATCAGCTATCACGTCAGCAAAGGTGCGCTGGGTGAGGCACTGGGCAGCGCCGGCAGCGAGAACGTCCAGGGCGAGGTACAGAAAAAGCTCGATATCCTATCCAACGAAATCTTGCTCGAGGCCAACGAGTGGGGCGGCAACCTCGCCGCGATGGCATCGGAGGAAATGGAGAGCATTCATCCGATCCCCACGTTCTTCCCCAAAGGGGAATACCTGCTGCTATTCGATCCGCTCGATGGCTCGTCCAATATCGACGTGAACGTGTCGATCGGCACGATCTTCTCGGTTCTGCGCTGTCCAGATGGCGCCCACCCGACCGAGCAATCCTTCCTGCAAAAGGGCTCTCATCAGGTGGCAGCCGGCTTTGCAGTGTACGGCCCGCAAACAATGCTCGTGCTGACCACGGGCCACGGCGTCAACGGCTTCACGCTCGATCGCGAACTCGGCTCATGGGTACTCACGCATCGCGACCTGCGCATCCCGGTCGACACGCGCGAATATGCAATCAATGCGTCAAACCAGCGCCATTGGTACGCACCGGTGCAACGTTATGTCAGCGAGCTGACGCAGGGCGCAGACGGCCCCCGCAAGACGGACTTCAATATGCGCTGGATCGCCTCGATGGTGGCGGACGTGAACCGTATCCTGCATCGCGGCGGCATCTTCATGTATCCGGCCGATAAGCGCACGCCGAACAAGCCCGGCAAGCTGCGCCTCATGTACGAGGCGAATCCGATGGCGTTCATCGTCGAGCAGGCAGGCGGCGCCGCGACCAACGGCGAAAAGCGCATCCTGGACATTCAACCCAAGAGCCTGCACGAGCGCGTCGCCGTGTTTCTCGGCTCCAAGAATGAAGTTGACCGCGTAACGCGGTACCACCTCGAGGGCTGAATATGGAATGCGAGTGCCCTGACACCAGATGGTGCTCAGAGCGCTGACGCCGGGGTGGCGACACAGGCAGCGTTAACGTTGCGCTGACACATGCTGACCCAGAGGTGTCGCGGACACAGGGGTTGCCAACCCGCGCCGTCCACTCTTATAATCTCGCTTCTGTTGCCGGTGTAGCTCAGTTGGTAGAGCAGCGCATTCGTAATGCGAAGGTCGGAAGTTCGAGTCTTCTCTCCGGCACCATGGATTCAGCCCGCAAAGCCTATGTTTTGCGGGCTTTTTGTTGTGCTCTTCGCGTGGCCGCGCACCGCCCTCGGCGGACAGGACGCGTCGCCGCCTACTCATCCTAACGCCGTGCGCATGCGACACCTCGTCTGCATGCCGCACACCGCCAGCATGACCGTCCGTTGTCGGCTGCCGTTGTGATGCGCTCACTCGTCTCGCAGCACCCACGGCGTCAATGTCTGGCGCCGATGTTCGGCCGAAGGCCTCGGTACGGTAGCGTCCAGTCAACCGCCCACAAATAGCCCACAATGGATTATTCGCTGGACGAAACATGGCGCGTTGTCACACTGTTTCCTTGTTTGATGCAATGCACGCGGATATTTTCCCAACGCATTGTTTCCGATTGGACTATTGTGCTGTTATAGCAACAGAAGGGAGAGAAAAACGCGTCGTGGCCACGTGACACTAGCACACGATCGGACCCGAGGCGGATAATCGATTCGCAACAAGGAGAGTCACCATGGAAACCAAACCCACCAAGATTCCGTCGCCAGACAAGGTCGCTAGCCCAGACCCGGAACCGGTGGGCGTCGAGTTTCTCGCAGACCTGCCCGAGCACGTCCGCGCATTCTTTGACGAACAACGCAAGTCCGGCACCACGCAGTGAGGACGCGATACGCGCGTCGTTTCTTGTCGTGTCGGCGCGACTCAGCTGCCCGCGCGTAAGCCCTACCTGCGTCCAATGGGGTCAGATTGCCCGGTCCGGCCAGTCCGCGTGGCCAGGGCACTGGCCGACTGGAAAATGACGACGGTCTATGACGCATCGCGCTTCGCAGCGCTGCGCACCGCGGTGCCCCATCTATGCGCTAATGACGGCGTCGGCGCGGTAGGGTAGGCAGTATCTGACGGCGCCAGCTGGCCGTGGCGGCTGGCGGCCGGCGCCACGTCCGCGAGCCGCTCCACGACCAGCCCACCCCGTGCCAACCGCTGCGCAAGGATCTGGGCAATGGCTGCATTGAAGGCCGGTTCCACGACGCCCAGTAGGCCGGGCTGAGCCGTCACGGCCTGTGCGGGCTGGACAATATCGCACGCGTCGCGGCACGCCGCGCTGGACTGCCGATGTGCATGGAGCAACGCGCGCGCGCAATCCAAGTCGGCGGCGGACCCGAGATATTGCCACGCGTCCAACAGATGGACTCCCTGCGCCCCACAATCGTGGCCTGACCGCTCGATCAGTGCGACAGGTCCGCCGTAGGGCCACGGCATGGCGCCGCGCGTTGGCTGCACCGTTGCCGCCACACGACGACCGAGTCTCGGGCGCAGCACAGCACTCCAATGCGCATCCGCCAGCAACAGCCCGACCTCGCCCACCACCGGATAGACGCGCACCTCATGCACGCGCGCGGCCAGTTGCGCGTCGCGGCTCGAGCGGCGCTCGCCAAACAACTGCGTGCGCACGCGTTGCCGCAGCTTGGCGCTCTTGCCTACATACAACGGCACACCATCGCTGTCGAACAGCGCATAGACGCCCGAACCGGCCGGCAACACATCGGTCATCGCGTCGGCCCCGCCCCCGCGAATCAAGCGGCTCAACGCTGCATCGATGACGGAGCGTGGATGCAGGGCATGGACGCGCTGCCAAAACTGCCACACCAGATCGGCATCGGCCAACGCCCGATGCCGACCACACACGGTCAAGTCCAGCCGCTGCGCGAGTGCGTCGAGCCCGTGCCGGCTTTCGCGCGGAAACAGTGCGCGGGATAGCCGCACTGTGCACAGTACGTCGGGATCGAAGCGGATGCCGATCCGATCGAACGCTTTCTTCAGGAAACCGTGATCGAAGCGCGCGTTGTGCGCGACAAACAACTTGCCATCGAGTCGGCGCGCGAGTTCAGCGGCAAGCGCATCAAATGTCGGTGCGCCGCGGACCATCGCGTCCGTGATACCGGTCAACTGCTGCACAAATAGCGGGATTGGCTGCAGCGGATCGACTAGCGTGCTCCAGTGGCGAACGCCATCACGGTCAACTTCGATCACGCCCACCTCCGTGATGCGGTCGACTCCAGGGCGCCCGCCCGTCGTCTCCAGATCCACAAACGCGAGTGGTCGTGCATCGGCATCGTGGATCAGGCTGGCGAGGTCGGTCATGGCAACGCAACAATGGCATAAAAAGCGCAAACGCGCACATTGTCGCCCAAAATGACCGGCTCCGCGCGCGTCGTTGCGCGGCGCACGGCGGGGAAAAGGAAAAGCCCCGACGCGCGGGGCTTTGAGCTGCCGCCGACATTGGTCAGGGCATCAGATCCCGGATCGGGCGCCGCGTCACAACGGCCGGATGTTCGCCGCTTGCTTGCCCTTCGGGCCAGTCTTCACTTCGAACGATACGCGCTGGCTTTCCTTCAGCGACTTAAACCCATCCGAGCGGATTTCGGAGAAGTGTGCGAACAGATCCTCGCCACCCGAATCCGCAGTGATAAAGCCGTAGCCTTTAGCATCGTTAAACCATTTGACGATACCCGTTTCCATAAATCGTGCTTCCCCTCAAGTGTTGACGTAACAAACTTCAGTTCATCTGCAGAAAATCATGAAACAAAGGTTCCCACGTTATGCGGCAACCTCGCATCCTGAAAATCCAGCGGTATTGTTATAAATAGAAACAGGACTGTACGTCAAGCAGAAAATATGTTGTCTAGCGACTGTCAAGGTTTTATCAATCCCCCGGGAAGCCTACCCAGTGGGCCGCAGCAGCCCGATCGGCAAAGCGTTCAACCCTGTCATTCAGCTTCCCTTATCCGAATTAAACAAGTCGTTTTTACTTGAATCGCGATATTCAATTATGAAATGACAGAAATTTTTACCGCTCACCTGCAACAAATTGTAAGTGTTTATGCTGATTCTATTCCGAAGCGGTTTGTGCGACTATTTACGGGAACGATTCGATGTAGCAAGAGGCAATATGATGCTGACGCCACTTAAGCACCTTTTCGGCTGGCTACGGCATGATTCTCGCCATGCTGCAGATCGGACCAGCCCTGTGCCAATCACCGCGCCCGACCCTGCGGGCTTGACCCACTTCGATATGGTTTGGCACAGCAATCACTGGCAAAACCTGTTGTCGGCACCGCTAATGGATGCACGTCATTACGTGATCGAGGATTGGATGCCAACGACTGGACATTGCACCGCTCAGCGGGTGCCTAGCGCCGTCTCGCCTCACCGCCCACTGGAATAAGTCGACGGCATCGATGCTGGCTCCGACATCGATGTCGGCTCGTTGGCTTGCACACCACCCGCGGCGTCCCAGCCACCAGTGCAATGGTGCGTCAGTGCGATGGGCGACGGCGCAAAAAAAGCGCGATCAAGACGACCGCGCTGATAAGGTTTGGAGATCTTTTCCCGAAGAAAAAGCTGCTAGGGGAAAGCAGTGATTGCAGTATAGCCAAATCGGCGCATCCCATCGTTAATCAATTCGACAATCCTTTATTGTGGTTGCCGAAACAATGGACGCGACACATTGATTGCCCACTGGTTCCCTTCATTTAGCTGTCGTACAAACACAACGGCGAGCGCTCGTCCACCATTGTCGAAATCGAATTGAATCGCTGCTCGGCCTTGCTACACAAGGCTTTGCGGGGCGCCACCCATCATTGCGCAGTCGTCAATATATTGTTGCAGAATTCGGAATGTTCGCATCGCGACCTCGTCTTTACACTCTGCCTTTCCAGGAAACAGGTGCGTCATCTGGCTAATCGTTTCAATGCCGCACCACTTGAAATACATGCTGCCAACTCACCGGCGGCCTCGTTTCCTCAAAGCTTGGGTAAGATTTCCCATACGTATTTGGAGTTCACACAGATGAAAAAGACTCTCATGGTTGCAGCCCTGTCGGGCATGTTCACGACGGCTGCCCACGCGCAGAGCAGCGTGACGCTGTATGGCTTGATCGACGCCGGTATCACGTACACGAACAGCCAAGACGGTCGCTCGAACTGGCAGGAAACCAGCGGCTCGGTGAACGGCAGCCGTTGGGGCCTGCGTGGCGCTGAAGACCTGGGTGGTGGTTTGAAGGCGATCTTCACGCTGGAAAATGGTTTCAGCATCGGCAATGGCGGGGCAAGCCAAGGAGGCCGCCTGTTCGGCCGCCAAGCCTTTGTCGGTCTCGCGTCGGACCAGTACGGCGCCGTCACGCTCGGCCGCCAATATGATTCCGTCGTTGACTACCTCGGCCCGCTGGCACTGACTGGCACGCAATACGGCGGCACGCAGTTCGCGCACCCGTTCGACAACGACAACCTGGACAACTCGTTCCGCGTCAACAACTCGGTGAAGTATCAAAGCCCGAACTTCGACGGCTTCAAGTTTGGCGCGTTGTACGGCTTCTCGAACCAGGCGGGCAACTTTGCGAACAACCGCGCGTACAGCGTCGGCGCATCGTATAACTACGGTCCGTTGAACGTGGCTGCCGCGTACCTGCAGCTGAACAACAGCACACCGAACACTGGTGATCTGTCGTTGGCGTCGTTCAACAAGGGGGGCGCAGTATCGGATGGCATCACAGGTCTTGCCGGTCGCCAACGCACGTGGGGCGCAGGCTTGAACTACGCGTTCGGCCCGGCAACGGCAGGCTTTGTGTTCACGCAAACGAAGCTGAACAACCAATTCGGTGTTGCAAACTCGTCGGACTCATTTGAAGGAGTTGCCAGCAGCGACGTGCGCTTCAACAACTATGAAGTCAACGGCCGCTACAACCTGACGCCAGCATTGAGCGTCGCGGGTGCGTACACGTACACCGACGGCAAGCTGAACGGCGAATCGCCGAAGTGGCATCAATTCAGCCTGCAAACCGCGTACGCGCTGTCCAAGCGGACCGATGTGTACCTGCAGGGTGAGTACCAAAAGGTTGTCCAAAGCAAAACTGGCTTCACCGCGGAAATCAACGGCCTGGCTCCGTCGTCGTTTGACAAGCAAGTCGCTGTGACCGCTGGCCTGCGTCACCGCTTCTAAGCTTAAAGCGGACAGGACGCTAGTTGTCCTGTGCACTAGTCCAAAAGGCGCCTTCGGGCGCCTTTTTTTACGATCTATCACTCTGCCGCGAGCGCTGTCATGACAGCAGCCCGCGAGCGCTCGTGACAGTAGCCCGCGTACAGCGACACCCGCACGCACTCAGTGCGTAGCAGCCGGATAGTGCACGTCGAGAACATCGATTTGCTCAATCCCGCCTGGCGTGTGTAGTGGCACGGTGTCCCCGATCCGCGCTTTCAACAGCGCCCGCGCAATCGGCGAGATCCAACTAACTCGCCCCCGATCCAGATCCACCTCATCGACGCCGACAATGGTGATCCGATTCTCGGTGCCATCGGATGTTGCATAGTGGACTGTTGCACCAAAGAATACCTGGTCAGTGTTTTCCTGCCGGCTGCTGTCAACGACCTCGGCTAAGTCAAGCCGCTTAGTCAGGAAACGGATGCGCCGGTCGATCTGGCGCAAACGCCGCTTGCCATAAATATAGTCGCCGTTTTCAGACCGGTCGCCGTTCGACGCGGCCCACGATACCATGCGCACGACCTCGGGCCGCTCGACGTCGATCAATTGCAGCAACTCGTCCTTCAGGCGGCGGTAACCCTCAGGCGTCGTATAGTTTTTTGCGCCAGTCGGCATTTCCGGTTGCGGCAGGTCGTCGTCTTGCGCCGAATCATCGCTTTCCTTCACAAATGCCTTGTTCATTGTGCGACTCGACTGAAACTATGGAATGTCCTTTTGACTATTATACGAACGAGCAAACGCTTCATGGCCGGCATCCGGCGTCTGCTCATCACCGGCATGCAAAAAAAATCGCGCCAGGGGCTTCACATCTTCAAAGAAGTTGCTATAATTTCACTTCTTCGCGCGGCTGTAGCTCAGTTGGATAGAGTACTTGGCTACGAACCAAGGGGTCGTGGGTTCGAATCCTGCCAGCCGCGCCACTTTTTTAAAAAGGCCTTCCAACCGGAAGGCCTTTTTGCTTTGTGTCACACGAACGGATATCGCGCCGCACGAGAAGCCGTCCAGCGGCAACCCGTAGCACTGGCAGTATGCTGCGAACAGCCGGGGTGTACGAACTCCCGTTACGCGTCAATAGTCACCGCGGTCACGCTCGATGCGCATTCCACCGTCGTGCCGATGGTGGCCGTCGTCGGACGCCCGCTCACGGCCAATCCGGATCACATCGGGATTGGTCCGAGTACGCCGGATCACATTCGCCAAATGGACCCGGTCACTGACCTGAATTAGGAAGCGCAGCGCCATCGATTCTTGGGCCAGATCCTCATCCATCGCCACGTGCACGATATTCGCATCGGCGGCCGTGATATCGGCGGCCACGCGTGCAAAAACGCCACGCGTGTTCTTCACTAGCACCTTGACCGCCACATCGAACAAACGTCCCGGCTGCGGCGCCCACGCGACATCGATCCAGCGGCCGGGATCGCGCCGATGAATACGCTGCGCGACACGGCAATCGGTCGTATGGATCGACATGCCGAGGCCCATTCCAATGTAGCCCATGATGTCGTCGCCGGGAATCGGCCGACAGCAAGGCGACAGTTGCACCGCCATCCCTTCTGTCCCGGTGATCCATACCGGCGGTCCGCCGCTGGCATGAGCCGGCGCATCGGAGCGCGGGTGCTCGTCGGAGTCCCCGTCACGGCCACTAAGCAACAATTCGATCCGCTTGGCGAGCACCGCTGCGATGCGCCGTCCCAACCCGATATCGGCGAATACTTCCTGCTGCGACTTATTGCCAGTCGAGTGCGCGATCTTGTCCCAGATCTCCGGCGTGACTTCAGCAAGTGACAGCCCATACGCCTTGAGCACCTGTTCCACGAGCCGCTCACCGAGTTGCACCGACTCGTTCAAGCGCATCGTCTTCAGATAATGGCGAATCGCCGAACGCGCCTTGCCGGTCCGGACAAACCCCAGCCAAGCCGGGTTCGGCTTCGAGTACGGCGCCGTGATGACCTCGACGATATCGCCACTCTTAAGCTCGGTGCGCAACGGCAACAACTCGTTGTTAATCTTGACGGCAACGCACTGGTTACCCAGATCGCTATGCACTGAATACGCGAAGTCCAGCGCAGTCGCGCCACGCGGCAGCGCCATGATCTTCGATTTGGGCGTGAACACGTAGACCGCGTCTGGAAACAGGTCGATCTTCACGTGCTCGAGGAACTCGCTGGAATCGCCTGCCTCGCTCTGGATGTCGAGCAACGACTTGAGCCACTGGTGCGCCCGCTTTTGCACGTCATTCAGATCCGCGCTGCCGTTCTTGTACATCCAATGTGCCGCAACGCCCGCCTCGGCGATCTCATGCATCTTCAGCGTGCGGATTTGGAACTCGATGGGCGTGCCAAATGGGCCGACCAGCGTGGTATGCAGTGACTGGTATCCGTTGACCTTCGGAATCGCAATGTAGTCCTTGAACTTGCCCGGCACCGGCTTGTACAACGAATGCAATACACCGACCGTCATATAGCATTCTATCGGCGTGTCGACGACCACACGAAAACCGTACACGTCGAGCACCTGCGAAAACGACAACTGCTTGTCGCGCATCTTTCGATAAATGCTGTAAATCGTTTTTTCGCGCCCGGTCACGTCAGCATCGATCTTCGCGTCGGCCAGCGAACGCTGCACCGCCTCGAGGATCTTGCCAACTACCTCTCGCCGGTTGCCGCGCGCCGCCTTGACGGCCTTCTCAAGGGTCGCATACCGGCGCGGATTGAAATTCGCGAAACTTAGCTCCTGTAGCTCACGATACGTGTTGTTGAGGCCGAGCCGATGCGCAATCGGTGCATAAATATCGATCGTCTCGCGCGCCACCCGCCGACGTTTTTCAGGCGGCACCGCACCGAGCGTGCGCATATTGTGCCGCCGGTCAGCAAGCTTGATCAGGATGACGCGCACGTCCCGCGCCATCGCAAGCAACATCTTACGGAAATTCTCCGCCTGCGCCTCCTCGCGGTTGCGGAATTCCATCTTGTCCAACTTGGACAGCCCGTCGACCAGCTCAGCCACCTTCGGCCCGAAACGCTCAGCCAGTTCCGTCTTTGTGACGCCCTGGTCCTCCATCACGTCGTGCAGCAGCGCGGCCATGATCGACTGCGAGTCCAGCTTCCAGCCGGCGCAGATCTCGGCCACTGCCACTGGGTGCGTGATGTACGGCTCGCCGCTTTGCCGGTATTGGCCTAGGTGGGCCTCGTCGCTGAAGTGAAACGCGGCCTTGATCTCCTTGATCTCGGCCGGCGTCATGTATGAGCCCAACTCTTCGGTCAGCTTCGCGATCGATACGACTTCGTGCTTGCGTGGCTGCTCGGGCGTGGCGGTCGGACCGAACAAGTGCCGAAACGATTGTTCGAGCACTGCATCGATGTACGCGCGTGCAGGCGACGTTTTGCTCGCCATGCCAGCGCCGCCCGCAGCGTCCGCGCCGGTCGGCGACGTGGACGGGCGTTTCGTCCCGGCCTGAGGACGCCGTGCCGCGGCCTCGTCATCCGCGCGCGCGGCGCACGACAACGTGGAGGCGTGCGATGGATTGGAACTCATTTGCGCCTCCAGGTGTGTTGCGTTGTGTCGTCACATGGCGGGCGTGCCGGTCAGACCGGCACTTTCTTCAACATCTCGATGCCGACCTTTCCTTCGGCAATCTCGCGCAACGCGAGTACCGTCGGCTTATCCTTGCTTTCGATCTTCGGTGTGTGGCCCTGCGCGAGTTGGCGCGCACGATACGTCGCCGCAAGCGCAAGCTCGAAGCGGTTCGGGATATTTTCCAGGCAGTCTTCGACGGTAATGCGAGCCATATTGGAATTCCTTGTTGCTATAAATCTATTTTAACTCACCGCACGATCCATCCGCCTGCGATGAGTGGATGCCCAACTCGACGAATAGCTTCTCGTGACGTGCGCGCTGCGATGCGAAACGCAGCCGTGTCGCGGCGACCACAGTCTGCATTTCGGTTAACGTACGATCGAAATGCTCGTTGATCAATACATATTCGAATTCGGGCGCATGCGAGATCTCGCTGCCAGCGGCCAGCAGCCGGCGCACGATCACGTTCGGCTCGTCCTGTCCACGCTTGCGCAGACGCTCCTCGAGCGCATCGAGCGACGGCGGCAGAATAAAGACGCCGACCGCGTTTCGGAACTGCTTGCGCACCTGCTGCGCGCCCTGCCAATCGATTTCCAGCAGCACGTCCACGCCACGCTTCATCTGCTCCTCGATCCACACGCGTGATGTGCCATAGTAGTTGCCATGGACTTCGGCACTCTCGAGGAATTCACCCCGGGCATGGCGCTCTAGGAAATCAGACGTCGGGATGAAATGATATTGAACGCCGTTCGTCTCGTTCGGCCTCGGTGGCCGGGTGGTGTACGACACCGACAGCCGGATCGACGGGTCGCGCGCCAATAGCGCGTTGACCAGCGTCGACTTGCCCGCGCCGGACGGCGCGACCACCATGAACAGGTTACCGGGATATTCTGCAGTATAGGGATTGAGATTGTTCGTCATCGTGTCGGACTACTCCAAATTCTGAACTTGCTCACGCATCTGCTCAATCAGCAGCTTCAGCGTCATCGACGCGTCAGCCAGTTCTTTCGCCGCGGCCTTGGACCCTAGCGTGTTCGCTTCCCGGTTCAGTTCCTGCATCATGAAATCGAGCCGCTTGCCAACCCGGCCGCCCTTTTCAATCACGTGGCGAGTCTCGGCCAAATGCGTACTCAGCCGCGACAGCTCCTCGGCGATGTCGATTCGGATGCCGTACATTGTCACCTCTTGACGGATCCGTTCAGCGATTTCCTCGCGCGAGACAAGTTGTGGCGAGCCGTCCGACGCCGCCACGCCGAGCGCTGCTTGCAGCCGCTCAACAATCTTTTGCTGATGACGCGCGATCAGCTCGGGCACCAACGGCGTAATACGGGTGACGATCGCCTCCATCTCGGTCACATTGGCCAACAGCATCGCGGCCAATTGCGCCCCTTCGCGGCCGCGCACGTTGACTAGCTCGTCCACGGCCTGCTTACCGCAGGCCAGCACTGCGTCGCGCAGCAATGCGGCCGACAGGCCGCTATCGGCGATTACACCGGGCCAACGCAAGATTTCACCGGTGCGCAGGCCGCCCGCGCCGGGAAACACATCGAGCACGGAGCGCTCCAGTGCCGCCAGTTGCAGCAGCGCGTCGCGATTGAGCGACCCGGTCAGCGCCACCTGCTCGCTGCGTTGCACGTTGATACGGATATCGACCTTGCCGCGCGAGAGACGATTCATCAGCATTTCACGCAACGTCGGCTCACAGGTGCGCACCTCTTCAGGCATACGGAAATTGAGGTCAAGAAACCGCGAATTCACGGTGCGCAACTCGACCGATACGCTGGCAGTATGGGTACTGCCGCCGACCTCGGATACACCGTCGGCGACCAGTTCCCGCGTCACGCTCGCATAGCCCGTCATGCTGTAGATCATTGTGCGTCTCGCGAAAAGTTCTGGTAAATGACAATTATCGCACTGAACGCCTACCTGCCCCCGGCAACAGCGGCCAGCATGAGGGAAACGCCTCCGGCTCACCGAGGACAATCGCGTTTAGCGCTAAGATGCGGGTTTCGGGTCGGCGCAGCTGACCTCCAACCGCATCCACTTTCTGACTGTTCCACTATGAAAGTCCCAACTCCGCGGCCCAGCGGCCGCGCCGCCGACGCACTGCGAGACGTGTGCATCACGCGACACTATACGAAGCATGCCGAAGGTTCCGTATTGATCGAATGCGGCGACACAAAAGTGATCTGCACCGCCAGCGTGCTGGAGAAAGTGCCCGAATTCCTGCGCGATCGCGGGCGCGGCTGGCTCACCGCCGAGTACGGCATGCTGCCGCGCGCGACGCACACGCGCAGCGATCGCGAGGCGGCGCGTGGCAAGCAGACCGGCCGCACGCAGGAAATCCAGCGGCTCATTGGTCGTGCGCTGCGCGCGGTGTTTGACTTGGAGAAATTGGGCCCGCGCACGCTGCATATCGATTGCGACGTGATTCAGGCCGACGGCGGTACACGTTGTGCGAGCATCACTGGCGCATTCATCGCCGCACACGATGCGGTGGATACGCTGCTGGCGCACGGCAAGCTCACCGCGACGCCGATCCTCGACCACGTCGCGGCGGTATCAGTCGGCATCCACGGCGCGACGCCGGTGCTCGATCTAGACTACGCAGAAGACTCGCGTTGCGACACCGACATGAATGTGGTGATGACCGGGGCCGGCCGCTTCGTTGAGGTGCAGGGCACGGCCGAAGGCGAACCGTTCAGCCGCGGCGAGATGAACGCACTGCTCGATCTCGCCGAGTCCGGCATCATGCGACTCATCGAGCTGCAAAAAAAGGCGCTGCAGCCATGAACAGCCATTTCGGATCTGCGCAGTCGCGCATCGTGCTGGCGTCGAACAATCCTGGCAAGCTGCGCGAATTTTCTGCGCTAAACGCGTTTGGCATTGATCTCGTGCCGCAGCACGCATTGTGCGTGGGCGAAGCACCCGAGCCCCATCCGACGTTCATCGAGAACGCACTGGAAAAAGCGCGCCACGCGGCACGCGTCACCGGCTTGCCCGCGCTTGCCGATGATTCGGGGCTATGCGTGCATGCGCTGGGCGGCGCCCCAGGCGTCTATTCAGCCCGCTATGCGCAATTAGCCGGTGGCGAGAAATCCGATGCGGCCAACAACACGCGCCTGCTCGACATGTTGCGCACGCACGCCGACCGGCGCGCCTACTATTATTGCGTGCTAGTGCTGGTGCGCCATGTCGACGATCCCGAGCCGTTGATCGCCGACGGTCGCTGGCACGGCGAAATCCTCACCGAGGCCCGTGGCGGGCACGGTTTCGGCTACGATCCGCTGTTCTATATCCCTGCGCTACAGGCAAGCGCCGCCCAGTTGCAGCCGGAAGTGAAGAACGCCCATAGCCATCGCGCGCTGGCGTTGGCAGAGTTGATCCGTCGATTGAAGAACGCATGGTGAATCATCCCATCGCGGGACGCGCACCCGCCCGTCCCTCACCGCTCGCGCACACCGACGCTCCAGGATCGGGCGGCGCGGTGTCCGCGTTCATTGCACCGGGACGCATCCGGCTCACCGCACTGCCGCCGCTGTCCCTGTATGTGCATTTTCCATGGTGCGTGCGCAAGTGCCCGTATTGCGACTTCAATTCGCACGCGTTCACACGCGGTCCAAACAACGCGCAGTTTCCTGAAACCGAGTATCTGGACGCGCTACGCGCCGACCTAGAAGCGGCGTTGCCGTTGATCTGGGGACGGCCGGTCCATACCGTGTTCATCGGCGGCGGGACGCCGAGCTTGCTATCGGCCCAGGCGATTGACCGGCTGTTGTCAGACCTACGCGCGTTGCTGCCACTGGACGCAGATGTGGAAATCACGCTCGAGGCGAATCCCGGCACGTTCGAAGCCGTCAAGTTCGCGAGCTTTCGCAGCAGCGGCGTCAACCGGCTCTCGATCGGCATCCAGAGCTTCAACGACGCTCACCTGCAGGCACTGGGCCGCATTCACGACGCAGCGCAGGCTCGCCGCGCGGTAGAGATCGCGCGCTCGAGTTTCGACAACTTCAATCTGGACTTGATGTTTGCGCTGCCGGGCCAGACACTGGCGCAATGCCAGGCGGACGTGGAGACTGCGCTGTCATTCGCGCCGCCCCATTTGTCGCTGTACCATCTCACGCTGGAGCCGAACACCTATTTCCACAAGTATCCCCCTACGCTGCCCGACGATGACACGTCGGCCGACATGCAGGAGTGGATCCATGCACGCACGCGTGAAGCCGACTACCACCGCTACGAAGTGTCAGCGTACGCTAAAGCGCACCGGCAAAGCCGGCACAACCTGAACTACTGGCAATTCGGCGACTACTTAGGCATCGGCGCAGGCGCGCATTCGAAACTGTCTTTTCCGGAACGGATCGTGCGACAGATGCGCTACAAACACCCCGCCACCTATCTGGCGCAGACTGCCGCGGGCGCACCGATCCAGGAACAGCACGAAGTCAGTACGCGTGACCTACCGTTCGAATTCATGCTCAATGCGCTGCGGCTCACCGAAGGCTTCCCGGTGCATCGGTTCATCGAGCGGACCGGGCTGACGATGACATCGGTCGAGCCCGCCCTCGCGCAAGCCGAACGCCGTGGCTTGATCCGTCGTGACCATACGAGTATCGCGCCGACGTCGCTCGGCCAGCGTTTCTTGAACGACCTGCAGGCATTGTTCCTGAAGGACGACGCGTGAACCGGCGCGCATGCCCGCCTTGGCTGCATGAAACGGCGTGCGCACGGCCTCGTGGCAGCTGGCCGGGAGGTGCGTGCGCATCCGCCTGCCGGCCGATGTTCAGCACGCGCAGCAAATCGGCTACAATATCGCGTTCCAGGAAGCGTGGCCGAGTGGTTTAAGGCACTGGTCTTGAAAACCAGCGACGGGCAACCGTCCGTGAGTTCGAATCTCACCGCTTCCGCCAACCTCATTCTCAATCCTTTGATCTAAAAGGATTTCAAAAAGTTGAATGCTTGTAACTCTGCCCGTGCAAGCAAAATGGCCATCTCGGCCAAAATTAGCCTAAGTCGCGACGTTCGACCCCATGATTCGGCCGTGCGATAGGCAAAAAACTGGCCTGGCGAGCCGGTTAAAAACGGTCGAACCGTCGCTCAACATGGCGAATGTTTGTCATTCATGATGCGGCGATGATTTTGGCGCTTAGGCGATGCGCCGAACTTCCGAGAATGTTGTTATGTCTGGCGAGTGCCGATCATGTTCGACGTACTGGCATTCTTGTTATGATCGCGGTGCTGCTACGCAACTCGGTTGGGTTCAGAGTGGTGTATGTCTTCTTTGCGGCCGTTCATTACTCGCCTTCGGCCTCGGTTACGACAAAATGCAAGTAGCAGGCGATACAGCGCCACCGATGCTGATTGTCAGCCGACCGGCACTTCCCCTTCGCCCGGCGCCTTGCCGGGCCGATCATGCGGCGCCTGCTTGCGGCCGCTGTCGTGGCGCTCTGGCATCCTGCTCTTTTCGTGGTCGCTATGGTGCGCAGGCGTGGGATGTTTCGTCGGTGCATCGTTTTCCATCATGGCTTCTCCCGATTTTGGAACGGCGTGCACCGTCCATTATGTAGTGCTCTGTTAGCAAGCGCCGCGCCCACCGACAGGAATGCGCGCCACTGCGCACGCGCGCACATTCCCGCGTACAGATGACAGGGGCGCAGACCGCTACGCCCAAGGTAATTCCAACCCAAGGTACCCCTCACGCTCACCTTGCACTATACGGCCTGCCGCTCGACAGCCGCTCCTTCTTGCTCCCAACCTAGCCTCAATGGTGTCGGCATACAAGATGAAAGACGCCCGGCACATCGATCAAGCCAATGCAAGTTTGGTCGAGATAACCGATTTGCTGCGGGCCGTACACCGGGCGGCATCGTCAACGTCTATTCGGAGCGCGGCACGGCGAGACTGCCACACGGGGCCACCGCGCGCCGCTTCCGCGCCCGGACCAGTCGCGCCGTAGCGATCACCGCGCCGATCGCCAGCGCGTCGCCGCACAGCCCCGCGACGAACGGCATCCGCTGCGGACCGCTGGCCCGCAGCGCCGTATCGATGACGATCGATATGAACGCACCGGCCACAAAGCACGGCATCCCTTGCTGTCCCACGTTGACGACGTCCCGCATCCGGATGGCCAGTACGCGGAGCCAGCCGCGCTGGACCGCGACGGCCACGGGCCACGCCAACGCGGCAAAGCTGACGATTCGCAGCGGCGCAAGGTTCTGTTTCATGACGCCTGGCATCGGCTGGGTCTGCAGCACCAGCTTAGAGAACGCAAAGCCGAGCGCAGTGCCAATGGCGATCCACGTCAATTCGCGAGCTGTATGCGATGCATAAAACGCTGGAGGCACGGGATGCAGCCGTGCCAGCATCCCGCAAACAAACATAAATTGCCACGCGAACGGATTAAATCCCCAGCCGCCCGCTCTGGCGCTGGGCAGCAGCGGCCCCAGCACTGGCCCTAACAACCATACCACGAGGCTACTCAATAACGTGACGACGGGTGCACGGCGTGCGTAGGGTACCGAAACGCCGGCGCCGAGCGCAAAGAACGCATACATGGGCAGCACGGCAGACAAGTATGGCTGGTGCCGAAACAATGCGATGTCACGGATCATTGACCATGGCTGCGCCACGAACAACGGCCATTCGCTCTCGGCGAGCATCGGCGTGCGCAAGCGCAGCGCGGCGATCATCGCTCCCGAGGCAAGCATCAACGCCGCGGTCAGCCAATAGGCGCGATAGATTTGCATGCTGCGCGACAGGAAGCGCATAGTCGCGGCCCGCCCGCCGCGGTTCGCTTCGACCGCCGCATAGGCAGCCGCTGACGCATAGCCGCCCAGGAATACGAACACTTCCGCGGCATCACAAAATGCGTAGTTATGTAGCATGAACTTGGCCAGCGAGCTGCCGGAGATGTGATCGAGCACGATCACAATCAGGACCACGCCTCGAAGGAAATCGACTTCGATTGAGCGTCGTATAGGCGTCGTCATTCACCGCTCCCGCATTACCGTCACCAACCGCCGTGCTCCCTTGCCCAGTTCAGGTCGTGGAGTCGGATCGGCCCGAAAAGATTCCGGGAAAGTTTAGATCGCGCAGGAACGCTGCGTTTCATGACGCAATCGTGCGGATTGGCCATCGATACGGCAAGGTTCTTCGCCGGTTTCGGCAGGATCGCACGCACTGAAGCGGCGTCACCCAACAGGACTTCAGTCGCTAGTCACGCGCCGCACACACGGCCGGCGGCGGTCACGATTGCGGAATTTCGATTTTGACTTCAAGCACCTCGAGATCGTCCTGCCGCTCGAGCTGAACCTTGATGTCGTCGTTTGAGATCGCCACGTACTTCGAAATCACCGCGACCAGCTCACGCTGCAGCGCCGGCAAATAGTTGGCCGGCGCTCGTCCGGCCGCACGCTCATGCGCGATGATCAGCTGCAAACGCTCTTTTGCAACCGACGCGGACTTGCGTTTCTCGCCCAGCAGAAAAGAAAGAATTGACATTTCCCCCCCTTACTTGCTACCGAACAGACGTTGCAACAAGCCCGGTTTTTGATAATCAATGTACCGCAGCGGCTTTTGCGCCCCAAGAAAACGCGCGATCACGTCCTTGTACGACTCAGCCACGTCGGTCCCGTCCAAATGCACCGCCGGCACGCCCTGGTTCGATGCATGCAGCACCGACTCGGATTCCGGAATCACGCCGATCAACGGGATCCGCAGAATCTCCTGGATGTCGTCCAGCGACAGCATCTCGCCTTCGCTGACACGCTTTGGGTTATAGCGCGTGATCAGCAGGTGTTCCTTGACCGGTTCCTTACCCTCAATCGCGCGTCGCGTCTTGGACGCCAGGATCCCGAGGATGCGGTCCGAATCTCGAACCGACGATACCTCGGGATTCGTGACAATCAGCGCCTCATCCGCAAAGTGCATCGCCATCAACGCACCGGACTCGATACCGGCTGGCGAGTCGCAGACGATGTACTCGAAGTCCATTTCAATCAAGTCGTTGATGACTTTCTCGACGCCCTCCAGTGTCAATGCATCCTTGTCGCGCGTTTGCGATGCGGGCAGGACGTATAACTGCTCGCACTTCTTGTCTTTGATCAACGCCTGGTGCAGGTTCGCTTCACCCTGGATCACGTTGATCAGGTCGTACACGACACGACGCTCACAGCCCATGATGAGATCGAGATTACGCAGGCCGACGTCGAAATCGATGACGGCCGTCTTGTGCCCGCGCAACGCGAGTCCGGCCGCAAAGCTTGCGCTTGTCGTCGTCTTGCCGACCCCGCCCTTGCCCGAAGTCACCACAATGATTTTTGCCATACCATTACCTTGTATTCGTCAATGTGCTCCGCCACTGTCGGTGCGGATGTCTTCCTGTCTTCCAATACGAATTGCCGCTACGTCAACCGCAGCGGCTCGATGATCAACTTCTCGTCCGCCAACCGGATCTGTACCGACTTGCCAAGCACATCGGACCCGAGTGGCGTCTCGGTGGTCCGGTAGATACCGGCGATCGAGATCAGTTCCGGCTCCAGGCACGTGCAAAAGATCCGCGCGCCGTGGTTGCCATGCACGCCCGCCAGTGCGCGTCCTCGCAGCGGCGCATAGATGTGGATGTTGCCTTCGGCAATGACTTCCGCCCCATAGCTGACCAAGCCCAGCACAACGAGGTCGCCCTTTGCATAGACTTGCTGCCCCGAACGCAGCGGCTTGTCGATCACCAGTGTCGCACCGCCGCCGCCCCGCTCGGTGTCGGCTGCGGCATCGCTCTGTGGCTTGGCCGTCATGTCACACGATGTGGCCTGCGGCACCGTCGATGCGGCCTGTGGCGGCGATTCGGCCGCGGGCTCGTCGCTGCGTGCCACACGCCGCTCACGTGACTCGACGAACGGCAGTGCATCAAGTTGTGCCCACGGCCGCTGAGCGTCGTTCGCGACAATGCCGGCCGGATGCATCCGGAATGCCTTCAGCATTTCGGCCACTTCTGCGACCGGCACGCGTTGGTTCGCCGGCAGGCGCCGCAGGTCGATCGCCACCACATCGTTGGCGAAAAACTCCGGTGTCGCGTCGAAGCGTCGACTCAGTTCAGCGCGCATCTCGGCCAAATCAGTCGTCTTCACAATGAACAGAAGCGTATCCAGCGTACCGCTGCGCAGTTCGAAAAAGGGCGATTTCTTGGCCGACATAAGAGATTGCAAAAAATTTACCGTATTTTACAGGCCTGCGGGGTGACACCGCGAAAGATTGGCCGTGTTTGCCCTAAATAATGGCGTGGCGGCTCATAGCTTCGCTTGCCGTCATGGAATGGGGCTTGCTACAGAAATGGTGATCATTTAATCGAAGCGATCCAATGGACTCGACAGACAAAAACCCGCCCCAGCCCGAGCAACGACGCCAGGCAGCCGAAAGCCTGTTGAAAAAGCCAGAGACTGAAACGGCGCGCGCGCAAGTGAGCGACATCGAGCGCGCGTCGAGCGGAAAAGAAGCCGGGTTGGGCAATATGCAATCTACGTCGTCGCCCGGTGCAACGTCATACGCGCCCCGCGCAGGCATCGACGGCCCCGCGGACCCCGTGCAGGCGGCTCATCCACGCGGCACCGACCTGCTCAACAACGATGCCACCGATAACACGGTGGACACCGACGGCAAGAACGCAGAGGCAAAGAAGACCGGCCAAAACATCCAGGCCATTGTGTCGCAGGCCACGCTGGACAACGCTGTCCCCACGCCGGCCCGTGGACTTGGCGGCTTTGACAGCCGCGTCGGTGGCGAATTGCCGCTCATTGCGCTGCGTGATAGCTACGAGCTTGTAGACCATGGCGTTGTAACACCAGTCGAATTGCCACACCCGGCGCTCGAATCGACGTTGACCGACCGGGAGTCGCTTGCCGTCGCGGCCGCAGCGCGCGGCGAATCGTACGCCGCTCATCGGCTTCGGCCCGAGCGCTTGATTGAAATACGCCTGCGTGGCGGCGCAAAGCACTGACGGCAGTTCAAGCCGGGCAGGAACGGTGCTTGCGACACCATACAACATACCGGCCTGCGATTAGGCCGGGCAATCAAACAGGAGAAATCTATGAACAAGGACCAAATCAAAGGCGCAACCCAACAGGTCAAAGGGAAAGCCAACGAGGTCGCCGGGAAGGTGACCGGAAACAAGGCTCATGAACTGAAAGGCGATGTTCAGCAGGCTGTCGGCAAGACACAGCGGACGTGGGGTGATGCGAAGGAACAGGTAAAGAAAGGTTCGTGAGTTGCACATGCCCTGCCGCGCTGGTGGGCATTGGCCGTCCCTTACTAAGGGGCGTGTGTTCCGAGCGCGGCGTGTTCTGGCATCGTGATACGTGCTCGACACAACAACACAAGAAAGCCGCCGGCGGGGGTGGCTCTATTCGGCTGAAAGCCTTGTCTGTGGCGGAAAGGGAGGGATTCGAACCCTCGATACGGGAGAACCGTATACCGGATTTCGAGTCCGGCGCATTCGACCACTCTGCCACCTTTCCTGGGATTTTGACTTCGCTGATCGGGTCGCTGCTCAGCGAAGTCAGATATTATAGACAATCCGTCGAGCAATTCCAAGCGGATTTTCACGCGTCAAGCTTCACCCTATCTGCTCACGCGCCGGGCTCCAGCCGCGCGATGCCGCCCATATATGGGCGCAACGCCACCGGAATCGTGACCGACCCGTCGGCGTTCTGGCCGTTCTCCAGGATCGCCACCAGTGTGCGGCCGACCGCCAGCCCGGAACCGTTCAACGTATGAACCAGTTCGGGCTTGCCTTGTGCGTGGCGGAACCGCGCCTGCATGCGGCGCGCCTGGAACGCCTCGGTGTTCGAGCACGACGAAATCTCGCGATAAGCATGCTGCGCCGGCAGCCACACCTCGAGATCGTACGTCTTTGCCGCCGAGAACCCCATGTCGCCGGTACACAGCGTGATCACGCGGTACGGCAACTCCAGCCGCTGCAGGATCGTTTCGGCATGTCCCACCATTTCCTCCAGCGCCTGGTATGAGCTGTCCGGCAACGTGATCTGCACCATCTCGACCTTGTCGAACTGATGCTGCCGGATCATGCCACGCGTATCGCGCCCGTACGCGCCGGCCTCGGACCGAAAGCACGGCGAATGCGCGGTCAGCCGGATCGGCAATCGATCCGCGTCGACGATGCTGTCGCGCACCGTGTTGGTCAGCGAGATCTCCGACGTCGAGATCAAGTATTGCGTGACCTTATTGTCGCCCTCCCCTTTCTCGACGCGGAACATGTCGTCGGCGAACTTGGGCAACTGGCCGGTGCCGTATAAGATCTCCGGGTTCACGATGTAGGGGGTATAGCACTCGGTATAGCCATGCATCTGTGTGTGCGTATCGAGCATGAACTGCGCGAGCGCACGATGTAGGCGCGCCGCCTGACCGCGCAGCAACGTGAAACGCGCGCCAGCCAGCTTTGCACCTGCCTCGAAATCAACCCCCAGCGGCACACCGAGGTCCACGTGATCCTTTACCGTAAAATCAAACGTGCGCGGCGTGCCCCAGCGCCGCACCTCGACGTTGCCCGCCTCGTCTGCGCCGACCGGCACGGACTCGTGCGGCAGATTCGGGATGCCAAGCATCAGCTCGGATAATTTCGCCTGGACTTCGTCCAGCTGCAGCGCTGACGCCTTCATCTCGTCGCCGATGCCTGCGACTTGCGCCATCACTGCGGAGGTATCCTCGCCGCGCCCCTTCATCGCGCCGATCTGCTTGGACAGGCTGTTACGGCGCGACTGCAAGTCCTCGGTGTGCGTTTGGAGCCGACGGCGTTCGGATTCGAGCGCCTGAAACGCAGCGACGTCCAATGTGTAGCCGCGATCGGCCAACCGTTGGGCAACCGCGTCGATGTCCTTGCGGAGCAGCGTGATGTCGAGCATGGGGAGCTTTGCAATACGTTGGATGAACTGCAGATTTTACCTTACCGACAGCGCGGATCGCGGCAGCCTAGAGACCAAGTGGCAGTGTGTCCCCATGCCTTGGTGCCTTGGTGCCTTGGTGCCTTGGTGTCGTAATGCCGTAGTGCCGCAGCGTGTAGCGCCTGCAGCCAGGCACATGTTCAACCTTCCCCGTGCTTATGCTCGCGGCGCCACGCCTGGTCCAGCCCGCGCAGGCGCTCTAGCTTTTCGCCGATCTTCTGCTCCAGTCCGCGCGGCACAGGCGTATACCAGCCGGGCTCGCGCATGCCGTCCGGCAAGTATGTCTCACCCGCCGCATAAGCGTCGGGCTCGTCATGCGCGTAGCGGTATGCATGGCCATAACCGAGCTCCTTCATCAGCTTGGTCGGCGCGTTGCGCAGATGCACCGGCACCGCCCGCGACCTGTCCTGCGAGACGAACCGCCGAGCCGCGTTATATGCGTTGTAGCCGGCATTCGACTTCGGCGCGACGGCCAAATACAGCACCGCCTGCGCGAGGGCAAGCTCCCCTTCGGGGGTACCCAGCCGCTCGTACGTTTCCGACGCATCCAGCGCAATACGCGCGGCGCGGGGATCGGCCAGCCCAATGTCTTCCCAAGCCATGCGCACAATGCGACGCGCAAGGTAACGCGGATCAGCACCTGCGTCGAGCATCCGGCACAGCCAATACAATGCACCGTCGGGGTGGCTGCCCCGCACCGATTTGTGCAATGCACTGATTTGGTCGTAGAACGCATCGCCGCCTTTGTCAAAGCGGCGCAGATTGTCGGCCAACGCCGAGCCAAGCAGTGTATCGTCGATCGATGTGGTCTTCGCACGGTGCGCGGCGCGTGCAACGATTTCGACGTTATTGAGCAACTTGCGTCCGTCGCCATCGGCAGAGCCAATCAGCGCGTCGCGTGCGCTGTCCGTGATGGTCAACCCGCCGCCCAATTCGGCGAACGCGCGCTCGAGCAATGCACGCTGCTCATCATCGTCCAGGCTCTTGAGGACATAGACCGCCGCACGGGACAACAAGGCGCTGTTGACCTCGAACGATGGATTTTCGGTCGTGGCGCCGACGAATACGAACAAGCCGGACTCTACATGCGGCAGGAAGGCATCCTGCTGGCTCTTGTTGAAGCGATGGACTTCGTCGACAAACACCAATGTCTGCCGCCCGCGCGCGCGATGGGCCTGTGCCAAATCGACCGCCTCGCGGATATCCTTGACGCCGGAGAGCACGGCGGACAGCGCAATGAATTCGGCGTGAAATGCGGCGGCCATCAAGCGCGCCAACGTCGTCTTACCCACGCCAGGCGGCCCCCACAGAATCATCGAATGCGGCTCGCCGGACTCAAACGCCACTCGCAACGGCTTGTTTTCGCCAAGCAAGTGGCGCTGGCCAATCACTTCGTCGATTGTCTTCGGGCGCAGCCGTTCCGCCAGCGGAATGGCGGTGCGGGTATCTTCGAACATGGACTTAGCGTATCACTTCACAACATCGTGCATGCATTATGACAGCCGCCGATGCGCCCGTGCGAACACGCCCGCCGCAAGCTGCCTCATGGCGGACACAGCAATCGCCGCACTCATGCGCATCGGCACACGACATTCGACCCGTTGATCAATGACACGATGTCAGCGTGTCGCGCGACACCGCGGATCTGCCAGGCGCCGGTCAGCCATTGATCACATCGGCACCCTTTGGCACCGCAAACTTGAATGTATCGGCGGGCAGCGCCGGATTCTTGTGGATGCTCGAGAACGTGAGCAGCGTCACATTGCCGAATACGTCATGCAGTTCCATCGCCTCGAGGTTGCCGTCGCGAAAACCGATGCCGACACGCTCGAACTGCGTATCCTTCGATTTCGGGATCAACTCGAGCCAGTCGATGCCTTGTTTGACGCCCGCATCGCGCAGCGTAAAGTTCTTTTCCAGGTCGTTGCTGCCAAACAGGATGGCGGCCGGGCTGGCGCCCAGCGCGCCACTGAGCGCCCGCACGGTCACCTGATTTAGATCCTTGTCCCAGACGTACAGCTTGTCGCCGTCAGACTGCAGCAACTGTTCATACGGTTTCTGGTACGCCCACACGAACCTGCCCGGCCGCGCAAACCGGAATGTGCCGCTCGACGTGGCCATCGACGTGCGTGCCGCCTGGCCCTGTGCCTGTGACGCACTGCCGCCGGCCGCCTTGACCTGGTGCTGGACGAACTCGCCATCGGCAGAACGCACCTGTGCCACGAACGCCTTCAATTGCGCCGTGCCGCTCGCCTGCGCGGACGGTACGGCGGCCAAGGCAATCAATGCGCCTGTCGCCACGACCCGCGTAGCGCGAAAAAGCGATCCCATCATCAAAGCGTTTCCTGTGTTGATTTCATGCGCTCAGTCATCGCCGCCGCGCGCCGGCACCCGTATTTCGCGATTGCCGTTGGATGCCATCGCCGAGACCAGCCCCGACTGCTCCATCTGTTCAAGCAGCCGTGCAGCGCGGTTGTAACCGATACGCAAGTGACGCTGCACCAGCGAGATCGACGCGCGGCGCTGCTTAAGCACGACTTCGACAGCCTGGTCGTACAACGGATCGGACTCGCCATCCGCATTGCCGGTTCCCGCGCCGCCTGCTTCGTCGCCTTCGCCAGCCAGGCCCCCTTCCAGAATGCCGTCGATGTAGTTCGGCTCACCTTGCTCCTTGAGCTTCTCGACGACACGATGAACCTCATCGTCGGACACGAACGCGCCATGGACGCGGACCGGCAGGCCGGTGCCCGGCGGCAGGTACAACATGTCGCCTTGGCCGAGCAGCGACTCGGCGCCCATCTGGTCGAGGATCGTGCGGGAATCGATCTTGGACGATACTTGAAACGCAATGCGCGTGGGCACATTCGCCTTGATCAACCCAGTGATCACATCGACCGATGGCCGCTGCGTCGCGAGCACGAGATGGATACCGGCCGCCCGCGCCTTCTGTGCGATACGCGCGATCAGCTCCTCCACCTTCTTGCCGACGACCATCATCAAGTCGGCCAACTCGTCGATGATCACCACGATGAACGGCAGCTTCTCGAGCGGCTCCGGTGCATCGGGCGTCAGGCTGAACGGATTCGGAATCTTCTCGTCGCGCTTGGCTGCGTCGTCGATCTTACTGTTGTAGCCGGCCAGATTGCGCACACCAAGCTTGCTCATCAACTTGTAGCGCCGTTCCATTTCACCGACTGCCCAGTTCAGCGCGTGACCAGCCTGCCGCATGTCGGTGACGACTGGGCACAGCAGGTGCGGGATACCTTCATAGACCGACAACTCAAGCATCTTCGGGTCGATCATGATGAGGCGGACCTGCTCCGCGCTGGCTTTGTACAGCAGCGACAGGATCATCGCGTTGATGCCGACCGATTTACCCGAGCCAGTCGTGCCGGCCACCAGCAGGTGCGGCATCTTGGCCAGGTCCGCACATATCGGATTGCCACCGATGTCCTTGCCCAGTCCCATCGTAAGCAGTGACGGTGCATTCGCATAGACCTCGGAGCCCAGAATTTCCGTCAGCCGCACGGTCTGGCGGCGCTGATTGGGCAATTCCAGGCCCATGTAGTTCTTGCCGGGAATTGTCTCGACCACGCGGATCGACACGAGCGACAGCGAGCGCGCGAGGTCCTTCGCGAGGTTAACCACTTGGCTGCCTTTGACCCCGGTCGCCGGCTCGATTTCGTAGCGGGTGACCACCGGGCCGGGATAGGCGGCCACCACGCTGACCTCGACGCCGAAGTCCTTCAGCTTCTTTTCGATCAGTCGTGACGTAAACTCGAGTGTGTCGGCCGATACGGTTTCCCGCGTGGCCGGCGGCGCGTCGAGCAGTGTAAGCGGCGGCAACGTGCTGTCGCCCGGCAGGTCCTGGAACAGCGGCACCTGCTTTTCCTTTTCGATGCGCTCGGACTTGGTCGGCGTCACCACGGCCGGCACGATCGTCACCGGCTCGTGCTCCTCGAGCCGCACCCGACTGCGCTCGACCTTGCCCTCGCGCTTGACCGCTGCTTGCTGGCCAGCCTTGCGGTCGCGCTTCTCGTCGCGCCGCAACTGCGCGATCATCACCGCGTTGATGATCGCATCGCCGACGCGCTCGGCCACCGACAGCCACGAAAAGCGGAAAAACAACGACAGGCCGATCGCCAGCGCGAGCAGCAACGCCAGCGTGCCGCCGGTGAATCCGAGCGCGTGCTGCACGCCGTGGGCCACCGCGTCGCCGACAATGCCGCCGGGCGCCCGGGGCAACTGAGCCTTGAGCGACCACATCCGCAATGCCTCCAGGCCGTCGCTGGCCACGAGCACGAGCGCGAACGACAGCATCTCGGCCAACCAGCCGCCTTCGCGCGGCGCAGTCGGCTCGTCCAGCGCGTCGTGACGCGTGATGCGCCGGTAATTGTCGGCGATACGCCGCCCCAGCAGCACGATCCACCAATAGGCGGACAAACCGAACAGTAGCAACAGGATGTCGGATGTCCACGCACCGACACGGCCGCCCCAGTTCGCGATCTGATCGACCTGCACAGCATGCGTCCAGCTCGGGTCGCGCCGGCTGTAGCTGACCAGCGCCATTAGCAGGAACAGGCCGAGCGCGACCTGCAGCAGCCAGCGGATCTCGCTTAGCAAACGCGACAGACGATGCGGTAAAGCTTGTGCCCCGGGAGAATACGTGGATTTCGCCATTGAATCGACAAGAGAGCGGCATGCGGCCGCCGGAGTTCGAGCGCCTTCATTGTAAACGGTCGGACCGGCGCGCCACGCAACAAGTTGTAAGACCGGTGTTGCAAGCGCGCACCAGCGTGCCGAGTGAGGTGCCCAAACGCCGCCGAACGTCGGGGCATCGCGCCGATGTTCGGCGGCAGCGTAGCACGCCGTTGGGTGGTGAAGCATCACGCCGATGGATGGCGGGGCATCGAGCCGAATGGGCGGCAGCGCTATCACGTCGATGGTCGCGGGGCATCGAGCCGAATGGGCGGCGGCGCTATCACGTCGATGGGTCGCGGGGCATCACGCCGATGGGCGTCGGCCTATCACACCGATGCAAAAGCGCAATCCGGCCAATGCCGGCCAGCCCCTTTATAATGGTGAACTTGACATCACCTACGCATTGCCGCGCGGTGCGGCTGTGCGCACCGCCGTCCTACAAGGATCGACCGCCATGTCCGAACGCAAGCACGCGAAAGTCCTGATTCTCGGCTCCGGCCCGGCCGGCTACAGCGCCGCCGTCTACGCGGCGCGCGCCAATCTGTCGCCGATGCTGATCACCGGCCTCGCACAAGGCGGGCAGCTGATGACGACCACTGACGTCGAGAACTGGCCCGGCGACCCGAACGGCGTACAGGGTCCAGAATTGATGCAGCGGCTGCTCGACCACGCGCAGCGCTTCAACACCGAAATCGTGTTCGATCACATCCATACCGCGAAGCTCAACGAGCGGCCGCTGCGGCTGATCGGCGACTCCGGCGAGTACACGTGCGATGCACTGATCATCGCAACTGGCGCGTCGGCCCAATACCTGGGCCTGCCGTCGGAGCAACAGTTCATGGGCAAGGGCGTGTCCGCATGCGCGACCTGCGATGGTTTCTTCTACCGAAATCAGGACGTCGCGGTGATCGGCGGCGGCAACACCGCCGTCGAGGAAGCGCTGTACCTGTCAGGCATCGCGAAGAAAGTCACGGTAATCCACCGTCGCGACAAGTTCCGCGCCGAGCCGATCCTAATCGATCGACTGCTCGCGAAGGAGCAGGAAGGCATTGTCCAGATCAAGTGGAACCACGTGCTCGATGAAGTCCTCGGCGACGATTCGGGCGTGACCGGCCTGCGCATTAAGCATACGAAGACTGGCGAGACCACCGACCTGTCGGTGCACGGCCTGTTCGTGGCGATCGGCCACAAGCCGAATACCGACATCTTTGAAGGCCAATTGGAAATGCGCAACGGCTACATCGTCACGAACGCCGGCCTGAACGGCAATGCGACCGCCACGTCGATCGCCGGCGTGTTCGCCGCGGGCGACGTGCAGGACCACATCTATCGGCAGGCGATCACCAGCGCGGGCACCGGATGCATGGCCGCGCTGGACGCACAGCGTTATCTGGAAAGCATCCATGAGACGGCCGCGCCACACGTGATGAGCCACGAAGTGGACCGCTGAGCGTCGCGCGATACCATCGCAGCGATAGCATCGAGTCGAGGGCGACCATGCCGAAGGACAAAGCCCATCCGAATGACCGCGTGCGGGTGCGGCCAACACCTGCTGCCCCGTCCACCATCGTAGGAGCCGAGCCTGACGCGGCGATATCCGCGCCGATCCCTGCCAGCCCTGCCGCCGGCATGCGCCTATCCAGTCTGGCGTCGCTCGGCGCGCTGCGCGACAGGCTCAAAAGCGACGCCACAGCCCGCGAGCAGGCGCATCGCCACGCCGAGCGCGAGCAGCGCGCCGCGCACGCGGCCGCCACCGAATTTCGCCGCGAGATTGGCGACATCACGCCGCTCAAGCCCTCCGGCCGCGCGCCGCTGCCCCGCATGCAGCCGCCCCCCGTGCCGCTGCAAACGCAGCGCGACGAGCAGGCCGTGCTCGATGAGGCACTGTCCGACGAATTCGATCCGGAAACGCTGCTCGACGTCGATGAATCGCTGTCTTATTGCCGGCCGGGTGTGGCGGCCGACGTCGTGCGCAAGCTGCGCAGCGGCGCGTGGGTCGTGCAGGCGCAAATCGACCTGCACGGACTGCGCCGCGATGAGGCACGCGAAGCCCTGGCGGATTTCCTACGCGCGTCGCTCAAGCGGGGGCTGCGCTGCGTGCGCGTGATCCACGGCAAGGGCTTGGGCTCGATCGGCAAGGAACCGGTGCTCAAGGGCAAAGTACGCAGTTGGCTAGCACAAAAGGCCGAAGTGATTGCCTTCTGCCAGACTCGGGCGCACGACGGCGGAGCCGGTGCCGTACTTGTGCTGCTGCAGCCGGAGCCGCGTGACTGAGGCAGGCTGCGTCGCATGCACATCGCCGCCTTCGCCGGTGTTGGCCTTGCTGCCGATGCGGTTCATCGCGATCGCCAGCGTCGCATGCAGCGCGAGCGATGTGAATCAGACGGCTGCCTCGTTCTCTTCGCCGGTGCGTATCCGAATCACCCGTTCGATGTCAGCAACGAAGATTTTTCCATCGCCGATCTTGCCGGTACGCGCGGCGCCGATGATCGCGTCGAGCGTCTGGTCGACCTGATCGTTAGCGACCACGACGTCGATCTTGATCTTCGGCAGGAAGTCGACCACGTACTCTGCACCGCGATAGAGTTCGGTATGCCCCTTTTGCCGGCCAAAGCCCTTGACCTCGGTCACGGTCAATCCGGTCAGGCCCACCTCCGCGAGCGCCTCGCGCACTTCGTCGAGCTTGAAGGGCTTGATGATTGCAGTGATACGCTTCATGGTGTGCCTCGCCTGTTCGATTGAAATGGAATGAAGCTATTCTAACCAGCGCGCGCGGAGCGCGAGCGCGTGCGCGACCCCACCGGCCAGGGCACCGCGCCGCACACCGTTGCGGTGCAGCGCCGTTGCCGCGCATGCTCAAGAGGCCTCGCTAAAATGTGATGTGATCGGATAGCGCCAATCCCGGCCGAATGCGCGATGCGTAACACGGATCCCGATCGGCGCCTGACGCCGCTTGTATTCGTTGATCTTAATCAGCCGCGCAACCCGCTGGACATCGTCGCGAGCATAGCCGGCCGCGACGATCTCAGCCAACGACCGGTCTTCCTCCATGTACATCCGCATGATCGCATCCAGCACTTCGTACGGCGGCAAGCTGTCCTGGTCGGTCTGGTTCTCGCGCAGCTCGGCCGACGGCGCCCGGGTTAGGATCCGTTCCGGGATGATGTCGCGCATGGCAAACGTGGGCGCCGCGTTCCGATAGCGGCACAGCCGATACACCCATGTCTTCGCGATATCCTTGATGACCGCAAAGCCCCCCGCCATGTCCCCGTACAACGTGCAATAGCCCACGGCCATCTCACTCTTGTTGCCGGTGGTCAGGACGATCGAGCCGAATTTGTTCGACAGCGCCATGAGCAGCGTACCGCGAATGCGGGCCTGAATGTTTTCTTCGGTGGCATCTTCGGACAAGCCGGCAAACTCCGCGGCCAGCGATGCGCGGAACGCGTCGAACATCGGACCAATCGCAATTTCATCGTAGCGCACGCCGACACGCCGCGCCATCTCCGCTGCATCGGACGTGGACATCTGCGCGGTATAGCGGGACGGCATCATGACCGCACGCACGCGCTCGGCACCCAATGCGTCGCACGCAACAGCCAGTACCAGCGCGGAATCCACGCCGCCGGACAACCCAATGATCGCGCCCGGAAATCCATTCTTGTTCACGTAATCGCGCACGCCGAGCATCAGCGCGGCATAGACCTGCGCCTCGACGCATTCGCGCGGCGCGATCTCGCCACGCTGCGCCTGTGCGCCGTCGAACTCGACAATTGCCGTCTGCTCGACAAATTGCGGCAGGCGTGCCACTAGCTCGCCCTGCGCGTCGAGCACGAACGAGCCCCCGTCGAACACAAGCTCGTCCTGTGCACCGACCAGGTTCAAGTAGACGGCCGACATGCCGGTCTCGCGAATGCGCTCGCGCAGGATATCGACGCGCACATCCTCTTTGTTCATGTGATACGGCGAGCCATTCGGTACGAGCAGCACCTGGGCGCCCGCCGCCTTCGCCAACAACGCGGCCGATGGATGCCACACGTCCTCGCAGATGACGACGCCGAATTTCACGCCCCCCAGCTCGAACACGAACGGTTGCGGATTCGATGCGAAATACCGCTTTTCGTCGAACACCTCGGTATTGGGTAGTTCTTGCTTGAGGTATGTCCCCGCAATCTGGCCATCGACCAACAGCGACGCCGCGTTGAACGTGTCCACCGGCGATACGCCGCGCTCGATCGGCCTGTTTGGATTAACATCGCCTGTCAGCGCGCTGCGAAACGGATGGCCGACCAACACGCGTAGTCCGGCAAAGCGCGCGAGCTGAGCGGCCAACTCGCTGAGCGCCGCATGGCTTGCCGTGTAAAACGCCGGCCGCAGCAGCAGGTCTTCGGGTGGATAGCCGGACAACGCCAGTTCTGGTGTGATCATCAGCGACGCGCCGGCATCGTGGGCGGTTTGTGCGGCGGCGACGATTTTCGCAATATTGCCGGCAAAGTCGCCGACGGTCACATTGATCTGGGCAAGAGCGATTTTCATGGAAGAACGATGAACGAGTTGGCTTCACAGCGCATGAATGATTATCGCACGCGGATTTTGAACTCCCCGGCCGAGGTCGACGCTTCGCAATGGAACACGCTACTCGCGCAGCAAGCGCGGCCCACGCCGTTCTTGCGGCACGAATTCCTCAACGCGTTGCAGGCCACGCGGTGCGCGATTGTGGAAACCGGCTGGTCCGCGCAGTTCATCACACTGTGGCGGGATGCCCACGACGCAAACGGACGCGCGCGCGAAGTGCTCGCGGCGGCGGCACCGCTCTATATGAAGCAACACAGCTACGGCGAGTACGTGTTCGACTGGGCGTGGGCCGATGCATACCAGCGTCATGGATTACGCTACTACCCGAAGCTGCTATGCGCAGTACCCTTTACGCCGGTGCAGGGCACGCGGCTAATGGCGGAGGGTGACGAATCACGCCGCCGCTTGGCCGCCACGCTTGTCTCGGTGGCTAAACACGCCAACGTGTCATCGTTGCACGTACTTTATCCGGAGCCCGGAGACGCCGAACTACTCGTAGAGGCGGGGATGCTGCTGCGCGAAGGCATGCAGTTCCATTGGCTGAACCGCGGGTATCGTCATTTCGAGGACTTTTTATCCACGCTCGAACACAAGAAACGCAAGAACATCCGCGCCGAACGACGCAAAGTGCGTAACGCCGGTGTCACGCTACGCCGCGTGCCAGGCGAAGCCATCACCGCAAAGGAATGGGCGTTTTTCTCGCGCTGCTACCGTCAGACTTATCGCGAACATCATTCGAGCCCCTACCTGAACCTGGATTTTTTCCGAATGATCGGCGCAACCATGCCGGAAAACCTGTTGCTCGTGATCGCCGAGCGCGCCGGTGCGCCGATTGCCAGTTCGCTGCTTGTCTACGAACGCAACGCATTACCATTGCGGGGACAAGGCAAAGGTGTGTTGTATGGACGTTACTGGGGGGCGCTTGAACATGTCCCATGTCTGCACTTCGAGACCGCGTACTATCAGCCGCTAGAGTTTTGCATCGAGGCGGGCGTCGCCGCATTCGAGGGCGGCGCGCAAGGGGAGCACAAAATGGCTCGTGGCTTCCTGCCCACTCTAACCCACTCGACGCATTGGCTCGCCCACCCGGCTTTCGCGGATGCGGTCGCACGCTTTCTCGACAGCGAGGCCGGCGGCATCCACCGTTATATGGACGAGTTGCGCGAACACGATCCTTTTCGGTGCAGTGCTCAAGCGGCATGCTGACATGGCCTGGCACCTATACTTGATTGAATGCGCGAACGGCAGCATTTACACCGGCATTGCCGTTAATGTACAGGCCCGCTACGCCAAGCATGTCGACGGCACTGGCGCACGTTACACGCGTGCGCACAAACCAGTGCGACTACTAGCCACGTTCATAATGGCCGACCGCTCAACGGCGTGTCGGACCGAATACCGGGTGAAGCGATTACCTGCACACGAGAAACGCGCGCTTGCGCAAGGGCTGCGCGCGCTGCCCGACACGTCATCTGACTCACACGCCTGCCCTCAAAGAAAGAGGACGCACCATACAGCGCAAAATCGACAATAAGATCACCGAGCATCTCTCCAAGGCGAGCCTGGATGCGGCGAAACTGGTGGCCCAAGGCGCAGCCCTCCTCGAGCCAGAGGATAAGGACAATCCGTCTTTGCAGATGCCAGGAGCGTATCGGCAACGCTGAGCGTGCCGTCGATCCTCCTCACTGATCAACCTATTTTTAACGCAGACATCCGCGCCGGGTTCGCCGTTTCGAGTTGAATGGGGCCCGGTGCGTTGGCCGGACAAATTAAGCGCCCTGCGCTACATCCGACAGCGATTGTTTGCGCAAATAAGACAGTGAATTCACAATATTGATCTTTATCCGCATCGGTCTGTGGCGTAACGTCTGTGCTGGAGAATGCACGGAACAATTGCCATGACTGCCTTTGCAAAACGCGCGGATCCTTGGCGGCAAACCGTCCGCTGTCTCGGCACACGGGTGCGCAAAACTGCCGCAGATTGCCATGTTGCTGCCCCTTTTCCGTCAAAGACGGCTCGCCGTGCTCGTTTGACTCAGCGCAGCAAAGAGACCACTGTGGTATCACTAGACCGGCAACATGCCGACATGGCCGCGGGCAAACCGACCATTCGCATTCTTGACCGGCCTAGCAGCGTGACCGCGATTGTGTACTGGTCCGATGCGGCAACCTGTCATTATGGTTATCAGGGTTGGCGGCTGGCGGGAGCGGAAAAGGACGGCCAATGCGCGCTGAGCGGCCAGCCGGTACGGCGCGGTGATCTCGTGTACCGACCGGCGCAACGCGAGCCGAGCCCCCGCAACGTCGACGCAATGATCCTGGCTAGCGCGATGCCGGAAACGGTCGAAGCCGAGGCTGCCTAAGCAGATCAGATCGGTCCCGCCGGACGGCGCGGTCGCAGAAGCCCTACGCGAACGCGTTACGCCCGCCCAAAATCCGCCGAGTCGGTCCGACCGCGGCGGGTTGTCGTCGCCAGGCGAGCCGGCCAGCGCACGCCGGTACGGCGCGTCGTTTATGGCTTATTGAAGTTCGCGACGCCGTTGGTAATCTCCTTGTGCGCGGCCTCGATACCTTCCCAGCCTTCGACCTTGACCCACTTGCCCTTCTCGAGCGCCTTGTACTGCTCAAAGAAATGCTTGATCTGGTCCTTCAGATAAGCCGGCACGTCGTCGGCCGATTTCAGGTGCGCAGTCATCGGGCAGATCTTGTCAGCCGGCACCGCAATCAGCTTCGCATCCTGGCCGGATTCGTCCGTCATGTTCAGCATGCCCAACGCGCGGCAGCGCACGACTGAACCCGCCAGCAGTGGGAATGGTGTGATCACCAACACATCGACCGGATCGCCATCGCCGGCAAGCGTTTGCGGGATGAACCCGTAGTTGGCCGGATAGCGCATGCCGGTGCCGATGAAACGATCTACGACGAGCAGGCCCAGCTCCTTGTCCGCCTCGTACTTGACCGGGTCGCTTTGCGCCGGAATTTCAATGATGACGTTGAAATCGTGCGGCAGGTCCTTGCCTGGCGGGACGTGATCGAAGCTCATGTCGAATTTCCTGGTAACGATAGAACAAACGGTGGAAGCGAAAACCCGATTATATCAACCGACCTGCTGCGATCGCGTAAGGAGCTCACGCTAGTGGGCGCGGCGGCACAGGACAGCCGTCGCCGGCGCCACGCATACTGCCATCGCCAACCAAGCATACTGCCATCGCTAGCGAGTCAACATGGCGGGCGTGCCAGCAACTGAATGCGGCTGCCGTCAACAGGCGAATACGGACGTCCCTGGCAACCCGTGCATACGATCCGCCAACGGCCGAATCCGACCGTCGTCGCGGCGCCAGCTAGACGACATTCATCGCCATGGCGCTGGCGCGGTAGTGCTCAGCGGCCTGCTGCGCGTTGCCCAACTGCTCATGCAGGCGTGCGAGCGTCCGGTGCGCTCGGATTTTCAGCGGTTCGTTGTCCGCGGCGAGCTTGAGCGCCTGCTCGAGGAATGCTTGTGCCTTGCCCCACAGCTTTTGCTGCAGGCACAAACGTCCCAGCGTAAAGGACAGGTCGGGATCCTCTTGGCGCTCCTTCTGCCAGGCTTCTGCACGCTGGATCAACGGCAACGGATCGTCGTCCGCGCAGTCGGCGTAGCGGCGCAGCAGCCTAGGATCCCAGTGATGCGCGAGCGCCTCCTCGACGATCCTGCGCGCATCGGCCGGGCGGTTCAGCTCGATCAGCAATTCTGCGGCCAAATCCGCGATGCGGGGCGACTGGCGCTCGGCGGCACTCAGCGATTGCCATAGTTGCAGCAGCGCATCGGGGTTGTGACGCTGATCGCGCAGCAGATGCTCAGCGGCGAGTTGCTTCAGGTGCACCGACACCGCCGGGTGGATCGCCTCGCGCTTTTCCAGGGTTTTCACCAGTTTGAGCACTTCCGCCCAGTTCTTCAGCTGCTGCTGCGCACGCAACGCGATTTGCAACGCATGGATGCGCCGTCCACCCTGTGCACGCATCTCGGTCAATGCCGCCAACGCCCCGTCGGCATCACGCGCATCCGCGCGCAATTCGGCGCTGGCCATCAACCTCGCCTCTTGCCAATCGTTGCCACTCACCTGCACCAGCCATTCATCGCGACGTGCAAATTCGCGCATGCGATGTGCGGCGGCTGCACCGATCAGGCCAGCCGGCGCCTTGTTTGCGTCAAATGCACTGGCCTCGCGTGCGGCTTTCTCCGCACGAGAAAAACGACCCGCGTACAAGCTGCCGATCGCCTCACGCAGCGCCTGGTGCGCATTGGCAAGCCGCACGCGTGCCCGGTACGCCGCGACCCGTTCGGGCATTCTCAGCACCGCGCGGATCGAGCGCACGACGATATAGAACACGATGAACGACACGACCAGCGCCGCCACGAACAGGTTCAGTGAGATATCGATCCGATAGGGCGCCCAGACGATCAGCACCTGCCCCGCGCCGTGCGTGCCGACGATCGCCAGCAGCACGGCGGTCGCAAACAGCACCATCAGCCACAAGATTGCTCGAATTGCCATCGTTCAGCCTCGGCTCTTGTTCTGATGGATTGCATTCAGGCTCGCATCCAGGTTCGGCAGCTCGATGTGCGCCGCACCTTTTCGTACCTGATCGAGCGACTCATGCGCGTTGCGCGTGGCCTGGGCCGACGGATCAAAGTACCGCGCGAGCGCCTGCTGCGCGGCCTGCAAGTCCGCATTTGTCAGCTTCTCGTCGCGCGAGAGCAGCGCGATGCGCGCAGACAGCAGCCGCAGCTTTACATTCTCACGCAACAGATAGCCCTGGTCTGGTGCGACCAGCATCGCGTCCGCGTTGTCGATGCGGCGCACCTGCACGAGACCGGTCAGTTGTGCCATCACCCCGGCCGAGAATGTATGCCACCATGCCTTCCAGCGCGGCTCGCCATGGGCGGCGGCCTCCTTCGCCACGTCCGCCGGCGTGCCAGCACGCGGCTTGAGCGGCGCAGCCGGCGCCTCGCCGGCCAACGGCAGGGTATCAACCTGCGCGATCACGTCGTCAAGCTTGATGGCGAGTCCCGCCAGGTCGGCGCTGGGCGCAGCCTTCAGCTTATCGATGTCCTGCGCGATCGCCTTGCGCACCGCGATGACTTGCGCACCTGTCAATGCCGCGAGCCGCGTGTCCGCGCTTTGCAACGCGAACAACGCCAAGCCGACATTGCCAGTTAATTGCAGTTGCTGGCTGGCAGACGAGATTGTCTGCTCGACTTCGGCCAGGGTCCAATCGTCGCGGTCCTTTGCCAAATCCTGCAACGACGCCTGCAGGGTCTGATGCTGCGTCTGCACGTCACCGACCTGGCCGGCGAGTTGGGCCAGCTGCGAATCGAGTTGGCGTACCGCGCTCGCGGCCTCGTTGGCCTTGAGCAGGGTGTCGCGACTTTGCATGTCGCTCGCCTGCTGGCGCACGGCAAGTTGCTGCTGCAGCCGCTCGATCTTGCGTTCGAGCACGTAGCCGCCCGCGCCCGCGCCTGCCAGCACCACCACCGCGACGATCCAGGCGAGCACCGTGCTGGCTGAGCGACGGCGACGCTTCGATTCGTACGGAGGGGAAGATGCAGCCGGTGGGACGTTGGCCGCGGCAGGGCGCGCCGGTTGCGCCGCGTGTGGGGCCACACCCGGTGCTGGCTGGGAATCTTTAGAATCTGTCATGCGTGATTGAGCCGATTGCGATTGAGTCTTCGAGAAGGACGCTGCTTGAGTGATCGGTGAAAACACCGCTCGCAATGCGCTGACGATCGCCTGATCGCCTGCGCCGGACACGGTAATCGTATCAAAACCCGCTTTGCGCGCCGTTTCGCCGATGCGCGGATGCGGTGTGACAATCGGTGCGCGCTTGAGCGCGACAATCTCGTCGCGATTCAGATGCTCGCGCGCTAACTCTTCCAGGTTGCGCACGCCTTCCGAACTAGTCAATACCCAGGCGTGCGGTTGGTCAGCGAGCAGCGCGTGCACGCGCTGCCACGCATCAAAGCTCGGCTCGGGCAGCCGTCGCTGGTACGCACCGAGCGTCTGGACGATCGCGCCATGCGCACGCAGCGTATCAGCAAGCAACTCACGGCCGCCGTCGCCGCGCACCAGCAACACATGCCGCCCTTGTAGCGCAGTGAGCCCGTGCGGCGCAAAGGCCGTGGCGAGCGCGCCGATCAACGCCTCGGAATCGTAGCGCGGCGCATCCCCGCTCGCATACGAATCGGACGAGACCTGCGCCGCCGGGGTATCGTCGAGCCGCGGCGGCTCGCCAGTATGGGAAGCGCCCGCGCCGCCGTCCTTGCCGCCATCGTGCACCGGCGCCTGCAGCGCGACGCGCACCGCATCGCCGGGCGCGATGATCCGATGCGTGTGTGGCTGCACGCCATGGCGCGCCAACGCCCGCACCGTGCCCGGACCCACGCCAGCGACCGGCACCGTGGTCGGCCACAAGAAAGCGAGCGGCGGCACGGCGGCGGCCGACGGATGCGCCGACGACGTATCCATTGACGACACATCCGTTGACGACGTATCAGCCGACAATGCATCCGCGGGCGGTACGTCCACCGGGGATGCGCTTTCTGGCGATGCCTTCGGCCGAGCCGCAGCGAGCGCCGCGAATGCGCGATCCACCGCATTCGGCGACACAAATACCGCCAGCGCATAACGCTCGAGGTCGAGCAACCCGTCGACCAGCGGCGCATTGTCCGTCGCGTCGGCAATATCGATCAGCGGAAACTCGAAGCCTTCGAATCCAGCCGCGGCAAGCGCGGTCAGCAGCTCAGCGCTCTGTCCCGCTGGGCGCGTGATCACCACGGTCGGACGTGCCTCGACAGGAGCGCCGGCCTCGCCCGCGGCCGCCGACTGCGACGTAGAAGGAAGCGACGTCTGCGTCACGATTGGCCTCCTCCCATCACGCGGTTCCGCCGCGCGACGCGTCAAGCAGTTGCTGCACGATCTGCATCGCGCCCTGCGCTTGCAACTGCTGTACCACGTGCAGGCCGAGTGCCAGCGCACCGGCCGTATCCGTCGGCGCCGCGCTGCCATGCGCGGCCAGCACACGGCTGCCGTCGGGCGTGGCGACCGACGCCCGCAGTTGCAGCACGTCGCCCTGCCACTGCGCATACGCGGCGAGCGGCACCTCGCAGCTGCCGCCGAGCGCGCGCGATACGGCCCGCTCGGCCTCCACGGCCAGCGCCGTGCGCATGTCGCGCAATGGCGCGAGCCACTGGTGCAGATCGGCGCGTGAGGCACGGATTTCGATGCCGAGCGCCCCCTGCCCGGGCGCCGGCAGGCTATCAGCGGGGTCCAGCAGCGTGCGGATCCGCGCTGCGAGGCCAAGCCGCTTGAGCCCGGCGGCCGCGAGGATGATCGCCGCGTAGTCGCCGCGGTCGAGCTTGGCCAGCCGGGTGTCCAGATTGCCGCGCAGCGGCTTGATCACCAGATGCGGATAGCGGCTGCGCAACATCGCCTCGCGGCGCAGGCTCGATGTCCCTACCACAGCGCCTGCCGGCAATTGCGCCAACGAGGTAAATTGCGACGACACGAACGCATCACGCGGGTCTTCCCGTGTGAGGACAACCGGCAGCGCAAAGCCATCGGGCAGCGTCATCGGTACGTCCTTGAGCGAGTGAACCGCCAGGTCCGCGCGGCCATCCGCCAGTGCATTCTCCAATTCCTTGACGAACAATCCCTTGCCGCCCACCTTAGACAGCGCGCGATCCAAAATTTGATCGCCACGGGTGGTCATACCGAGGATCTTCACGTCGCAAGACGGATATAATTTGTGCAGCGCACGGCCCACATGCTCGGCTTGCCACAGCGCAAGCCGGCTCTCACGCGAGGCGATCACCAGCGTCGCGGGCGGTATCGCGCATTGCATCTCGAGACTCAAGTCGACCTCGTACCCAATCGGGATGTGATAACGAATCAAATGGTAGCACGCACCCTTCGGCATCCCGATACTACGCGCGGATGCCGGAACCCTTCAATCGCCAGTTTGGGGAATTGCTTGTGACTACTTCTGGATCGGCCACTGCCGCGCGCCGCAACGCCCAGACCGCCTCTGCCACCCCCCACGCCACCCCCGCACGGCCGACCCCGACTGCGGCGACGCCGCCGGCGCACGCCGCGGCATCGCCCACGCGCAGTCGCACCCGCGAGGACAAGGACGGGCCACTGTTCGAGGACATCCGCTTCCTTGGCCGGTTGCTTGGCGACGTGGTCCGCGAGCAAGAGGGAGACGCCGTATTCAACGTAGTCGAGACGATCCGACAATTAGCGGTGAAATTCCGCCGCGAGGACGACATCGACGCAGCCAAGAAGCTAGACAAGATGCTCAAGGGTCTCACACCGGAGCAAACGGTCAGCGTGGTGCGCGCATTCAGCTACTTCTCCCATCTAGCAAACATCGCCGAAGATCGCCACCATAACCGCCGCCGGCGCATCCATGCGCTGGCCGGCTCCGCCCCACAGGCAGGCACCGTCGCATACGCCCTTGCGCGGCTGGCCACAAGCGGCGGTGAATCGCTGTCCGCGCTGAAGACATTCTTCGACACCGGGCTGATCATGCTGGTGCTCACCGCGCATCCCACCGAGGTGCAGCGCAAAAGCATCCTAGACGCGCAGCACGACATCGCACGCTTGCTGGCCGAGCGTGACCAGCCGCTCACCGCGCGTGAGCGCGCGGCCAACGAAGCGCTGCTGCGCGCCCGTGTCACGTCGCTGTGGCAGACCCGCATGCTGCGTGGCTCGCGGCTTACGGTCGCCGACGAGATCGAAAACGCGCTGTCATATTATCGAGCGACCTTCCTGGACGAGATCCCGGCATTGTATGCAGACATCGAACAGGCACTGGCCGAGCACGGCCTGCCCATCCGACTGCCTCCGTTCTTTCAGATGGGCAGTTGGATCGGCGGCGACCGCGACGGCAATCCGAACGTAACGGCGGCCACGCTCGAGCGGGCGATCACGCGCCAGGCGGCGGTGATCTTCCAACACTATTTGGAGCAGGTGCACCGGCTCGGCGCGGAGCTGTCCGTCTCCGAGTTGCTGGCGGGCTCCAGCGACGCGCTGAAGCAACTGGCGGATACCTCACCCGATATTTCGCCGCACCGCGTGGACGAGCCGTATCGGCGCGCGCTGATCGGCATCTATGCGCGGCTGGCCGCCACCGCACGCGCGCTACTCGGCGACGCAGCCGTCTCGATCCGCGGCGAACACCGCGACGCGGTGCCCTACGCGTCGCCCGATGCATTTCGCGCCGATCTGCAGGTGTTGATCGACTCACTGCAGGCGCGCCATGGCGCGTCGCTCGCCGCCCCCCGGCTAGCACCGCTCGCGCGCGCGGTCGAAGTCTTCGGCTTTCATCTTGCGAGCATCGACCTGCGGCAAAGTTCGGATATTCACGAAGCCGTGCTGACCGAGCTGTTTGCCCGTGCCGGCGTGGTCGACGACTATGCCGCGTTGTCCGAAGACGACAAGCTGGCGCTGCTGCTGGCTGAACTGGCGCAGCCGCGCGCTTTGCGCCTGCCGTACGCAGCGTACTCGCCACTGGTGCACAGCGAGCTTGCCGTGCTGGAGGCCACGCGTGCGATACGGCAGCGCTTTGGCGAGCGGGCCGTGCGCAACTACATCATCTCCCATACCGAAACCGTATCGGACCTGGTTGAAGTGATGCTGCTGCAAAAGGAAACCGGCCTGATGCACGGCAGCCTGCCCGCCGCGGCCCCACAGGGGGGCAACGGCCAGCACGCAACCCATGCTGGGCAGAATGCGCCGCGCGTCAGTTTGATGGTGATTCCCCTGTTCGAGACCATCGCCGACCTGCGTCACGCGCCGCGCATCATGGAAGCGCTGCTGGCGCTGCCAGGCATAGAGTCGATCGTACGCCACCAGGGCGGCGAACAGGAAGTGATGCTCGGCTACTCGGACAGCAACAAGGACGGTGGCTTCCTCACGTCAAACTGGGAACTGTATCGGGCCGAACTGGCGCTGGTCGCGCTGTTCCGTGAGCACGGCGTAAGGTTACGACTGTTTCACGGCCGAGGCGGCACGGTCGGGCGCGGTGGCGGCCCGACCTATCAGGCGATCCTATCGCAGCCACCGGGCACGGTGGATGGGCAGATCCGGTTGACCGAGCAGGGCGAGGTGATCGCCAGCAAGTTCGGCAATCCGGAAATTGGCCGCCGCAATCTCGAAACCGTGATTGCCGCGACGCTGGAGGCGACATTGCAGCCACATGCCCAGTCGCCCCGTGCGCTGCCGCAGTTCGAGGCGCTGATGCAGACGCTATCGGACGCGGCGATGTCGGCCTACCGCGCGCTCGTCTACGAAACCCCGGGCTTCACCGACTATTTCTTCGAATCCACGCCAATTGCCGAGATTGCGGAACTCAATATCGGCAGCCGCCCCGCGTCGCGCAAGCTGCACGATCCCAAGCATCGCCGCATCGAGGACCTGCGCGCGATTCCATGGGGCTTCTCGTGGGGTCAATGCCGTCTGCTGCTCACCGGCTGGTACGGCTTTGGCAGCGCAATCAGCACGTACCTGGATGCCGCGCCGGATGCAGTGGACCGGGAAAAGCGCGTGGCGCTGCTGCGCAAAATGGTCAAGACGTGGCCGTTCTTCTCAAACCTGCTCTCCAACATGGACATGGTGCTCGCCAAGTCGGATCTGGCGGTCGCGTCACGCTATGCACACCTGGTGTCGGACAAGAAGCTTCGCAAACAGGTATTCGGTCAGATCGTTGCCGAATGGCATCGCACCGCGGACGCACTCGCACAGATCACCGGCCATTCATCGCGGCTAGCGGACAATCCGCTGCTCGCCCGCTCGATCAAGAACCGCTTCCCGTACCTCGATCCGCTGAACCACTTGCAGGTCGAACTGCTACGCCGGCACCGCGCGGGCACCACGAACGCACGGTTGCGCCGCGGCATTCACTTGACGATCAACGGAATCGCCGCAGGGTTGCGCAACACGGGCTGACGCCGGCAGGCCGGCGCTACGGCGTGAGTCTGTACAATACGCATCTGCGTTATACCAGTACAAGATCGCTCGCCATCCTAGTACCGATGACCTCCCGGATCATGACGACCGCTTTGCCTGCTGCATTAGATGCCGCGCGTCGCGGCACTCGCGAATCCGCTCCGCGCGCCGACGCGTCAGCCGCGCGCGCGCTCGGCGATTTTATCCGCTCACATCGTGAACGGCTCACGCCGGCCGACGTCGGGCTGCCGCGCGGGACGCGGCGCCGCACGCCGGGTTTGCGACGCGAGGAAGTGGCGCAATTGTGCGACGTTAGCGCCACGTGGTACACGTGGATCGAGCAGGGCCGTCCCGTGTCGGCATCCGCCGACGCGCTGGCGCGGATTGCCGTCGCGTTGCGGCTGTCGCGCGCGGAACGGGCCTATCTGTTCGAGCTTGCCGCGCAGCGCGATCCCGCCGAGCCGGACGCGAGCACGGCCGACGTGCCCGCGGCGCTGCTGGCGAGCGTCGGGCTGATCGCCGCCCCCACCTACGTGCTGGATCCGCGGTGGAATGCGCTCGCCTGGAACGCGGCAGCGGCGGAATTGTTCATCGGCTGGCTCGACGCAGCCAAGCCGGCCGCGACCGCCGGCGTACTGGTTCCCCAGGACGCGCAAGGCAACGGCCCCAACCTGCTGCGTTATACCTTCACATCGCCGGCTGCGCGCACGCTGATCGTCGACTGGGAGAGGCGCGCACGCCGGCTCGTCGCCGAATTCCGCGCCGACTCGATCCGACACCTGAACGACGCACCCACGCGCGCGCTACTCGACGCGCTGATTGCGCAATGCGATCCGTTCGCGCGCTTCTGGGCATCGCAGGACGTGTTTGAGCGCGAGGGCGGCCGGCGCGAGTTCAACCATCCGGCGCGCGGGCGCATCGCCTACGATCAGATCACCTTCGTGCCGGCCCAGCGCGACGACATGAAACTCGTGGTGCTAATCGCACAACACAAGCCGCGCTGCGAAGCCACCGCCGCGGCCGCCGCGCACGACGCCGGCGCCACACTGCCGCGATGCTAGAATGTTTGTCTTTGCCGCACGGCCGTGCGGCAAGCGGCACCCTCCACTATTGCGGCATCCTGTCATGACTTCCCAATTGCACAAAAAGGGCGAAGCTTGGTCGGCGCGTTTTTCCGAGCCGATGTCCGAGCTTGTCAAACGCTATACGTCGTCCGTGTTCTTCGATAAGCGGCTCGCGCTCGTCGACATCGAAGGCTCGCTCGCGCACGCGGCAATGCTCGGTGCGCAACGGATTATCAGCGACGACGACGTCGCGGCAATCCGCAAAGGCATGGAGCAGATCCGCGGCGAGATCGAGCGCGGCGAATTCGAATGGCAGCTGGACCTCGAAGACGTCCACCTGAATATCGAGGCCCGGCTGACCGCGCTGATCGGCGACGCGGGCAAGCGGCTGCACACCGGGCGCTCGCGCAACGACCAGGTCGCCACCGACATCCGGCTCTGGCTGCGCGGCGAAATCGACCGGATCAGCGCGCTGCTTAAGGATTTGCGAAGCGCGCTGCTCGACCTCGCGGAAAGGTATGCCGACACGATCCTGCCGGGCTTCACGCACCTGCAAGTCGCGCAACCGGTGACCTTCGGCCACCATCTGCTCGCGTACGTGGAGATGTTTGCACGCGACACCGAGCGGATGCTCGACTGCCGCAAGCGGGTCAACCGGCTGCCGTTGGGCGCTGCGGCGCTCGCGGGGACCAGCTATCCGATTGACCGTGAGCAAGTCGCCAGGACGCTCGGTTTCGACGGCGTCTGCACGAATTCACTCGATGCGGTGTCGGACCGGGACTTCGCGATCGAATTCACGGCGGCCGCGGCGCTGGTCATGACGCACGTGTCGCGGCTATCCGAGGAGCTGGTGCTGTGGATGAGCCCGCGGGTCGGCTTCATCGACCTGGCCGACCGTTTTTGCACCGGCTCGTCGATCATGCCGCAGAAAAAAAACCCCGACGTGCCTGAGCTTGCGCGCGGCAAGACCGGCCGCGTGAACGGGCACCTGATCGCGCTACTCACGCTCATGAAGGGCCAGCCGCTCGCGTACAACAAGGACAATCAGGAAGACAAGGAGCCGCTGTTCGATACCGTTGACACGGTGGCCGACACGCTGCGCATCTTCACCGAAATGGTCGCCGGCATCACAGTCAAGCCGGATACGATGCGCGCCGCGGCGCTGCAGGGCTTTTCGACTGCGACCGACCTAGCCGATTACCTCGTCAAGCGTGGCTTGCCGTTTCGCGACGCGCACGAAGCAGTGGCGCATGCGGTACGAGTCTGCGTGGACCGGCGCTGTGACCTGGCGGACCTGACGCTTGACCAATTGCGCGCCGAGCTGCCGAAAGTCTCGTCGCTGCTGGGCGACAACGTATTCGACTGTCTGACACTGGAAGGCTCGGTCGCCAGCCGCGATCACGTGGGCGGCACGGCGCCGCAGCAAGTGCGCGCCGCGATCGCGACAGCACGCGCCGCGCTGTCTCGGTAGCGGCGGCGCGCGGCTATTGGCCGACTATCGCACCATCGAACACTGCCCGCCTGTCGCACCGTCAATCACCTACCTTGCCCGCCTATCGCGCCGCCGGACATCTGCTCTGCCATGCCATCGGTGCCACCGGGCACCTACCGTGCCATCGGTGCCGCCCGCCGGCCGATGGCCGGCGCGCCGCTCACGGCCGCACGCAATCCACAAAGTATTCGACGTTGCCGCCGACCACGTCGGTGACCAGCCCGTGAATATCGGTATGAAAGCCGGGGAACCGTGCATTGAAGTCACGCGCGAACCTCAGATAGCGCACGATGGTCTCGTTGAACCGCTCGCCCGGGATCAGCAGCGGAATACCCGGGGGATACGGCGTGAGCAGAATGCTGGTGACGCGGCCCTCGAGGTCGTCGATCGGCACGCGGTCGATCTCGCGGTGCGCAATCTTCGAAAACGCGTCGGTCGGACGCATTGCCGGTTCCATGTTGGACAGGTACATCTCAGTCGTCAGCCGCGCGATATCATTGTCACGGTACACGCTGTGAATCTGCTCGCACAGGTCGCGCAGCCCGACGCGCTCATACATGGGATACTGCGCGACGAATTCCGGCAGCACGCGCCATAGCGGCTGGTTTCGATCGTAGTCGTCCTTGAACTGCTGCAACTCGGTGACCATCGAGTTCCAGCGGCCCTTGGTGATGCCGATCGTGAACATGATGAAGAACGAGTACAGTCCGGTCTTCTCGACAATAATGCCGTGCTCGGCCAGGTAACGGGTGACAATCGCCGCCGGAATGCCCGCCTCGCCAAACTCGCCGTCCACGTCCAGCCCGGGCGTGATGATCGTCGCCTTGATCGGGTCCAGCATGTTGAAGCCTTCGGCCAGGTTGCCGAAACCATGCCAGCGGTCGTTCGGCCGCAGCATCCAGTCCTCGCGCGAACCAATACCCTCGGTCACCAGCTGATCGGGTCCCCACACCTTGAAGAACCAATCGTTGCCATATTCGGCATCGACCTTGCGCATCGCACGACGGAAATCAAGCGCCTCGGCAATCGACTCCTCGACGAGCGCGGTGCCGCCGGGCGGCTCCATCATCGCCGCAGCCACATCGCACGACGCAATGATCGCGTATTGCGGGCTGGTCGACGTATGCATCAGGTACGCCTCGTTGAAGCGATGCCGGTCAAAGCGCGGTAGCTGCGAATCCTGTACCAGGATCTGCGATGCCTGCGAGATGCCGGCCAGCAGCTTGTGCGTCGAATGGGTCGCGAACACCAGCGCGTCGGTCCGGCGGGCGTTCTGCCCGATCGCATGCATGTCCTGGTAGAACGGGTGGAACTCGGCGTGCGGCAGCCAGGCCTCGTCAAAATGCAGCGTGTCGATCGTGTCGCCAAGCAGGTCTTTGATCATCTCGACGTTGTAGACGACACCATCGTAGGTACTTTGCGTGATCGTCAGAATCCGCGGCTTGAGCTTCGGGTTTTTCGCGAGCGCCTCGCGCGCGAACGGATTCGCGTCGATCTTGCGGCGAATGTTCTCCGGTTGGAACTCATCGCGCGGGATCGGCCCAATGATGCCGAAATGGTTGCGGGTGGGCGTCAGGAAGACCGGGATTGCGCCGGTCATCGTGATTGCGTGCAAGATCGACTTGTGGCAGTTGCGGTCCACCACGACGATGTCGCCCGGCGCGACGGTGGCGTGCCAGACGATCTTGTTCGACGTGGACGTGCCGTTAGTCACAAAGAACAGGTGATCGGCGCTGAAGATGCGCGCCGCATTGCGCTCGGACGCGGCCACCGGCCCGGTATGGTCCAGCAGTTGCCCAAGTTCGTCCACCGCGTTGCACACGTCCGCGCGCAGCATGTTCTCGCCGAAGAACTGGTGAAACATCTGGCCAAGCGGACTCTTCAAAAACGCGACACCTCCGGAGTGACCCGGGCAATGCCACGAATACGAACCTTCGTCCGCGTATTTGACCAGTTCCTTGAAGAACGGGGGCGCCAGCGAATCCAGGTACACCTTCGCCTCGCGGATGATATGCCGCGCAACGAACTCAGGCGTATCCTCGAACATATGAATGAAGCCGTGCAATTCGCGCAGGATGTCGTTCGGAATATGACGCGACGTGCGCGTCTCGCCGTACAGGAAGATCGGGATATCGGCGTTGCGACGCCGCACCTCGGCGACGAACGAGCGCAGCGCCAGGATCGCGTGGGCGAGATCGGGCACCTGGTCGTGCGTCGCGGCAACCTCATCGACCAGCGCGATCTCGTCGTCGTCGATCGACAGGATGAAGCAAGACGCGCGGCTGGACTGCTGCGCGAACGAGGTCAGATCACCGTAGCTCGTCAGGCCGAGCACCTCGCCCCCCTCGCGCTCGATCGCCTCGGCAAGCGCGCGGATACCCGAGCCGGAGATGTTCTCCGAGCGAAAATCCTCGTCGATGATGACGACAGGGTAACGAAACTTCATCGGTGATTCTCCAAAAACAAACCGCTGCACTCTACCGTTCGGGTATGCAGCGGCCGTGATATGCCGGATTGAGCCGCGCTGCGTGGCGCGGCGGCGCGCGACAACTCAGGTCTTGGGCAGCGTGACGCCATGCTGGCCCTGGTACTTGCCGCCACGGTCCGCATAGGATGTCTCGCAGACTTCGTCGCTCTCGAAGAACAGTACCTGCGCCACGCCCTCGTTCGCGTAGATCTTCGCCGGCAGTGGCGTCGTGTTCGAGAACTCCAGTGTCACGTGCCCTTCCCATTCGGGCTCGAACGGCGTGACGTTGACGATGATCCCGCAGCGCGCATACGTGGACTTGCCCAGGCACACGGTCAGCACGTTGCGCGGAATGCGAAAGTACTCGACGGTGCGTGCCAGCGCAAACGAGTTCGGCGGGATGATGCACACGTCGCCCTTGAAGTCGACAAAGGACTTCTCGTCGAAGTTCTTCGGATCGACGATCGTCGAGTTGATGTTAGTGAAGATCTTGAATTCGTCCGCACAGCGGATGTCATAGCCGTAGCTCGACGTGCCGTAGCTGACAATCTTATGACCATCCGGCGCAACGCGCACCTGATCCGGCGCGAATGGCTCGATCATGCTGTACTGCTCGACCATGCGCCGGATCCATTTATCGGATTTGATCGTCATACGTGCAATCGAAAGGCGGCAGGGCCGCGGGTTGAAAACGAGCGAACGGAGCGGGGCGCCGCCGCCTCATCGTAGTGGGGCCATTTCATCGCAGCGTGGCCATTACCTGCGAATGATGCCGCAGCCCAGCGCGGGACCAGCGTCGCGCGGCGGAAACGCATAATAGTCCTGCGCGTCGCGGTGCACGATCAGCGCGCGGCCGACCACCGAGCGCACGCCGTCGAGCGATACGTACGGCGACACGATGAACCCGGCCGCCACGCCGTTCGCGTCCGCGTGCAGGTTCACCAGGTCGCCTTCGAGCCTAATCCCTTGCTTCAGGCGCTCGGCCCCAGGGCTGAACACCCCGCCTGCAGCACCCGGCGAATGGCAGTCGCCGCGCTCATGGATCTGCAGCGCATGATCACTGTCCGGCGGCAGCCCACTGAGGTTATAGGTCACCTGCACACCATCGGCATGCTCGATCAACGTGACCGTGCCGCGTGCGGCATGGCCAGCCGCCGGCACGATCTGAACGTCGGCACGCTTGTCGTGCCTGCCGAAGATCGACGCACAACCGACCAGCATCACGCTAGTCGCAAGCAGCGTAATCATCGTGCCGACAAGACGCCATCCCAATCGCGGTTCCATTAAGCCTCAGGGTACTGAACAAGCCGCAATGATACCGCGTCTGGCCCATCTAGCGGGGCGGCCGCCATAGAGGATGTCACAGAGCCATGTCAGGTGTTCTGCACGACGATGGTCGGGAACTTCGAACTCATGTCGCGCGACAGCTTCGCAATCCGGAGCGCGACCTGGCGGGCCATGTCGCGATACAGGCCGGCGATGCGTCCATGCGGGTCGGCGACCACCGTCGGACGTCCCGCATCGGCCTGCTCGCGGATGCCGATATCCAGCGGCAGACTGCCCAGGAACGGCACGCTATACTGTGCGCAAAGGCGCTCGCCACCGCCAGCGCCGAAGATCGGCTCGGCGTGGCCACAGTGGGAGCAGATATGGATGCTCATGTTCTCGACGACGCCTAGGATCGGCACGCCGACCTTCTCGAACATTTTCAGACCCTTTCGCGCGTCCAACAGCGCAATGTCCTGCGGCGTCGTGACGATCACTGCACCGGTCACTGGCACCCGCTGCGCGAGCGTGAGTTGGATATCGCCGGTGCCGGGTGGCATGTCGACAATCAGATAGTCCAGGTCGCGCCAATTCGTCTGCCGCAGCAACTGCTCGAGCGCGGACGTGACCATCGGCCCACGCCACACCATCGGATTGTCCTGCTCGACCAGGAAGCCGATCGAGTTAGCCTGTACGCCATGGCCTTCGAGCGGAATCATCGTCTTGCCATCCTCGGACGCCGGACGGCCGTTGATGCCAAGCATCGTCGGCTGCGATGGGCCGTAGATGTCCGCGTCCAGCACGCCAACCGACGCGCCTTCGGCAGCCAGCGCAAGCGCGAGATTTGCGGCCGTGGTGCTCTTGCCAACCCCGCCCTTACCAGAGGCGACCGCGACAATATTGCGTACGTTCGGCAACAATTGCACGCCGCGTTGCACCGCGTGCGCCACGATCTGGTGAGATACCGTCACGTGCAGATGCGCCACGCCCTGCACGGCGCGCAGCGCTTGTTCGACACGCGCTTGGATCAGTGCATACTGACTCTTGGCCGGATAGCCCAGCACGACCTCGAGTGATACCGTGTCGCCGTCAATCGCGACGTTGCGCACCCCTTTGCCCGCCGTTATCGGCTCTGCGGTGTTCGGGTCGATCACGCCGTGCAGCACGGCGTCGATCTGGGCCCTGTCGATTGTCATCGTTGCTCCGTTACTTGAAGTGTTCCATCCGATCACCCAACGCCTGCCGCGTGCATCGAACCTTGCGTGCGGGGTCGCGTCGAACCTCATACCAGAAGTTGCAAAAAATTGTTGCGTGGCGTTGCCAAACGGCGCTTCCCGCGGCACGCTCTGCGATCGGCAGCTGTTTCGACATTGTAGTGGCATGAAGCCTGCGATGCTGCGGGCGCGCTCGTCGGAAGATCACGCTTAAATGCCGCACGCAAGCATCGCTCCCGACGGTGTGCCATGCACATCGTTCTACTATCGGCCCAATCAACCTAACCCATGAGGTGTCATATGAACGCGAAACTCACCTTCCGCCTTCCGCTGCAAGTGTCGGTCCTCGCAGTCGCAGGCGCGCTGCTGGCCGGCTGCCAGACGCCGCAAGGCAGCAACGCGGCGGTTGGCACCGGCGTCGGCGCGGCCACCGGCGCCGGACTCGGGGCAATTTTCGGCGGCAGCAACGGGGCGGCGATCGGCGCTGCGGCCGGCGCCGCGGTCGGAGGCATCACCGGGTACAACTGGCAGGCGATCAAGCACAAACTGTCGGGTGTCACCGCGGGCACCGGCACCCAAGTGTCCGAGCAACCGGATGGCTCGCTGAAGCTCAATATCCCGAGCTCGGTCTCGTTCGACACAAATAGCTACGCAATCAAACCTTCGTTCACACTGGTGCTCGACCAGGTGGCGCAGACGCTGACCCAGCATCCCGAGTTGGTGGCACACGTGGTCGGACACACCGACAGCACCGGCCAGCCGCGGTACAATCAAACGCTGTCGCAAGAACGTGCGCAAAGCGTCGCGCAATACCTGGCGCAGCATGGCGTCGCCGCGCAACGGCTGGCCGCCGAAGGCCGCGGACAGACGCAACCAATTGCGGACAATAGCACGGAGGCTGGCCGCGCACAGAACCGGCGCGTGGAGATCTACCTGCGGGCCACCTCACAACCGCGCGGATGATGCGCCCTAATTTTCTGCCACCGTGATGATTGCCGCCGCGACACGCGGCGGCAGACGGATCGTTGTTAAATCTCGAAATTTTTTCGAACTTCGTAGCTGATTCGATGTCTGTTTATATGGTACGTGACGGCGATACCGTTGCGTCACCATTCTCCTCTTGTCGTTGTTGCTCCGGGGCTCGAAGCCCCGGTTTTTTTTAGCATTGCACGATGACCGCCTGCGCCCGCCAGTCTGCGGCAAAGCGCGGACAATGTGGGCCCGCGCGTGCTTCGCGCGTCCACTGTCGCGACCGTGTCATCGCAGTCGCGCCTGCTAAAATCGGCGCTCCATCCCGTTTTCGTCGAATCAAACGCTCTATCCGCCATGTCAGCTCCCGTCTCCGCCGGCGCGCCGCGCCGCATGCTCGTCACCTCCGCGCTGCCGTACGCAAACGGCCCGATCCACATTGGCCATCTCGTTGAATATATCCAGACCGACATCTGGGTGCGCGCGATGCGAATGCACGGTCACGAGGTGTACTATGTCGGCGCGGACGATACCCATGGCACGCCGATCATGCTGCGCGCGCAGTCCGAGGGCATCACGCCGCGGCAGTTGATCGAGCGCGTCTGGCAAGAGCATAAGCGCGATTTCGACCATTTCGGCATCTCGTTCGACAATTATTACTCGACGGACTCGGACGAGAACCGGGCGTTGTCCGAGCGCATTTTCACCGCACTCCACGATGCCGGATTGATCGCGGCGCGCGATATCGAACAAGCGTATGACCCGGTCAAGGAGATGTTCCTGCCAGACCGCTTCATCAAAGGTGAATGCCCGAAATGCGGCGCGAAGGACCAGTATGGCGACAGTTGCGAGGTGTGTGGATCGACGTACCAGCCAACTGAACTGGTCAAACCGTATTCAGTGTTGTCCGGCGCGACGCCGGTGAAAAAAACATCGACGCACTATTTTTTCAAGCTGTCCGATCCGCGCTGCGAGACCTTCCTGCGCGGCTGGGTCAGCCAGCTCGCGCAGCAGGAAGCCACCAACAAGATGCGCGAGTGGCTCGGCGAGGACGACGACGCGAAGCTCGCCGACTGGGACATCTCGCGCGATGCGCCGTACTTTGGCTTCGAAATCCCGGGCGCGCCCGGCAAGTATTTCTACGTGTGGCTCGATGCACCGGTCGGCTACTATGCAAGCTTCAAGAACCTATGCGAGCGTCGCGGCTTGGATTTCGACGAATGGGTCCGTCCGGATTCGACCACCGAGCAATACCACTTCATTGGCAAGGACATCCTGTATTTCCACACGCTGTTCTGGCCTGCGATGCTGCAATTTTCCGGCTACCGCACGCCGACCAACGTGTTCGCGCATGGCTTCCTGACCGTGGACGGCACGAAAATGTCTAAGTCGCGCGGCACCTTCATCAACGCGAACAGCTACATCACGACCGGTTTGGATCCGCAATGGCTGCGGTACTACCTCGCCGCGAAACTTAACAGCACGATGGAGGACATCGATCTGAACCTCGATGACTTCCAGGCGCGCGTCAACAGCGACCTGATCGGCAAATACGTGAACATCGCGAGCCGCGCCGCCGGTTTCCTGGTCAAGCGGTTCGATGCACGCGTGCAGGACAGCGCGATGAACCATCCGCTGCTGGTCCGGCTGCGCGCCGCGATCCCGACGATCGCGGCGCACTACGAAGGCCGCGAATACAGCCGCGCACTGCGCCAGACCATGGAGTTGGCGGATGCCGTCAACGCGTACGTGGATGCCGCCAAGCCTTGGGAACAGGCCAAGGATCCCGCCAATGCGGTGGCGTTGCACGAGACGTGCAGCGTCAGCCTTGAGGCGTTTCGGTTGCTCACGCTGGCGCTCAAGCCGGTATTGCCGAAGCTCGCCGAATCGGTCGAAACATTCCTGTCGATCGAGCCGCTCACATGGGCCGACGTCACAGTGCCGCTGTCGTCAGCGCGGCCGATCCGGCCGTACCAGCACCTCATGCAGCGCGTGGACCCCAAGCAGATCGACGCGCTGCTTGCCGCCAACCGCCAGTCATTGCAGCCGAACGCGACCACGGCCGCCACCGCGGCGGGCACGGCCAAGTCGTTGGGCGCCAACAACACGTCGGCAAACGGCGAGCGCTTCATCACGATCGACGATTTTGCCAAGATCGACCTGCGCATTGCGCGCATCGTCGACTGCAAAGCGGTGGAAGGGTCCGACAAACTGCTGCAACTGACCCTGGACGTGGGCGAAGCGAGCACGCGCAATGTGTTCTCTGGAATCAAGGCAGCCTACCGCCCCGAGGAACTGATCGGCAAGCTGACCGTGATGGTCGCGAACCTCGCGCCACGCAAGATGAAGTTTGGCGTGTCCGAAGGCATGGTATTGGCCGCGTCGGCGGCGGATGAGAAAAAGGAACCCGGCATCTACGTGCTCGAGCCGCACAGCGGTGCAAAGCCCGGCATGCGGGTCAAATAGCGCACTAGCGCGCACTGCGCGCCGCTACTTTTTCCAAAAGCCGTCGAAGCGACGGGTGAACTGCAGGTCCACGCCGTTATAGGTGCCGGCGTAGGACATGATGGCCCAGAACCGCGACAGGTTCACCGTCACCTTGAACGCGTTGTTCGTCGTCTCAATGCCTTGCTCGTAGCCGAGCACGAGCCGCTCGGTGATGGCCTTCGAGAGCGTCACCACTTGCGGATCTGTTAGGCCGACCTCACTTTGGCCGACCGAGACTTCGTCCAGTCCAAAGGTTTGCGCGATCCGCTTGCCGGTCGCGCTGCCCAGCAGCGCGATCGCCGCATTCATCGTGCTCTGCTGCCCAAGGTTCGCGCCGGTATCGGTGCCATGCCCAAGTAGCAGCCATGACAGCTTCTCGTTGTCGTTCACGTTGGGCTCCGACACCAGCTTGACCTTGGACGACTGCACGGTGCCGGTCACCTGTACACCGGCTTCGATCTCCTGGTTGCGCCGCATCGCGAGGATGTTGATACCCGGGTCGTTAACCGGCCCATTAAACGTGAAATAGCCGTTCTCGATACCCAGCTTGCGGCCAAACGCGGTATAGGTGGACCCTTCCACGACCCGCACGTTGCCCACGGCACGCAACAGCTGGTTCGGTGCGCTGACGAGGTTGATCACACCACGCAGCCCCAAATCGGCGCCAGCGCCGCGAAAGCGAAAATTCTGACCCAGGTCGACGTCAATGTTGGCGCGTGGCGCGAACGGGCCCGCCGGCTTGCCGGCGTCGGCACGCGCCGCAGCGTGCTCGTCCTCGACCGTGCCGTCCGGTCGCACGATCACGACGTCGTCGGACAAACTTGGCGCCGATTGCTCCGGCAAATCGAACAGTGCCTTGTTGACAAAAAACCGGCCATTGATCGCCATCCCGCCCTGCGCGCCGGCATTGGCCACCGTCGCATCACCGGACAACGACAGCTGGCGATACGGCGACGCGAACAGCTCGAGCTGATCGGCCACGATATGCGCGCTCAAATCAGGGTTCTGTTGGTCGAGCATCACGTTGCCGGTGGCGCGCAGCGTGCCTTGAGCGCCATGAAACTGAACCTGTCGGAATTCGACCTGGTTCTCGGTCAGCACCACGCGCACGATACCGTCTTTGAGCGTGATGCCTTGGTCAACAACGGTCGCCGACAAGCCATCGCCGGTCAGCGTGCCGGAGACCTTCGGGTGCGATACCTGACCCGCGATCGCCAGCTTCAGTAACATCTGCCCATCGAGCCGGTAGCTTGGTCCGAGCAGCCCGCCGGTAGTACGCAGCGACGGCAGGTCAAGCACAACCGTGCCGTCCAGCGGTGCGTCGCCGGCCACCACCGGCACACCGTCCTGCATGGCAACCGGCATGCGCAGCGTCGCCTCCAGCGTGCCAAGGCGCTCTGCCACCGCTTGGACCGTCGCATTCAGGCGGCGGCCCGCTGCAAAGTCAATGCGTGCCATTGCGTCGCTGATGCCCAGCGACGCAATGCCGCGTCCCGCATCAATCGTGACGTCCCCTGAGCGCCGCTTGATCTGCACATAGCCCGCGGCGCGCGGCCCGAACGACACGTCCCACTGCGCATCGAACACCAAATCGGTCCTGAACGACGCCTGCTGGTGCGTGAGTTGCTCGCGAAGCTGCAGCAGGCGCGCCACGTCGACATGCGCCAGCGAGCCGCTCGATTGCAAACGCCCGCCCGCATATTGAAACGACTTCAAGTCCAGCAACGCGCGCTCCACGCTCAAGCGCGTGGCGCCGATCACCCAATGCCCGGCGCTGGCGCTCACGGTCGCCGGCGCGGCCAGCTTGACCTCGGGCAGGCCGCGGTTTTCCAGTTGTCTGATCGTGCCATCCCAGCCGATACCGCCCCGCGCGTCGGTTAGCTTGCCGCTTGCCGCCACGTTGAAATCGACCGGCTGTCCACCGACGCTGCCGTTCCCGCTGGCGATCAACGTGTGGTGCGCGCGCACCCCATCCAGCCGTAGCGACAGCGCATTGAACCGCACCTGCGGCGTGGTTACCGCTCGCGCGTCAAGGGTCGCGATCATCGCGCCCTGCGCCCCGTCGCGCAACTCGATACGGCCCGCGGCATGGCCGATCCGGTTGCCGCCCATGACCACGCCGTCTGCCTGATAGCTGGCGACCACATTCGGATGCGCGAGCGAGCCGGTCACGTCGCCCTTGGCGTGCGCCGCGCCCGCCATGCCAAAACCAAGCCGCTCTAGCGCCGGGGCATCGACATGGAACAGCAACCGGTCGCCGGCTGCGCCGAAGCTGCCGCGTAATTGGATGTCGTTGCCGGCCACGCTCACGTGCACGTCACTGGACATGATCCGCGTGCCGGCCAGCGCCAGCGTCCCGCCGCCATTCAGCGGCAAGCCGTTGTAGACGCTATCGCGCACCGCAAAGTCGGCCTGGACGGTCAGCGTCGGCGTCAATGCGCCTTTTGCGTTGAGCGTGCCGGTCACGCGCGCATCGAACCGCTGGGCGGCGCGCTTGCCGGCACCCTTGGCGGCGGCCTTGCCCGTACCGCTGCCGGCAGCCTTGGGCACCATGCGGCTGCCGTTGTACGGAACCGGTCCACCCGTGCGGCCTGTCTGCAGGCTGTCACGCGCCAACAACGCGAACGGATCGAGCGCCGCCAACGTGGCCTTCAATTCGTAGTTGGAGTGCTCATCTCGACGCAGCACACCGGCAAGCTCCGCGTGCCCGTCGCCCGCCGTGAGTCTCACGCGCTCTAGCGCAAGCTGCCTGGGATTGATCGCGACGGCCCCCTGCACACGCAGCTTGGCGTCGGCGTCCGCCAGATCAACCTGCACCTGCTGACGAGCGGCATCGAGCTCGACGCCGATGGGTCCGGCAAGCCGGGTCGTGCGCAACGTGGCGCTCAACACGCTCAGATCCAGGTCGGACGTGCACAGCTCAACACGGCCACGACCATGCTCCAGCGCGCCCGCTCCGCTCACCGTCGCGCCGCCGAGCAGACGGACCTTCAGCGCGGAGAGGATTTGCCGGCTCGCGTCCACGCGCACGTTGGTACGCGCGTCGATCAGCGGCAGGCGTTGCTGTGCGGGTAGCCCGGGCACCGCATTGACGACGGATACTTCACCAGCGACGACCAGCGGCATGTCGGGGGCAGCGGCGCCGCGCGCCTGAGCGCGCGGCGCGGGCTCGACCGGCCGCAAGCGGGCGCGTATCGATAGGTCCGCATGCGGTGCGCCCGGATTGAAGGCTCGGGGATCGAGACGGTCGACGTCGAGCGTGACGACCTTCAACGGCACGTCGGCAAATGGGGTAGCCTCCACGTGCGCGACCCCATTCAACTGCAAGCCGTTCGACTGCATACCGCTCGCCTGCATGTCGGCGACGAGCGCCTGCAGCGAACCGGACACCTGCACACCAAGCCGCATCTCATGCCCGCCGAACTGGCCTGACAGCCCTGTCTCGCCACGCACGGCGAACGGCCGTACGCCGTCTAGCGCCACGTCCGCATGGAGCGGGCCATACGGAGTTTGCAGCCTGTCGAGCACAAGATGATGACGCCGCCCGTCGCTGCTGCCGTGCGCGTGCAATGCCGATAGCTCGATCGTCGATCCCGGCTCGTGGAGGCGGATCGCGGCCACGTCCAGTGAATGGATCTGCACCTGCAGCGGCACGGTCAACCGCTGCGGCAGCGTCGCACGCGTGGCGGGTTGACCAGCCGGGGCGAGCCGAGCCTCGACCGTGCCAATTCTTAGCGATTGGATGGACAATCGCCACGGTAGGTGCGTCACCCTCCACTGTCCGTCGATACGATCGAGCCGGATATCCGTGCCCCCGCGCTGCCACCTGACGTCACGTGCTCGCAGCCCGTGCGCAAGCGTACCCCCGTCGAGTGTCCCGGAGAACGCACCCGCCGTGGCCCGACTCGCGATCTGCCACAACGCGCGCGTGCCCGGTTCGGTATGCACAGCCACCAGCAACGCGACCACCGCCAGCACGAGACTGAACCCCAGGCCGCTGGCCCAGCGCAGCACGCGCCGGCCGCGGCCACGCCGCCCTGGTGCGCGATCGCCGTGCTGCCCGGCAGCGCCACTGGTGCGCGGCTCGCCGCCGGGGCGGGAGGGTTCACGGTCGGCAGGCTGGTGGTCGTCGTCGCTCATGCGTCAAGAATCGGGTAGTGCCGCAAGGTGAATCAGAACGCGATGCCCAGCGTCAAATAGGGGCGCCAGCTATGGTTGCGCAGGCCATATGCGAGGTCAACATTGATTGGCCCGACGGGGCTGCGCCAGCGTGCGCCGACGCCCACACCCTGGTAAAAAAACTTTTCGGTCCAGTTGTCGGTCGCCGTGCCGATATCCCAGAAGGCCGCCGCGCCCCAGTCGTGGTTGAACCAGTGCTGGTATTCGGCGGCGCCGCTGAGCAGATATTTGGTCGGCAGCACCGAGCCGCCCACATTGTTGCCAATGCTGTCGTAGCCATAGCCGCGTATCGTCTCCGTGCCGCCGGCGCGAAACAGCAACGATGCCGGTATGCCGCGCGAGCCGCCGGTCGTGAATACGCCACCGGCTTGCAGCCGCAGCAGCACGATGTCGCGTCGACCAATCGGCACGTACTGCCGTGCGTTCGCGTAGGCCCGCCCGAACGTCTGATCCGTCATCACGCCCTTGATCGCCAAACCGGCCTCTAGGCGCAGCAGGTTGCCCGCTCGCGGAAACACCGGATCGTCGACGTTACGCCGGGTCCACAACCACGCCGGCACGAGCGCGCGGCTCACGGTGGGCCCGGCGCTATTCTGGTCCAGACGATCCAGGTAGAACAGCACCTGGTAGTTGTAGTCGATATTTTGCGACGTGCGCGTGCGCTGCGCGCCGACCCGCGCGCTATGGATATCGGTGCCCGACACGTCGGTGCGCGTGTACGAGCCGAGCAGCGTGTTGGTCCACGCGCGCGGTCCCGGCGGCATCGACAGCTGCACCTGGCCGTACTGCTGCGTCTGGTCCAACCGGCCCGAGAAGCTGAAGGGCCAGGCAACGCCGAACATGTCCAGGTACGAGTATGCCCCCTGGATGTGTCCGCCGGTATCGGACGAATAGCCAATGCCAGTACGCACCGCGTTGTACTGGTATTCACTGACCTTAACGTGCACGGGCGTGTTCTGCGGTTGGCGGACGTCGTCATCGACTGAAATGCCAACGCTGGCATAGTACGGCGTGTTCTGCACCTGCCGCTGCAGTTCGGCGATGCGCTCGGCGCTGTAGATTTCGCCCGGACCCAGCGGGTTGACGTTCGTGATAATCGATTGCGGATAGCGCCGCGTGCCGGACACATCCAGCGGCCCAATGGTGAACGTCGGCCCGCTCTCATACGTGATGCTCAAGCTTGCCTCATGAGTACGAGGATTGATCCGCGCTTGCGAACGCGCAATCGTCGCGCCCAGGTAGCGGTGCGACTGCAGCGTCTTAAGCGAGGCCTTCTTGGCCTCGTCCCACGCCGTCTGCGTAAACGGCTCACCGCTTGTCAGCCCGAATGCGCTGCGTACCGCCTTTTCCTTTTCGGGCGCCTCGGTCAGCATCGGCCCAGTGAACGACAACTCGACCGCCGACACGTGCGTGCGCGGGCCCGGCTCCACATGCACGGTCACCGCGCGACGCTTATCGGCGCGCACGTCGGTGCGCACCACCGGCTCGAAATACCCTTCAGTGGACAGTAGGTCGCGCACTTGCTGCGGTACCGCCGTCACGAGAAACTCAAATTGCTCGTCCGAGATGTCATTTCGCTTAGCGAAACGCGACACATCCAGGTGAGCCCGCAGCAGCTTACGCAGTGCATAGGACGGCGCGTCAATATCCACGTCGTACTTGGCCAGGGCGGCGCCAGGCGTCATCAGTGGCATGACCATTATGGCGCATTGCAGCGCCCAGCGCACCGCGTGCACTCGCGTGTATATTGCTCGCGCGCGCCGGGCAACACCGCAAGGCAGCCCAGAAGAACTACGTGGCAAATCGAACTCCGTCGATGAACATGGCGGTCAACGTCGCAGCGTCGGTAGCGCGAAGTGGCAAACCTATATTGGAACATATCACACGCGCCAGGCACTCAGGCATGAATGACGCAATGCGCTGGCGCGGGCGGGCCGGGTTGCGCCATTGGAGAGGCGGCCCGCCCCCTTTGTTCCGAGTCCGGAAGCTTGCGGTAAAATCTGGAATCGGATTTTTTGGTTTGCGGAGTATTGTCATGTATCAATCAGACATCAGCCAATTCCTGGCCCAGCTCAAGCAGCAACATCCGGAACTCGAGGAACAGCAACGCAACGGCCGCGCACTGCTGTGGGACAAAGCGCCGATCGATCTGGACGAGCGCACGCGCCAGCAACAGGCACGCGTGCCGCAGACACCCTACGTGTACTACCAGAATTTCTGACGTGAGCGCCGTTCCGGCACCGGACGACCCGGGCCAGCAGGCATCCGAGGTCGCGCTGTACACGCCGGCCACCGACTCGACGCCGGGCACGCTCGACGGCGTCGCGTTCGCTCGCCTATACGGCGAGCCGCTGTTCAAGGTGCCGCAAGACCTGTACATCCCGCCGGACGCGCTCGAAGTCTTTCTGGAAGCATTTGAGGGTCCGCTCGATCTGCTGCTCTACTTGATCCGCAAGCAGAATTTCAACGTGCTCGACATTCCGATGGCGGACGTCACCGCGCAATACTTGGGCTACGTCGACCAGATCCGCGCGACGAACCTGGAGTTGGCGGCCGAATACTTGCTAATGGCGGCCATGCTGATCGAAATCAAGTCACGCATGTTGCTGCCGGTGAAACAGGCCGACACCGGCGAGGATGTCGAGGACCCGCGTGCCGAATTAGTACGCCGACTGCTCGAGTACGAGCAAATGAAGCTTGCCGCGCAACAGTTGGACCGCCTGCCGCAGCACGGGCGTGACTTCCTGCGCGCGCAGGTATATATCGAGCAAAACCTGGCGCCACGCTGGCCGGACGTCAACGCGGACGACCTGCGCGGCGCATGGGCCGACGTGCTCAAGCGCGCCAAGCTCGTGCAGCATCACAAGATCACCCGCGAGGAACTGTCGGTGCGCGAGCACATGAGCCAGATCCTGCGCAAGCTACAGCACGCGCGTTTCATGGAATTCACCGAATTGTTCGATGTATCGCGTGGCGTGCCCGTGGTGGTCGTCAACTTCATTGCGATGCTGGAGCTCTCCCGCGAATCGTTGCTCGAGATCACGCAGGCCGAGCCGTTCGCACCGATCTACGTCCGGCTGGCGTACTCACCGACCTAAGGATCCGCTCAGCGATCCTTTTCCGCTTACATGAAAGTCATTAGCTCGATCAACGAATTGCGCGACCAGCTGCGCGGGCAGAACCGCGTCGCGTTCGTGCCCACGATGGGCAACTTGCACGAAGGACACCTATCGCTGATGCGCCTAGCGCGCCAGCACGGCGACCCAGTGGTCGCCAGCATCTTCGTGAACCGACTGCAATTCGGGCTGAACGAGGATTTCGACAAGTATCCGCGCACGCTCGAGACCGACATCGACAAGCTACAGCGGGAAAACGTCTACGTGCTATTTGCACCGACCGAGCAGGACATGTACCCGCGTGCGCAGGAATATCGCGTGCACCCGCCACATGATCTGGGTGACATTCTCGAGGGCGAGTTCCGACCGGGGTTCTTTCACGGCGTCTGCACGGTCGTGATGAAACTGATGTCGTGCGTGCAGCCGCGTGTCGCGGTGTTCGGCAAGAAAGACTACCAGCAGTTGATGATCGTGCGACAGATGTGTGAGCAATTCGCGCTGCCCATTGAAGTGGTCGCCGCCGAGACGGTGCGCGACACGGACGGGCTCGCGCTGTCGTCACGCAATGTGTATCTGACGCCATCGGAGCGTGCCGAGGCGCCAACCCTGTATCGTACACTGCAGCAGGTGCGCGAGAGCGTGCTCGCGGGTCACCGCGATTTCGCCAAGATTGAGCTAGCCGCGTTCGAGACGTTAATCGAGCGCGGCTGGAAACCCGACTATATTGCGATTCGCAAGCGCGCCAATCTGCGCTCGCCGCAACCGCACGAAGGGCATGAACCACTGGTCGTACTCGCCGCCGCGCAGCTTGGCGCGACCCGGCTCATTGATAACCTGGAGATTTGACCGCCCACGCCGACTCGCTGGCCCCTTTGCTCGCGCGCCGTGCCCTAACCGCAACGCACGACGCGGTGCACACCGCAGTACCGGAGACCCCATTACTGGAGCCCCCCATGCAACGTACGATGCTCAAATCGAAGATTCACCGCGCCACCGTCACGCACTGTGAATTGCACTATGAAGGTTCCTGCGCCATCGACGAAAATCTGCTCGAGGCCGCCAACATCGCGGAAAACGAGCAGATCGACATCTGGAACATCAATAACGGCGAGCGCTTGACCACCTACGCGATCCGCGGCGAACGGGGCAGCGGCATGATCTCGCTGAACGGGTCCGCCGCGCGCCGCGCGCAGGTGGGCGACCTCATTATCATCGCCGCGTTCGCGCTGGTCGACGACGCCGACGTGCGTCATGGCTTCAAGCCGAACCTGGTGTTCTGCGACGAACGCAATACGATCAAGAGCGCCCGGGACCACGTACCGACGCAGAACTGGGACGCGCGCTGAGCGATGCGGCCGGGCGTCCCGCGCCCTCCCTGCAGCTCATTGCTCGGCCCACGCGACGACCGACTGCCACTGCTCCAGGTCCTTGTCGACCCGACTTGACGCCACATCCCATAGCGTCAGGCCATGCGCGGCCAGTTGCACATAGTTTTGCGTATCGCGCAGGTAGCCAAGCACTGGCAGGCCGAGCCCGTCGACGAATCGATGCAACTGCTCCGCCGAACGGGTGCGAGCGTCCACGCGCATGCCGACCACACCGATCTGGATGCCGCCCTTGCGCCCGCCCTTCTCCTGCGCTAGTCGCTGCAGGAAGTGCTGCGTGGCGAGAATGTCGAACATCGACGGTTGCAGCGGCACCAGCACCTTGTCGGCGACGGACAGTGCCAGGTTCAGGCGTGGGCCGTGCAAACCGGCCGGCGTATCGACGATCGCATGCTCGAATCCCTTTGGCGGCCGGGCATTGCGCTCCCCGCTCATGTCCCACGGCTCGATCCTGGGCAGCGTGTCGGGCCGCAGGTCCAGCCATGATCGCGATGATTGCTGCTTGTCCAGGTCGGCGAGCGCCACCCACTCGCCGCGCCATGCAAAATAGCCCGCTAGATTCGTCGACAGCGTGCTCTTACCCACACCGCCTTTGGGATTAGCGACAACGATGACCGTCATGAATTCCCCCAGGATCAATGGCTTGACATAGCCGTTAGGCTTATCCAATTACTCAGCCGAATCCAGGTATTATCAAAGAACTTGACCCATTCGGCACTTCTTTCCGGATCTTTAATGAGTTCATTGCGCCCGGACGTTTCTATCGAATCGCTGGCGGCGCGCCAGCAAGGCCGGCTCCCCGAGTTGCTCGGCGTGCGTGTGCGCGAGTTGCAGCAGGGCCGCTTGGTCGCCGAGTTGACAGTGCGCGCGGAGCTGCCCGCGCCGAACGGGTATTGGCATGCTGCCACGGTCGTCGGGCTGGCAAACACCGCATGCGGCTATGCGTGCGTTGCGCACCTGCCGGAATTCCAATCACGGTGAAGGCATGATCGCCCACCGGTCTCCTGTCGTGCGGCCCCAGCGCCGCACACGGCGCGCAAGCGGCGTGTTGGTCAGTCTGCTGCTCGCGCTGTCGGGCGCCGGCACACCCGTATCTTGCGCGGCCGCACCAGTGCAAGTGCTGGACGACAGCGGTGCGCGCGTGACATTGAATGCGCCGGCACGGCGCGTCGTGAGCCTAGCGCCCAGCATCACGGAACTGATTTACGCAGCCGGCGGCGGCAGCCGGCTGGTCGGCACGGTCAGCTTCAGCGATTACCCGAGCGCCGCTCGCGACGTGCCGATCATCGGCAGCAACACGACACTGGACCTCGAACGGATTGCGGCCACGCACCCGGATTTGATCGTCGTCTGGTGGCACGGCAATCCACAGCGCCAGATCGAACGGTTGCAGTCACTACACGTACCGCTGTTCTACAGTGAACCGCATCGGCTGGCCGACATCAGCTCGACGCTGATCCGCTTGGGCACACTGCTTGGCACCGAGCCGCAGGCGCGCGAGGCCGCCCGGGCATTCGATACGCGTATTGCCGCGCTGCAACAGCGCTACGCGAGCCGGCCACCCGTTTCAGTTTTTTTCCAGGTATGGGATGACCCGCTGATGACACTGAACGGTACGCATATCATCAGCGACGTGCTCTCCGTCTGCGGCGGACGTAATCTGTTTGGCTCGCTGAACGAACGGGTGCCGACGGTGTCAACCGAAGCGGTCATCGCAGTCGATCCTGACGCGATCATTGCCACGCGGCCGGAACCTGCACGGGTGCACCGGGTCGCGCAGTCCACGGATCCAAGCGGCGACGACTCGGCGCTGCGCCGATGGCAGCGCTGGCCGGGCATGCGCGCGGTCGCGCGCGACAACCTGTTCACCGTCGACGCGGACTTGATCAGCCGTCCCGGCCCGCGGTTGGCCGACGCCACAGCGTTATTGTGCCAGGCGTTAGAACAAGCCCGCCAGCGCGCCCCGGCACGAAACCCTGACGGCTTACTTCGTCCCTAACGGTGCCAGCAGCCCAACGTCCAACGCGAAGCGAGACGGGCACCCGACGGTGCAACGCCGCGCTCCGTCACGCGGATCACCGGCGAGCGGCTCGATTGCCGCGGGCGCATCACCAGAGATCATCGCCATCTCGCCCACTTAAAACAGGTGCATCGCCCCGCGCCGGCGCCAGCGCGGGTATCAGCGCCTCGTTCGCGCCGTCGCGCAACAGCACCAGCGGATAGCCAAACGCGTGACTGGCAAGAACTGGTGTCAGCACGTCACGCACGGGCCCAGCCCACGCGCGCCCACGCCCGTCGATTAACAACGCGTGCGTTGCAAACCGCCTTGCCAGCGTAAGATCGTGGCACGAGAACACCACTGTGCGGGGCGCTGCACCGACCCATTTCGCCAGCAATGTCACCGCATCGATCTGGTGGTGCAAATCCAGGTGCGCCAACGGCTCGTCCAGCAACAGCAGCGGCACGTCCTGGCAGAGGGCAGCGGCAAGGGCCACACGTTGCCGCTCGCCGCCGGACAGCGACAGCACGTCGCGCGCGGCAAACCCGGCTAGGCCGACCGCCGCCAGCGCCTCATATGCCGCGGCGCGATCCACGTCGCGCTCCCAGCCCCAACCCGACAGGTGGGGATAGCGTGCCAGCAGGACGGTATCGAGGGCCGTTGCGCTGAACGCATCGTGAAGCTGCTGGGTCATCCATGCCCGATGCTGCGCGAGCCGATGGACCGGCCACCGGGTGAGTGGCACGCCATCGAATACGACGCTGCCGCGCGTGGGTGCACGCAATCCGGCAAGGGTCATCAATAAGGTCGACTTGCCAGCGCCGTTCGGTCCGGCGAGGCACCACAGCTCGCCGGGCTCAAAGCGCTGCGACAGCGCATCAAGCAGCGTGCGGCCGCCCACCTGCAGCGTCAGTGCCTGTACGCTCAGCGGCGCCGGCCCCAGCCCACCCGCTCGATTCATCGCCTGCACCCCAACAGCATCCAGAGGAACAGCGGCACGCCGACCAACGCGGTCACCACGCCCACCGGCAATTGCGTCGGCGCGAAGGCACTGCGCGCGACCAGGTCCGCGCCCATCACGGCCGCGCCGCCGCCGAGCATCGACGCGGGCACCAGCATACGCTGGTCGTTGCCCCACGTCAGCCGCACCAAGTGCGGCACCACCAGACCGACAAAGCCGAGCGTGCCGGCCGTAGTGACAGCCGCCGCAGCAGCCAACGACGCCATCACATAAACGCGCGCGCGCAACGCGACGACCGGCACGCCCAGCGCCTGCGCAAACTGATCGCCGCGGGCCAGCGCATTGAGTTGGCGCGTGGCCGGCACGCACAAGGCGACCAGCATCACCAGCACGGCCAGCGCGAACCACGGCATGCCGGCGCCGTTCAAATCGCCTTGCAGCCAGAACACGATGCCGCGCAACGTGCGTTCGGGGCTAAACGTCATCATTAACGCGGTGGCCGCACTGAAGCCCGCGGCCACGACAACGCCGGTCAGCAGCAGCCGCGGCGATGCGTCGCGCGGCTCACCCAGCCACAATGTGCGGCGTGCAAGGCCGAACACGATGCCCATCGACACCAGCGAGCCGGCGAACGCGGCCACCTGCGTGCCCCACCATGGCACGCCCAGCAACATCGCAGCCACCGCGAATGCCGCCGCGCCGCCCGATACGCCGAGCACGTACGGATCGGCGAGCGGATTGCGCAACAGCACTTGCAGCAACGCGCCGGCCAGCGACAACAGCGCGCCGCAGGCAAAGCCCGCGAGCGAGCGCGGCAGCCGCAGCGCGCGCACGATATCCGCGTCAAAGCCGGGGCTGCCGGCCAACGCGGCGAGCACGCGCGCTGGCGCGATCCGCACGCTGCCTGTAGCAAGCGAGATCACCAGCAGCAAGCCGGCGGCGACGGCCAGTGCGAGCCAGATCGCCGCCGCACGGCGCGGCGACATCGGGCGGGCGCTGCCGCTAGACCCTGCGCCCATGATCCGCGCGCCCCACGCTATTGCTGCTGCCAACCCAGCGTGAGATACGCGCCACGCTTTGGCGTGTTGTACGTATAGAGCGTCTCATAATCCTTATCGAATAGGTTCTCGACGCGCGCCGCGACATACCAAGACTTGGTGATATTGTATCGGGCACTCAGATTGACCACGCCATATCCGCCCATCGGCTGGCCGTTGTCGTGGCGCGCGCCAGTCAACAGCCATTGCCCGCCGATCCGCCAACCGTCGAAGCTGTGGTTCGCCGACACGGTGGCAAAGCGACGCGGCCGCCGCGTCAAATCCCGGTCCGAAACCTCATCGACAGGATTTTGGAACGTGAAGCTGGCGCGCACGTCGGTACGGCCCACCTGGCCCGACCATGAGGCCTCGATACCCTGGACTTTTGCCCGGCCCACGTTCTGCGCAACATACCGCCCATGGTCCGCAAGCGCATACTGGATTAAATTCCGATAGCGGGTCTGGAACGCGGTGACGCGCGCCACGCCAAGCGCCGGCGACGCATATTGCAACGCCGTTTCGAGCGAATGCGCCTGCTCCGGTTTCAAGCTCGGATCGCCGGAAAAGGGAAAATACAAGTCGTTGAAGGTCGGTGCGCGAAATGCATCGGAATAGTTGACGATGGCCTTCCAGTGATCGGTGAATCGGTAACCATAGCCAACGAAGTAGCTGTTGGCGCCGCCGAAATCCGAATACTGATCGCGCCGCAGGTTGAATTGCATCTCGTTGCGGCCCAGCTCGCCGTTATAGCCGACGTAGCCGGAATTCACGCGCCGCGCGGGCGTGGTGAAGTCCGACGCGTCCAGGTCCTGATTGATGTGCTGGTAGCCGAACACCAGCTTGTGGCCAGCGGCGATAGCATAGTCGTTCTGCCAGTCCAATTGGCCGTTCGTCGTGTCGTAGCGGCTGGTCTGCTGCCCGTTGACGAAGATCTGCGAGCGGTCAGTGCCCTGCGCGACGCTCAGATGCGTGCTCCAACGCTCGGTCAGGCCGCCGTTCACGAATACGGACACTTGCCCGACGCGATCGCGCTCTTTGTTCAAGTCGGTTGGCATGCCGAACGGATTGTCGAAGCTGGTCTTCGAGAATGATTGAAAGTAGCGGATACCCGCGTCCCAGCCTGGACTGAAGCGGTGCTTCAGCGACGCGCTCACGCTCTCGTTGAACGTGCCGTTCGCATTCGGATTCACCGGGGCCCGGTTCGGATCAATCGAAGAAAAACCATCGGTCTTCATGCGCGACGCATCGACGCTAAACGTTGTCGCGCCGGCCACATCGAGCGCCCCGTTCACGCCCGCATGCTGGCGCTGCGTGCGATAGCTGCCATACTCGCCATCCAGCGTAAAGCGCGGCGGATAATTACCGCCGTCACGCGTAAATACCTGCACGACGCCGCCAATCGCACTCGATCCGTACAGCGCCGACACGTTGCCGTTGACGACCTCGACGCGCTCGACCTGATCCAATGGAATCTGAGCGATTTGCGTCGCGCCCAGCGCCGCGGAGTCCACGCGCACGCCGTCAATCATCACCAATGTCTGCGCGATCGGCGCGCCGCGCATGAACAGCCCCGCCGTCTGGCCCGCGCCGCCGTTGCGGGTGATCTGCACACCCGGCGCGAATTGCAGCAGCCCGGCTAGATCCGTCGCGCTGCTGTCCTCAATGGCACGCCGGTCGAACAGCGTCGTTTGCGGCAGCGCGTCCGGCAACGCCTGCGCGTTGCGCGCGGCGCTCACCACAATCGGCACCAGCGCGCCGCGCCGCACCGGGTCATCGCCAGTGCAAGACCGGGCTTCGGTTGCCGAGGCACTGGTGCTCACAGCAGTGCCGGCATTCGCCACAGTGTGGGTATATGCCACAGGGTTGGCGTTTGCCGTAGTGTCGATGTGTGCTGTAATGCCGGTGTATGCCGCAGTGTCGGTGTGTGCCGTAGTGTCGGCATCCTTCGCTGAATCAACGTTGGCCACCATGCCAAAGCGTGTAACAGGGCCGACGAGGTCACTGTCTGCGCGCGAGCCTGTCCCGCGGTCATCGTCGAGGGTCTGGACAAGCTGCGCCGTGGCGACGTGCGGCAAGCTGGCGAACGCGAGCAGCGCTGCCGCTGCAATAGGCGTACGCATAATGTTTTCCTTGTTGTGCGACTGCGCGACGCCCGTCCCCCGCGGGCCATGCGCTACGATAAAGCGCGGCGTAGCAATCCACGGCCACACCATGCGCTTCGCGCTCTCGGCCGGTATCCGGGCTAGCGACGCATCGGCCCGGCCTTCCCACGCTCTACGCGCAGTGGCACGCACCGCCGTACGCTGACGCATGCGGCGGTGGGCGGTTCGATGTGCAAAAAGCGGGTCGCTTACCGTTGCGGGGACAGCACAGGTTGGCCGGTTCGTGGCGAACTTCGCTCCCTGTTTCCCGTTTAACCCCGCGCATGAACCGTGCGCATGGGCACCGAAAGTGCCGCAAGTGTAGGTAGCGCCATGCGAGGCGTCAATGGCCGGAACACGCCGCTGTTACGTCTGGATACGAGCTTAGGCGTCGAATGCCGCCAGAACCGCGCTAAAATGCCGTTTCTGCAGAGGACGCAACGATGCTTACCGAACTTGAAAATTTGTCCCAGAACATCGGTCGGCTGATCGAGATCAGCGACCGGAACCGTCAAGCGCGGCTAGCCGTCGAACAGCAACTCGAGGCCGCGCGTGCGCAACGCGACGCGCTGCGAGCACAACTCGAACAGGCGCAGCGCGAACGCGACGCGCTGCACATCGAACGCGACGCGTTGTCCGCAAAGATTGACGATGCCCAGGTCCGCTTGAACGCGATCCTGGAAAAACTACCGCACACGCGATTGCCGGATTCCCCGCTCGACGTGCAGCCATCACAAGCCAGTGACGTACCGTCACCGTCACCCGCATCTGGGGACGAGCGCCAAGGAGAAACCGCATGACGATGAAACAGATCGAAGTGTCGATCCTCGGCCAATCGTATCGGCTCGCCACCTCGCCCGAAAACGAGTCCGCGCTGCACGAAGCGGCCGAGCGCGTGGACCGAGAAATGAACAAGGTCCGCGCCGCGAGCAGCGTGCGCGGCCATGACCGGATCGCGGTGATGGCCGCCCTGTCGATCGCCTCCGAACTGCTGCAATTGCAAAAGAGCGTGCGACACGGTGAGGCATTCCCCGCGGAGGAAATCCAGCGTACAATGCGTCAAATGAATGAACAGCTTGCGGCAGTTATCCGCCAGCATGATCTGACGCAAGCATAGGTTGCGCCACATTGCGTTGTTTAGGCAGCCTGCGGTTCACGAGCGATACGGCTTATACGTTTTTTGGCTTCCCTGCCTGGTTCGCCAAGGTCATAGATTCCTTGAACCAATGCCATGTGCACGGTTGCGGAAATTTGTAGCATGGGCGTGCGCGTCACTCTGTCTGACGTACCCGAAGTGCTGCTAACTGCGACCAATTCTGAACCTCAGGTTCAGGATGCCGGCCTAGCGGCCAAGGCGGGGACTTTATTCGGCGGCATCGAACTTCGGTTCGATGCCGTTTTTTATTCGAGCGTCCCACGGCGATGCGCTACTGGCTGATGAAGTCCGAACCCGACGAAGCGAGCATCGACGATCTGGCCGCGTCCCCTACCCGCACGTTGCCGTGGACCGGCGTGCGCAATTACCAAGCGCGTAATTTCATGCGCGACAGCATGCAGCCCGGCGACGGTGTGCTGTTCTATCACAGCAGTTGTACCGAACCCGGCATCGCGGGCCTGGCCGAAGTCGCCTCCGGCCCCTATGCGGACCCGACACAATTCGATGCCGCTAGTCCTTACTACGATCCCAAGTCGCGTTGCGATGCACCACGTTGGCTTCTGGTCGACGTGCGCTTTGTCAAGAAGCTACGACTGATTCCGTTGGGCGAGCTGCGCGCGCACACCGCGCTGGCGGACATGCGGGTGCTGGCGCGCGGCAACCGTCTGTCGATCACGCCGGTTACGCCCGATCAATGGTGCTATATCACCGATACGCTGGCTGAGGCCGAATAGCGAGATCGCGAGGCGCCACGCCCGCTCAAAGCCGGCGCGGTGCAACCTGGCCTTCGTTTCACGGAACTTCGCATCGCGCACGCTCAACTAATAGGGCACGGTCCGCCGCACGTATTGCCTAATAGAGCACAGTCCGCCGCGCGTGCTGCGCTGGAGCCGACAATCTCGTTGGGAGTCCAAGAATGATGAATCAGTCCCTACCCTCGCGGCACGTCGCGCGTCGAATGCGCGGCATCGTGGCCGCATGCGCGCTTGCGAGTGTTCCGCTGACGCTGGGCCTGGCGCCCGGCGCCGCACTTGCGCAGGCCGCGCCAGTGGCACCGCCGTCCGGCGTGCTATCGCTGAGCGCTGAGCGAAGCATCGACGTGCAAGAGGACGTCGTGCGCATCACGCTGTTCTATGAGCAGGAGAGCCAGGATGCCGCCACCCTGACCCGGGCGCTGAACAAACGTGCCGACGAGGCGCTGCGGCAGGCGCGGAGCGACGACAAAGTGACCGTGCAAACCGGCGCCTTCACGATCTATCCATCGACTAGCCGCGACGGCAAAATCGCCGCCTGGCGCGGTCGAACCGAGATCGTGCTCGAGTCGCGCGACTTCGGTGCCGCGTCGCGGCTCGCGGGCCAGTTGAGCAACACGATGCAAGTGGACAATGTGGCGTTCTCGTTATCACCGCAGGCGCGCCGCGACGCGGAAACCAAGCTGACCTCGGGTGCCATTGCGGCGTTCCGCGACCAGGCGCAAGCCGCCGCGCAGGCTTTCGGCTATGGCGGCTATACGATTCGGGAAGTGCGCATTAACCAGGGAGCCGGCGCTAGCCCGCGGCCGTTCATGTTGATGGCCACGCCCACAAGGACCGATGCGAAGGCCGCAGCGCCGCTGCCGATCGAGGCGGGCAAAAGCACGGTGACGGTCGAAGTATCCGGTTCGATCCAGATGACGCGCTGATGCTGACGTATCATCGCCGGCCGGCCGCTGCCCGCCCTCGCCGCGCACGCGTGTCGCGGGCGCCGGCACATGAGTATGGGCTGTGCGGGCACATGAGCGTGGGCTGTGCGCAGCGTGCGTCAGCCGGCCGAGTCCGCCGAGCGGACACCGGGCAGACGCGCATTGCGCCTGTAGGACCAGACGAGCACCAGTGCGCCAACCACGATCATCGGCAGGGAAAGCCACTGCCCCATCGACAGATTGAACGCGAGCAATCCGAGAAAGTCGTCCGGCTCGCGCGCAAACTCGACCGTGAAGCGCGCCATGCCATAGCCGAGCAGGAAGACCGCCGAGGCGGCGCCGACCGGACGCGGCTTGCGTGCGAAGCACCAGAGCACGACGAACAGCACACCGCCCTCCAGCGCGATCTCATAAAGCTGTGACGGATGACGCGGCAGCATAGAGTAGCGCTGGAACACGTCCAGCAAGTGCCATTGCGCGGCTTGCAGCGGATGCGACGCGAGCCACCCCAGATCTTCATTGACTGCGCCGGGGAATCCCATCGCCCACGGAGCATCTGGCGCCGTGACGCGCCCCCACAGCTCGCCGTTGATGAAATTGCCGAACCGGCCGGCTGCCAACCCCGTCGGCACCATCGGCGCGACGAAATCGGTGACCTGCAGCCACGTGCGGTTGCGTTGGTACGCGAACACGAGCATCGCGAGCGTCACGCCGAGGAAGCCGCCGTGGAACGACATCCCGCCTTCCCAGACCTTGAAGATGTCAACCGGATGGGCCAGGTAGAAGTCGGCCTTGTAAAACAGCACGTAGCCGAGGCGGCCGCCGAGGATCGTGCCTAGCACACCATAGAACAGCATGTCGTCGATGTCGCGCAACGTCCAGCCTTGCGCCGCGACATGCGGCAGGCGCAGCCGCAACCGGCCGACAACGATCGCCGCGATGAACGCGACCAGGTACATCAACCCGTACCAGCGCACCGCGAGTGGACCGAGGTGGAACGCAACGGGGTCGAAATTCGGATGAATCAGCACGATAGGAATCTGAGGTCAGTAGGATGTCAGGGGGTCAATAGCGCATGCGCGCGCACGACGTCGATGAAGCCCGCCAGTACTGGGCTGACATCGCCTGTGCGCCATACTAGGCCCGTTTCGACGACCGGCAGCGCACCGCGCAGCGCTCGGTAGACGACGCCCGTACGCCGCAAGTTGCGAAGCGATTGCGGCACCAACGCGACGCCCATGCCGGCCGACACAAGACTGACGATCGTCTGCATCTGGATCGCTTCCTGGCCGATCCGCGGCACGATGCCCGCAGCCTTGTAGCAGCCCATTATGATGTCATAAAACGCGGGCGCCAAACGCCGCGGGAAAATCACCAGCGGCACGTCGGCGAACTGCGCCAGCTCGATTTCCGCCTGGTTGTACGCCGTGTCCAGCGCCTGGGCCAGTTCGCACGACAGGGCGACGATCAATGGCTCACGCGCGATCGGCAGATATGACAGCGCGGCCGCATGACGGGGCGGAATCGGCGGGATTACGATGCCCGCGTCGATGCGTCCGGCCACCAGTTCGTCAATCTGCACGTCACTGGTCGCCTCAAGCAACTGGAGCCTGACGCGCGGAAAACGTTCACCGAATTGCCGCAACAGACCGGGCAGCAGCCCATAGTCGGCGCTCGACACGAACGCCAACGCGAGCACCCCGGTCTCGCCCTGCGCCAGACTGCGCGCGAGCGGCGCCAACGCATCGGCGGCGGCCAGCACCCGCCGCACTTCGGGCAGCAGCGCGGCGCCCACCGGTGTCAGCTCGACCGAGCGTTTGGTGCGCTCGAACAAACGCACGCCGAGCGCGTCCTCCAGCAAACGAATCGCCTGCGACAGCGGCGGCTGCGTCATCGCGAGACGGGCCGCCGCCCGGCTGAAGTGCTGTTCCTCGGCCAGCGTGACAAAGTAGCGCAATTGGCGCAAATCGAAGGACATAGGTGAAGGCGGAATGGAAACTGATACATTTTATGACTTTATTAGCTTCAAATAATATATTGGACATTTGATTCGCGCCACTGCATGCTGTTACACAAAGCCATAGGAGTTTCCCCACCATGCCATACAACCGTCGTTCGAAGAACATCACTCAAGGCGTCGCCCGTGCGCCGAACCGCTCGATGTATTACGCGCTCGGCTATAAGAAGGAAGATTTTGACAAGCCGATGATCGGCATCGCCAACGGTCACTCAACGATCACGCCATGCAACGCGGGGTTGCAACGGCTCGCCGACGCGGCAGTCGGCGCGATCAAGGACGCCGGCGCCAATGCACAAACGTTCGGCACGCCGACCATCTCGGACGGCATGTCGATGGGCACGGAAGGCATGAAGTACTCGCTGGTGTCGCGCGAAGTGATCTCCGATTGCATCGAGACTTGCGTGCAGGGGCAGTGGATGGATGGCGTGGCGGTCATCGGCGGCTGCGACAAGAACATGCCGGGTGGCATGATGGCATTGGCCCGGATGAACGTGCCGGGCATCTATATCTACGGCGGCACGATCCGTCCGGGTCACTGGAAGGGCAAGGATTTGACTATCGTGTCGTCGTTCGAAGCGGTCGGCGAGTTCACCGCGGGACGCATGACGCAGGAGGACTTTGATGGGGTCGAGCGCAACGCGTGTCCGAGCACCGGTTCGTGCGGCGGCATGTACACTGCGAACACGATGAGCTCGTCATTCGAGGCGCTGGGCATGTCGCTGCTGTACTCGTCGACGATGGCCAATCCGGACGACGAGAAGGTCGCATCCGCCGCCGAATCGGCGCGCGTGCTCGTCGAAGCGGTGAAAAATGACTTGAAGCCGCGCGACATCATCACGCGCCAATCGATCGAAAACGCCGTATCGCTGATCATGGCAACCGGTGGCTCGACGAACGCAGTGCTGCACTATCTGGCCATCGCGCACGCCGCCGAGGTCGAGTGGACGATCGATGACTTCGAGCGCATCCGCAAGCGTGTGCCGGTGATCTGCAATCTGAAGCCGTCCGGCCAATATGTGGCCACCGACCTGCATCGCGCCGGCGGCGTTCCGCAAGTGCTGAAGATCCTGCTGGACGCCGGCCTGCTACATGGGGACTGCGTGACGATCACCGGCCAAACGATCGCCGAGGCACTGAAAGACGTGCCGAGCCAGCCCCGCGCGGACCAGCAGGTGATCTTCCCGATCGATAAGGCGCTGTACAGCGAGGGGCATCTGGCGATCCTGAAAGGTAATTTGGCCGAGTCTGGCGCGGTCGCGAAAATCACCGGCCTGAAAAACCCCGTCATCACGGGGCCAGCCCGTGTGTTCGATGACGAGCAGAGTGCGCTCGAGGCAATTCTGGCGGACCGGATCAAGGCCGGTGACGTGATGGTGCTGCGCTATCTCGGCCCCAAGGGTGGGCCCGGCATGCCGGAAATGCTCGCGCCGACCTCCGCCATCATCGGCAAAGGGCTGGGCGAATCCGTCGGGCTGATCACCGATGGACGCTTCTCCGGCGGCACCTGGGGCATGGTGGTCGGCCACGTCGCGCCGGAAGCCTTCGCCGGTGGCACGATTGCGCTGGTGCAGGAAGGCGACTCGATTACGATCGACGCACACAAGCTGCTGCTGCAATTAAACGTTGACGAGGTCGAACTGGCGCGCCGCCGCGCCGCATGGACCCAGCCCAAGCCGCGCTATACCCGCGGCGTGCTTGCCAAGTATGCCGAACTCGCGCGCCCGGCCGACCAAGGCGCCGTCACCGGCTGAGCCGCAAAGCGCAGGTTCCGGCGGTCCCGCGCCGGGACCCGTATAATCGCGTCACGCATCGGATGCTAGCGCCGTCATTTCGGGAGATCGCTGCGCACTATGCCCACCAGCCGGACGCCTCGGTACGGCTGCAGCACAAGATCCTCGATGGCGGCGCAGGCACGTGGGGCAATGTGCTGATGCCGGCCAATACCCAGATCACCGATGCGCAGGCGGCCGCACTCGCCGCGTGGACCCTCCGGCTGCAATAGCCCGCGGCATCGGTTCAGTGCTGGTCGGCGCGCTGCTCGATCTCGGCATCCAGCGCATCGTGCATCCACTGCTCCAATTCTGTTTCGAGCGTCAGCACGACTTCGCGCGTGACCTGGCTCACGAGCCAACCCGCATGCTCGGCGAACGCCTCGCGGCAGCGCGCCTCGATCGCATCGCGTCCCTCGCCGGTCAGGTACGCGCCCAGACGAGCACGCAGCCGTTCGACGATACGGTCCACGTCGGGCGCAGTCCATCCGCCGTCCTGCGGCACCGGCACAAAATCGGCATCGATACGGGACGCAGGGGTGCACGCCGGTTTCATCGTGCACCGCTCGACGAGCCATTGCGCGCGGCTGCGGGCCATCTCGGGCGCGCCACTGACCAGCACGTTGGTCAGCACCGGGATGGATTCGTCGATCGGGTCAGTCATGGTCCACTCCGTGGTCAATACGGATTGCGGCGCCGAACCAGCATCCGTCACTCGCCTTGCTTATACATGTTCAACGTGTAGCCGCGGTCCCGATAGAAACGGTACCGCTCGCGCCCGGCCGCGAGCCCGTGCTCGTCATTGCCGATAACCTCGAGCAACCGCTCGAAACGCGCGAATTGCGGCGGCACCGCGCTGCCCAGGTTGAGCAGGATCGCGTAGTGTGGCGCCTGATCCAGGTCGGTGGTCAGCACCACCGGCGTCTCGTCAGCCAGCGCCGAGCCGGCCATGCAATGCGGGATGAAGTCCAGCGGCGAAAACGTCCACAGCCGCTCGTCGAAGGCGCGCAGCACGGCGGGCTCGCCCAGCACGACGAGCGGCTGCGCGGCCTGGTAGGCCTTGCGCGCCAGCCGGCACGCATAGCCCAGTGGATCCGCGACGTGGGTGTGAAAGTCCACACGGGTCATCGGCAGCCCGAGCCTCGCTGGTTTATTGATGCGACACGGTACGCTTCGGCGGGCATCACTTCGCGCGATCGATCAAAAATTGCGTGAGCAGCGGCACGGGGCGTCCGGTTGCGCCCTTTGCGCTGCCGCTCTTCCACGCGGTGCCGGCGATATCCAGGTGCGCCCACGGGTAAGCTTGCGCAAAACGTGCGAGAAAGCACGCGGCCGTCACGCTGCCGGCTGGCCGCCCACCAATGTTAGCCATGTCCGCGAAATTCGACTTCAGCTGCTCCTGGTATTCGTCGTCCAGCGGCAACCGCCACGCGGGATCCGACGCGCGGCGGCCGGCCGCGAGCAGCGCGTCGGCCAACGCGTCATCCTTCGAGAACAAGCCGCTATTGTGGTGCCCCAGCGCGATCACGCAGGCGCCAGTTAGCGTCGCGATGTCGATCACGGCGGCCGGTTTAAAGCGCTCCGCATACGTGAGCGCATCGCACAGGACCAGCCGCCCCTCGGCGTCGGTGTTCAGAATCTCGATCGTCTGGCCGGACAGGCTGGTCACGATGTCGCCCGGCTTGTTCGCATTGCCGCTCGGCATGTTCTCGCAAGTCGGGATCAGGCCAACGACGTTCAGCTTCAAGCCCATCTCGGCAATCGCGCGGAACGTGCCGAGCACCGAGCCGGCACCGCACATGTCGTACTTCATCTCGTCCATGCCTTCACCCGGCTTGATCGAGATGCCCCCCGAGTCGAATGTGATGCCCTTGCCGACCAGCACCACCGGCGCCTGCTTCGCCCCAGCGCCCTGGTGCTGCAGCACGATGAATTGCGGCGGCTGCGCCGAGCCCTTGGCGACCGACAGAAACGAGCCCATCTTCAACGCCTCGATCCGCTTCGGGCCCAACACCTCGACCTTGAGCTTCCAGTCCTTCGCCAGTTGTTTCGCGACACCGGCCAGGTACGTCGGCGTGCAAATATTGCCCGGCAGGTTGCCCAGCTCGCGGGTCAGATCCATGCCATTGGCGATCGCCACGCCCTCCTTTAACGCGACGCGCACCGCCTTCTCGTGTGCGGGGTCCACGACCACGATCACCTTTTTCACTGCGCCGCCATTGGCCGCGTCGGCCGCCGGCTTAGACTTGGTCTGCGTATATTGGTAGGTTAGCTCGCGCAGCGTCAACGCGCTCATGCGCGCGCTCCAGCTGGCATCGCGGTCGTTGACCGCCACCTGCGCGAGCGCCCATGTCACGCTGGCTGCGCGCGTGGCCAATACCGCGCGCCACGCCGCGCGCGCCGCCTCGGTGAACGTCTTCGGGCCCAGCGCGTCCTGCTTGCCCAAACCCACCAGCAACACGCGCGACGCGCCAATGCCAGCCACTTCGCGCAGCATTAGCGTCGAGCCGGCCTTGCCGCCTAAGTCGCCGCTCTTGACCAGGCGGCTGACCAGCCCCTTGGTCGCGGCATCAAGCTTTTGTGCGGCACCGGACAGCGTCTGCGCATCGAATACGCCGACCACGATGCAATCCGACTTTGCGTTGAGCAAGGCGCTGTCCGCGGCTTTGTTCCAATCACAGGCTTTTGTGCTAAAGTCCATCGCGCTCGTCCTTGGCTAGAATCCTGGGCTGTTAGTCAAACCAAGCCGCAATTATCCGCTATTTTTTCTACTGCGGCGTTGCTGGCGCCGGATGTCCGTCTTCGACGGACCGGTCCACGTGCGTCACGCGCATGGAAACGCCCATTGTGGACGGGCTGTCAATCCCGGCTCGCCACCGTGGTCCAAGCCAGCAGCCGGGACACGAACATGATGTGACCAGATGATCCTTGAACGCTCCTTGCAGCGCGAACTCGCCTATACGGCCGGCGCGGTTTTCCTCGTGCTGCTCACCCTCGTGCTGACGACGATGATGATCCGCATCGTTGGCTTTGCCGCCTCGGGCGAGATCGATCCTCGCGACGTCGTCGTGCTGATCGGCTTGACGATGATCAGCTATGTGGCGGTGATGCTGATTGCAACGCTGTTCGTGTCGATCCTGTTCGTGCTTACGCGCTGGTACCGTGACTCCGAGATGGTGGTCTGGCTTTCGTCCGGCGTGAGCCTGACCCGGCTGATCAAACCGATCGCGACGTTTGCGGCGCCGATCGTCGTACTGATCGCCTTTTTTGCATTCGTTGGCTGGCCGTGGGCGAACGAGCAAAGCAAGCTGATCCGTGAGCGCTTCCAGCAGCGCGACGAGGTGTCGCTGCTCGCGCCCGGCCAGTTTCGCGAGTCCGCCTCGAACCATCGGGTGTTCTTCATCGAGAAGATGAGCCCCGATCAAAAACGCGTCGAAAACGTATTCGTGACGAGCACGGAAAACGGCAAGGTCAACGTCGTCGTATCCAAGACCGGCCATACGGAGATCCACCCGAATGGCGACCGCTTCGTCGTGTTGGAGAACGGACGTCGCTACGATGGCGAACCGGGCAAGCCCGATTTTCGCATCATGGAATTCGCGCGCTACGGGGTCAAGATCCAGAGCCAACAACTGGTGAACCGGCCAACGACCACCAGCCTGCCGACGGCCACGCTGTTGCGCGAGCCGAACACGACCAATCTGGCCGAGTTCGCGTGGCGGGCCGGCCTGCCGTTGACTGCGCTCAACCTGATGCTGCTGGCGATTCCGCTCGCGTACCAGAACCCGCGGCGCGGCCGCACGATTAATCTGGTGCTCGCAGTGCTCATCTACTTGACGTATTCGAACCTAATGAACCTGGTTCAAGCCTGGGTCGAGCAAGGCAAAATCGCGTTCATGCCCGGGCTGCTGGGACTGCACGTGATTGTCTCGACGATCGTCGCCTTCGTGTTCTGGTTGCGCGTGCGCAACCGTCCACTGCTGCGGCGCCCGGCGCTGCGCGCGGCGTCCGGAGGCTGACCGATGCGCCTCTACGAAAGGTACTTCGCCAAGCAGGTCTACCTGACCTTTGCGTTCATCCTGTTCGCGTTCTCGGGGTTGTTTTTCTTCTTTGACCTGATCAGCGAACTGAACTCCGTCGGGCACGGCAACTATAAGTTCAGCTATGCGGTGCTGCGCGTGATGCTGCAGACGCCGTCGCGGTTCTACGAGATCATTCCGGTCGCTGCGCTAATCAGCGCGATCTATGTGTTCGCGCAGATGGCGGCCAGCTCCGAGTTCACGATTTTTCGCGTCTCGGGGCTATCCACGCACCGCGCGCTCGGCTCCCTGCTGAAAATCGGCGTGCCGATCGTCGTGCTAACCTTCGTGATCGGCGAAGTCGTCGGCCCCTACACCGACCAGTTGTCCGAGCGCGTGCGCCTGGAGGCGCTCGGCTCCTCGGTATCGAGCAATTTCCAATCGGGCGTGTGGGTCAAGGATACGGTGCCGGGCAATGGCACCACCGCGCAGGTCACGCGCTTCGTGAACGTAGGAGAGCTAAAGCCGGACGCGACCATTTCGAACGTGCGGATCTACGAATTCGATTCACAGTTCCGTCTTGCGGACGTGCGCACAGCCGACAGCGGCCGCTACGTACGACCGGGCCAGTGGCTACTCAAGGGCGTGACGGAAACGCAGTTGCACGATGTGGCGCCGGCCGCCGCGACAGCCAAGGACGTGCTCAACCCCGTGTACAAGTCCGCACAAGTTTCGATGCCAGAGTACCAGATGCGCTCCGAGCTAACACCGCAGATCCTGTCGGTGTTGCTGGTTGCGCCGGACCGGATGTCGATGACGAACCTGTTTTCGTACGTGCAGCATTTGCGCGAGAACCACCAGGATCCGCAACGCTATATGATTGCGCTGTGGCGCAAGCTGCTCTATCCGTTCGCAGTATTCGTGATGCTGGTGCTGTCGCTGCCGTTTGCCTACCTGCATACGCGCGCGGGCGTCGTCGGCGTCAAGGTGTTCGGCGGCATCATGCTCGGCATGAGCTTCCAGCTGTTCAACACGCTGTTCTCGCACATCGGCACGCTCAACACCTGGCCCGCGCCGTTGACAGCCGCAACACCTGGCCTGATCTATCTTGCGTTGGGATTGCTTGCGCTGCGCTGGGTCGACCGCCACTGATGCCCACGCCGGTGTCATCTCGATAGCCCCATTGTGCCAGCGCGGTGCGTGATCGACCAGGAGTATCGCCATGTCAGCATCAAGCAGCGGATTGATTCTGTTAGGCCACGGTGCGCGTGATTCGCGCTGGGCCGAGCCGTTCGAGCGGGTCGCGTCGCTCGTGCGGGCGCGCCGCCGTGCGCAGCAAGACGAGGGCCCGGTGTCGCTCGCGTTCCTGGAATGGATGACACCGCCGCTGCAGGCCGCGATTGCAGCGCAGGTCGCCGACGGATGCAACCGGATCGTTGTCGTGCCGATGTTTATGGGCCAGGGCGGCCACGTGCAACGCGACTTGCCGGCGTTGCTCAGTCAAGCTCGCGCCACTCATCCGCACGTGCACATCGATTGCGCGTCATCCGTCGGCGAGGACGAAGCGGTGTTGCACGCGCTCGCGGGATACTGCGAGCGCGCCCTGCGCGAATCCCGTTGATCTCGTGCAGCACCCCGCGCGCATGGCTACGCGGCGGTGCGCGCAAGACTCATGCAGCGAACTGCAGCGCCGGCAGTGTGACCGGCCGTGCCTGCGATGCGGTATCAATGGCCTCGCCTGTACCAAAAGTCTCGCGCGGCGCAAACGCGTCGCCGATCATCAGCAGACTCGGCTGGGATGGGTCGAGCCAAAGCTGTGCGCGACCGTGCGCCATCTCGTCGAGCGTCAATGTCAGCGTACGCTCACGTTCGGTGCTCGCCGCCTCGACGATCGCCACCGGCGTGCGCGGCGAACGGCCGGCATCAATCAGTTGTCGCGCGATCGTCACTGCACTGTCGCGCCCCATGTAGTAGACCAGCGAATCCGCATTGACGCGCTCGCGGACCTCGTCGGACCCGGACGCCCGGCTGTGCGTCGCGAATGCGACGCTGCGCGCGACACCGCGCAGCGTCAATGGGCGGCGCAGCGTCGCCGCGCTGGCCAGTGCAGCGGTGATACCGGGCACAATCTCGTAGTCGATGCCAGCCGCCTCCAGCGCACGGATTTCTTCATCGGCGCGGCCAAACAACATCGGGTCACCCCCCTTGAGCCGCACGACCAGCGCGTGTTCGCGCGCTGCATCGATGATCTGTTTGTTGATGAAATGCTGTGCGCTTGAGCGCTGGCCGCACCGCTTGCCGACCGCAATCTTAGAGGCCTGCGGCGCGTGCTCGAGCATGCCGGGCTCGACCAGCGCATCATGCAGCACCACATCGGCAATGCCCAGAATGCGTGCGCCGCGCACCGTAATGAGATCCAACGCACCGGGTCCCGCACCGATCAAGTACACCTTGCCCATCATCGTTCCTGTCCGTTCGCGCGATCAATGGCTCACAATGTGATATATCACGCCGAATGGGCACGGATCATGCCAGCGGCGACCGTATGGTGGGTCACGTCGTCGATTAGCACGAACGCCCCGGTACCTGGATGGGTATCATATGTGTCCACAACCACCGGCTTTTGCAGCGTCAATGACACCGTGCCGATATCGTTCATTGCCAATGCTTCCCGCCCGGTGGCATGCGACAAGGTATGCACATCGAGCACCCGCTCGATCGCGCTAACGCGCGCAAACACAGTCGCGCTCGTCTGCTTGAGCAGGTACTTGCGCTGCGGCGTCAATGGCGCGTCGTCGAACCAGCACAGGTCCGCCTGCAGCTTGCGGGCCGGCGTCGGAACATCGTCCGCGGCAACCAGCGTATCGCCGCGCGATACGTCGATATCCTCGGCCAGACGCACCGTCACGCATTGGCCGGCAAACGCGCGATCGACCGAAGCGGTGCCACCTGGCACCGGCGCGATGATCTCCGCCACGCTCGCCCGGCGCGGGTTCGGCAGCACGGTCACGGTCTGCCCGACCTCGATCTCGCCGGATTCGACGCGCCCCATGTAACCGCGGAAATCATCCGCCTGCGCGCCGTCCTGCCGCGCAACCCACTGCACCGGCAGACGCAACGCCGCGTTCACCTGCGGGTCTACCGGCAGCGACTCCAGCATATCCAGTAGCGGCTCGCCGGCATACCACGGCATGCGCTCGCTCGCGGCGACAATGTTGTCGCCCTTGAGCGCCGAGACCGGCACAAAGCGCACGTTGGCCAGACCCAGCTGCGCGGCCAGCTCGGCGTACGCATCGCGAATCTGGTTGAAACGTTCCTCGCTGAACTCGATCAGATCCATCTTGTTGATCGCGACGATCACATGCGACAAGCCCAGCAACTTGACGATCGCGCTATGGCGCTTGGTCTGCGGCAGCAGCTGCGTGCATGCCGCATCGTCCACGCTGACCCGCGTTGCGTCCACCAGGATGATCGCCGCGTGCGCGGTCGACGCGCCAGTCACCATGTTGCGCGTGTATTGTTCATGCCCCGGCGTGTCCGCAATGATGAACTTGCGCTTGGCCGTGGCGAAGTACCGGTATGCCACATCGATCGTGATACCCTGCTCGCGCTCGGCCTCCAGCCCATCGGTCAACAGCGACAGGTCGATGTCCTCGCCGACGGCGCGCTTGTTCTTCGCGCGCGACAGCGCCGACAACTGGTCGGACAACACGGCCTTGCTGTCATACAGCAAGCGCCCGATCAACGTGCTCTTGCCGTCATCGACACTGCCGGCGGTAATGAAACGCAGTACGCCGAGGTCTTCAGTCTGGTTCAGGCTCATGGTGTTTTACGTCAATTCGTATCGGGACAGGGAACCGGTGCGGGCGCTCAGAAATACCCTTGCTTCTTGCGCTGCTCCATCGCCGCCTCGCAGGTTTGGTCATCCATTCGGGTCGCGCCGCGTTCGGTGATCTGCGTCACCGCGGTCTCGGCAATGATCTTCTCGACCGTGTCCGCGTCGCTGGCGACTGGGCAGGTGCAACTGATGTCGCCGACGGTGCGAAATCGCACCAGCAAGGACTCGCTGGTCTCTGCGTCGCGCTTGGGCGTGAGCGGCGTGACCGGCACCAGCAGGCCGTTGCGGCGCACGATCTCGCGCTCGTGCGCATAGTAAATCGACGGCAACTCGAGGTTTTCGCGCGCGATGTACTGCCAGACGTCAAGTTCGGTCCAGTTCGAGATCGGGAACACTCGCAGGTGCTCGCCCGGATGCAGGCGCGTGTTGAACAAACTCCACAGCTCCGGCCGTTGCGCTTTCGGGTCCCATTGGCCGAACTCGTCCCGAAACGAGAAAATCCGCTCCTTTGCCCGAGCCTTCTCCTCGTCACGGCGCGCGCCGCCGATCATCGCGTCGTAGCGGTATGCGTCGATCGTCTCCAGCAACGTCACCGCCTGCGCGGCGTTGCGCGAATCGGTTTCGCGCCGCAGCCGTACCGTGCCGCGCCGGATCGAGTTCTCGACGTGACCCACCACCAGTTGCACGCCGATCTGCGCAGCGCGGCGGTCCCGGAATGCAATGACCTCCGGGTAGTTGTGTCCCGTGTCGATGTGCACCAGCGGAAAAGGCAACTGCGTGCGGCGCCCCGGGCCGAGGCCGAAGGCCTTGAGTGCAAGATGCAGCACGACGACTGAATCCTTGCCGCCTGAGAACAACAGTGCCGGCCTTGCGCATTCGGCCACCAACTCTCGCAGGATATGGATCGATTCCGCCTCGAGCCAATCCAGGTGGTCCATGCGCGTGGCCATGTTGCGGCGGGGAGTGATGTCCGTCGGTTCGAGCAACGTGCTCATAGTCGTCCTCAATGCTTCGATTCGGTTCAAGATTGGGCTGGCGCGCCCGGATGCAGCCCGCACTCCTTCGAGTCGCGACTTTCCCACCACCAGCGTCCGGCGCGGCTACCCTCGCCAACGCGGATCGCACGCGTGCACGGCTCGCAGCCGATGCTTGGGTAACCGCGCGCATGCAATGGATTGACCGGCACGTCATACGCCTTCAGGTATGCCCAGACATCGGCCTCGGTCCAGTCGGCAAGCGGGTTGTACTTCGCGATGCCGCGCACCCCATCCTGCTCTCGTTCAGGGAGCCGAGCACGGGTGACCGATTGCTCGCGCCGCTGTCCGCTCATCCACGCTTGCGCGCCAGCCAGCGCGCGATTTAATGGTTCGACCTTGCGAATCTCGCAACACCGCTTGCGCAGCTCAATGCTGTCGTAAAACGCATTTAGCCCATGCTCGCTGACATACGCGTCGACTGCATCCTGCTGCGGATGCCATTGTTCGATGACGTAACCATAGCGCTGCCGGACCTGCTCAATCATGCCGACCGTCTCGGCATGCAGCCGTCCGGTATTCAGCGAGAAGATAATAATCGACCGTTTGCACGACAGAATCGCGTGGGTCAGTAGCATGTCCTCGGCGGCCAGGCTGCTGGCAAACTTCACACACGTGTGGCTCGCCACAACGGTGGCGAGCAGTGCATCGAGCTTCTCGATGCGCTGCTTGCGCTGCGGCGTGAGCGGCTCGGCGTGTACGAGCGGATCGCGCGGCGCCGCACGCCCGAACGTGACGACAGTTTCGCTCATGACTGGCCCGCCGCGCCCGCGTGGCTGGCCACCGCGGCTTGCGCACGGCGCCGGAACAACGGACGCGGCTCGTCGAACGCACCCTGATAGCGCACGCTGAACTCGTCGAACGCCTTCAACGCGTCATGGATGTCCTTGTCCGCGCGCACCGCAAACGCATCGAAGCCGCAGCGTGATAGGTACAGCAGTTGATCGCGCAACACATCACCGATCGCCCGCAGCTGCCCCTTCCAGTCATAGCGCTCGCGCAACAGCCGCCCAATGCTGTAGCCCCGCCCGTCGCGGAACACCGGAAAGTCCACGGCAACCAGCGCAATGTGCTCCAGGTCGTCGGCCAATTCGGCCGGCTCGCTGTCCGGCGCGAGCCACACGCCGCGCTGCGACTTGTCGCGCGCGGCGAGCAACGCACCGCGCTCGGCTTGCCAGTACGACAGCGGCACGATGACGCGGCCCGCCGGCAATGACCGGACGGGCGGCAGCGAACCGTCCTGCGCGGCACGCACGACGCTCCAGTCGTCGTCCACGACCTGGCGTTGTCGGATGATTTTTTCAATGGCTTGAGTCATCTTCCACCTCACGCGTGCGCCGGTTGGCGCGCCGCGTACACCCGTTCCTTGAACGGCGCAATGCCGATCCGCTTATATGTATCGATGAAACGTTCGTCATCGACGCGATGCTCGACGAACGTATCGATCACCTTAGTGATGACCTCCGGCACCTCATCGGCCGCAAACGACGGCCCGATCACCCGGCCCAATGCCGACGCGTTGCCTTGCTCGCCGCCAAGCGAGACCTGGTACCACTCGGCGCCATCCTTGTCCACGCCCAGAATGCCGATATTGCCGACGTGGTGGTGGCCGCACGAGTTCATGCAGCCGGAGATATTTAACGACAGCTCGCCGAGGTCGTACACGTAATCCAGGTCGTCAAAGCGCTGCTGGATTGCCTGTGCAATCGGGATCGACTTCGCGTTGGCCAACGAGCAAAAATCGCCGCCCGGGCAGGCGATGATGTCGGTGAGCAACCCGATGTTCGGCGCGCCGCAGCCGATCTCGCGGGCCTTTTCCCACAGCGTATACAAATCGCGCTTCTTCACGTTCGCCAGGATCAGGTTCTGTTCATGCGACACGCGGAGCTGACCGAAACTGTACGCATCGGCCCAATCGGCAAGCGCTTCCATCTGCGTATCGGTCACATCGCCCGGCGGCTGATATTTCCACATGGCGCCGGGTTTCAATGACAACGTCACCGCGGCATAGCCTGGTACGCGATGAGGGTGCGCATTGCGCTCGACCCAGCGCGCGAATGCTCGGTTCTCCAGCAAGTGCTTTTCGAACAACGCGTCGGTATCGGACAGCTTTTCATACGGGGGCGGCACGAAATGCTGCGCGACGCGCTGCACCTCGTCGCAGGTCAGTGTCGAGGGGCCGTCCTTCAAGTGTTGCCACTCCTGCTCCACCTGCTGCGAGAACTTGTCTTTGCCCAGCGCCTTGACCAGGATCTTGATCCGCACCTTGAACAAATTGTCGCGACGGCCGAACCGGTTATACACCCGCAGCACGGCCTCACAGTACGTCAGCAGGTGCTGCCACGGCAAATCCTCCTTGATGATCGTGCCCAGAATGGGCGTGCGGCCCATGCCGCCACCCACCAGCACGCTGCACACCACCTCGCCATCGGCGTCGCGCTTTAGATAAATGCCCAGGTCATGCAACTGCACAGCGGCACGATCCTGCGTCGCGCCGGCAACAGCGATCTTGAACTTGCGCGGCAGCCACGCAAATTCGGGATGGAATGTGGACCATTGGCGTAGCAACTCAGCCCATGGACGTGGATCGACAATCTCGTCCGGCGCGACACCGGCGAATTGGTCAGCGGTAATGTTACGGATGCAATTGCCCGAGGTCTGGATCGCGTGCATCTGCACCGACGCGAGCTTGCGCAGGATCTCTGGCGTTTCCTCCAGTTTGATCCAGTTGAACTGCATGTTCGAGCGCGTCGAGAAATGGCCGTAGCCGCGATCGTGCTCGCGTGCAATGCGCGCCAACATTCGCAACTGGTCGCTGCGCAGGTTGCCGTACGGAACCGCAATACGATGCATATAGGCGTGCCGCTGCATGTACAACCCGTTTTGCAGTCGCAGCGGGCGGAACTCCTCCTCGGTCAGTTCTCCGGACAAACGCCGGCGGACCTGATCGGCATATTGCCGAACGCGCTCGTCGACGATCGTCTGGTCGTACGGGTCGTATTGATACATGTAGGGCCCCAGTCTTTCGTGTGCGTTGCGCGCCGACAGTGCACTGCGCCGGCCCACTCTTCCCGGATAACATGCGCGCCGCCGCCCCGTTCAGATAATCCGCCATTTGCAAAGCACAAAAACAGATATCGATATTGGAAAAGCTGGGGAAATCGTAATAGACTCGCTTTATACGTCAAACGACTAAAAAATTCTGTCTATATGCGGAGGGGTTATATATGAACCTGCATCAGTTCCGGTTCGTGCGCGAGGCCGTCCGTCAGAATTTCAACTTAACCGAGGCGGCCAAAGCCCTGTACACCTCGCAGCCTGGCGTATCGAAGGCGATCATCGAGTTGGAGGACGAACTTGGCGTCGAGATCTTCACCCGGCACGGCAAGCGCGTGCGCTCGTTGACCGAACCTGGCAGGATCATCTTGTCCTCGGTGGAAAAAATCCTGCAAGAAGTCGAAAGCCTAAGAAGGGTCGGAAAAGACTACGCAGCGCAGGACGAAGGCAATTTGGTGATCGCCGCGACCCACACGCAAGCGCGGTATTCATTGCCACAGGCGGTGGCCGAGTTCAAAAAACGGTTTCCAAAGGTGCATCTGTCCATTCTGCAAGGCAACCCGACCCAGGTTGCCGACATGGTCCTGCACGACCAGGCCGACCTGGCCATCGCGACCGAGGCCGTCTCGACGTATAAGGACCTAGTCTCGCTGCCGGCATTCCAGTGGCATCACTTGGCGGTCACGCCGCCCGAACATGCGTTGCTTGACAGAAAGCAACAGATCACGCTGGACGATCTCGCGCAATTTCCGTTGATCACCTATGACAACGCGTTCGCGGGGCGCTCGAAGATCGACCAGGCGTTCGCTTTGCACGGACTCACACCGGACATCATCCTCGAGGCGATCGACGCGGATGTCATTAAGACCTATGTCGAACTAGGCCTGGGCGTGGGGATCATGGCCGACGTCGCATTCAACGCAGAGCGCGACCGGCAGCTACGCGCGATTCCCGTTGGTCGCCTGTTCGGCACCAACACCACACGGGTTGCATTAAAACAAGGCACCTACCTGCGCGGCTATGTCTATACATTTATCGAATTGCTCTCGCCGGCGCTGAACCGCAAGTGGGTCGAACAGGCGATGCGGGGCAACGCCAATGCGTATGAAGGGTGAGGTGAGCGAACATCTGCGTTGACATGCTTGCCGAGCGTGCCGAATTGCGACATAATCACGGTTTGCGTCGCGCGGTGACCTCGGTCCTACGCGGATTAGCATCACTCATAGATAGTGAATGTGAAGTAGTGTTGCAAACTGCTTCACCGTTTTGCCCGGGTGGTGAAATTGGTAGACGCAGGGGACTCAGACCAAATTTGAGCCCTTCAGGGGAAACCCTGGAGGTGAAGCCCGTCAAACTCGGTGAAGGCCCTGGACGCAAGTCCGAGCTAATGCCGAGCCAAGCCTTGGCGCCGAGAGGTGTCTTGGAAGGTGTAGAGAGCAGACGGCGGGCACCTAAGGCCAGAAGGCTAAGGTGAAGGCGTGCTCCAGACCACGAACGTCCTCTCTCGAGAGGGCGGCGGCGAAAGCCGAAGTGGGAAGAAAATCCCCCGCCGCAAGGCGTGCCGGTTCGATTCCGGCCCCGGGCACCAACAGATATTTCGGCTAAGCCGCAGTATTCGGACAAACCCCGTGAGATCAAGGTTTCACGGGGTTTTTCTTTCGTCGGTATTCCAGCTCGACACATGGACTGCCCGCGGCAACCATTTCCGCGTCACGCTCAACGGCCGATCGACCTCCTCAGGTAGTTTCCCGATGGCAGTGGGCATAAAGCGGCGAGCACCCTGACCATCAGCTCCGCCGGCTCCAGTGCGCGCGCATCGAGCACAGCATGGCAATGGCTTGGCCTCATACGCGATTATTTGCTGCGCCGCGACGGGTTCGAGGACCGCCTGATGCCGCTGCGTCGGTTTTGCCGCGGCGGCGTGAAGCACCAGGCAGGCTGACGCGGACAATGGGATCGGCGCTGCTAAGCTGTCGCACCTTGCGGCGTTTTCGGCCAGACCTTAACCGTCACGATTCGCGGACCGACTCGTTCGTTGACGGTGATTAGGCATGAGCCGAAGTCCACGCTCTGCCCCTGCTGCGGTAATTCGCCCAGTTTGTCCAAGATCATGCCGCCGACCGACTCGGCCGACTGCTCACCAAAATCCACGCCCAGCAGGTGCTCGAGCGAAACGATCGACAGGCTGCCGCGACCGATCACGCTGCCATCCGGCTGCCGTTGCCATTCAACGTCAGTTGCGCGCGTATCGTCCCGGATTTGGCCCACCAGCGCTGCAAGCAGGTCCGGCAACGTGACGAAGCCGACCGGCTTCAGCCCGGGACGCCCGATCACCGCAAAGTGAGGCGCACCCGAGCGAAAGCGCCGCAGCAGTTCGAGCGCGGGCATCTCAGGCAACACCTCGAGCACGGGGCGCGCGAGTTCGCGCAGGTCGCGCGATGTATGCCCTTCGAGACGACGAAACAGCAAGTCTTTCACATCGACCATGCCAAGCACCTTGTCGCCGCTTTCGTCGAAGAGCGGATACCGGCTGTAGCGGCTCTTTGCCGCCAACGCCAGATTCGCGTCGAATGACAGACTCACGTTGAAGCTCACCGCGTCGCGCAGCGGACGCATCAGGTCGGATGCGGTCAGTTCGCCGAACTCCAGCGAGTGCGACAACGTACTAAGCTCGTCGCTCGAGAACTGCCGATGGGACCGACTCGCACGCACGATCAGCTTCAGCTCGTCACGACCATACGGGGCTTCAGCCTGCCCGGCGTCCGACAGGCCAAACCACGCGAGCATCCGGTTCGAGCTAACATTGAGCAGGGCAATGGCCGGATACATGATCCAGTAGAACAGGTATAGCGGCACGGCGGTCAGCAGGCCGGCGCGCTCCGGCATCCGAATGGCGAGCGATTTCGGCGCAAGCTCACCCGCTACGATATGCAGGAACGAAATGATCAGGAACGCCAGCGCCAGCGCGATTGCGTCGGCAAGCGGCGGCACGATTTGCAGCATGCCGAACAGCGGGGCTAACAAATGGGCAAACGCCGGCTCTCCCAACCAGCCCAGGCCGAGCGATGCAAGCGTGATGCCGAGTTGGCAGGCTGACAGGTAAGCGTCCAGATGGGCATGCACGCGCGACAATACGCGGCCCCGCCAGCCATATTGCCGGGAAATGGCCGCAACCCGCGTGCCGCGCAGCTTGACCAGCGAGAATTCCGCGGCAACGAAGAAACCATTGAGAAAGACCAGCAGCAGGGCAGCAACAAACGCGAGAAATGTCTGCATCAGAAAAATCGAACCGGCTCACCGACGCGCGGGAACAAAGGGCCATTGTATGTCAGCAAGGTGACGATGTCGGATCGGCCTGACGCACAAGTGTTGCGCACTCGCTCACACGGGGCCCGCCATCGGCAAGCCGAGACGCGCCGGTGCGCGGGCACGCGATAACGGGCGCAGTCTACATCGACCGCAGCGGACGATGGCATTGTTAGAATCCCGACGCATGAACCTCGAAAGCATTCTTTTTTCCCAAGGCTTCGGATCGCGGCGCGAGTGCAGAGCGCTCGTCATCCGAGGCGCAATCACGATTGGCGAGCAACGCTGCGATGATCCGAATGCCGTCTTCGAGACGGCGGGGCTGGTGTTCCACGTGGACGGCGTACGCTGGGAGTATCGGCACAAGGCCTATCTGGTCTTACACAAACCCCCCGGGTATGAGTGCTCGCACGCGCCGCAGCACTATCCGAGCGTTTATAGCCTACTTCCCCCTGCGCTGATCACGCGCGGCGTGCAATGCGTAGGCCGCCTCGATGCGGATACGACGGGCCTGTTGTTACTCTCCGACGATGGGGCCTTCATCCATCGGCTGGGCTCGCCCAAGCGCAAGATACCGAAGACGTACGTCGCCACCACGCGCCATCCAGTGCAGGACGCTCAGCTTAATGCGCTGCGTCAGGGAGTGCAGCTGCACGGCGAGCCGGCGGTAAGCGAGGCGCGCTCGGCACGGCGGCGCGATGAACGCACGATCGAATTGGTGCTCACCGAGGGAAAGTACCACCAGGTCAAGCGGATGATTGCCGCCGCGGGCAACCGTGTCGAGCAACTCCATCGCGAGGCCATCGGGGGGTTCGTCCTGCCCGCGTCGCTCGCGCAGGGGCAGTGGCAGTGGCTCGAAACCGAAGAACTGGGCATGTTGACGGGATAAAGCGAACGGCATAACCGATCTTCGGCACACTGGCAAGCTGCGGACCTTCCTGTACGCGTCAGCTTGGGCGTGCCGCTGCTGCACTGCAACATGCTTTCCGCAGTCATGTGTCTATACTGATAAATAAGGACGCCATCGGGCGTATGCTGTGGAGGACGGCACCATGATCACCGGCGACACCTTCGAGATCACCTATATGATGATTGCGTTCGCATTGCTCGGCGCAATACTGATCGGGGCCCTGCTGACCGCGCTTCATCTCAAGCGTAAGTACCATCCCAACTTGATCGGCGCGATCCTTGGCGCACTGCTGTGTTTCGCGATCATCGAGGCCATGCCGATGCTCGCGTTGTGAACAGCGCTCAACGGTGCACACTCGATAATTGGCGCGCATGCTCGCGCAAAAAGTCTTCGACACTCGGGTAGCGCAACTTGACCGAGAGTTCATCGCGCAAACGTCGGTTGGCCAGGCGGCGGGATTCGCGCATAAACGATAACAATGCCGCGTCGAGCGTGGCCTCGGCCTGTTGCCGGGTGATGCGCGGCACCGGGCGCAATCCGCATGCGTGAGCGATACGGTCGAAATACTCGCCCATTTTCCAATGCGTAGCGTCGACCGCATGAACGACGCGCTGTGGACGGCCGCGGAACAACGCCCGAACCGTGATAGCGGCGAGGTCGTCCGCATGGACGTGACCGGTATAAACGTCGTCCACATCGCACAAAGCCGGCGTACCGCGTCGCAGCCGCTCCACGGGCAACCGCTCGATGGCATAGATCCCGGGCACCCTGAGAACCGACACCCTGACAGATCCTCGTGAGCCAGCGCGACGCAATTGGCGCTCGGCCGATACACGGCGCACCGCGCGCGCGTTGACCGGCCGCACGGGCCGCGTCTCATCGATGAGCGCACCATCGCAATCGCCGTAGACCCCTGTGGTGCTCAGATAGATAATGCGTACCGGCGGCGGCTGGCGCAGCGGGCCCGGCGGCCAATGTCGGTGCCGCACGGCGCGCGGTGGCCGCTCGGGTACAATGGCGCTCTCGGTCATGACGCGCCCGACAATCGCGTGCGTGCTACCAGCGGCGCGACGCGTGACGATGCTGCGCGCACCCATGGCGACGCGCGGTGCACGGGCAGCGTGCCGCAGATCCCGCTGCGCGCCCAACGCAGCCAAGAGCGCAGCGGTGCGGCGATCTGTCGCGCCATGGGTTTGCGGCGGCGCCAAATGCAGCATTTCTCGCGCCACGCGTGCGGCGCGCGCCAGCGAGCGCCGGTCGTCAAGATCGCCGAGCAGCGGCACGAGCCCGGCCGAGCGCAGCGATGCGAAACGTGCCGGCTGAGTCGTCAGGGCGAACACGCGAAAGCGTTCGCGCAGCCATGCCGCGCAGCGCAATCCGACATCGCCGCAGCCGACCACCAGGATGCGGGGGCGGCCAAAAGCACGGCGGCGCGGCAGCCCGGCCCGCCACCCAGGCGCACCACCGCCGCTGCGCCCAGGCGACGCGGCGGTGGAAACCGTGGCCACTGCATGCGGCGCCGTGGCACACCATTGGAAAGATCGGCTGGAAAAGGTCATTGGGTGCATTGTAGCGGGCCGGCCGATCCAACGTTTTTGTTATTACTCGATTGAACTATGGCATTCAACGTAACGATCCGACAGAGCGGCAAGCAATTCCAAGTCGAAGCCGACGAACCGGTTCTAACCGCGGCGCTGCGTCAGGGCATCGGCTTGCCGTACGGCTGCAAGAACGGCGCATGCGGCTCATGCAAGGGCCAACTCGTGAACGGCAGTATCGAGCAACGTTCGCATTCGTCATCGGCGCTGTCGAACGACGAAAAAACCCGCGGCATGGCGCTATTTTGCTGCGCCACCGCGCAATCGGACCTAGAAATCGATATCCGTGAGATCGCCGGCGTGGGCGACATGCAGGTCAAGAAGCTGCCGTGCCGCGTCAATGCACTGGAGCGCGTGGCGCACGACGTGATCGTGCTTAAGCTGCAACTGCCGGCCAATGAACGGCTGCAATATCTGGCGGGCCAGTACATCGAGTTCATCCTGAAGGACGGCACGCGCCGCAGCTATTCCATGGCGAGCGCACCACACCATGAAGGCCCGCTCGAGCTGCATATCAGGCACATGCCGGGCGGCGTGTTCACCGACCACGTGTTCGGTGCGATGAAGGAACGCGATATCCTTCGCTTCGAGGGCCCGCTCGGCACGTTCTTCCTGCGCGAGGACGCCGACAAACCGATCGTGCTGCTCGCATCGGGAACAGGCTTTGCGCCCATCAAGGCGATAATCGAGCATGCGGTCTTCAAGGGCATCACACGGCCCATGACGCTGTACTGGGGCGGTCGCCGGCGCAACGATCTGTACCTGGCAAGCCTGGCCGAGCAATGGGCGCGCGAAGTGCCCGGCTTCAAGTTCGTGCCGGTGCTCTCCGAACCCGATCCGGCCGACGGCTGGCAGGGCCGCACGGGTTTCGTTCATCGTGCCGTCGTCGAGGATCTGCCAGACTTGTCCGGGTATCAGGTATATGCTTGCGGCGCCCCAGTGATGGTCGAGGCCGCGCAGCGCGATTTCACCGCGCATCACGGCTTGCCAGCCGATGAGTTCTATGCGGACTCGTTCACCAGCGCAGCGGATCTGGCGAACGCGGTCTGACCGGATAGCATGGCGGCGCACTCGCGCCGAGCCGCATGCTGAGCAAGCGCGACGCAATTTCCGGTTTACAACCGGCGCCTGCGTCGCGTATTCTTCGCGGATGATTCGCGCTCAAGCCCATCTCCGACGTCGCTGCTCGCTGTTTCCATAGGGAAGCCGCTGGCTCGTCCCGGACTGTCGCGCTGAATTGCCGCGCACCGGATTACCAAGCCACGGACTTCCGTGGCTTTTGTTTTTTTCCGGATCCTTTGCCCCGTTGATCGTTGCGTGCGATCGCATTCCCGTTGAGCGGAGAGACTTGCCATGAATTTTCAGGATTATCCAATTCAGTCGCTGATGTACATCACCGATCGTCCCGACATCGTTTTCACGCACGGCAACGGATCGTGGCTACACGACAACAACGGCAAGCGCTATTTGGACTTCATCCAGGGCTGGGCGGTCAATGCGCTCGGGCACTGCAACGACGCGATGATCGACGCGCTGAACCGGCAGGCGCGACGGTTGATCAACCCGAGCCCAGCGTTCTACAACGAGCCGATGGCGCGGCTGGCGAAGCTGCTGACCGACAACAGTTGCTTCGACAAAGTGTTCTTCGCCAACAGCGGCGCCGAAGCCAATGAAGGGGCGATCAAGCTCGCACGCAAATGGGGCCGCAAGTTCAAGGGCGGCGCATACGAGATCATCACGTTCAACCATGGCTTTCACGGCCGCACGCTGGCAACGATGTCGGCAAGCGGCAAGCCCGGCTGGGACACGCTGTACGCGCCGCAGGTACCCGGCTTTCCGAAGGCCGAGTTCAACGATATCGGCTCTGTCGAGAAGCTGATCACCGACAAGACTGTTGCGGTGATGCTCGAGCCAATACAGGGCGAAGCCGGCGTGGTTCCCGCGTCGCGCGAGTTCATGCAGCAATTGCGGGCCCTCACGCGCGAACGCGGCGTGCTGCTGATCGTCGACGAGGTGCAAAGCGGCTGCGGCCGCGCTGGCACGCTGTTCGCTTATCAGCTCGGCGGCATTGAGCCGGACATCATGACGCTGGGTAAGGGTATCGGCGGCGGCGTGCCGCTGGCCGCGTTGCTCGCCCGAGATGAGATTGCGTGCTTCGAAGCCGGCGACCAGGGCGGCACCTATAACGGCAACCCGTTGATGACCGCGGTCGGCGAAGCGGTGATATCGCAGCTGGTCGCGCCGGGCTTTCTCGAGCGCGTGCGCGAGAACGCCCGCTACCTGAGCGATCGGTTGCTTGCGCTGTCTGACGCGCGCGGGCTGGCCGGCGAGCGCGGCGAAGGCATGCTGCGCGCGTTGCTGCTCGGCCGGGACGTCGGGCCACAAATCGTCCAGAAAGCACGCGAACTGGCGCCGGAAGGACTGCTGCTCAATGCCGCCCGCCCTAACCTGCTGCGCTTCATGCCGGCATTGAACGTGACGCGCGCCGAGATCGACCAAATGTTCACGATGCTCGACAACGTGCTGGACCAGGTGCTGTGAGTCCGAGGGGCGACGCCGGCATGCGGGCCGGCACCGGCCCGAAGCGCCGTGCGGGCATGGACGCCCGGCCAGCGCGCGGCTGGCTCACTCGCCAAGGTAGGCGGCGCGCACCTTCGGATCGTCCAACATCTGTTTGGCGTCGCCGGACATCGTGATCGCGCCGGAATCCATCACGTAGCCGCGGCTGGCTGCTTGCAGCGCAAGGCGGGCGTTCTGCTCGACCAGCAACACCGTCATGCCCTCCGAGGAAATCGCCCGCACCACCTCAAAGATCTTCTCCACCATGATCGGCGACAGGCCCATCGACGGCTCGTCGAGCAACAGCAGCTTGGGCCGCGACAACAGCGCACGCGCCATCGCCAGCATCTGCTGCTCGCCACCCGAAAGTGTGCCCGCCCACTGCGTGGCACGCTCCTTCAGGCGCGGGAAGAAACCGAACATGCGCTCCACATCGGCCTTGATACCATCCGAGTCGGTACGCAGATACGCGCCCATCTGCATGTTTTCCAGGATCGACATACGCGCGAAGATGCCTCGGCCCTCCGGCACCATCGCCAAACCCCGCTTGAGCAATTCGTGCGTGGGCACGCCCTTGATCGACTGCCCCCGGTAGAGGATATCGCCACCAGCCCATTCCTTAATCCCGGTGATCGCCTTCATCGTCGTGGTCTTGCCCGCGCCGTTGGCACCGATCAGCGCGACCAGCTCACCCTGCTCGACCTTCAGGTCCACTCCCTTGACCGCCTGGATACCCCCATAGGCCACCTGCAGTCCCTTGATCTCCAGCATTGCCCCATTCATTGCGTTCACGTCGCTCGTCGCCATCTCAATGCACTCCTGCACCTAGATAGGCTTCGATCACTTTCGAGTCCTTGCGCACGTCCTGCGGCAGGCCATGCGCGATGACCTTGCCGTAATCCAGCACTGTCATGCGGTTGCACAAGTGCATCACCAGCTTCACGTCGTGCTCGATCAACAGGATGGTCTTGCCATCGTCGCGGATCTTCTCCAGCAGTCCCGTGAGTTCGACTTTCTCGGTCGCGTTCATCCCCGCGGCCGGCTCGTCCAGGGCGAGCAGCTTCGGGTCGGTCGCCAGCGCCCGTGCGATCTCCAGCCGCCGCTGGTGACCGTATGACAAATTGCGGGCCGTGTAGTCGGCATACTGCAGCACGCCCACATAGTCCAACAATTCCAGAGCGCGCTCCTTGATCTCGCGCTCTTCCTGCCGCTCGGCCGGCGTTTGCAATATTGCGCCGATCAAGCCGTGGCGCGTACGCACGTAACGCCCGACCATCACGTTCTCCAGCGCCGTCATCCCGCCGAATAGCCGGATGTTCTGGAACGTGCGCGCGATGCCGGCCTTGGCCACCTGGTAGACCGCGGTTGGCATGTACGGACTGCCGTCCAGCACAAACTCGCCCGAATCTGGCGTGTACAACCCGGTAATCACATTGAAAAACGTGGTCTTGCCCGCTCCGTTCGGGCCGATCAGCCCATAGATCTCGCCCGAGCGCACCTCCAGCCCGACATCGGACAGTGCCTGTAGGCCGCCAAAGCGCTTGTTGACGCCCTTCACGGATAGCCGAAGCGTTTGTTCACTCATTGCTGTTGACTCCGTGTCTACAGGTGCGTTACGCACGCAAGGCCTTTTTGCCGTTGCGCCGCGCGGTCTTGATGAGCTTGTCCTCATGCTTAGCCGCCGGCCACAATCCTTCCGGCCGATACAGCATGATCACCACCATCGCCAGACCGTACAGCAACTGCCGGATCACTTCCGTGTCAAGGATTTGATGACCAAAGATTGCGTTCTGCAACGGTCCCATTGTCGAGCGCAGGAATTCCGGGAATACCGCAAGCAGCACCGCCCCGAGGATCACGCCGGGAATATGCCCCATGCCGCCGAGCACCACGCACGCGAGCACCACCACCGATTCCCAGAAGGTGAACGACTCCGGCGACACGAATCCCTGGAATGCACCGAACATCGCGCCGGACAGCCCACCGAATGAGGCGCCCATGGCGAACGCCAGCAACTTCACGTTGCGTGTGTTAATGCCCATCGCCTTCGCGGCGATCTCGTCTTCCCGGATCGCAGCCCAGGCGCGGCCGATACGCGAGTGCTGCAGTCGCGTGCAGACAAAGATCACAAACAGCGAACAGAGCACGAACAAGTAGTAATACAGGTAGACCGACGGGAATTCGACGCCGAGCAGTTCGTGGGTCTGCGCGAGATTGAAGCCGCCGATCTGCACCGGATCGATCCCCGTGATGCCCTTCGGACCGTTGGTCACGTTTACCGGGCGATCCATGTTGTTCATGAAGATCCGCACGATTTCACCAAAGCCCAGCGTGACGATCGCCAAGTAGTCGCCCCGCAGACGCAACGTCGGTGCGCCGAGCAACACGCCGCACACGGCGGCCAAGGCCATCGCCACCGGCACGATCAGCAGAATCGATACGTGCAGCCCGCCGGGCGCCAGATGCGCGATCCAGTCGAATTGGCTGGTGAGATGGGGTGAGGACAGCAGTGCGGCCGTATAGGCACCCACGGCATAGAATGCGATGTAGCCTAAGTCCAGCAGTCCGCAGAATCCCACCACCACGTTCAGCCCCAACGCCAGCATCACGTACAGCATCGCGAAGTCCAGCACACGCACCCAATAAGGCCCGCCCGCGGCGCCAATGAGCAGTGGCGCGCAGACAACCAGCGCTGTCACCAGCAGCATGACCCCATGGTTCTTAGCCGTCTTCGTGACCAGAATCCGTGTCGGGGACGGCTCGATAGGTTGAATGGAACTCATATTAAGTGCTCCTCAAGACGTGTCAGGCACGATCGGCAACGCGCTCGCCCAACAAGCCGGACGGACGCAAGACCAGCACGAGGATCAGCACCACGAACGCAAACACGTCTTGGTAGTTACTGCCGATCACTCCGCCGGTGAAATCACCGATGTAGCCAGCGCCCAGTTGCTCAATCAGCCCCAGCAGCACGCCCCCCACCATGGCGCCGCCCAGATTACCAATGCCCCCCAGCACCGCTGCCGTGAATGCCTTTAAGCCCGGGATGAAGCCCATGTAGAAGTGCACGTTGCCGTACTCGGAGGCGATCATCGCGCCAGCCAGGGCAGCCAGCGCCGAGCCAATCATGAACGTCGCCGAGATCACGAAGTTCAGGTTCACGCCCATCAAGCTGGCCACATTCGGGTTCTCCGCGACCGCGCGCATTGCTCGCCCGAGCTTGGTCTTGTGCACCAGCAGCAGCAGAGCGACCATCACGACAAATGCCGTGACGATGATCACCACTTCTGTGGGCGAGATCACGGCGCCGGGCGACGTATCGGTGGCCTTGATGACATTGATCGGATCGGTGGAAATTAACTGCGGAAACGACAACGGATTGCGTCCCCAAATGACCATCGCTAACGTCTGCAACAGAATGGAAGCGCCGATGGCGGTGATCAGGGGAGCCAGCCGCGGCGCACGACGCAGCGGCCGGTACGCCACCTTTTCGATCGTGAAACCGAGGCACGCACAGACGGCTGCGGCGATCACCAGTGCAAGGACCAGCGTGAGCACGTTGCCTAGTCCGGGGAAGTGCGCTTGCAGCACGCTGACCGCCGAAAGCGCGACCATCGCGCCCACCATCAATACGTCGCCATGCGCGAAGTTGATGATGCCCAGAATCCCGTACACCATCGTATAGCCCAGCGCGATCATCGCGTAGACGCTGCCCAGCACCAGACCATTCAAGATCTGTTGGATAAAAATATCCATCGAATGCTCCTTGGACCGTACGCCACGGACCGCAACCTGGCCGTAGGTGACGGCGTGACGATGCGAAGCGCGCGGTGCTCCTGGTACCCCAATGAACCGGTAAAGGTCTGCCGCCGACGACATTGGCGTATTCGTCATGAAAATACGTCAATTGGCGTGGCGGATACGAAAACGGCACCGAGGATTAGCCCGGTGCCACAGCGTTATACGCCGTTGTCAACAAGTTCGATATGGCGCATTACCTCGCTGTAGTCAGTGAGTCGCACACGACCTGGCGCCGAGGTCTGCCTGTGGTCAACGGCCCAAAAACCGTTGCGCACGCATAACCCGCGACGGGCGGGCTCGATGCCGATGGCTCGATGAGCCACTTGGATAGTGTTTAAGTGACAGACCAATTTCGTCAATGGACAACTCATTTTCTGCCCCGTGCGAATCGCGGCCCCACTTTCCGAATATGACGCTGCGGCCAAATCCGCCAGTCTTCGTTTCATCCTGCTGCGTGCGATCGGTGTACGCCGCAAGCGCGTCCCGGATACAGTGCCAACCAATCGGTCCCCCATGAAGAGGTCTTCCGCGCCTTACAGCAAGACGACTTTCGTCCCTGAACAGGTCACGAAACGCGCGCATTGTAACTCCGTTTTTGCAGTGGCCAATATTCAAAACCACGCCTGATTTGGCGAAGTGCATGCGCCGGCCGCGTCGGCGAAAGACGAAGGCTGCCATTAATACTGACATCGCATATACCTAGCCAGTATCCATTCATGGATTGAGGTAAGCCGTGTCAAAAAACCCTGTTTCACGATGAAACTGGAACCCGAGCTGCGCGGCGCTTTCATGGCCGAGGCCAAAGCAACGCACCACCCGGCGTCCCAAGTGGTGCGCGATCTAATGCGCGATTTCGTCCAGCGCCAACGCGAAGCGCGGGAGTACGATGCATTTTTAGGCGTCGCCCGCGATCTCATGGTGAACACAGCACCCATGCGGCGGCGAAGCCCCGTTGACTGCATAAGAGGCCGCACGCAAAACTTTGCGCGCGTCGACGCCGCCTCAGGCGCAAGACGGCGCCGCGATGGCTCAGACTTGTAGCGCCAGCCCTTTGGGCAACGGGAAGGAAACATTTTCCTGGACGCCATCCAGCGTCCGGACTTGGCAAGCACCCAATTGACGCAACCGCTCAACGACTGCCTGCGCCAGTGCCTCGGGTGCCGAGGCGCCCGCCGTCACGCCGACGCGTTGTTTGCCGTCCAGCCAGGCAGGATCGATTTGCTCCGGCGCATCGACCATGTAGGCCGGCACGCCCCGCTTTTCCGCCACTTCGCGCAGGCGGTTCGAGTTGGAACTGTTCGGGCTGCCGACGACGATCACGACGTCGCACTGCGGCGCCATGAATTTCACCGCATCCTGCCGGTTCTGCGTCGCGTAGCAGATGTCTTGCTTTTTCGGCTCGCGAATGGCGGGAAAGCGCGCCTTCAGCGCGCCGATCACCTCCATTGCATCGTCAATCGACAGCGTGGTCTGCGTCACGTACGCAAGCCGGTGGGGATCGGCGACCTCTAGCGCAGCGACATCCGCCGCGGTCTCGACTAAGTGCATGCCTGCATTGGCCTGCCCCATCGTACCTTCAACCTCCGGGTGACCGCGATGGCCAACCATCACGATCTCGCAACCTTCAGCACGCAGCTTGGCCACCTCCATGTGCACCTTGGTGACCAGCGGACAGGTGGCGTCAAAGACCCGCAATCCTCTGTCAAGCGCGCGGGCCCGCACGGCCTTTGGCACCCCGTGCGCGCTGAATATCAGCGTCGCACCGTGCGGGACGTCGTCGAGCGATTCAACGAATACCGCGCCCTTGCGACGCAGGTCGTCCACGACATAGGCGTTATGCACGATCTCGTGACGCACATAGATCGGCGAACCGAACAGCGTCAACGCACGCTCGACGATCTCGATCGCCCGGTCGACTCCCGCGCAGAACCCACGCGGCTGTGCCAGTAATATTTCGCTCGGGTATTCGGTGGTGGCGGTCATGGCGCTTCCTACAGGATGCCGATGATCTGGACCTCAAAGGTCAGATGCTGGCCGGCCAGCGGGTGGTTGAAGTCAAACAGCGCGTATGTCTCGCCGACCTCCTTGAGCACGCCGGCATAGCGCGCCCCGCTGGGCGCGTTGAATTCGACCAAATCACCCGGGGAGAAATCCTCGTCGATCATTGAATTTTCACGCAGCGTGGCTAGCGAGACCTTCTGCACCAGTTGCGGATTACGCAAGCCAAATGCCTGCTCCGGCGTCAGCCGAATGGTCGAGTGGTGTCCGACCTTCATGCCGAGCAGAATGTCCTCCAGAGGTCCCGCGAGCTGTCCCGCGCCGAGCAACAGCGTCGCGGGCTTGTCGTCGAACGTGTTGACGATGTCCGCGCCCCCCTCCAGCGAAAGCCGGTAGTGCAGCGTGACATGGGAACCGGGCTTCACCTCGGAAATATCAATGATGCTCATGCGCAAGTTTTGAATACCGCGCGTCGCGGGCTGCGACCACGCAAGCTGTCATTGTAAGCCACCGCAGCGACACCAACATGGAGGTTAATCAATGCAATCCGGAACCGACGACTCGACGGCGCGCCGACATGTGCCGATCCCGATCCGCCAATGGCCGGAAAACGAGCGGCCACGGGAGCGATTGTTCGTTGCCGGCGCGAGTGCCCTGACCGATGCGGAGTTGGTCGCGCTGTACCTGGGCAGCGGCATTCGCGGACGCGATGCGGTCGGACTGGGTCAGCAATTGCTAGCGCGCTTCGGCTCATTGCGCGGGTTGTTCAGCGCGTCCCATGACGAGCTGATTCAAGTCACCGGCGTCGGACCGGCAAAGATTGCGCGGTTGCAGGCGGCCACGGAGATCGCACGACGCGCACTGGGCGAGCAATCGCGCGAGCAGGCGACGCTGGATCGCCCCGAGATCGTCGAAGACTATCTGCGACTGATGATTGGCACCCGGCCCTATGAGGTGTTTGTTTGCTTGTTCCTCGACACCCGGCTGCGTATGATCCATGCGGAAGAACTCTCTCGCGGCTCGTTGTCGCATGCTGCGGTCTATCCGCGCGAAGTCGTCAGACGCGCGCTGCAGACCAACGCCGCCGCGTTGATCATCGCGCATAACCATCCATCCGGCGCGGCGCAGCCCAGTGCGGCGGACCTGTCGATGACACGCACGCTCAAGGATGCGTTGTGCTTAATGGACGTCAAGCTGCTCGATCATTTCATCGTGACATCGGACACCATTTTGTCACTCGCGCGCCACGGACTGCTATAGCCGGGCGCGCGCGGCAGTCAGTGCGGATGACACAAACAGGTTGATTTTTCTTGTCTTTTTCTGCTAGGATTGCGGTTTGCCCGTACCACCCCTTTCGTATCACCCGAATTTAAGCGTATTAGGAGTGCTCTGATGGCACGCAAATGTCAAGTTACTGGGAAAGCGCCGATGGTCGGCAATAACGTTTCCCACGCGAACAACAAGACCAAGCGTCGCTTCCTCCCGAACTTGCAAAGCCGCCGGTTCTGGGTGGAAAGCGAAAATCGCTGGGTGCGACTGCGCGTTTCGAACGCGGGCCTGCGCCTGATCGACAAGAATGGCATCGATCCCGTGCTCGCAGACCTGCGTGCGCGCGGTGAAGCTTAAGGAGCTGTGACATGGCCAAAGGCGCTCGCGACAAGATCAAGCTGGAATCGACGGCCGGAACCGGTCACTTCTACACCACGACGAAGAACAAACGCACGATGCCCGAAAAGATGGCGATCATGAAGTTCGACCCAGTCGCGCGCAAGCACGTCGAATACAAGGAAACGAAGATCAAATAATGGATCTATGGGGCCTCCGATTGGTCCGCCGATCGGAAGTTCAATGTCTCTCGAGACTGTAAAGCCTGACGAAGAGCAAAAGACCCCGAACTCCGGGGTCTTTTGCTTTTTGCACGTCGTGTCGCATCGGGGTATGCTCCTTCGTTTCGGCGTATGGGTCCGGACCCGTCACGTAGGGTATGAGGAGATTATCCCAATGAATTTCGACGTCGTCATCGTCGGTAGTGGACTGGCCGGGCTAAGTGTGGCGCTGAACCTGGCGCCCACTTGTCGGGTCGCCGTCATCGCAAAGCGAGCCCTGTCCGACGGTGCTAGCGACTGGGCGCAAGGTGGCATCGCAGCCGTGCTGGACTCGGCAGACAGCATCGACAGCCATGTCCGCGATACGCTAGTCGCCGGCGCAGGCCTATGCGACGAACCCGCGACACGCTTCATCGTCGAGAACGCACGCGCGGCGATCGAATGGTTGATCGGCGAAGGCGTGCCGTTCACCCAGGACGATAACGCCGAATTGGGGTTTCACCTGACGCGCGAAGGCGGACACAGCCATCGGCGCATCATTCACGCGGCTGATGCCACCGGCCATGCGGTGCTGTCGACACTCATCAAACAAGCCCGTCAACGCCCGAACATTACCCTGCTTGAGCATCACTGCGCGATCGACCTGGTCACGTCCGACCGGCTCGGGTTGCCGGGCCGGCATTGCTTCGGGCTGTACGTGCTCGACATTGACAGCGGCAAGACACTGACGATCGAGACACCGCACACCGTGCTAGCCACCGGCGGCGCCGGCAAAGTCTATTTATACACGACGAACCCAGATACCGCGACCGGCGACGGCATTGCGATGGCCTGGCGGGCTGGTGCACGGGTGGCGAACATGGAGTTCATCCAATTCCATCCGACCTGCCTGTACCATCCGTATGCCGGCTCGTTTCTCATTTCCGAGGCGGTGCGCGGCGAAGGCGGATTGCTGAAGCTGCCGGACGGCACCCGCTTCATGCCGCAGTATGATGAGCGCGCGGAATTGGCACCACGCGATATCGTCGCCCGTGCAATTGACTTCGAAATCAAGAAGCGCGGTATCGATTGCGTCTATCTCGATATCAGTCACCAACCGGCTGCATTCCTGCGTGAGCACTTTCCGACAATCCTCGCCCGATGCCAGCAGTTCGGCATCGATATCACGCGTGCCCCGATCCCCGTCGTGCCGGCTGCCCACTACACGTGCGGCGGCGTCGTGACCGACCTGGCCGGCCGAACCGATCTCACCGGACTCTACGCAGTCGGCGAAACCGCCTATACGGGCTTGCATGGCGCCAACCGGCTTGCAAGCAATTCGCTGCTGGAGTGCCTGGTGATCGGCAGGGCCGCGGCGCGAGCCATCGAAGACGTGGGGTTTCATGCCGCGCACCCTCTCACATTGCCGCAGTGGGACGAGAGCCGCGTGTCCGATGCTGACGAAGAGGTCGTCGTGGCTCACAACTGGGACGAGGTGCGGCGGCTGATGTGGAACTATGTCGGCATCGTGCGAACCGACAAGCGGCTGGCACGGGCGAAGCACCGACTGGCGCTGCTGCGCGATGAGATCCACGAGTACTATGCGAATTTTCGTATCAGCCGTGACCTGCTCGAGTTGCGCAACCTGGTCGATGTTGCATTGCTGATCGTCGACAGCGCCCGCTCCCGGCTCGAAAGCCGCGGTTTGCATTTCAGCCGCGACTGGGAGCAGGCGTTGCCTAAAGCGCTGCCAACGGTGCTGAGCCCTAAGCGATTCCGCCACCGTTCAATCTGATCGCCCGCGGCTACGTCCGCCGCAGTCCGGCGTCGAGTGCTACGCGCGATCGAGGATTCGCATCGAATAGTCGCTCGCGCGCACATCCTTGGTCAGTGCGCCAATCGATATTCGATCCACGCCGGTCGCCGCGATATCGCGCACCGTGTCCAAGCCGACGCCCCCAGAGACCTCAAGCAGAGCCCGATGATCGTTCAGTGCAACCGCATCACGCATCATGTCCAGCGTGAAGTTGTCCAGCAACACCGATTGAGCACGATGTGCCAGCGCCACCTGCAGCTGTTCGAGCGTCTCAACCTCGATCTGCACCGGCACACTCGCCTGCAACGCATGCGCGGCCTGCAACGCGGCGGCGACACCGCCCGCGGCTGCAATATGATTTTCCTTAATGAGGATGCCGTCATACAGCGCCAGCCGCTGGTTGTCGCCGCCGCCGACCCGAACGGCATATTTTTGCGCCAGCCGCAGGCCAGGCAGCGTCTTGCGCGTATCGAGAATCCGCGCCCGGGTGCCGGCTATCGCCTCGACATATCGACGCGTGGCCGTCGCGACGCCGGACAGCAACTGCAGAAAATTCAAGCCACTGCGCTCGGCCGTCAGCAGCGCGCGCGCGGGGCCTCGCAACGAGCACACTGGCGTATCGGCGTGCATCCATTCGCCTTCACGATAATGCCATGACAGTTCGATGCGGGCATCGACACTGCGCATCACTTCGACAAACCAAAGTACACCGCATAGCACGGCGGGCTCACGCACGATGATCCGGGCGTCGAACACGTCATTGGCGGGCACGAGCAAGCCCGTCCAGTCGCACGCGCCAACATCCTCGGCCAGCGCGTCTTGCACGTTTCGGCGCAGCGCGGCCGTGAACGCGTCGCCATAGTGCTGACGGATTGGCTCATAGCCGTCCCACTGCGGCGCCGCCACCGTGCGGATCTCGCGGCTTGTCCCGGTAACGCCCATCACGCCGCCCCCACATGTCGAAACAACGCATCATCGCTCGCCAGGTCGCCGCTCGCCCGTACATTGCGCTTTTTTTGCGCCGCGAAGTCCAGCATGCGGTCAATCGGCATCCGAGCACGCTGAGCGATGACCGGATCGACAAATATCTCGTTTGCACCGGACTGCAGCACGGCGGCGAGATTGGTCAGGCCGTTCATCGCCATCCATGGACAATGCGCACAGCTTTTACACGTTGCGCTGTTGCCCGCGGTCGGCGCGGCGATGAACGTCTTACCCGGCGCCGCCGCCTGCATTTTGTACAGGATGCCCAGGTCAGTGGCTACAATGAAGCGAGTCGCGTCAAGCGACTTCGCCGCGTCGATCAGTTGCGTGGTCGAACCGACCACGTCGGCCTGCGCAACGACTGATTCTGGCGACTCCGGATGCACGAGTACCTTGGCGTCCGGATGCTCGGCGCGCAACAAGTCGAGCTCGATCCCCTTGAATTCGTCGTGCACGAGACACGAGCCTTGCCACATCAGCATATCGGCGCCAGTCTTGCGCTGGATGTAGCTGCCCAGATGACGGTCCGGCGCCCATAAGATCTTCTCGCCGCGCGCATGCAGCGCGGCGACGATATCCAGCCCAATTGATGAAGTCACCATCCAGTGCGCACGGGCCTTGACCGCCGCGCTCGTGTTCGCGTACACGACGACGGTTCGGTCGGGATGAGCGTCGCAGAACGCGGCAAACTGGTCGGCAGGACAACCCAGATCGAGCGAGCACGTCGCATCCAGGTCCGGCATCAACACGCGCTTTTCGGGACTCAGAATCTTCGCGGTCTCGCCCATGAAACGCACACCGGCCACGACCAGTGTACGGGCGTCGTGATCGCGGCCGAACCGGGCCATTTCCAGCGAATCGGCGACACACCCTCCGGTCTCCTCCGCGAGCGACTGCAGCTCCGGGTCGACATAATAATGGGCGACCAGCACGGCCTGCTGCTGCGCCAGCAACTCGCGGATACGCACACGTAACTCGGCGCGCTCGGCCACCGATAGGCTGTGCGGCACGCGCGCCCATGCTTGCCCGACGCTGCAAGCTCCGTCGGGCATCACCGGCTTGTCGAACTCGACCGTCCTAATCGAACGCTGGTTCATTGTCATCCTCCCGCTGCTCAGTACTCAGTATGACCGCCCGCGCCACCACCCGCGAATCCCAATTGACGCACGCTGGTGGCCGCATCGTGCGCCGAAACAAAAAACCCCGCCTATGCGGGGTTTTTGCGGCAAGACGGACTCCAAGTGTAACGGAATTTACCGATGCCCGCCTTTACGCGTAGCGGCGCAGGCGCAGTGCGAACTCCTGCAATGCCTTGATGCCGCTTTGCTCCGCGCGATGGCACCAGTCCTGCAAGTGCGACAGCAACTGCTCGCGTGACGCGTTCGAGCGCTCCCATATCTGCGCCAACTCCGCCCGCAACTGGTAATACGTGCGCAGGCGCTGGCTGCTGGCGAAGATCTGCATCAGTTGCCTTTTTTGCGGCTCGTCCAGACCGGCCTCATCCTTGTGGATCCACTCGCGCGCGCCCTTGATCAGCGCGTACTTCTCACGCGCGCCCAATTCCTTCAAGTGCGCCAACTCCTGCCGGTACGCCCGCTTGACCGTTTTCGCGTAGCGCGCCATCACCTCATAACGATTGGCTAGCACCGCGTGCAATGTGTCCAGGTCGGGCACCGCCTTGCGCGCCGCCAGCTTCGGCGTCGGCGCAATTTTTTTCACCTTCGCGAGCCGGCATGCTGACATGAGTCGGATGTACATCCAGCCGATGTCGAACTCGTACCACTTGTTCGACAGCTTTGCCGACGTCGCATAGGTATGGTGATTGTTGTGCAGCTCCTCGCCCCCAATCAAAATGCCCCATGGGAACAGGTTCGTGCTTGCATCCGCACAGTTGAAATTACGGTAGCCCCAGAAATGACCGAGGCCGTTGACCACGCCAGCGGCCCAGAACGGAATCCACACCATCTGGATAGCCCACACCGAAATGCCGACGATGCCGAACAGCGCCAGGTCGATCAACGCCATGATCGTCACGCCAAGCACCGCATGCTTCGCGTAGACATGCCGCTCGAGCCAATCGTCCGGCGTGCCGTGCCCGTACTTCTTCAGCGTTTGCTCGTTCTTCGCCTCGGCGCGGTACAGTTCGGCGCCTTCGAGCAGCACTTTCCATATCCCACGCGTCTGCGGACTGTGCGGATCCTCATCAGTCTCGCATTTCGCATGATGCTTGCGATGGATCGCCGCCCACTGACCCGTGACCATGCCCGTGGTCAGCCATAGCCAGAAGCGGAAGAAATGACTGGCGATCGGATGCAAGTCCAGCGCGCGATGCGCCTGGTGCCGATGCAGATAGACGGTGACACCAATGATCGTGATGTGCGTCATCACGAGCGTGTACAGCACGATTTGCCACCAAGACCAGTTCAACAGGCCATGGGCAACGAAATCAAGCGCGAAATTCAGCAAATTAATACCCGGAAAACAAAATCGGAAAAAAGCCCGATTGAAGTATCGGACGTGACCTGCCGCGGCGGCCGCGAAAGGGCTGAGTCAAGATTCTACCCGATCAGCCGCAATTGCCTGTCACAAAAATGATTCCCTGTTGCGCGGCACACAGTCGCAGCCTCTGACGCGCAACATACTCTAGTGCATGGCATAGGAAAAGGGGGAGGAATGCAGCTAATTTTCTCTTTTGACTGCGGCGACCGGCATCGGTTCAATAGCAGCGGACAACGGTTCGATGGCCGCGGCATTGAGGATCCGCACCTCGCGGCGCTGCGCGAGTGGAACGCGGATACCGTGCGCATTGAACCCGGCCCAGATATTGTAGTTGACGGCCGAGCGCACCGACGCGATACCGAGCGCCGCGTCGGCAATCCAGAAACCTAGCTCCAGGTCGATCCCGTTGGCACCGAATCCGGCAAAATAAGGGCGAGGCGCCGGATCCTGTAACACGCGTTCTACGCCCTGCGTAGCTTGGACGAGCACGCGCATCGCGAGGTCCACGTCCGTACTATACGCCACTTGGACCGACACCTTGGTCCAGCCGCGCGTGAGGAACGACGACTGGTTCTGCACAATGTCGGTGATTAACTTTTCGTTCGGCACCAGCGTCTCGACGCCATCCAGCCCGCGCACCACCGTGTAGCGGGTGCGGATCTGCGTGACCCGGCCTTGCAGACCACCCACGCAAATCGTATCCCCGAGCCGCAGCGAGCGGTCCAGCAGGATGATAAACCCCGACACGTAGTTGCTGGCAATCTTCTGCAATCCGAAGCCCAGCCCGACGCCGAGTGCGCCGCCGAATACGCCAAGCACGGTGATATCGATGCCAACGATCGACAGGCTCACAAGCACCGCGGCCAGGATCAACGCCGCACGACCGATGCGCGACAGCACGACCTGCAGGTTCGCATCGAGTGAGTTGGCCCGCAGCAGCCGCTCGTCCAGCGCGCGGCCCGCCCATAGCGCGCCGATCAATGCGATCATGACCCACAGCAGGCCGTTGCACAGCGACAATAGGCTCACGTGCGCGGTGGCCACGCGAAATTGCACGCTGGCCATCCAGTGCAGCACGTCGTCCTGAATGCCCATCACGGTCAGCGCCATGCCGGCCCATACCAGCACGGTGACGATTTTCTCAACCAGGTACGCGAGCCCGTGCAAGTGCCCGTCCCGGGAAAACACCCGGCGCATCAGGTACAACGCCACATAGATCAGCGCAATACCGAACAGCGGTACCCGCGCGAGTTCCAATAGCGGCGTTTTCATCGCCTGGCCCAGCACAAGCCCCGTGCCGCCCACAATCAACCAGCCGAGGAACGGAAACAACGCCTTATTCAGTCCATCCGCGCCGAAGCGCACCGCCGCGTTGCGGGCGCGTCGATATGCATCCAGCCGCTTGCAGGCATAACCGGCAAGCCCCCATGCCAGCGCTAGCGCGCCGATCAGCGCAATGACTTGCCAGAGCATCGCCGGCTGGCCAAGGTCGCGCAACAAGTCGCCGAACCGGTGGGTCAGGATCCGATCCTGCATGTCACGCCACCCGTTGCATCACTGCCGCAAAGAAGCCGTCGGTGCTGTGCCGGTGCGGCCACAGCGTCAGGTCATCGCCGGTATCGAGCGCGATCTTTTGATCGGCCAGCACCCGGCTCGCCGGCACGCGTTTGAACATCGGGTGAGCCGCGATGAATGACTCGACAATGCCCTCGTTCTCGTCACCCAGCAAGCTGCACGTCGCGTAGACGAGCCGTCCGCCCGGCTTGAGCAGTCGCGCGGCGGCGGCGAGGATCGATGCCTGTTTCACCGTCAACTCAGCGACCGATTGCGGCGTTTGACGCCACTTGAGATCCGGATTGCGGCGCAGCGTACCTAGGCCACTACAGGGCGCATCGACCAGCACGCGATCGATCTTGCCGGCCAACCGCTTGATCTTCACATCATGCTCGCTATCGATGACGACTGGGTGCACGTTCGACAAGCCGCTACGCGCGAGCCTGGGCTTGAGTTTGCCTAACCGCTTGTCGGACACATCGAACGCGTACAGCCGTCCGGATGAGCGCATCATCGCACCCAACGCGAGCGTCTTGCCGCCCGCTCCGGCGCAAAAATCGACAACCATCTCGCCGCGGCGCGGCGCGACCAGCTGGCACAACAGCTGGCTGCCCTCGTCCTGTACCTCGAACCATCCTTGCTGGAAAGCGGCCAACGTATGGATCGCAGGCTTGCCGGCCACCCGGATACCCAGCGGCGCATACGGCGTCGGCTCCGCCTGCACGCCAGCCTCCGCCAGCGCGGCGAGCACCGTATCGCGATTGGCGCGGATCGGGTTGGCGCGCAGATCCAGCGGCGCCGGATAGTTCAGCGCCGCGGCGAGCCGCGCCAGCTCCTGCGCCACCGCATCCGGCCCGGCATCGGTGGTGGCCAGACGGACGCCCAGCGCGGCCTCGATCCATGGCGGCAGGTTCGTGCGCACGCGCGCCGGCAAGCTCGCCGGGTCGATCTTCGACACATGGTCGAGCCACGCGAACTCCTGTTGCGACACATGCGGGCGCAACGCGTTCAGGCCAGCGGTCTGCATCAAGCCAAGCAGCGCCAGCCGACGTGCCGGCGTGCCGCTGCCGCTCTCGGCCAAATGTCCATATTCCATCTTGCGGCGCAGCACCGCAAATACCGCCTCGGCAATCACCCCACGCTCGGCGTGGCCAAGCTTCGGATGCGCCCGAAAGAATCGGCTCGTGGCCGCGTCGGCCGGACCGGTAAACTTCAGTACGTCGGCGAGCAACGTCTCGGTCTGGCCGATCAAAAATCCATGTAGCTTCATACCGCGTCCCCGCCAAACAGCAGCCGTGGCTCGGCAGCCGCCAACTCCACCCGGCCGTCACGCACGCGCAGCCGGTCCTCGACAAACCAGCGCACCGCGCACGGATAAAGCTCGTGCTCCAAGCGCAGCACCCGTGCAGCAAGCGCAGCGGCATCATCGCCGGCGAGCACCGGCACCACGCCCTGCGCAATGATCGGGCCATGGTCCAGTGCGGCGGTCACGAAATGGACCGTGGCACCGTGCACCGCGACGCCCGCGTCCAATGCACGCTGATGCGTATACAGACCCGTGAAGCTCGGTAGCAACGATGGATGCACATTCATCATGCGAGCCGCATAGCGCTCGACAAACGCCGGCGTTAGCACGCGCATGAAGCCGGCCAGCACGACGAGGTCCGGCTCATGCGCGTCCAGCACCTGCGCCAGCGCCGCATCGAATGCATCGCGCCCGTCGAACTGTGTGTGGTCGACGACCGCCGTGGCGATGCCGTGCGCAGCCGCGAACGCCAAGCCTGCGGCGTCGGGGCGATTGGACACCACTGCGGCAACGCGCGCCGGCCAGCGTTGCGCGGCGCACGCGCGTACGATCGCCTCCATGTTGGAGCCGCGTCCGGAAATCAGGATGACGAGTTTTTTCATCCATGGATTTTATCATCGGCGCCCTTGCTGCCTGCGTCGATCCGCCGGTTCCCGCCGAAACCGGGTGCGAGCGTTTATAATCGTGGGCTTTGCGGCAACGTGCCGGCGCAATGCGTCGGCGCGGCGATCGAACGCCGCAGCCCGACCGGCCAATCATCGTGAGAGTCTTCAGGGGTCTTCCAAATGCCGAGAGCCGCGCGCCCTGCGCGTTGACGATCGGCAACTTCGACGGCGTGCATCGCGGCCACCAGGCGTTGCTGGCGCGGGTTCGCGCCGCCGCCAACGCGCGCGCGCTGCCGGTCTGCGTGATGACGTTCGAACCGCACCCCCGCGAGTTCTTCGACCCGGCCGGCGCACCGCCGCGCATCGCGATGCTGCGCGATAAGCTCGAGGCATTGCAGCGCAACGGCGTGGACCGGGTCGTGGTCGAGCATTTCAATCATACGTTCGCCAGCCAGTCGCCGGCCGCGTTCGTCGAGCACATCCTCGTCAACGGATTGCACGCGCGCTGGGTGATGATCGGCGACGACTTCCGGTACGGGGCAAAGCGCGCCGGTGACTTTCTGTCGCTGAAGGCAGCCGGCGCACAGTATGGCTTCGAGGTCGAGCAGATGCCCACTGTGGCGGACCCATCCGGCGCGCGCATCTCCAGCTCGGCCGTGCGCGCCTCGCTCGTTGCGGGCGACCTCGCGGCGGCTCGCACCGCGCTCGGCCGGGCGATTGTCATCAGCGGCCACGTCGTGCATGGCATGAAACTGGGACGCGACCTGGGCTTTCCGACGCTGAATCTGCCGATCTCGCACAAGCGCCCCGCGCTGGCCGGCATCTTTATTGTGCAGGTGCACGGCATTGAGGCGGGCCCGTTACCTGGCGTAGCCAGCCTGGGCTGGCGCCCGACCGTGGACGATTCCGGCCGCGTCCTATTGGAAGTGCATCTGCTGGACTGGCATGGCGACGCGTACAGCAAGCTGGTGCGGGTCGAATTTCTTGAGAAATTGCGCGACGAACAGAAGTTTGTGGACCTGGAGGCGCTCGGCCGAGCGATCGCGTGCGATGTTGCCGCCGCCCGTGAATACTTCGCCGCGCAAGGCGACCGGGCACCAGCCGACCCCGACCGGACGTCAGCGTCGGTCCACCCCGACTGGGCGGCGGTGCCGACCCATCCCGCCAAGCAGCCCGAGCAACGAGGCGGCCCCAGCCCGGGCGGCGATTTTGCGACGTCCGCCACCGACCGAATTAGATAGCGCTGGGTCGCTGCGTACCGGCAAGGTGCGCAGTGACGCGTGTTGGGGCTGACGACATGTGCCCCACGCCCGCGCGACATGCCGTGCTTCGCCGATGCGGCCTGCATGCGCAGTCAGCGGCCGCCGAACTTCTCTACCATCCCAATCATGAGTGACAAGAAAGCCGATTCCAAGCAGCCTTCCAAGTACCCCGTCAACTTGCTTGACACACCGTTTCCAATGCGCGGCGACCTGCCCAAGCGCGAACCGCAATGGGTCCAGCAATGGCAACAGAACAAGGTGTACGAAGCGATTCGAGAAGCCAGCCGGGGGCGGCCGAAGTTCGTACTGCACGACGGCCCGCCCTATGCGAACGGGGATATTCATATCGGACACGCCGTCAACAAGGTCCTGAAAGACATCATCGTCAAGGCACGCAATATGGCCGGCTTTGACGCGGACTATGTACCCGGATGGGATTGTCACGGCATGCCGATCGAAATCCAGATCGAAAAGCGCTTCGGCAAGTCGCTGCCGGTCGAGCAGGTGCAACGTAACGCACGCGAGTATGCGGCCGAGCAGATTGAGCGCCAGAAGGCCGATTTCCGCCGGCTTGGGTTGATCGGCAATTGGGACAACCCGTATCGCACGATGGACTTCGCGAACGAGGCGAATGAAATCCGTGCGCTTGCGCGCATCCTCGAGAAGGGCTATGTGTTCCGCGGCCTGAAGCCGGTGAACTGGTGCTTTGACTGCGGTTCGGCACTGGCCGAGGCAGAAGTCGAATATAAGGACCGTGTCGATCCCGCCGTGGACGTCGCGTTTCCCTTTGCCGAGCCTGACCGGATTGCCGAGGCGTTCGGGATGCCATCGTTGCCCGGTGCCGACGGCGCGATCGTGATCTGGACCACCACGCCGTGGACCATTCCCGCGAACCAGGCGCTGAACGTCAATCCAGAGCTGTCGTACAGCCTCGTGGACACGCGGCGCGGATTGCTGATCCTGGCTTCCGAGCGCGTCGAGCCGTGCCTAACCACATACGGTCTAGACGGCACGGTGATCGCGTCGGCGCCGGGTGCCGCGCTGGGCGGGATCCGCTTCCACCATCCGCTCGTCAACCTGCACCCGGGCTACAAGCGTACTGCGCCGGTCTATTTCGGCGACTACGTGACCCTCGACTCGGGCACCGGCGTCGTACATTCGTCGCCGGCCTACGGCATTGAGGACTTCCAGTCGTGCAAGGCGCATGGCATCGGCGATGACGACATCCTGAGCCCAGTCATGGGCGACGGCCGTTATATCGAATCGTTGCCGCTGTTCGGCGGCCTGTCGATCTGGGAGGCGAACCCGAAGATCGTCGACGCGTTGCGCGATGCTGGCTCGTTGCTACACACGAACCATTACGCGCACAGCTATATGCATTGCTGGCGGCACAAAACGCCAATCATCTACCGCGCGACGTCGCAATGGTTTGCCGGCATGGACCTGACGCCCGTCGGTGGCGGCAAGACGCTGCGCGAAACCGCGCTCGACGGCATCGAAGCCACTGCGTTCTATCCAGCGTGGGGCAAGCAGCGACTGCACAACATGATCGCGCATCGACCCGACTGGACATTGTCGCGCCAGCGCCAGTGGGGCGTGCCGATGGCCTTCTTCGTGCACAAGGAGACGGGCCAGTTGCATCCTCGCACGCTGGAATTGCTCGAACACGTTGCGCAACGCGTCGAACAACATGGCATCGAAGCATGGCAATCGCTCGATGCGCGCGAGTTGCTCGGCGACGACGCCGACCTGTATGAAAAGAACCGCGACACGCTGGACGTCTGGTTTGACTCCGGTACGACGCACTGGCATGTGCTGCGCGGCTCGCACGCCCAGCAGCTGCAGTGGCCCGCCGACCTGTACCTCGAAGGCTCGGATCAGCACCGCGGATGGTTCCATTCGTCGCTGCTCACCGGCTCGATGCTCGATGGCCGGCCACCCTACAAGGCGCTGTTGACGCACGGCTTCACGGTCGACGGACAAGGCCGGAAGATGTCGAAATCGGTCGGCAACGTGATCGCGCCGCAGGAAGTCTCGAACAAGCTCGGCGCCGAGATCATTCGCCTGTGGGTGGCCTCGACCGACTACTCTGGCGAACTGTCGATCTCCGATGAGATCCTGAAGCGCGTGGTCGAAAGCTACCGCCGGATCCGCAACACGCTGCGCTTTCTGCTGGCGAATCTGTCGGACTTCGACCCGAGCCGGAACGCGGTGCTGCCCGAACAGTGGCTCGAGATCGACCGCTACGCACTCGCACGCGCCGCAGCGCTGCAAAAGGAGGCGCTCGATCACTACGACGCGTACGAATTCCACCCGGTCGTGGCCAAGCTGCAGACCTTCTGCTCAGAAGATCTCGGTGGCTTCTATCTCGATGTGCTCAAGGACCGGTTGTACACGTCGGCAGTCGACTCGCACGCGCGGCGCAGCGCACAGTCGACGCTGTACCACATCACGCAAGGGTTGCTGCGGCTGATCGCGCCCTTCCTGTCGTTTACCGCGGAGGAAGCGTGGAAGATCTTCCAGCCGGGGCGCACGACGATCTTCACTGAAACGTACTACGTCTATCCGCTGCTGCCCGACGGCGCGGCGTTGTTAGATAAATGGGCGCTCGTGCGCCAATTGCGCGGCGATGTCACCAAGGCGCTCGAAGCGGCGCGCGAAGCCGGCCGGATCGGCTCGTCGCTGCAGGCCGAAGTCGAGATCCGCGCGCATGGCGCACGCTACGATACCCTTGCGAGCCTGGGTGACGACTTGAAATTCGTGCTGATCACCTCTGCGGCTCGGCTGATCAAGGTTGACAATGATGCCGACGAGGCAATCGACGTGATCGCGTCCCGGTACCCGAAGTGCGAGCGCTGCTGGCATTATCGCGAGGAAGTGGGCACGAACACCGAGCATCCGACGCTGTGCGGGCGTTGCACGGCGAACCTATTCGGGGATGGCGAACACCGGAGCATGGCATAAATGGCGAAGACCTCATCTCACAACGCCGCCCGTTCGGCAACGCTGATGCCGTGGCTAGGCATGTCGTTGATCGTGATCCTGCTCGACCAATTGTCCAAAATCGCGGTGTCGCGCCTGTTCGTGTACGGCGACCCGCATCCGGTTGCGTCATTCTTCAATCTGTTGCTGATCTACAACCGTGGTGCCGCGTTCAGTTTTCTGGCGACTGCCGGTGGCTGGCAGCGCTGGGCGTTCACCGCATTGGGCATCGTCGCCGCGCTAGTGATCACCTGGTTACTCAAGCGCCACAGCGGGCAGAAACTGTTTTGCACCGCTCTGGCATTCATTCTCGGCGGCGCGCTGGGCAACGTCATTGACCGGCTGGTGCACGGCCATGTGATCGACTTCCTTGATTTTCACATCGGCGGCTGGCATTGGCCGGCGTTCAACATTGCCGACAGCGGCATCACGATCGGTGCGATGCTGCTAGTGCTCGACGAGCTTAGGCGCGTGCGCGCGGTGCGCTGAAAACCTAGGTCGGGGGACAATCCCGGCACTGGACACACGCAATAGCGGAAGGAACGATATGGATCTTGCGGGCAAACATCTGGTGCTTGGACTGACAGGCGGCATCGCATGCTACAAGTCGGCCGAGCTTACGCGCATGCTGACCCAAGCCGGTGCCACCGTCCAAGTGGCGATGACGGAAGCGGCCACGCAATTTATCACGCCGGTTACGATGCAGGCACTGTCCGGCCATCCGGTCTACACCAGCCAGTGGGACACACGGATCGATAACAACATGCCACACATCGACCTGTCGCGCCGCGCGGACGCGATCGTGATTGCTCCCGCGTCGACTGACTTCATCGCCAAGCTAGCCAATGGGCTGTGCGACGATTTGTTGTCCACGCTGGTCGTGGCGCGTGATTGCCCGTTGCTGGTCGTGCCGGCGATGAACCGCCAGATGTGGCAAAACCCGGCGACACAACGCAACGTCGCCCAGTTGCGCGCAGATGGCATCACGGTGCTCGGTCCGGACGCCGGCCCGCAGGCGTGCGGCGAGATCGGCGACGGCCGCATGCTCGAACCCGCAGCGGTGTACGAGGCCATCGTCGCGTTCTTTCAGCCGAAGAAGCTGGCGGGACAGCGCGTACTGATCACGGCGGGTCCCACTTTTGAGCCGATCGATCCGGTCCGCGGCATCACCAATCGTTCGAGCGGCAAGATGGGATTCGCGCTCGCGCGCGCCGCGGCGCAGGCCGGTGCGCGCGTGCACCTGATCGCCGGCCCGGTCGCGCTCGCCACGCCATGGGGCGTGAGCCGAGAGGACGTACAAACCGCGCAGCAAATGTACGATGCGGTCATGGCGACCATCGCCGACACCGACATTTTCATCGCCGTTGCCGCGGTCGCCGACTGGCGTACCACTCAAGTGTCCGATCACAAGCTGAAGAAGGCCGCCGGTCAGCCGGCGCCACCGCTGGACTTCGTCGAGAACCCGGATATCCTTGCCAGTGTCGCCGCTTTGCCCTCGCCACCTTACTGCGTCGGCTTCGCGGCGGAAAGCGGCGAGCTGGGCGTGAACGGTGAAGCGAAGCGGCGGCGCAAGAACGTCCCGCTGCTGATTGGCAACCTGGGGCCGAAGACATTCGGCAAGGATGACAACGAAGTCGTACTATTCGACACAACTGGCTCGACACCGTTGCCGCGCGCGGACAAACAATCACTCGCGCGCACGTTGGTCGACGAGATTGCGCAGCGCGTGCCGGGCAGTCTTTTCGCGTAAATCACGTCCGCGCACACGGCGCCCCTCGGCTCGCCACACGTACGGCACGCTATCCGGTCCTCCTATGACTCGACTGTCAGTACTCGATCAAACGCCGGTGATCGACGGCCATTCGGCCGCCGACGCCATTGCCGCCACTGTCGAACTCGCGCAGCTTGCCGACCAACTGGGCTATACCCGCTTCTGGTGCGCGGAGCATCACGGCTTGCGCTCGGTGGCAAATCCCGCACCGGAAGTGATGCTCGCGCGCCTGGGCAGCGTTACGCAACGCATCCGAATCGGCTCGGGCGGCATCATGCTGCCCTACTATAGTGCGTTCAAGGTGGCTGAACAGTTTATGATGCTCGAGGCGTTGTTCCCGGGGCGTGTCGATCTGGCTGTGGGCCGCGCGCCCGGCGGCGATATGCGCACCGCGCAGGCCGTCGCGTCCGGCTCGTATAATCGTGGCGAGCTTTTCCCGCAGCAAGTGACCGAACTGTCGGGACTGTTTCGCGGGCAACTCGCCGAGGATTCGCTCGCACAAGACGTGCTGCTACAACCCCATGTCGCAACGCGGCCGCAGTTGTGGGTACTCGGATCGAGCGACTTCGGCGGTGCGCTGGCCGCGCAACTCGGCATCCGGTTCGCGTTCGCGCACTTCATCAACGCGTTCTTCGGCCATACGGTTGCGCAAGCGTACCGGACGCAATTCAAACCCGGGTTTGAAACTCACCCCTATTTGGCCGCCGCGGTTTTTGTGATTTGCGCGGATACCGAGCAACAGGCCAGCGCGCTGGAAAAGGCCGTTGATCTGCGCCGCTTACAAATGGCGTATGGCTTGAACGAACCGATCCCGACCGTTGAGCAAGCGTCCGAGCAGACATATGGCGAGCGCGAACAGCTTATCATTGAGCGCGAACGGCCGCGCAGCATCATCGGCACACCAGAGTCGGTGGTACCGCGTATGCTGGAGATTCAGCAACAGTTCAACGCCGACGAGTTGATTGTCCTGACCGTTGCGGCTAGCTACAAGGCGCGCCTGCGTTCATATGAATTGCTTGCGCAGGCATTCGATCTAGCCGCGCAAACGCCCAAGACGGCATAATCGAGCCTTTTACGGGCTTGTCGTGCCATCGCGTCGTACCGCCCCGGCACCGCGACGGCATGTCATAGAGCATGCCGCGATGCCAGCACGCCCCGCTATTCCCACTACCGACTGATTGATGAACATCGACCTGAAGATTCTCGACCCGCGCATGCAGGACGCCCTGCCCGCCTATGCCACTGCCGGCAGCGCCGGTCTGGACCTGCGCGCCTGCCTGGACGAACCGCTGGTTCTGCAACCTGGCGCGACCGCGCTGGTGCCGACCGGCCTGGCCATCCATATCGGTACGCCAGGTTATGCGGCATTGATCTTGCCGCGCTCCGGATTGGGCCACAAGCACGGCATCGTGCTCGGCAACCTGGTAGGATTGATCGATTCCGATTACCAGGGCCAGTTGATGATCTCCACATGGAACCGCGGCGGGAGCGCGTTCACGCTGAACCCGATGGAGCGGCTCGCGCAACTCGTGGTCGTACCGGTGGCGCAGGTGCAATTCAACGTGGTTAACGATTTCTCGCACAGCGAACGCGGTGCCGGCGGCTTCGGCAGCACCGGCCGGCACTGAGCGACAAAAAAAAGCGCGGGGCGTCGCCCGCGCCTTATTATGACGCGATCGCCGCGGTCACTCGACTTCGGCCGTTTCCGGGTTTGTCGGATTGCGCGGCGCCGCGTTCTCATCGAACGTGAGTTGCACGTTGCCGTTGTCGTCGACGTTGACTGTCACGCGCCCACCGTTCATCAGCTTGCCGAACAACAGCTCGTCCGCCAACGCGCGGCGGATTGTATCCTGGATCAGCCGCTGCATCGGCCGCGCGCCCATCAACGGGTCGAAACCGTGCTTGGCTAAATGCTTGCGCAACGCATCGGTAAACAACGCATCGACCTTCTTCTCGTGCAACTGATCCTCCAATTGCATTAGGAACTTGTCGACCACGCGCATAATGATTTCTTCATCGAGCGAGCGGAAGCTGATAATCGCGTCGAGCCGGTTGCGGAACTCCGGCGTGAACATCCGCTTGATGTCCGCCATCTCGTCGCCGGTCTCGCGACGCGTCGTAAATCCGATCGTCGCCTTATTCATCGCCTCGGCGCCCGCGTTCGTTGTCATGATGATGATAACGTTACGGAAATCCGACTTGCGGCCGTTGTTGTCCGTCAACGTGCCATGGTCCATCACTTGCAGCAGCACGTTAAAGATGTCCGGGTGTGCTTTTTCGATCTCGTCGAGCAGCAGCACACAATGCGGCTTCTTCGTAACCGCCTCCGTCAGCAGTCCGCCCTGGTCGAACCCGACATAGCCGGGCGGCGCACCGATCAGCCGGCTCACCGCGTGGCGCTCCATATATTCGGACATATCGAAGCGCACTAACTCGATGCCCAGCGTAAAGGCCAGTTGACGCGCCACCTCTGTCTTGCCGACGCCGGTCGGCCCGGAGAACAGGAATGCACCGATCGGTTTGTCCGTCTTGCCGAGCCCGGCCCGCGCCATCTTGATGGCCGCGGCCAACGCATCGATGGCCGGATCCTGCCCAAACACCACGCTCTTCAAATCACGGTCTAGCGTCTGCAGCTTGCTGCGGTCGTCCTGCGATACACTTTGCGCCGGCACCCGCGCGATCTTGGAAATAATGTCCTCGATCTCCGTCTTGCCGATCGTCTTCTTTTGCTTGGACTTGGGCAGGATCCGCTGCGCCGCCCCCGCCTCATCAATCACGTCGATCGCCTTGTCCGGCAAATGTCGGTCGGTGATGAACCGTGCGGACAACTCGGCCGCCGCCGACAGCGCGCCGGACGAGTACTTGACGCCGTGGTGCTCCTCGAAGCGGGACTTCAGGCCCCGCAGGATCGCCACCGTCTGCTCGACCGTCGGCTCGGTCACGTCGATTTTCTGGAAACGCCGCGACAACGCCGCATCCTTTTCGAAGATGCCCCGGAATTCGGTGAAGGTCGTGGCCCCGATGCACTTGAGTTGGCCAGAGGACAGCGCCGGCTTGAGCAGGTTCGACGCATCGAGCGTGCCGCCCGAGGCGGCGCCCGCGCCGATCAGCGTATGGATCTCATCGATGAACAGGATCGCGTGCGGACGGTCCTTCAACTCTTTGAGCACCGTCTTGAGTCGCTGCTCAAAGTCGCCCCGGTACTTCGTGCCCGCCAGCAGCGCCCCCATGTCGAGGGAATACACTTGCCCATCCGCCAAGATATCGGGCACCTCGCCGCGCACGATCCGCCATGCCAGCCCTTCAACGATGGCCGTCTTGCCCACGCCGGCCTCGCCCACCATCAAAGGATTGTTCTTACGGCGCCGGCACAGCACCTGCACCATCCGTTCGACCTCGGGTTCCCGCCCGATCAATGGGTCAATCTTGCCGTCGCGCGCCTGCTGATTCAGGTTTTGCGTGAATTGCGCCAGTGGCGTTTCCCGCTGCGCGCTGGCCTCGTCACCGTCGACCGGCGACTCACCAGCCTTCGCCCCATCCGGCCCCGCGGTCTTCGCGATGCCGTGCGAAATGAAGTTGACCACGTCCAACCGGGTCACACCCTGCTGCTGCAGGTAGTACACCGCGTGCGAGTCCTTCTCGCCAAAGATCGCAACCAGCACGTTCGCGCCAGTCACCTCCTTCTTGCCGCTGGAGGTCGACTGCACATGCATGATCGCGCGCTGGATCACACGTTGGAAGCCCAACGTTGGCTGCGTGTCGACGTCGTCGGCCCCCGGCACGATCGGCGTGTTATCGTGAATAAAGTTGCGCAGGTTCTGGCGCAGATCCTCGATGTTCGCGGCGCACGCGCGAAGCACCTCCGCCGCCGTCGGGTTGTCCAACAGCGCGAGCAACAAGTGTTCGACGGTGATGAACTCATGCCTCGCCTGGCGCGCTTCCATGAACGCCATATGAAGGCTGACTTCCAGTTCCTGGGCAATCATGTTTCCTCCATCACACACTGCAGCGGGTGTCCCGCTTGCCGCGCGTGCGTTACAACCAGCTCAACCTTGGTCGACGCGATGTCCCGCGTATAGACCCCGCAAACTCCGCGCCCCTCGAGATGCACTTTCAACATAATCTGCGTCGCAGTATCGCGATCCTTGTTGAAGTATTGCTGTATTACCATCACGACAAATTCCATTGGCGTGAAATCGTCGTTCAGCAAAACCACGCGATACATCGACGGCGGCTTCGCCTTTTGCTCCTGCCGCTCCAGTACTGTACTGTCCTGCTTGTCCGGGATAATGGCCATATACCCATTCTAAACAACTCGGCCACGCAAGCAATCCCGCCAAAAACCCCAACGGGCACCCGATACGGCGCGGCACACATCCTTTCGTCACCAGAGCGCAACAGCCTCTCCGGCACCCTGCCAACAGTAATCGCCCGCCCTGCAGCGAGGCACACAACGTTGCGCTGACCTTGCTTACGCAAACATCGTTCCTTGGTTATCTCGGTGCATTATGCGACTTTTCAAGCCCCCGTGCTGCATGGGCATCGGACAGAGCATGTTGATATGACGTCAAGATGACTATCGCGCGTTGTGCAGCCCTGCATTGGGGGCTCATAGAATGGGTTTTCGAGCGTTTCAAAATTTTCTTGACACTAATTTTTAGACCACCAACAATCAAGCTGGCACTTTTTTCGGTCGTGCACGAAGAAAAATGCCGGGTGAGCTGGTGAGAGGGATCCGGCCGCATGGCATGGCGCTTTTCGAACGGGCTCGTGTAGCAAGGGCAAGAGTGACAGGGGAAGTAGAATGGCGACTGGTACGGTCAAATGGTTTAATGACGCCAAAGGTTACGGATTCATCACGCCGGACGAAGGCGGTGAGGATCTGTTCGCGCATTTTTCGGCTATCCAGATGAACGGCTTCAAGACCCTCAAGGAAGGTCAGAAAGTCAGCTTCGAAGTCGTGCAGGGACCGAAAGGCAAACAAGCTTCGAATATCCAGGCGGCAGCCTGATCGTTCGAATCGCTTGCTCGTGAAGCAGAAAAAACCCGGTTGCGAGCCGGGTTTTTTTCTCTTTTAGCGCTGTTACAGTTTAACGCCGAGGCGCAACCACACCGTGCGGCCGGACTCCATTACCGGTGAATTGGCCGGGTAACCAAAGCCCGCGTTGCCCGCCAGGTTCAGATGTTCGGTGTACGCGTTGTCGAACAGGTTGTCCACGCCCAGCGTCAGCGTGGCCGCCTTGCCGAACGCGTACTGCGCATGCAGTGACGCGACGCCGAAGCCGGCGCTCGGCCCGAAATCCTTGCCCACCACGTTTCCTTCATTGGGCACGTACCGGCGCTGCGCCGCCACCACGCGCCACAGCGCCCCGACCGACCACGTCCCGTGCTGGTAGTGTGCGCCAACGCGCGCCTCCAGCGGTGGAATCTGCGGCAACGGCCCACCCGTGTCGTTGTTGCGCCCCCACGCATACGCAAGCGCAGTCTCGAACCGCCAAGCCGGCGTGGCGCGCCATGCGGCCCCCAATTCTCCGCCGAGGATTCGGGCACCCACCTGCGTCGCGCGACTGGCCGGTCCCATCGGCCCGGACACGTAGTCGAATAGGATGAAATCCCGCACGCTGCCAACATACGCCGAAAACCAGGCGTCAAGGCGCTCGTCGCTGTACTGCGTGCCAATATCCAGTTGTGTGGTCTTTTCGGGACGCAACGACGAAAACGCGTTAACTGAACCCTCCGGACCGAGTTTTGGCGAGAACAGCTCCCAATAATCCGGGAAACGCTCGGCATGCCCAATTCCGACGTACCACATTGCGGGCAACATGGCGAGATCGTGCTCGTAACGCACGAAGCCGCTGGGCAAAGTGCGCTCGCGCTGCACGTTGGCCGTCGGATTCGGCGCTTGCATCGCGCCGGAGCCGACGTTGACGCGCCGGTCGCGTGTCGCAGCGTGGTCTACCCGCAGCCCCGTCACCATCCGCTCGGACTGCGTCGCGTACCAGGTCAGTTCGCCAAATCCGCCCATGCTCCACAAGGTTGCCGACGGCTTCCATGGACCGTTGCCGTTGACGGCGGCCCGCTGCAGCGACCGATTGTCGAGCGCATGGTGCTGCCCATCCACCCCGGCCACTAACTTGAACCGGTCTGTAAATCGCAGCGTCGCGGCGCTGCGAGCACCGAACGTGCGCCGCCGCACCTCGGATGCCATCGGCATGGACCTGCCGCCACCTGCCGGCGAGCGCAGCGTGAAGTTATCCATCACATGGTCGAAATCATTGTAGTAGACCTGTGCCTCGACGCGGTCCAGAACCTCGCCCAAATGCGAGCGCTCGGCACGCAAACCATAGCTTTCGCGACGAAACCGTGCACCATCCATGCCGCGGCCGGCGTAGCGTGCATAGCCGTCGCCGGTACCGGCACTCGCTTCGATGCGGGTATGCTCGTTCGGTGTCCAGCCCAGTGACGTATCGACGTTCCATTTGTCCCACTGCGATGGCACCGTCTTGCCGTTGCCGTCGCGATAGTCTTGTTGATGCGCGTGATTCGCCATCACGCGCGCATAGCCTTCGCGCACGCCCGCGCTTAAATCGACATTCTGGTCGTTGCGGCCGAATGAACCGCCAACCAGGCTCCCATCGAAGCGCATGCCCGGCGCGTCGAAGCGGCGGGTCGTGCGCTCGAACAGCACCGTGCCGGCCGATGCGCCCGGCCCGTAGAGTACCGATTGCGGCCCCTTGACGACAGTCACCTTATCGTAGCTCTCCGGCGCGATATACGAGGTTGGAGCGTCCATGCGGCCCGGACAGGCACCCAGCATCGGCGCGCCATTGCTCAACAGACTCAGCCGCGATCCGGACATGCCGCGAAACACCGTGTCTGCATTGGTGCCGCCGCTGCGAATCGCCGAAAAGCCCGGCACCGTCTTCAGATAGTCGGCGCCATCGCTCGCGGGCAGCGGCTGGCGCGGCTGCTTCGGATCGGTCACCACGACCAGCGGATTCTTCGGCGCATTGGCGATGACCTCGATCGGCACGAGCACCGACGCGGCGCCCGCCGGAGGCGCGTCAGGCGGCGACGCATCAGCTTGCGCGTGAGCGCTCACTGTTCCCAACAGGCCCGCCACTGCGGCAAACACCGAAGGCGCCCAACGCCGACAGCGGTTGCTTTTCAATACAAGATACGCGTTGAACAGGCGACGCGACGCCGCCTGATCCAGGAAGGTGAATTTCATGCATACAACCCATGGCATGCCGTCCAGGTCGGCTGTGGATGGCCGGCCCGGCAGGCGTCGGTTACGAAACGAGCAAATGAACAGCCGTCAAACCGCGCCCGGAGGAGCCCGCGGGTAGGAAACAAGATGCCGCAACGCGGGCCGGGGTACGCCATCAATCACCGGCAGCGCGGCCGCACGCTGGCACTGCAGCATGAGCGTCGCGACCTGTGGTGCGCCGATTGCCGGACTGTGGGCGAGCAAGCTGCAATAGCCGCATGCATCCAGGTGCCCACCCACGTACGCCGCTCCGTGGGCCGGGGCCCGTTCGCCCATCGTGGCCGCACTGCATAGTACCGTGTCGATGCCGCCCCTAGCGTGGCTGAGCCACTGCGAGGCGAGCGGCATCGCGACGATCAGCCAGATCGCCGTCAGGCCGAGCCAGGCGGTCAGTTTTCGGGTGCGACGATCGGACATCGGACAACAGCGACACAAGCGTCGCAGACGCGACGGTGAAGAACGGACCGGTCGGCATTATCCGTCGCCCACACCATTCTTTCAATTAAGTTTCAGCCACCGCCATGGATCAGTGGCGAATTGCCACAGCCCGCCATGCCTTCGGTGCCACGCCGTGAAAGGCTGGCGAATGACCAGCGCCACACCGTGAAAGGTCGACGCGAATGGCTGGCGCTATACCGTGACGGGCCGACGCGAATGGTTGGCGCTGCGCCGTGAAAGGCCGATGAATGGTCGGCGCAGCGCCGACGTAAAACCCCCCTGTGGCACATCACCTGCGCCACAGGGGTCCTGTCTTCCGGCGCGATACGCCGGCCCGTGCGAAGTGCCGTTACATATTTTCGATCAATACCTGACCGAAGCCGGAGCACGATACCTGCGTCGCACCCTCCATCAGGCGCGCGAAGTCATACGTAACGCGCTTTTGCAAGATCGACTTCTCCATCGCGGAAATGATCACGTCAGCCGCGTCGGTCCAGCCCAGGTGGCGCAGCATCATCTCGGCCGACAGGATTTCCGAACCCGGGTTCACGTAGTCCTTGCCAGCGTATTTCGGCGCGGTCCCGTGGGTCGCCTCGAACATCGCCACCGAATCCGACAGGTTGGCGCCCGGCGCAATGCCGATGCCGCCGACCTGCGCCGCTAACGCGTCCGAAATGTAGTCGCCGTTCAAATTCAACGTCGCGATCACGTCGTATTCGGCCGGACGCAGCAGGATTTGCTGCAGGAACGCGTCGGCGATCACATCCTTGATCACGATCTCGGCACCGCTCTTCGGATGCTTGATCTTCATCCACGGGCCACCGTCGATCAGCTCCGCGCCGAACTCCTTCTGGGCGAGCGCATAGCCGAAGTCGCGGAACGCGCCTTCGGTGAACTTCATGATGTTGCCCTTGTGCACCAGCGTGACCGACTTGCGGTTATTGTCGATCGCGTACTGGATGGCCTTGCGCACCAGCCGCTCCGTGCCTTCGCGCGACACCGGCTTGATGCCGATCCCTGATGTTTCCGGGAAACGGATCTTCTTGACACCCATTTCCTCACGCAGGAACTGGATCACCTTCTTGGCCTGCTCAGACTGGGCGGCCCATTCGATGCCCGCATAGATATCTTCCGAATTCTCGCGGAAGATCACCATGTTGGTCTTCTCGGGCTCGCGCACCGGCGAAGGTACGCCCTTGAAATACTGCACCGGACGCAGGCACACGTACAGATCCAACTCCTGGCGCAGCGCCACGTTCAGCGAGCGGATGCCGCCGCCAACCGGCGTGGTCAGCGGCCCCTTGATCGAGACGACGTACTCCTTCAGGATCTGCAGCGTTTCTTCCGGAAGCCACACATCCGGCCCGTAGACTTTGGTCGCCTTTTCGCCAGCGAAGATCTCCATCCATGCGATCTTCTTCTTGCCGCCATAGGCCTTCTCGACCGCCGCGTCGACCACCTTGATCATCACCGGCGTAATGTCGAAGCCGATGCCATCGCCTTCGATGTACGGAATGATCGGCTGATCCGGGACGTTGAGCGAAAAGTCCGAGTTAACGGTGATCTTCTCACCGACCGGAACCTTGATGTGCTGATACGGCATGTTCGACTCCAATGGTATGGACAGGCTGAAAGTATGCTGCGCGGCGACGCGCCAACATGCGCTATTCCTGCGTCGACTGCTAAGGCAGCTCGCGGCGGCTCACCCGAGACTCGCGGGTCGCGGGTCGCGGGTCGCGGGTCGCGGGTCGCGGGTCGCGGGTCGCTCGTAGCGAAGCACTATTCTAGCGCGCCGGCAAGACATCACGGCGTCGCAGCAATAGCCTTACTCTTATATAAGACACAAGACTAGTGTTTCGTATTATGCGCTAATATTCCGCCATTTGCCATAGGAAACGGGTCCTGGCGCCCGCGCATCGCCCATGCGACTGATTGCATTGAACAAACCATATGGCACGATTTGCCAGTTCTCCGCTCACGAGACGCGCGCATCGCTGGCCACATGGGTCGATGTGCCCGATGTCTATCCGGCAGGCCGGCTCGATGCGGACAGCGAGGGCCTGCTATTGCTGACCGACGACGGCGCGCTGCAGGCGCGCATCGCCGAGCCGCGCCACAAGCTGATCAAGCGCTACTGGGCACAACTGGACGGCGCTGCACCCGCTTCGGCACTGGCCGCCCTGGAGCGCGGCGTAGACCTTGGAGACTACGTGAGCCGGCCCTGTCGCGCCCGTTTCATCGAGCCGCCCGCCGGCCTGTGGCAGCGCGATCCGCCGGTACGCTATCGCGCCGCGATTCCGACCACGTGGATCGAGTTGGCCCTTAGCGAGGGCCGTAATCGCCAAGTGCGACGAATGACCGCAGCGGTAGGCTTTCCGACGTTGCGCCTGATTCGCGTCGGTATCGGCGCGCTAGATGTGTTCGCGCTCGGCCTGGCGCCCGGCCAATGGCGCGCGCTGCCGCCGTCGGCGCCGTGGCACGGCACGCGCTGACGCGCACATTGTGCCACCTGCCCCTGGCGCTGCCCTCGCACCGAACTCTGCCCTGTGCCGCTTGCCGGCATCGGTTTTCATCAATTCGCAAAACGCGCGTCAACCGGACCAACCGGCACCGCGTTATTGCTCCGGATGCCGCACAACGCATGCGCCGGCATCGGCCGACGTCGCCACCCCGCCGAACGCAGGGTGACACGAACGCAGCGGGCCCGAGCGAATTGTCGAACGGACCTGTCAACCGAAAGGTGGATCCCGCGTTGATTGACATGACTCATCAAAGCGGGTCATTGGTTAATTAACTAAGTTTGAGGAAACAACATGAACAAACTGATCGCTGCCCTCATCGCTGGCCTGTTCGCCACCGCTGCTTTCGCGCAATCGTCGGCTCCGGAAGTCGCCTCGGCCCCGGCTGCTGCTTCGAAGACCGAAGCGCACAAGAAGGCTCACAAGTCGCACAAGAAGGCAGTGAAGAAGGCTGCTGCTTCGGAAGCAGCTTCGAACTAAGGTTTTCGTCTCCCCAAACGACAAGAACGACGCTGCACTGCCGTTGCGACGGCATTCAAAGGCAGGTTGCCGCAAGGCGATCTGCCTTTTTGTTGACCTGTACTGCCCAGCGATTCGCGTAACATGCGCGTATTCACATTATGAGGAGTCTGCCGTGGTTGTTCCGGTGCGATCCGCGCTGCCTGTGTCCCGCCTGTTCCGCGTGCCCGCCCGGCGAGCGCGCCGCGCCTCACCGCAGCTTTGCATCGGTACCTCAAGGCCAGCGCCGCTGGCCCGTGTCGTCGCCACCCTGGTGGTCGGCGTCACGCTCGCGCTGGCTGCGTGCGGCGCGCTGGCGCAGCCGCTGCCGGGCGCACTGAAGCGCCCCGAGCCATTGCCGCGTGCCTCGTTGACGATCGGCATGTACGTGGTTGACGCAGCTATTGCCGCGAACCCGGCCGATCGCGAGCAAGGACTGATGTTCCGCCAGTCGCTGGCGCCGAACGAAGGCATGTTGTTCGTCTTTGATGAGAATGCAGTCCATTGTTTCTGGATGAAAAATACGCCGTTGCCGCTGTCGATCGCCTTCATCCGCGCCGATGGCACGATCACGGATCTGGACGAGATGCAGGCGCAAACCCAAGATAACCACTGTCCGACCCACAATGGTGTCTACGCGCTCGAGATGAGCAAGGGGTGGTTCGCTTCAAAGGGCATCAAGCCGGGCATGCGCGTGCTCGGCTTGCCGCCCGCGCCCTGATCGCGTCCCACGACCGCGACGCCCGACCCGCTGCCCGCTCAACCCGCCCATCGGGCAACGCGTTTGCTCATCGGATCAAGCAAAACAGCCCGCGCAGCGCTATCCTATATTTCTTAGCGTGCGCGCTATTGAGCGCCCGCTCAGGCTGTTTTTCCCGGTTTGTCGGGCGGACGCGGTGTCCGATGCCTGCCGGACCGGCCATCCCATCGCGAAGGAGATTCAAGTGGCCCGCAAAACTCCCATCGAGCGCTACCGGAACATAGGCATCAGCGCTCATATTGACGCCGGCAAGACGACGACCACCGAGCGCATTCTCTTCTACACCGGCGTGAGCCACAAGATGGGTGAAGTGCACGAGGGCGCCGCGACGATGGACTGGATGGAGCAAGAGCAGGAACGCGGCATCACCATCACGTCAGCGGCGACCACGGCGTTCTGGAAAGGCATGGCGGGCAACTACCCGGAACACCGGATCAATATTATCGACACCCCCGGGCACGTGGACTTCACGATCGAGGTCGAACGCTCGATGCGCGTGCTCGATGGCGCATGCATGGTGTACGACTCGGTCGGCGGTGTTCAGCCGCAATCGGAAACGGTGTGGCGCCAGGCCAATAAGTACAAAGTACCGCGCATCGCGTTCGTCAATAAAATGGACCGTGTCGGCGCGGACTTTTTCCGCGTGCAGCGGCAGATCAGCGAACGGCTGCGCGGCGTCGCGGTGCCGATCCAGATTCCGATCGGCGCGGAAGACCATTTCCAGGGCGTCATCGATCTGGTCAAAATGAAGGCGATTATTTGGGACGAGGACAGTCTTGGCGTGAAATTCGAGTACCGGGACATCCCGGCCGATCTGGCCAAGCTCGCGCAAGAATGGCACGACAAGATGGTCGAGGCGGCCGCGGAAGCCAGCGAGGCGCTGCTCGAAAAATACCTCAACGACCATCATTCGCTGACCGAACAAGAGATTAAGGATGCACTGCGCAAGCGCACGATCGCCAATGAGATCGTGCCGATGCTATGCGGCAGTGCGTTTAAGAATAAAGGCGTGCAGGCAATGCTCGACGCTGTCATCGATTACCTACCCTCACCGGTCGATGTGCCGGCGATCCTCGGCCACACGCCGGACGACGAACAGGCCGAGCGGCATCCGGCCGACAACGAACCGTTCTCCGCGCTGGCGTTTAAGATTATGACGGACCCGTTCGTCGGCCAGCTGATCTTCTTCCGCGTGTACTCAGGGGTCGTCAACTCAGGCGACACCGTGCTCAATTCGACCAAAAACAAGCGAGAGCGGGTCGGCCGTATCCTACAAATGCACGCGAACGAGCGAACCGAGATCAAGGAGGTGCGCGCCGGCGACATCGCCGCCGCAGTCGGCCTGAAAGAGGCGACCACTGGCGATACGCTGTGCGACCCGAACAACGTAATCATCTTGGAGCGGATGATCTTCCCGGAGCCGGTGATCTCGCAGGCCGTCGAGCCGAAGACAAAGGCTGACCAGGAAAAGATGGGTATCGCATTGAACCGCCTCGCGCAAGAGGATCCGTCGTTCCGTGTCAAGACCGACGAGGAGTCAGGCCAGACGATCATCTCTGGCATGGGCGAGTTGCACCTGGAAATCCTGGTCGATCGGATGAGGCGCGAATTCAACGTCGAGGCGACGGTTGGCAAGCCCCAGGTGGCCTATCGCGAGACGGTACGCAACGCGGTGCAGGACGTCGAGGGTAAGTTCGTCAAGCAGTCCGGCGGCCGCGGCCAATACGGGCACGCGGTGATCACACTGGAGCCGCAGCCGCACGGCAAGGGCTATGAATTCGTCGATGCGATCAAGGGCGGCGTGATTCCGCGCGAGTTCATCCCGGCAGTGGACCGGGGCATTCGTGAAGCCATGCAGGCTGGCGTGCTGGCGGGCTATCCAGTCGTGGACATCAAAGTGACGCTGACGTTCGGCTCATACCACGACGTAGACTCGAACGAAAACGCGTTCCGAATGGCCGGCTCGATCGCGTTCAAGGAAGGCATGCGGCGCGCGCGGCCCGTGTTGCTCGAGCCGATGGTGGCGGTCGAGGTCGAAACGCCAGAGGATTTCATGGGCAACGTAATGGGCGATTTGTCCAGCCGCCGCGGTATCGTCCAGGGCATGGAGGACCTCGCGGGGGGAGGCGGCAAGGTGGTGCGCTCCGAAGTGCCGCTGGCCGAAATGTTCGGCTATTCGACCACGTTGCGCTCGCTAACACAGGGGCGCGCGACCTATACGATGGAGTTCAAGCACTACGCGGAAAGTCCGCAGAATGTCGCCGACGCTGTCATCAACGCGAAGTCGGCACGCTGAGCCCCGCCCTCCATGACGCATGCCCCTTCCCGCGCCGCGGCGCTGTCGGGCATGCTGCGCGCCGCGGCGTGCGACCCGCTGCGACACCATGCGATCGACGAATGGCAGTGTAGAACGTTCGGGCGGCGAGAGAACGTGCGTTTTCACGACGGCGTACTGCTGCTGATCACGCAGGTCGGCCACACCACCGATCAGCGATCGCTCGAGCTGACCGACGATGCGCGGGTGCGGCGCTTTATCGGGTGGGCGGCGCGAGCGCCGGACCAAAGCCGTCTAGAATAGCGGCTTGTGTTGCGAAACCGTCAGATTGCCCATGTCCGGATCCTCGTCTCGGCCCATCCGCCACACCGTTACACCGGAGCGCAAGCTAACCATCATGCTGTGGCTGGTCGCGACGGGATTCTTCATGCAGGCGCTAGACACGACGATCGTCAATACCGCGCTGCCGGCCATGGCGCACAGCCTCGGCGAATCGGCATTGCGGATGCAGTCCGTGGTGATTGCGTACTCGCTGACGATGGCGTTGATGATTCCGATTTCTGGCTTCTTGGCCGACCGATTCGGCACGCGACGCGTGTTCTTTAGCGCCATCCTCGTTTTTACCCTCGGCTCACTAATGTGCGCGAACGCGTCGGCCCTGTGGCAACTCGTCGCCTCGCGTGTGGTGCAGGGGATAGGCGGTGCGATGCTGCTGCCCGTCGGACGGCTTGCCGTGCTGCGCAGCTTTCCACGCGAGCGCTACCTGCCAGCCCTGAGCTTTGTGGCGATTCCCGGACTGGTCGGGCCATTGATCGGGCCAACGCTAGGCGGCTGGCTGACCGACGTCGCGTCATGGCATTGGATATTCTTGATCAACGTGCCGGTCGGCCTGGCGGGCTGCATCGCGACGGCGCTGTTCATGCTCGGTGAACCGCTGGACAAAGTCGGGCGCTTCGACGTGAAGGGCTACTTGTTGCTCGCCGTGGCCATGCTAGCATTGACGCTGGCATTGGACGGGCTGGCCGAGTTGCGGCTGACGCACGCGCTCGTGCTGATATTGCTGGTGCTGGCCTTCGCGTGCCTGTCGGCATACGGACTGCACGCGACGCGCAGCCCGCACCCACTGTTCTCGCTCGAGTTGTTCCGTATTCACACGTTCAGCGTCGGCCTGCTGGGTAATCTATTTGCGCGCATCGGCAGCGGCGCGATGCCCTATCTGTTGCCGCTGCTGCTGCAGGTGAGCCTCGGCTACACGCCGTTTCATGCGGGTCTAATGATGCTGCCAGTGGCCGCGGCCGGCATGGTGTCCAAGCGCATTGTCACGGCGTTGATCATGCGCCACGGCTACCGCCACGTGCTACTGACTAACACCGTCCTGCTCGGGGCAACCATGGCCAGCTTTGCACTGATGTCGCCGGATCAACCGCTGTGGGTCCGGCTCGTACAACTGGCGATCTTCGGCGGCGTGAATTCGATGCAATTTACCGCGATGAATACGTTGACGCTGAAAGACCTTGGACGTGAAGGGGCAAGTAGCGGCAACAGCCTGTTTTCCCTTGTGCAAATGCTGTCGATGAGCCTGGGGGTCACCATCGCCGGCGCGCTGCTCGCCACATTCACGGCGCTGTTCGGACACATCGCGCCATCGCAGACGCTGCCGGCATTTCATGCGACATTCGTCTGCATCGGCGTGATCACCGCGTTATCCGCGTGGATCTTCGGACAGTTGGCGCCGGACGTGCGCAGCACGGGAAGGCACGATAGCGATGCCAGGACCCTCTGAGCAGCACACTGCAGATTGGCGGGGTGACCGCATCGATTGCGGTACAGGTGGCGGGCCACCTAATGGTGCTGTGTGCAGACATCGACTGGAATGGCACGTCGCTCGCGTAGGAGCGACGCGTTGCGGGTACGCGCACGGCGATGCCGCGCGCGAGCTTCACACGCCGAAGTTCTTGGCGGCGAAATCCCAGTTCACGACGTTCCAGAACGCCTCGACAAACTTCGGACGTGCGTTGCGATAGTCGATGTAATACGCATGCTCCCAGACGTCCAACGTCAGTAGCGGCGTGGCGTCGGTCGTCAACGGCGTAGCGGCGTTGCTGGTCGAGACGATGTCCAGCGAGCCATCGGCCTTCTTCACGAGCCAGGCCCAGCCCGAGCCGAACGTGCCGACCGCCACCTTTGTGAAAGCTTCCTTGAATGCGTCGTACGAGCCCCACTTCGCGTTAATCGCGTCACCGAGTTTGCCGGTCGGCGCGCCGCCGCCCTGCGGCGACAGACTGTTCCAGAAAAACGTGTGGTTCCACACTTGTGCTGCGTTGTTAAAGATGCCGCCCGACGATTTCTTGACGATCTCTTCCAGCGACAGGTTCTCGAACGCCGTACCCGGGATCAGGTTGTTCAGGTTCGTCACATAGGCCTGGTGGTGTTTGCCGTAGTGGAATTCCAGCGTCTCTTCCGAGATGTGCGGAGCCAGCGCATTCTTCGCGAACGGCAGGGGGGGGAGCGTATGTTGTGCCATCGTGCAAACTTCCTTTATAACGGATTGGGGACCAGGGAGAGTCATGCTGCCGAGCATTCGATTCTAGGTGAGTTGGAATAACCTCGCAAATCGTCGGCCCTTTATGCGCAGCATTGCTTTGCTTGTTCCTGTAAATGAGTCAGAACTGCTCGGCAGTGCACGATCCTGCGCGACAGCCAGCGCCGATATCGCCAACGCCGCCCTAGAATTCCTCATCCAGGCGAGGCTGTACTTGCGCAATGCCGAGATCCGCGCTGCCGTGCGCGAGGTGCACCGTTACGCGGCGACCGGGTTTGAGCGCGTCCGGCGCGCGCACCGCCGCGCCGCTGTGTGGGTCGATCAGCGCCGCATAACCGCGCTCAAGCGTGCGCCGCGGACTGAGCAACTCGGTGCGAGCGGCCAGCTCGGATACCTGCGCGCGTCGACGCTCGTGCTGCCTGCGCAGTGCATCGCCCAGGCGCTGCCCGAGCCGCTGCACACGTTCGGCCGCCCGCTCCATGTCGGGTCGGCTGCGCCGCCAGCGCAACTGAACCATCGTCAGCTGCGCGCGCGCATCCCGCACCGGACGCGCGCCGGCCGAGCACAACCGCAGCGACAGTTGCCGCAGGTGCTGGCGCTGCCTGGCGATCCGCTCAGCCGGGCTCACAAGCCGGCGCGCAAGCCAGTCCAACTGCTGCGCGCGCCGCTCCATCATCCGGCCGAAGCCACGCGCCAGCGCCGCGTGGCGCTGGTCCAACTCGCGCAATAACACGGCGCGCTGCTCACTGACCAGTTCCGCTGCCGCCGTCGGCGTCGGCGCGCGGACATCAGCGGCGAAGTCGGCAATCGTGAAATCGGTTTCGTGCCCGACGCCGGACACGATCGGCAACACACTAGAGGCGATTGCCCGCGCGAGCGATTCGTCGTTGAACGCCCACAAGTCCTCGATCGAACCACCGCCGCGGCACACGATCAGCACATCGACTTCGGCACGGCGGTTGGCCGTGCCGATCATCGCCGCGACGCGCGCGGCCGCCTCAGCGCCCTGCACCGGCGCCGGGTAGACGATGACCGGCACATGGGGGGCGCGCCGTGCAAGCGTGGTCAACACATCGCGCAGCGCCGCAGCTTGCAGCGACGTGACGATACCGATGGTGCGCGGGTGCGACGGCAACGCGCGCTTGCGCTCAGCGGCGAACAGACCCTCGGCCTCAAGCTGCGCTTTCAGCTTCAGAAACGCTTCGTACAGGCGGCCTTGCCCGGTGCGTCGGACCGCCTCCACGTTCAGTTGCAACTCGCCGCGCGGCTCGTACATCGTCACCGTGGCGCGAACCTCGATCCGGTCGCCCTCGCGCGGCGTGAACTGTGCATATTGGGCACGGCCACGGAACATCACGCAACGAATCTGCGCACAATCGTCCTTGATCGAGAAATACCAATGGCCGCTGGCTGCCCGCGTAAAGTTCGAGACTTCGCCGGCGATCCAGGCGAGCGCAAACGCACGCTCGAGCAGGGTGCCGATCGCGCGATTCAAGGCGGACACGGAAATCACCGCGTCGCCGCCGACAAAGGGGGCCGAGGGAGAAAATTCTGCTGTCATCGGGCGGTATTGGGGAACGGGAGGCTCCGCTACGGTCCGGCGGGGCCGCAGCTGTCCACACAGTCGATTCTACCGGTCTTTGCGCCGCACCGGCCGGCCGTCTCCGTGCGGCAGCGTCAAACCTTTGCCACGCAAGACTTTGCACACTGCCCCAGTTGGCAGCAAATCACTGAAAAACTTTTCGCCCCATGGGCTTACCGGCGATAACCTCGAGATTCCCACAAAGTTATCCACAATAATTGGGGATAGTATGCCGGCATCGAACCCATTATGGACAAATGATCAGCGTCCCCGTGCGGGCATCGGTCCGGTCCGGCCTTTCAGCCGGCTTGCCGCGCACGCCTGTGCCACGTTAGAGTTGTGGCCTGCCGTGCCGTTGTCCGACGCCCTACCCCATTTGCGTACCACCGCGCCATGCTTATGCCACTGTCCCGTGCCATCATCGCCCGTCTCGAGCCTATGTTCTCGCGTGAATGGCAGCGCCGTGGCGTGCTCGCGTACACGCTATGGCCCTTGTCTCAGTTGTTTGCCGCCGTCTGCGCGCTGCGCCGGCTCGCGTATGCGCGCGGCTGGTGCAAGACGTGGCGCATCAGCGTACCGGTCGTGGTGGTGGGCAACGTGACGGTCGGCGGCACCGGCAAGACGCCAACCGTCATTGCGCTGATCGAGGCGTTGCGCGATGCAGGCTTCACGCCTGGCGTGGTGTCGCGCGGCTATGGCGCGCGCATCGTGCGGCCCACCGCAGTCAGCCCCGCGGCGTCGCCTGCGCTGGCGGGCGATGAGCCGCTGCTGATCGCCCGCCGCACCGGGGTGCCCGTGTGGGTCTGCCCGGACCGAGTCGCGGCCGCCAGCGCGCTGGTGCAAGCCCATTGGGAAGTGGATGTCATCGTCAGCGACGACGGCCTGCAACACTATCGGCTCGCGCGCGACGTCGAGCTGGTGGTTTTCGATCACCGGCTAGGGGGCAACGGGTTCCTGCTGCCCGCCGGGCCGCTGCGCGAACCGCTGAGTCGCGTCCGCGACGCAACGTTGATCAACAACCCTGACGGGCGCAGTCTGCCACCGTGGCCGTCGACTTTCGCGCTGACGCTGCAGCCCGCCGACGCCTGGCACCTGGATAATCCACACCTGCGCCGGCCGCTAGCGCAGTTCGCCGGCGAGCGCGTGCTGGCCGCTGCCGGCATCGGCGCACCGGAGCGTTTCTTCGCGACACTGCGTGCGAGCGGCCTTGTGCCCACAACACGCGCGCTGCCCGACCACTATCCTTTCGATGAGAACCCGTTCGTGACCGATACAGCCGATGCGATCCTGATCACCGAAAAGGATGCGGTAAAATGCACGGCTTGGCGTGACTCACGTCTATGGGCGGTGCCCGTCGACGCCACGCTCGACCCTCGCCTGATTGCGCTCGTTGTGGAGAAACTTCGTGGACGCTCGCCTGCTTGAAATCCTCGTCTGCCCGCTGTGCAAGGGGCCTCTGCACCATGATCGCAACGCGCAGGAGCTCATTTGCCATGCCGACAAGCTCGCGTATCCGATCCGCGACGGCATTCCAGTGATGTTGGTCGATGAGGCACGCCAGACGGTCGAAGGCACGCCGGTCGAGCCCGCCAGCAACTGATCCGATGCACGCCGCCGTTCCATTCATCGTCGTCGTTCCGGCCCGCCTCGCGTCCACCCGTCTGCCGGGCAAGCCGCTCGCCGACCTAGCCGGCAAACCCATGGTGGTACGCGTGGCCGAGCAGGCCCGCGCGTCAGGCGCGAGCCGCGTGTTGATCGCCACCGACGCCGAAGTCGTGCTCAATGCGTGCCGAGCGCATGGCATCGAGGCGCTGCTGACCCGCACCGACCATTCGACCGGCACCGACCGGCTGGCCGAAGTGGTCCACACATGCCGTCTGCCCGACGACGCGCTGGTGGTCAATGTGCAAGGCGATGAACCACTGATCGAGCCGCGGCTAGTCGCCGGCGTCGCCGCCCACCTGGCCGCCAATCCTGATTGTGCGATTGCCACCGCCGCCCATCCGATCGCCGAGCCGGCAGAGGTCTTCAATCCGAACATTGTGAAGGTGGTCCTCGATGCCCGCGGTATCGCATTGTATTTTTCCCGCGCGCCGATCCCGTGGTCACGCGATGCGTACCAGCCGCAATGGAGCCCAGAGGACGGCGTGGCGCCCGTGGTCGACATCGCGCGGCTGCCGGCGCCAAGTACTGCGGTGCATCGGCACATCGGCCTATACGCATACCGGGCTGGCTTCCTGCGCCGCTACCCCGAGCTTTCGCAGGCGCCGGTCGAAATCGCCGAGGCACTCGAGCAACTGCGGGCGGTGTGGCATGGGGAAAGGATCACGGTGTTGCTGACGCCACACGTGCCGTCGCCCGGTGTCGACACGCCGGCGGACCTAGAGCGAGTTCGCGCGATTCTCGCCCAACGAGGCTGAGGATCGCGCGCCGCGTGGCATAATCGGACGCTTATGCTACGCCCCCAATAGCGACAGGCGGCATGTACGGCGCCCATTGGCGACGAGCTGTCCGCCGCGCTACGCACCGTGCGTCAGGCTACAGTCAGATTCGCGTGCGACGCTGATGGCCTGCCCGCTCACAGCATTCACAAGCAATCTCGGAGATAATCATCATGCGTTTGATCCTGTTAGGCGCCCCTGGCGCGGGCAAGGGCACCCAGGCAAACTTCATCAAGGACAAGTTTGCAATCCCGCAAATCTCGACCGGTGACATGCTGCGCGCGGCCGTGAAGGCCGGCACGCCGCTCGGCGTGGAGGCCAAGCGCTACATGGACGCGGGCGAGCTCGTTCCGGATACGCTGATCATCGGACTCGTCAAGGAGCGGCTTCAGCAGGCCGATTGCAAGAACGGCTACCTGTTCGACGGCTTTCCGCGTACGATCCCGCAGGCCGACGCGATGAAGCAGGCTGGCGTGGCGATCGACTACGTGCTGGAGATTGACGTACCGTTTGACGAGATCATCGAGCGCATGAGCGGGCGCCGCACGCACCCGACATCGGGACGCACATATCACATCAAGTTCAATCCGCCGAAGGTCGACATGGTCGACGACGTGACCGGCGAGCCCCTGATTCAGCGCGACGACGACAAGGAAGAAACAGTCCGCAAGCGCCTGGACGTCTACGTCGCGCAAACGTGCCCGTTGATCGACTACTACATGCAATGGGCGCAGCGCGGTGACGAGAATGGACTGCAGGCCCCCCGATACCGGAAAATCTCCGGGCTCGGCACCGTTGACGAGATCCGCCAACGCGTGTTCGACGCACTGCAGTAACCGGCACAGAACGGCGCGATCCAAGACACAACGATCCAGGACATAACGATCTAGGATCGCCACGATTGTGACGCCGCCCATGCGGCACGGCTCACGAGGTGCACGCGTATCGACAGCAGGAGACCATCGACATGCAGATCCGCGACAACGTTTTTGTCATCACGGGTGGCGCCTCAGGCTTGGGCGCAGGCACAGCCCGGATGCTGGCCGAGCACGGCGGCAAGCCGGTCATCGCCGACCTGAACAAGGCGGCGGGCGAGGCGCTCGCCGACCAACTCGATGGCCGCTTCGTCAAGTGCGACGTGTCGCGCGAGGACGACGCACGCACCGTGATCGAGTCCGCCATGCGGCTTGGAACGTTGCGCGGCCTGGTCAATTGCTCGGGCATCGCGCCGGCGGCCAAGACCGTTGGCAAAGACGGCCCGCATCCGCTCGATCTGTTCGCCAAGACGATTAGCGTGAACCTGATCGGCACGTTTAACATGATCCGGCTCGCGGCGGCCGCGATGTCGGCCAACCCGCCCAATGAGCATGGCGAGCGCGGGGTCATCGTGAACACCGCATCGGTCGCCGCTTTCGATGGACAGATCGGCCAGGCCGCCTATGCGGCATCCAAGGGCGGCGTCATCGGGATGACGCTGCCGGTTGCTCGCGACCTGTCGCGCAGCGCAATCCGTGTCATGACGATCGCCCCCGGCATCTTCGAGACGCCGATGTTGCTAGGCATGTCCGAAGAACTCCAGCATGCGCTCGGCGCGATGGTGCCATTCCCGCCCCGGCTCGGTAAGCCATCCGAATATGCGATGCTGGTCAAGCAGATTCTGGACAATCCGATGCTCAATGGTGAAGTGATCCGGCTTGACGGCGCGATCCGGATGCAACCAAAATAATCGATGCAACCGAAATAACCGGTGCAGCCGGAGTAACCTGGGCAACCGCAGTCGCCTGCGCGCGCCCGCGACCGAGACCGGACCGGTTGCTGCCGTGTCGGAACGTCAATCGCCGCGACGCGTACGCTGGCGCAACTCCTGCAATTGCGACTCGATGACAGTCGCATCGGCCGCGTCGGGCTCTTGCTCCAGATAGCGCTCCAAATCCTCCAGGGCAGGTCGCAGATAGTCCAGCCGCGCATACGCGAAGCCGCGATCGCGGACTTCCTCGATGCTCTCCGGCAGCAGGATGACGAGTCGTTGTTGGACGGCCAGCAGCCGTTGCCAGCGTTCGGTCTGCAGGTAGATCGTTTTCAGGTTACGCAACATCCGCGCGACGATCTCCCGCTCGGTGGCCGGTTGCAGCAGCGCGTGCAGCGTGCCGGCGATCGATTGCCCGCCTTTGTCCAAATACGGCTCGAGCATCTCGACCATGCGCGACTCGGTCAGCGACTCACCGGTCGTCGGATCCAGCATCACTTCGCCTTCTGCAATAGTCGCCCGCAACAGGAAGTGACCCGGAAACGACACGCCCTTGACGGGTAATCCGAGCTGCCCGGCCATCTCCAAGTAGATCACGGCGAGCGAAATCGGAATGCCGCGTCGCTTCTTGAGCACCATGTTCAGATGGCTATTGTCCGGATCATAGTAGTCGTTTAAGTTCGCGCAAAACCCCAACTCCCGGAAGAAGAAGCGGTTCAACCCCGACAACTTCTGCGTCACGTCGGCGCCCTGCGGCAAACGTCGACGCAGCCGCACCACCAACGCGTCGATATCCGTGAGGGTACCCTGCACGTCCAGGTCCGGATAGGCATCCTGTGCTAATGACAAGACGGCTTCGGTCAGCGGCAGGCTCTCATCCTGCGCAACCAATGCGGTGAAAAAATCGAGTATTCGGGAAGTCGTCATTAGCTCGTTATTTCACGCGGCGGCGGAAGTAGGCATATTTGAAGCCCATCAGAAACAATATGGCAAAATATAGCGCGGTAAGGATGACCAGCGTCGCGCCCAATGCTGCAATGCGCATACCCGGATGGTGCCCCAGTGCCACCCAATCGAACGACTGGTTAAACCAGCGCATCACGCCGGCGAGCACAAGGCACGCGCCGACCAACTGCACGAAAAACAGCCCCCATCCGGCCGATGGCACATAGATCGAGCGCCGACGCAAGCCGGCGAACAGCAGCAGCGCATTTACGCATGCACCGATGCCGATGCTCAGCGACAAGCCCGCATGTGCAAGATGGGGCACGAACACGACATTGCACACTTGCGTGACGACTAGTACCGCCAACGCGATCTTCACCGGTGTCTTGATGTCCTGTTTAGCATAAAAACCGGGCGCGAGGATCTTGATCAGGATCAGCCCGAGCAACCCCACCCCATAGGCAGCCAGGGCACGCGACACCATCACGACGTCGTGGCCCGAGAACCGTCCATAATTGAACAACGTGGCTGTTAAGGGTTCAGCGTAGACGAACAGCGCGACAGCACTGGGGGCGGCCAACAGGAAAGTGAGCCGCAAGCCCCAGTCGAGCAGCGCCGAGTATTCCGCCGCATCGGCATCCGCGTGCGCCTTAGATAAACTGGGCAACAGAATCGTGCCGAGCGCGACACCCAGCAACGCGGTCGGGAACTCCATTAGCCGATCCGCGTACGATAACCACGATACGCTGCCGGGCGCCAAGTGCGAAGCGATATTGGTATTGACGATCAGTGATAGCTGGGCGACCGATACCGCGAAGCTGGCAGGCATCATTTTCCACAGGACCCGCTTGACCCCGGGATGGGCCAGCGCGCGAACCGGATTAAGTCCGATCCGGGGCATCATCTGGACGCGTTTCAGCCCTGGCAGTTGCACGAGCAGCTGCAGCACGCCGCCGGCCAACACCGCGAAAGCGAGCGCGTAGATCGGGGTGTCCAAGCGCGGCGCAACGACCAACGCCGCGACGATGAAGCTAACATTGAGCAGGACAGGCGCAAATGCCGGCAGCGAAAAATTCCGATAAGTATTCAAGACGCCGGACGCCAGCGAAGTCAGCGAGATCAACGCGATGTACGGAAACATGATCCGCGTCATCGTCACCGCGAGTCCGAACGCTTGAGCGTCGTGACGCAACCCCGATGCGACCACCCACACGACGAACCCGGAGCCAACGATGCCCAGCACCGACAAGCCGACCAGCACCCAGGCCAGCACGGTGGCGGTCGCGTCGACCAGCGTACGCGTCGCCTCATGCCCCTTCTGGCTCTTAAACTCGGCCAGGATCGGCACGAACGCCTGCGAAAATGCACCCTCGGCGGACAGTCGCCGCAACAGATTCGGGATACGGAACGCGACATTGAACGCGTCAGTGTACGAGCTGGCGCCAAAAGCGCGGGCAATCAGCGTTTCACGCGCCAATCCGGTGATCCGGGAAAGCAAGGTGAAGCCACTGACGGTGACGAGGGCGCGGAGTAGATTCATGCGGCGGCATTATACGGACCCTATGCGACGGACACGACCACGGCACGCTGCGGTAGCCGCGCTTACCGATGACAGCGCGGCGTGGCATTCGTCTCCGGAATCCATGGCAGCGGTCCCGTGTCAGCAGCCCGTGTCAGCAGCCCGTGTCAGCAGCCCGTGTCAGCAGTCCGTGTCAGCAGTCCGTGTCAGCAGTCCGTGTCAGCAGTCCGTGTCAGCAGTCCGTGTCAGCAGTCCGTGTCAGCAGTCCGTGTCAGCAGTCCGTGTCAGCAGTCCGTGTCAGCAGTCCGTGTCAGCAGTCCGTGGCAGCAGTCCCAAGCGGCAGTCCCGGGGCGAGGGTAAATGGACCGCCCGTGCCCGTCGCCACTGCAGCTAACCAGACACTTCTACCTAGTTCGATCCGGGAGGGGGACGCCAATTGCGCATCCCGTTGTTTTATTGTTATAATCCGCCGTTTCGATAGTCCGCCGGGCAACCGTTCCCCGCGGCTCATACTCCAATACCGCTGGAAACAGGATAAGGAACCGTCATGGCTAACTCCGCACAAGCTCGCAAGCGTGCCCGTCAGGCCGCGAAAGCCAATTCACACAATTCTGCGTTGCGCTCCAAAATGCGTACCGCGATCAAGGCCGTGCGCAAGGCGATCGAATCCGGCGACAAGGCAAAGGCTGCCGAGGTGCTGAAGCAATCGTCGAAGACGCTGGACATCATCGCCGACAAGAAGATCATCCATAAGAACAAGGCCGCTCGCCACAAGAGCCGCCTGGCCGCTGCCATCAAGGGTCTGGCGCAGGCTGCAGCGTAAAACCCCACGCGCCGGTTGATCGCCCGCGGCGCGGCCCGCCAAGCGGGCGCGTCGTGTGAAGACCCGGTTTCGTCAAAACACACCGAGTCGGCCCAGCGCAACACTGGTGGCGCAGCGATGGAGTAGAGTAGTCGAAGCAAAAGCCCGCAATCGCGGGCTTTTTGCGCTGAGATGGCAGCCCAAACCGCAGGGCGCTACGCGGCCACGCCAATCCGGCAGCAGGCGCCGCCCGCAACCTTCGCTCGCCGTCGCCGTTTAGCCGACCTCACGTTTGGGCGCGGCGCGTTGCACTGGATGTTCGATCGGCAGCTCGCAGGCTTCGGTCACCACTAGATCATTGTCCCGAGCGAAATTCATCACGAAATCGAAAGCCATCGGCTCAATGTCGCGCAGCCGCGAATCGACGATCACCGTCTTGATGTCACCGAGCATCACAGGCCGCACGTATAGCGAATACTTCAGCTTCGCGTTCGGCCCCGTCGCCCCTGGACCAAACGACGACATCACACCACACAGCCGCTCCGACCAATCACTCGGCCGAAACTTCTTTCCGTTCTTGGTAATGCCTTGAATGAAGTATTCGGTTGAGGATGAGTCGCCCATGTGGAACACCTGAAAGACAGCCCCGCCAGCACCGGCTCGACGGCACCCGCGAATAAGGCAAATGAGGCTCCGCGACGCACGGACGTGTTTTCCCACGCCGTACTGCCGCGCGACACCACGGCGGCAGGCTCGTCGCGAAAGTCATTCATTATAGCGCACGCGGTCCCTTGCCGCAGCGCACTACCCTGCCCGGGATACCGAATCCGCGCTTCCCCATCGTTCTCGCTACCGTCGCGCTGAGCCTGCCTGCGCGCTGAATAGTCGTCGAGCCGAACCGGGAGCGCGCAACGCACAAGCTGGCGCGCGCCGCCTTTGTTATCCGCCGGTGACCCGGCCGTTCGCCCGCAAATGAGAACCGTCCGGCGCAGTGCAAAGTAAAACGATGCCCGGTCCGGCACGGCAGCGGGCGTAGGCCGGCTCGTCAAAGGCACCGAAATCCTTTATGCTGGATAGAATGATCCACATGGCAAGCAGCGGCGCCCGGCGTACTGACCGGCTTAGTCCGCCATATTTGTTTTTATGACCTCCACCAAAACGATTCGCCACTACCTGCAGTTCCGGGATTTTTCTGCCGACGATTACGATTACGTGCTGGAGCGCGCCCGGATTCTGAAACAGAAGTTCAAGAATTACGAAACCTATCACCCGTTGCACGATCGCACGCTGGCCATGATCTTCGAGAAAAACTCGACGCGCACGCGGCTCTCGTTTGAAGCCGGGATCTTCCAACTGGGCGGCCACGCGGTCTTCATGAGCACGCGCGACACACAACTGGGTCGCGGCGAACCGATCGAGGATGCGGCGCAGGTCATATCGCGAATGGTCGACATCATTATGATTCGCACGTTCGGTCAGGACATCCTGCGGCGCTTTGCACAGAATTCGCGTGTCCCGGTCATCAATGGGCTGACCAACGAGTATCACCCGTGCCAGGTGCTGGCAGACGTGTTCACGTTCCATGAGCACCGGGGACCGATTCGCGGCAAAACCGTCGCGTGGGTAGGCGACGCAAATAACATGGCCTATACATGGATCGAGGCCGCGCACATCCTCGGTTTCAAGCTTCGCGTGTCGACACCACCGGGATACAGGCTCAATCACGCCTTGATCGACCCGGCACACCTGGCATCGGTTGAGGAAACCGACGATCCGCGCGCCGCCTGCGAAGGCGCCCACCTGGTCACGACCGATGTGTGGACCAGCATGGGCTTCGAACAAGAAAACGACGCGCGCAAGACCGCGTTCGCGGATTGGTGCGTCGATGCGGAACTGATGGCGCTCGCGCAGCCTGACGCGCTGTTCATGCATTGCCTGCCCGCACATCGCGGCGAGGAAGTGAGCGCCGACGTCATCGACGGTCGGCAGAGCGTCGTGTGGGACGAGGCCGAGAACCGGCTACACGTGCAAAAGGCGCTGATGGAGTTCTTGATGCTCGGCCGCCTGAATCATTAAGTCCTATCGTCGGCCGTGCACCGCGACGGCGGAACGAACCGTCGAGCCGGCCGTTGCAGGACGCCGCACAGATCCAGCACAACACGCCGCTCGCCCATATCGCGGCGCATGGCTGACGCGAGTCGGGATCGGCGCGACACGCCGTGCCTAGCACCCGATGTGCAACAGCCGCCCCGCAGTTCCGGCGGACAGCCGCAGGCTCGCCAGTACCAACGGTGGGGGATGCGCGGATTCAGACGACGAGCGGCTCCATGTCGAGTTCCACGCCGAAGCGCTGGCTGACATCGGCGCGGATCGTCTGCGCCAGCGCCAATACCTGTTCGCCGGTCGCACCACCGCGATTGACCAGCACCAGGGCTTGGCGTTCGTGCACGGCGGCCGCGCCGATCGAGCGCCCTTTCCACCCGCAGCGATCGATCATCCAACCGGCGGCCAGCTTGACGCGGCCATCGCGCTGCATGTAGTATACGATATCCGGCTCCTTCGCGCGCAGCGCCGCAAACTGCTCGGCGTCGACAATCGGATTCTTGAAAAAACTGCCTGCGTTACCCAGGACCGCCGGGTCAGGCAGCTTTTCATGCCGGATCGCGGTAACCGCGTCGAAGATCTGTCGCGCCGTCGGCTTGCCAATCCCGCTCGCGGCGAGCCGGCTTGCCACGTCCGCGTACGAAGCACGGGCACGCCATCGCTTCGGCAAGCGAAACGCAACGGACAGGATGATCAGCCGGTCACGCGCAGCATGCTTGAATACGCTGTCGCGATAGCCGAACGCGCAGGCTTGTGCATCGAGGTCCACGATACGCCCGTCAACCATGTCGAGCGCGCGCAATCGTTCAAAGCGCTCGGCAAGCTCGAGGCCATATGCACCGATATTCTGCACCGGCGCGGCGCCGACCGTACCGGGAATCAGCGCAAGATTCTCCAATCCGGCCATGCCTTGTTGCAGCGTCCAGTCAACGAAGTCGTGCCAGCGCTCGCCGGCAGCGGCCTCGACAATGTAAGCATCGTCGGTCTGCGCGACGACGCGCTTGCCGCGCAAGTCGATCACGAGCGCCAAACCATCGAAGTCGCGCGTGAACACAACGTTGCTGCCCGCGCCCAGCACCAGGCGCGGCATGCCGGCGATCCGCTGATTGGCACGCAGCGCAGCGAGGGCGGCTTCCGAGCGGATCGCACCGCCCAGTCGCGCGCGCACGTTAAAGCCAAACGTATTGTGATCTCGCAGTGAATAGTCCGCCTGCAGCGCATTGGGCGCCAGGTCAGCGTCAGTCAATCGGGACATCGCAAAGGCCATCATGGGTCAACGCCGCCGACGCGCATACGATCCGCTTTGGCGCGGCAGGCATGGCGCGCGATTGGCAAAACGCAGGCCATCGGTAAAATGACAAAATGTGTCGCATTATAGCGGCTCGTCACGATTGTCCCGGCATCGCGCACTGGGCGTCGCGCAGCCGTGCTGGCAATTCTTTCGGGAGAAAATGCAATGCCGTCGTTCGATGTAGTCGTGGAAGCCAACATGGTTGAGGTCAAGAACGCGGTCGAACAGTCGAACAAGGAAATCTCGACACGCTTCGACTTCAAGGGATCGGATGCGCGCGTCGAGCAAAAGGAGCGTGAGCTGACGCTGTTCGCCGACGATGATTTCAAGCTGGGCCAGGTCAAGGACGTGTTGCTGCAGAAAATGGCTAAGCGCCAGGTCGACGTACGCTTTCTCGACTACGGCAAAATCGAGAAAATCGGCGGCGACAAGGTCAAGCAACTCGTCACCGTTAAAAAAGGCGTGGCGGGCGATCTCGCGAAAAAGATCGTCAAGCTAGTCAAAGACAGCAAGACCAAAGTGCAAGCTAGCATACAGGGCGACGCGGTGCGCGTGAGCGGCGCCAAGCGCGACGATCTGCAATCCGTCATTGCGATGCTGCGCAAAGAGGTGAACGACGCCCCGCTCGACTTCAATAATTTTCGCGACTGAGCGGCGCTTTGCCTAGCAGCCTCGGCCGTCACCGCCGTGCATCGGATGCGCCTTTTTTGTCGCCAATCCGGCTCTCTTGTCCGGCCAGGAGCTTGCTGATATTCGCGCGGTGCCGCCACACCAACAACACGCTCATCGCGATAATGGCCCCGGCGATCGGGTTGCCACCAAACATGAAAAGGTCGAACAACGGCGCAAACAGCGCCGAGATCAGTGCGGCCAACGATGAATAGCGGAAAAAGAAAGCAATGATCAGCCACGTGGCGGCAGTCGAGATGCCGAGTACCGGGTCGATTCCGAGCAGCACGCCAGCCGCGGTGGCCACGCCCTTACCACCCTTGAAACGGAAGAACACTGGATACAAGTGGCCGAGAAATACGGCGATCGATGCCAACGCCACCGAGAATGCGTCGAGCCCGTATGCGGCGCCGACATGCTTGACGAGCCACACGGCAAGCCATCCTTTGAAAGCGTCGCCAAGCAGCGTCAGAACCGCCGCCGCCTTGTTGCCGCTGCGCAGCACATTGGTCGCGCCGGGGTTCTTCGAGCCATAGGTGCGCGGGTCGGACAGCCCCATCGCGGCGCTGACGATCACCGCGAACGATATCGAGCCGATTAGGTACGCCGCGACGGCGACAAGCAGGTTAGCCATGGAGGAGGATGTGCAACTCGTTCAAAGCGCGTCATTCTACCTAACCCCGGTCGTGCCCAGGCGCGCGCGAAAACTTGCTGCGCCGACGCATAACGCATAACGCATAACGCATAACGCATAACGCATAACGCATAACGCATAACGCATGGCGCACGAAGCACGAAGCACGAAGCACGAAGCACGAAGCACGAAGCACGAAGCACGAAGCACGAAGCACGAAGCATGGCACATGACGCAAGACAGCGCGCTGCATGCCGCAATCCCACGCGTTCAGTCAGGGCTCGCGCAGTCTACTGGCGTGGCGGCCAGCAGTGTCGTGAGTACCGCCGGAGCAAGGCTCACAAGGTAACCGCGACGCCCGCCGTTCAGGTAAATCCGTTCGAGCAACAAGATCGTGCGCTCCACATACACTGGCAATGGCTTGCGCGTGCCAAATGGTGACGTGCCGCCGACCAAGTAGCCCGAATGCCGGTTCGCGACGTCGGGCCTGCACGGCCCGATACGCTTGGCGCCGATTTGACGCGCCAGGTTCTTGGTCGACACCGTGCGATCGCCGTGCATCAGCACGATCAGCGGTTTCGCGTGCTCATCCTCCATCACCAGCGTCTTGATCACACAATGCTCGGGTACACCGAGCTGCCGCGCGGATTCGGCGGTGCCGCCGTGCTCCACGTACTCGTAGAGATGCTCGCCGAACTCGACATGGTGATGTCGCAGTAGTTGGGTGGCCGGCGTTTGTGAAACGTGTTTGTTCTTCGCCATAAAGATCCATCTTGACATCCTCCCCCGCTTAAATTCTGGGGATTCCTACGGCGCTCGCCTCGGCATTGAGCCGCAGTGAGTCGCTTCGGTGGGTTCCTCTGCTGGTGGCATGACTGCAACGCTCACTTCACAGGCAAGGCGGGCATGTCCCGCCCTTAAAATGTTAATCGCGCCAGCCATTTTCGGCCACGAGTGCAATTGAGATTGTGCGCATCATCGACGCACGGCAGGACTACCCAAAGGGGAAACGAAAATGAGGACGCTGTGCGCGCTCATCCTCGTGAGCGCGGTTTTAATTAGTCTGTCCTGAACAATTCGCTTTGCTCTGCGGCGAATTCATGCTGCTGACACCATGTGAGCCTCGCGATTGAGCAGAGCAAGCCAGATCAGGGCGCAAAAAAGCCGCAGCTTGCGCAGGATCATGCGCAGGTTGTGGCCGGCGCCGCACAGCAGCACATGAATCGCATCGCCCAGCGTACCCTTGAGCCAATTTCGATCGAGCTTGCCGTCTGACTTCATGTGTCCGATGGCCGGCTCGATTGCACTGCGACGCCGAATCATTGCTCGCAGGCCGCGCGTGATGCCGCGTCGCAAGCCGGGATGATAGAGCTTCACGCCATCGACCGCGACGCCCTTGTAGCCGCGGTCCACGACAGCCATCTGCGGCTGAACGTCGCTTAGGATCGCCGCCTGTTCCAACGCTTCGGCCAGCGTGTGTCCATCGTAGGGATTGCCGGGCATCGAACGAGCTCCGATTACCAGACCCTCCTTGTGCGTCGTCGTGATCGACACCTTCACGCCGAATTCGTACGGCTTGCGTGGTTTGCCTTTCGCCAAGCACTCGATTTCCGGCGCATGCAGCGCATACAGCTTGTTTTTGTCCTTGTGCTTTTGCGTGAGAATTCGCTTCGTGCGGCCAATCAGCGCTTCCAACGCCGCGCGACTTTGCTCAGCGACGCCGTCCAGCTGCCTCTGGACATCACGCATCACGCGTCCTACTCGAGAACGCAAAGTGCGCAGCGCTTTGTTCATCCGCTTGTACTGCTTCGCATGCGCATAGCGGCCTACCTGGCTTGCCAGACGCGGCGCCTCGCGATTGTAATTTTGCCGCAGCTTCAGCCTGTGCCGGGCGGCCGCTTTTACCAGATGTTCCCGGCAACGCTCGAGCAGACGCGAGTCGGTAGGATGCGCAATCGCCTTTTCCATCACCGTCGTATCGACGATCAAGCGCTTCAGGCTCGAAGTCTTGATGACGTTCGCGCGTTTGGCCGCTTCGATCGTCTCGGCCAACAGTTCTTCAACGCCGGCTTCGCCTAGCCGCTTGCGCCAGCGCGTCAGGCTCGACGGATCAATCGGCGGCTTCGTCTGCAAGTACGTCTGGCCGGTGAACACCTGATTGCGGTAGGAATACCCGTTACCCGATACCCCCCGCTTAGATCCGAACGTGCCCAATTCAGGCATTCGGCTCCCACCTCGGGTGATTGACGGCAAATCGGCGATCTGGCCAGTTATGAAGAATCTGCGGTTGAGGTAACCACTCGTCTGCCAGACGCTCAATACGCTGCCACGTCATCGTGTCCTTCTGACTGCGCCGCCGGAGCGTGCGCCGCCAGATATTCATAATGCCGTGCCTGAACGCACGCAACGCCCGGATATTGGTCGGAACGGCATGGTATGCAAAGTAGCCCCGAACGATCTGCGCCAGCCAGCGCCCTTGTGAGGCGATCGGCTCATGCATTCGCAAGCGCATTTGCTCCTTGACCTGCTTAAGCTTGGCGCGCAGCCGGTCCTTACGGCTTTTGCGCTTGAGTTGGAAGCTGCCGTTGCGTGACGTCCCACTGATGTGAGTGAAACCCAGATAAGCAAACGTCTGCGGCTTGCCCATGCCCTTACGCCTTCGCCGCTCGGCGGCATACCGACCAAACTCCAGCACACGAGTCTTCTCCGGATGCAGCGTGAGGTCGAACTCCTCCATGCGTTGCCGCAGCTCCTTCATCAGCCGCAGCGCATCTGCTTCGTGCTGGAAGCCCACCACCGTATCGTCCGCATATCGCGACACCACCACCGTGCCACGGGCTCGCTGACGCCGCCACCGTTCTATCCACAAATCAAAGACATAGTGCAGATAGATATTGGCCAGTAATGGGGAGATCACCGAACCCTGGGGCGTACCGGCCTGTACCGACATCAACCGGCCATTGTCCAGCACCCCAGCATCGAGCCATTTGCCGATCAGGCGAATGACTCTCGGGTCCGCCACCCGGTGCTTCACGAAACGGATCAACCATTGCCTGTTGACGGTGTCGAAAAAGCTTCGAATGTCGGCATCCAGAATCCAGTTTACCGGTCGCCACTGAATCGCTGCAGCCAATGCATCGAGTGCATCATGCTGGTTACGACCCGGACGAAATCCATACGAGAAGCCGAGGAAGTCTTCCTCATAAATGGCGTTTAGAACCTCAACCATTACGCTCTGCACAAGCTTGTCTTCCAGCGCAGCGACACCCAAGGGCCTGAGACCTGCGTCTGCCTTGGGTATATAACGTCGCAGCACTGGCAGGGCACGGTAGCTCCCTGTATGAACCCGCCTGTGCAGGTCCCGGAGATTGCTCCCCAGTCCCACTTCATAGCTTTGCCACGTCACACCATCGACTCCCGGTGTTGCCTTACGTTTGAGCGCATAGAATGCAGCGCTCAGCCGCTCGACTGTGACGTGGTGCAGCAACGTCGTGAAACGCATCTTCTTATGCTGTCTCGCCAACTGCCGTACGCGATCCAGTCCCTGTGACACGCTTGCCCGGTTCTGTGCCCGGCACGTGTGATTCTGGTTCGCGTTCCCCTCGGTCCCCGCCCTTGGCTCCACCCACTCCGCAGCCGGTTTCCCGACCTTGTTCGCAGGTTTCTTCGCTACTACGGCGGAGTCTGACTTCTCACGTCCGTGCATCATCGGCTTCGGCTCCTCGCCTTCCCGACGCGGGCCTGGCCAGTACCGCTACAACGCCAGGTCAGACGTGAGATCTCCCGGTTCCCGTGCAAGGCGCTTGCGTGCATGCCAGGTTCTACGACCACGCCGGATCGGCAGGCACTCGCGATGTCGCGCCCGCTCGTATTGCCTTCCACGTACTGGAGCGCGTCGGCATCCGGGATATCAACCATTTCGTGGCTCCATGGCTGGCCTGCACGTTCCCCTGCCGACGCTTCGCTGACCTCCTCACGGATGCCCGCGCACGGCTCGGGGGCAATGTGGCTCGCTATGCCTTCATCGTAGTGGACTCTCACCACCTACACCTTGCCGGTCTCCCGGCGCACCCAGTACGGATTTTCCAGCCATTGCCAGACCACATCCTCGTCCGACAGGTCGAACGCATGCTGCAAGTACAGCAACCCCGCGATCAAACGCGGCGACGTTGCCGGCCGGCCGCGGTGCGACACGAAGCTCGCGCTCATCGCCGTGCTCAATCGGTCCCAATCAATCAGATCGGCCAGACGAACCAATGGATGCTTTAAGTTGATCTGCTCGCGCAGCGGCTGACGGAATAAATCCCTCTCTGGCACCAGCGTCTTCGGACCCATTCAACCCTCGTCGAAATTTGCAGGAAATTCACACCAATATGCCTGTCTCTTGCAATTCCCACAACACCGTTTCAGCTGCCCAGCCTTGCTGCATCAGCCTGGACGGATTGTTCAGGTCAGACTAGATAGCTTGCGCCATATTGGAACTCAAATTAATGCACTGGATTAGGCCATCCGTCGCGTGGCTCAAGCAAGTCCGGTCTGCCGACGCTTGATGACCGTGCCCGGCGTGGGCTCGCTGACTGCAGTGGCGTTTGCATCGGCCGTTGATAATCCTGAGCGCTTCTCAAGCGTGCGTGACATTGGCCCCTACCTGGGGCTGACGCCGACGAAATATCAATCCGGCAATGTCGATCGTAACGCAGGCATTTCGAAGGCAGGATGTCGGCTTACGCGCCATCTACTGTTCGAAGCGGCGTCCTCTCTCATCTCCCGATACCGGCAAAACTGCGATCTGAGACGATGGGCACTGACGCTTATTCCTCGCATTGGCGCTCGCAAGGCGATGGTCGCCACCGCGCGCAAATTAGCGACCGTACTGCTTTCTATGTGGAAGGGGCAAACAGACTTTAAGGCGATCAGATAGTGGATTCGATTTGACTATTTGCACTGCCAGAGCCGAATACTTCATTCAGGCTGATTACGTCGCCGCAGCGATTCCTTCACTCTCTTTGCGGTCCCACCGCGGCAATCACATCGGAACGCTGTAGCGACTTTCAAACGGCACGTTGTGGCGCACTGCGACCACGTAGACGACAACGAGACGGCCTCTATGAAGCATTGCAACAGAGAGTAAGCTTATTGACAGGAATTAGACGACAAGAGTCAGATCGCTGAACAGGCGCTGGAATACTTCGGCGCACTTTACGCTGTCGAGCGCGACGTTGCACAACTCAAGCCTGATCGCAGGGGGGAAGTGCGTCAGCAGCGCGCTGGGCCCATTGCCGATGCGCTACATGAGTGGATGTTCACTCAGCGCAAACGGGTCAGTGAAGGATCGGCGATCGCCAAAGCGCTCGACTACAGTCTCAAGCGCTGGGAGGCGCTCACGTGTGCGATTCACAGACATCGTTTCACTTTTTAGAGGGCCGTTTTCGTGGCGTGTTGGAACTTGCATCTCCTATCGGCGCCACGAGTTCTAACACGCGCCGGCGATATGTAGCAAGGGTCTTGTCGAGTCGCCATTCGCGGCGTTGGACGCGCTCTTTCAGTTCGTTGTAGGCACCAACTACCTCTTCCGAGAGGGGTGTCAGTTCGCCCAGTTCTGCTATGCGATCGACGGGCGTTTTGCCACCGAGTGATCCGTGCGGGCGGCGCCAGTTATAGTCGAGGTGCCACTGTTCAATTTGCTCCTCGATCGCGCCTTCGGTCAGTTCTCTTTGCTCATGCAATCACAGCTCATTCTGGATCCGCCGCGCGCCTTTGTGCTCGGCACGCAGTCGGAGGATCGTTGCTCGATCGCTCTCAGAAACCTTCTGGTTTGGACTTCGGTGTGGACGGCGGCTTTGGGATTGGAGACCTGCTTCGCCGGCTTGCTGATAGCGGCGTAGCCATTTGCGAAGTGTCGGTCGAGAGATGCCACACCGCGCACACACGAGGCCGGCAACGCCGGCCTCGTAATACATGTGCACCCAACGTAATCGCGCGGCGATCTCTCGGTCCATCGTCTCATTTTAGTTGAAACGATGTCTGTGAATCGCACAGCTCACGCGTTATCTAGTCGATGGACACGTGCCCATCGACAACAACTGGCTGGAAAATCAGATTCGTCCCTGGGCTATCAGTCGCTCGAACGGGTTGTTTGCCGGTTCGTTGCGCGCTGGACAACGCGCCGCGGCAATCATGAGCCTGATTCGATCCGCGCAGCTCAATGATCATGACCCGTACGTCTATCTGAAAAACGTGCTCAATCGATTGCCCACCCATCGAGCCGACGACATCGCCACCCTGCTACCACATCGCTGGGTGCCCACCGCAGCTTGATTGACGGCCATTTACGCCCTGGAATGCCTTCGCCGGATGCTTACGTATTGTCAACCCTTCACGCACCTGTTCAGCGGTCAAACCGTAACGCTTCGCATACATCGCTTCACGATCACTGATTCACTTCCTCTCCTGCGGATGCAACTGCCGGTTGGAGAGAAGCGCTGCGCGAATGGAAACATTCATGTGAATTCATATCTACCAATCTTCTAAAGCATGAGAATATTGAGCAAATACATGAAGTAAGTCAGCATATTTGAACAACGGCCCGTCGGTATCTGCAAAATACCATTGATATTTGTCCTCCACCGGGGGCACTACCTTACCCTGTTCAATCTCCTCAAATAAGCCGCTCATAAATCCCAATACCATTTCCGCATCGTCATCTACTTTGGCATAGCGAGCCAATAGTTCGTGCAATGCACGCGCCTTCTCTTGCAAATTCTTGACCTTATCCACACTTCACCTCAACGCAACGTAAATGGATTAATCTTGAACGGCTCAATCCACTGACCTCGGTTCGGCACAATGACTTGCTGCGCTCCGCCAGGCATCGTTACCATTCCCTGCGAAGTTCCCGCAACTTCCGATACAAACACATTCGGCGCAATGCCCGCTTTGGGCGTAATAGCGTAGTAATCCACGCCCTTACCCATCATGTTAGCCGCTTGGGTTGCCGGTAAACCCAAAATCTGGCCCGCTTGTTCAGGTGTCATCGTTGCGATTGCGCGTGCTTGCTCGGGACTCAACCAGTAACCACTGTACGGTGAGATACTATCGCCCTTTGGCACCACCTTCACCAACATCGCACCAGGTGCTGCCGTCCCCATTTGAGGCAAATTCGCGCCCGATCTCATGTAACGTTGAGCAATTGTCTCAATATCCACCTTGGGCATATTCGGGTTTCCCATCCGAATCTCCTGCATCAATGCTTGCGCTTGGGGTGATTGCATCATCTCTGGCGGCATTTTAACGCCATCGGTCATGAAATCTTTATAACTAGCCGCGCTCAGCTTGTTCAACGCCGCCGCCCGGTCAGTAATGGCGTTCACCACCGCTCCCGCCGTCACTGCACTGCCCAATCCCAATCCCGCTTCAAGCAGACTTGCCGCACCCGGCGACAATCCAAGCCCCGTCAACGCCTGGTTCAAATAGGTCGATTCCGGCTGCCCTGACACCGTCTGCTTCGCGCCCGCTATCAGTACATCTGCACTCGTACCCGCCACAAATGCATTCGCCACGCAGCCAAGGCCTGTCGTACACGTTATCGGCGCACTCGCTACTGCTCCGGCAACACCCATCGCACCCAATGTCGCTTGCGCTGCCCCCGCACCCCGAGACGTGAACTGATACGTGTTGTTCCACTGTTTCGCAGCATCGATATTCGCGTCACTGAATAAGCCCGACGTCGTATAACCGAACAGGCCGTCTTGTTGCGAAAGTATCCGGCGTTCATCGGCCAACGCATCGCTCGCACCGAATTCCGCGATTTGCTTGAAATGCTGATAGGCCGCACTGTCCTCTGGGTATTCCGCATAGCATTTCGCCATCGCACAGGCTGCTGCCGCCAGCCGAGCTTCTTTAACTTCGTCTTTTCCTGCGAGTTCTCTGATACGCTGCTTCTCTTCTAGATGCAACTGCCGATTGAACCGATCGACGTTGTACGCCGCCTGCGCACCCTGCGTTCCCCCAACCACGCCCCCCGCCACGCTCGACATCACATTCGCCACAATGTTGCCCAGCGTCTTGTCCAAGTCCGCGTTGCCGGTCGGCTTCTGGTCCGCAATCTGCCGGCTCACCGCATCAAGCTTATTCGCCAGCAACGCCGATACCAACGACCCCGCGCCACTTTGCGCCGCCCCCAACAGCCCTCCACCAATGCCTCCCACCAGCGAGCCGCCCGCGCTCTGCAGGCCAACACGGTAGCGCCCGCTCTCATCCCATTGCTCCGCTTCAGCCAAATACTGTTGCTTCTGTTGCGGATCGTCGCTCTCGCTAGCCGCCTGGAGCAAAGCGTCTCGCTTGGCATCCGCCACGTCCCCGATCCGCCGCGCAACCGCCTCGCCGGCGTCACGCATCGCGCTCATCAGCTCACCCTGATTCTGCAAGCTCTGCTGGACGTCCGGCGTCTTGTCCACCCGACCGTTCAGATTCGTCGCATCGCGGTTCAGCCCCGCGATAGCCTGCTTTTGTTGATCAGGGTTCGTGATCTCGATCTCAGCAGCGCTGATCGCGCTTTGCGTACGGGCACGACTGCTGCCGCTTTCACTCAGATACAGCGGCGACGCCCCCCCGGCATTCTTGCCCGAGCTCGATCCGGTCGGCTGATACACATTGCCGCCGTCGCCTGTCGTCGCGCCACCACTGATGCCCAAGGTGCTTGCCTGGTAATCCGAGTGGTTCTCAATCGCCGAATAGCTCAGCGTGCCGGTCTTCAAGCGATTCTGCGCTTTCGCCGCCTCGCTTGCAATATACGCCCCCTTCAGATCGGTGTTGCCCTTCACGGCAATGTCAAAACCGCCTTCGCCAGCCTCGATCCCCGCTTGCTCGGTAACGCTCGCGTAATTGCCACGCGCGTTGCCGTTCTGCACGTTGAAACTGGCACTGCCCCCGCCCTGGCTCACGTTCAGCCCGACGCCCGCGCTATGCTGGTGCGCCGCACTTACGCTGGTGTCCTGGACGCTCGCCACATTCAGGTCGCCCTGCACGTCGGCGACCACCCGATTGCCCTTCACGTTCGCGCCCACAACGTTCGTATCGCCACCGCTCTTAATCGTCACGCTCTCGCGTGCGCGAACGTGCGTGTTGTTCTGCATCGCCCCGTCCGAGTTGCCGTCGCCGTTGGCACGCGCGGCCGACGCCGACACGCCAAGCCCCTTCGTGCCAATCGATACGCCGACGCTGCCGCTTGTCGAGCCATTGTCGTGACGCACACGCTCGGTGTCGGTGCTGTTGCGCAGATCGACCCGATCGGTGGCCGCAAGGTGGACGTTTTGCGCATCAATCTGCGAGCCGTGAATGATCACGTTCCCTTGGCCTGGGTCCTTCTCGCCCGTTGCCTGGAATTTTGTGAGCCCGCCTGCCTGCACACGATTGCCGCGCGCCTGCGTACTGTCCTCGCTGAACGCTGAGCGGCTGCCGGACGAGCCGATACTCACCGTCAGCTTCGCTTCGGGCATCTCGCCCTTGGCCAGCGTGCCTAATTCGCCCGGCACTGACTGGTACGCATCGTACAGGCCACTGGCCCCGGCTAGCCCGCGCAGCGCCCGTACCCGATCGTCTTGACTGTGGGCACCCGCGCTGGCCTGCTGTACCACATTATTCACCGCTGCGATGCCCGGCGTTTGAACCCCGAGCGTCACGCCGCTTTGCCGCATCGCCTGTTGTCCGCTATGGTGCTGTTCATCAGTCGCAGTCTGCAGCGTCACCGTCTTCGCCGTGCCCACCACGTCCTTCGCGGCGATGAGGTCGCTGCCTTTCACGTGCAACTCGTTGCCCACCTCGATCGTCACGCCATCCTTGACCGAACCGACCACGCTGCCGTGATGCGTGAGCGACGAGGATTGCGCCTGGTCCGATTGCGCGCGCGAGCCAATCGTCACGGCCAGCCCGTCTCCGGATAGCAGGCCCGATTCCTTCTTGTCGTAGTAGGTCGACGACTGTACCCTGTCCTGCGAGGTCGTCATGTTGACATCGCGGCCCGCCTGCAACTTCACATCATTCGTGCCGACCACATGGCTGCCCGTGATATTGATGTCCCGGCCACTTGCCACCGTCACGCCGTCGGCTGAAATCGTGCTGCTTTGACTGTAGACCGCCGTCCGGTCAATACCGCTCGCGGCCTGGGATCCGCTCACGACATTGCTGTGGCTATGCGTCTCGTGCGAATTCAACACGTGCGTTTCAGTCACCGCGCCCACGTTCACGTCTGCGGCCGCCAGCAGGTTCGCACGGCCCTTGTCCAGACTGATCGCACTGCCGCTGACCGTGATGTCCTGACCCGACACGATATTGACGGTATTGCCGCCCTTGAGTGTCGTACCCGTGAGTGTCTGATTCAACGTATGCAGCGTCTCCGCATAGCTGCCATGACTGTCGCTGCCCGAACTGTTACTGTTCGTGGTCGTTGTCGCGCTCGCCGAGCCGAGTGACACGTCCCCCTTGGCGACAAGGTTGCCGCCTTGCCCGAGGTCGATCTGCGCACCCTTCGCCGTGAGGTCGCCGCCAACGTTGATATTGGACATACCGCCGACCTTGAGCGAGCTGCCGACAATACGGTTGATGTCCGTGTTCGATACACCATTCGCACGCTGTACGATTTTGTGCTCGCCGATCTGCTGCGCGCCGAGCGTCCAGTGACCACCGATATCGGTATTGAGATCGCCGCCAACCACAAGATTGCCCGCATGCTGCTGGACATCCCCACCAGTCACGATGCTCGCGTCACCCGCCACCTCCAATTTCGCGGTCGGTCCCAGCCTCGTCGTGACACGCGTCGCGCCGTCACGGCTCACCTGGTGCGTCGTCTTCGTCGCGGTATCAAGAACCAGATCTTTCCCCGCATCCAGTTGCAGGCTGCCGGCCTTCACGTTGGCCGACGTCAGGTCGATCTTGCCCTCGGTCGTGAGCGACATCAAGTCGCCGCTTTGCAGCACGCCAAACGCGTTGTCGATTTGCTTGCCCTGAATGGCGAGCGTATGCTCTGCCTTGACGGTGCCGCTGTTCGTGAACGACTGCACATTTTGCAGATCGATATTTGTCGCGGTAATCAGCGGGCCGTCCATGTTTTGCTGGCTAGCCTTCGCCAGATACACGACCGGCACTAAAACCGACTGACCGTCGACCACGCGCGTCTCCATCATCACCACGTTGCCCGTCAGCTTCGACACCTGTTCGGCTGACAAGCTCACGCCAATCGGCAAATCAAGCGACTTGGACAACTCGGCACCGGCGGCCATCAGGGATTGGTACATTGACTGCACATTCGTGTGCGGACCGAGCACCGCCTTGCCCGTGAGCGCCGTAACCTGATTGCGCACCAGTTGCTGTTCGTAGAACCCATCGCCGAGACGTTTCGCGAGGGGCGTCAGATCGACGCCGATCTGCTTGAAGAAGTAATCGCTCGAAATGAAATGCTTGTGGTTCGTGAACGCGGGGTTCGTCTCGATCACATAGCTTGGGTTTGGTGCGGGATTCGGTCTGAACAACCCGCCTTGCGGAATCGTCAAGTTGTTCAGCACGTTTAGCGCCGTGGCACTCGCGATGATTGGATCGACGATCGTCGATACGCTGCCCCGTACTGGCATCCCCGGCAATTCCGTCCCGCTCACATTGCCGTTGAGCGAGCTGATCTCCGGCCCTGACACCGACTGGCCGGGGGGCAGGCCGAGCGACGGAATCGATGGGTTGCTCGTCGGGTTGTTGATGCTCACGCCCGTGCCGGAAATCGTGCCGTTGGCCCCCCAGGTCGCGTCGTAACCCGGCAGCCTGTAATCTTTGATGTCGGCAGGTGCCGCTTGCGTATAGCCTCCCGGACGGCCAGTGACGAACGGCGCATCGCCAAACGGCAACTGCCAGTTGTGTTCACTGTTGTCGTAGTTGTTGTAATGATACTGCCCCGAGTACCTCACTCTGACCATCGGCGCCTGCTGGCCGGTGGCGGCCCAACCATCCATGTCCAGGTGAGTGGGTTGCTGGATATCGCCGGCTGCCGCCACATTGCTCCAATAGTTTTGCAGCAGGCCGACTGCCGACGCGTCGAGGGCTCCACCCGAAATGATTTGTCCGGCTGGGCTGATGTCCGTCACAGTGTTTGCGACCGCCTTGCCCTCGTAGGTCGTGTACTGATATCCGCTGTTCCACTGACCGCCTTGCGGCGGCTCGATGAATGCGCCGCCAATCATGTGCGTCATGTCCGGCCTGGGCATGGGGGGCCAAGGGACATTGTGACCGTAGCAGGCCTCCATATAAATCGCAGTGCAGCCTTGCATGCTGATGTTGTGTCGCGCTAGCAAGGCCGGGTCAACGTTTTCGGTGAAGCCCGAGGTCCTCATCACGCGGCGCGTGTTCAAGACCCTGTCGGCATGCAACTGCATTGGGCCACCGGACTCGATCCGCGCGGACTGGTTGTTGATCAGTGCAGCTCTCGTGTAGTGACCATTGGCATCCTTGCCCCCGGCCAACACGATCTTGCCCATGCCGACGATTCCCGTTTGTGCCATCGTGTCAATGGCCGTCGTGTCGTCGCGGTTCTCGATGTCGCGCGCGAGAATTTCCAGCAGGCCTTGGCTATCCGAGGCGCCCATCAGCGCCGTCGGCCCCAGATTGGACACCGTACCGTGCGCCTGAATCGTCGCACTGCCTCCAACCAGCGTTCCGGTATTGGTCAGATTGCCCGAATGCGTACGGAGCCAATTAACCGCCGAGATCGAACCAGAGTTGACGATATTGCCTGCATTGACGCTCAGATTAGGGACCCATTGCAGGTTCGCGTGGTTCGTGAACGTGCCCGGCAACGTGAAGGTCAAGCCGTGACCGACCTTGAACTGCGTGTCGGAAGCTATCGTGTAATCGCCTTGCAGATGCAACGTTGCATCGTTGGCCGCGCCGTATGTGCCGCCGCCTTGCAGCGTGGCCGCCGCTACCGTCAGGTTGCGCGTCGAGCTAATCAAGCCATCCGTGTTCGTCACTGCGCCAGTCATTGTCACGTCCACGTCGCCGTTAGAGTTGGCGAGATTGCCGATTTTGCCGCCACGATTGTCCAGCGTGGCCCCTTGAACGTGGAGCGTCGCGCCGCTCAGTTGGCCACCTTGCGCGTTGACAATCGACGCCGCACTTACCGTCACATCGCCGTTGCCCGTAATCTTGCCCATGCTGGCAACACCGCCCGCATGACTGTTGACGATTTGGTTTGTACCTTGCACAGTCATGTTGCCCGTGCCGAGATCGTTGATCGAACCGTCAGTATTGTCGATCGACGCGGATTGAATCTCGAGCGTACTCGTATCGCCGGACGTCGGTTGGCCCGCCTGAATATGGCCGGCCTGGTTCACGAGCGCGCCTTCATTCGTCAATGACAGGGACATGTCCGAGCGCAGCAATCCTTGCGTATTATTGACATCGCCCTTGATCGTAGCAATGATGCCGCGCTGGGCCGACACGACCCCTTGTACGTTGCTTAGGTCGCCGGCTTCAATAAGCACCTGGCCCGTGCTTTCGATCCGGCCCGATGTGTTGTTCAGCCGGCCTGCGCTGTGACTTGGCGCCACCGTCAGCGTCCCTGTGCCGACATGCGTAATCGTGCCCCCTGAATTGATCAGCTCAGCGGGAGCGAGCGTTAGCTCATGGCTGTTGGTCTTGAGCGTGCCGTCGTTCGAGTTGTCGATCTTGCCACTTACCTCAACGGTCATCGGCAACGCTTGCCATTGCGTGATTTTGCCGCCGCGGTTCGTAAGGTCCGCCGCCTTCAATGCAAGCTGGTTAGCTTCGATCGTCCCTTCGTCGTTATCCAGCGTTGAATCGACCGTCAGGCTTAAATGGGGTGCGCCGATCGAACCACTGTGATTCGACAGCGTGGTGCTATGAAGGATCGCCGCCCCCGCGCTTGTCTTCAATGTGCCGTTGTCGTTCGTCAACGTGCCGCCGAGCGTCGCGGTGAGTCCGGTTTGGCCGACCAGGGACCCCGACGTATTGTTGAAGGTGTTCGTTTGGACGACGATCTGGCCGTTGCTGTCGATCTTACCACTGACGTTCGAAATCGAGCCTGTGCCATTGCCGAGCGTAAGCGTGCCGTTGCCTGCGTGATAAAGCGTACCGCCGTCATTAATCAACGCCGCGGGGGCAAGTTTCAGATCCGTGCTGTTGGTCTTGAGCGTGCCGTCGTTCGAGTTGTCGAGCGTTCCGCTAACGTTGACGGCGATCGGATCGCTTCCGGTCTGCGTTATGGAGCCGCCGCGATTGAGCAAGTCGGTCCCGTTCAACGACAACCGATCTGCCTGTACGGTCCCGAAACGATTGTCCAGCGTCGTTCCGTTCAATGTGGCCGCCTGTCCTACGATCGTGCCGCCGGCATTATAAAGACGCGAACCCGCATCGACCGTGACGTTCTGAGCGGCCTTCAGCAGTCCGTTGCCATTGTCAACAAACTGCTGTCCGATCACGCGCAGATTCGCCGTGGTCGACATCGTGCCGTGATTGGCGACAATTCCTCCTTGCACCGTCACGTCGCCGTTGCCACTAATCACACCGCCTTGCGCGCCGTTCGCCGCCGTGCCCGCTGTGTTCGTCAACTGGCCGCTCGTCGTGACGGATAGGCTGTCGCGGTTGAGCGACGTCACCCGACCGCCAGAATTGTCCAGCGATGCGCCGTCGATAGTCATGTGGCTGGCGCTCTCGATGATGCCTTGCTGGTTCAAGATTGCACCGCCGTGCACCTCGACCGTACTTTGCGACAGCAGCTCGCCGCTCTGATTGGCAACTTGTCCGCCTGTCTTTACTAATAGCGGACCTTGCGCCGAGACTTTGCCGCTTTGGTTCGACACGCTGCCGCCCATCAGCGTCATGTCCGCGTCACTCGACAGCTTGCCGTGATCGTTAATTAATGCGCCCGATGCGGTCGCCTTGATCCCGCCTTGCGCGCTCGCTGTCGCGGCCGATAGATTTAAGTCGCCCGCGTTGGCGTTCAACGTCAGGCCGCCATTTGCGATGGTAAGGCTACCGGCAAGATTCACGTTGCTGCCCGTCAGGGACACGTTGTTGCCGGCCAGGGACACGTCGCTACCCGTCAGAGGCACGTCACTGCCCGTTAGGGGCACGTTGCTGCCTGCGCCGTGCTTGCCGGTCACGCTCAACAGCCCCGTCGCCGTCACTTGCAGGTCGCCGGATTGGCCCATTGAGCCGTCGCCATTCACGCCCGCGCCGAGCGTACCAGTCGAATGGACGCTGCCGGCGTTCACCGTGACATCCTTCTGGGCCGTCAGCATTCCGCTGTGGACGAGGTCAGCGCCCGTATTCACAGACAGGTACTGTCGGCTATCGATCGTACCGCGATTGTCGATCCCGCCAGCGGCCGACAGCCCGATATTGCCGCTCGCCTGCGTCTTGCCCGTCAACACCAGGCGGCCTTCGCTCGTCAACGTCAAATCACCGGCCTGCGCGCTAATCGTACCCGCGCTGTGCACTCCCACACCGTGTTCGGTGCCGACCATCACGATCCGATCGGCGTACATACCGCCAAGTTGGCCAACGTCAATCGATACGCTTGGCGCCGGCCCGTCGCCTTGAATGGTCGTGGCCGCTAGCGTAGCGTAAGGCACTTGGTTCGCACCGCTCACCACGTTCAAGTTTTTGGCGCGAATTTCGGTGTTCACCTGCACCGCGCGTGCGATCAGGTCCACTTGATCGATGTTCAACGCATTAAACTTTGCACCATGCACAGTCACCAGCCCACGCGACACATTGAAGCCGGCTAGCGAGCCGTCTGCGCCATAGTACGGTTGTCCGGTCGTCAGCGTCGCCCGGCTCGTGTTGATAAAGCCCCCGCCGTTCACGATAATGCCCGACGGATTAGCGACCACCACCTCAGCGCGCGGACCGGCCACCTCCACAGGGCCACGCAGCTGGCTTGCTTCTAGACTATGAACCTCGTTGACGATGAGGCGCGCCGACTGATTCGGGCCGAAGTGCGGATTGCCGTTGATATAGCCTGCTCGATCCGTTTTAACAATCGCCGAAGCATTGTTTAGGATCGCGCCGGGCGCTTGGACGTCGAACTGATGGTAGTGATTGACCGACACGCCTGCCCCGGACGGCCGGGCAATATCGACCTGCGGCAAACCATTTTGCGTTTGGATGACTCGCGTCTCGCCCCCAGGAGCCGGCACGATTTGCGCAAGTCCACACGCTGGCCACGCGCTTAGCCAGAGCGCCACGAAGCGGGCGCGGCCCACACGCCACACCGGCTCAACACCCACTAGAATCCAACGCGTTGCCATAGAGATTCGCCTCGTTGGGCAATTGAACTACCTTAGTATAAAGATTCGCCATTGGCCAACCGCCTGTGCCGTGCCCCGGACACCGCCCCCATTCAATCGGAAAAAATACTGCGCGGGACGGACCCGCCCACCCCAGTGGGCCGCCCCGCCATGCCAATATCAGGTCCCCGCTGGCCGCGCCAGCCCTATTTGCCAAGGAGCGCCTGCTTTGCCAACCTCGACAGCACGGCTACCCCCTCGCTACGCTGGCCCGCTTGTGGGATGTGCGGCCCTGCTGCTCGGCGGCATAGGCACCAGCCCCGGGGCGCTGGCGCAAAACCCGCCTGAACCGACGCGGCAAACCACCTATCCGGAACAGCGGCTTGAGCAACAGCGCCAGGCACAAGAGCGCGAACAGGCCATCAACACGCCTGCTGTACGCTCCAGCGCGCCGCCCGCCGCGGCCTACCCGGTGTTGCCCATCGAGCAGCCGTGCTTTCGCCTTGACCGCCTCGCGCTTAAGGTGCCCGAGCTTCTACCGGCATCCGTGCGCGCGCAAGGCGCCTCGGCGCTGCCCCAGGACCGCTTCGCATTTGCACGTCAATGGCTGGCACACTACGCGGGTCAATGCGTCGGCAAGCAGGGTTTGGACCGGCTTGTCAGTGGGCTAACACAGGAGATTTTAAGCCGCGGCTATATCACAACACGGGTTATGCTGGCCGAGCAGGATCTGTCGCACGGCGAGTTGACCGTCACGCTAGTGCCAGGCGTGATTCATACCGTGCGTTTCTCGGAGCCGACGATACGCGGCACATGGAAGTCCGCGTTTCCAGCTAGAGCCGGCGACGCGCTGAATCTGCGCGATCTTGAACAAGGCCTGGAGCAGCTCAAGCGCGTGCCGAGTCAGGACGTCGACATGCGGATTGAACCCGCCCAGACGCCAGGCCAAAGTGACGTGGTGATCCAGCTAAGGCGCGCCAAGCCGTGGACGATCGTCGCAGCAGTGGACAACTCGGGGGCACGGGCGACCGGCAAGCTGCAAGGCCACGTGAGCGTCGGCGTCGATAACCCACTGGGCTTGAACGACATACTGAACGTGGGCGCCAACCATGATCTCAGTTTCAGCGACAAGCGGCTCGGCTCGCACGGCTGGAACGCTGCCTATTCGATCCCGTATGGATACTGGACCGCATCGCTGTCCGCCAGTACCAACACCTACTACCAACAGATTGTCGGCGTGAACCACACCTTTGTCGCAAGCGGCAACAGCCAGTTCGTCGACGCGCGCGTGCATCGCACACTGGCGCGCAGCCAGGCCGGTGTGTTCGGTGTGCAGCTGCGCGGCATTAAGCGCTTTGGCGCGAGCTTTATCGAAGACACCGAAATCAAACCACAACGACGTAATAATACGTTTATCGAGTTGGGTTTGACCCATCGGCATTATGTCGGCGGTGCACAGTTTGACGGCCTGCTCGCGTACCGGCATGGCCTGGGTTGGCTCGGCGCAACGCCGGCGTTGCCACGCGGCTATCCGACGTATCGACTGCGCATGGCATCGCTCGATGCGAATCTGTCCGTGCCGTTCACGCTCGCGAGCCAGCCGTTGCGCTACGTCAGTGCCGCACACGGGCAGTTCACCAACGACCGGCTGTTTTATCTGGATAGCTTGACCATCGGCAGCCGCTACACGGTGCGTGGTTTCGATGGCGAGACAATGCTCGCCGGCGAGCGCGGCTTTTACTGGCGCAATGAACTGCAAGCGCCCATCGCGCACACCGGGCAGCACGCTTATGCGGCGCTCGATTATGGCCAAGTCTTCGGTCCACTGACACGAGGCCAAGACGGCACGCGGCTCGTTGGCACGGCCCTTGGGCTGCGTGGCACGGTGCCTACGCGCTTGGCCACTTACACGTACGAGTTGTTCGCTGGCACGCCCCTGTATCGTCCAACGGCGTTATCGACGGCCCGCGTCACAGTCGGCTTTCAACTGAGCGTGCAGCTGTGAGCAGGCACACGTCATTGCTCTCTATCCATTTTCCCGCCTTTTCGAGGAAGTCCTATGCGCATCCGAACGAGTCGTGTCGTGTTGTTTTTAGCTTTAGCGCTGTCCTTAACCTCTCATACCGCATTTGCAGCGGATCTAGCTGCACATACTGTTGTTAGGCTGTTTATAGACGCATGCATACCCAACATGGGAAAACCAGAGGATGTGCGAAAGTGGGCAGAAAAGATGAATTTGCGTGAAATCACCGATCCTATCCCGTTGTATGTTTTCGTCGGAGAGGGAAAGAAAGGAAAGGCCTGGGCCGTGCCAACTCGCTACGGAAATTTCGCGCTCGCTATACGCGGACAGACGCAAGCATGCGCTGTCTATGCGCAAGCAGCTAAGGCGGACGAAGTTGAGTCCATGTTCAGAAAAATAGTCGAAGGCAGCAAACGACCCGGGATGAATTTTGACGTGTTAGAAGATAAAACCTTGGAGGAGCCAACTGGAAACACACGTGTACTTGTGTATGAATTGTCTGCAATCGGCGCTTCGACCGGCTTTGTATTTATCATGCTGACTACCGAACATCCGGATGGCGCATTTCAAGCCTCTCTCCGGGTGGCCGCAGCCAACGTCGCTTCTTCATCAAATTAACGGGCACACGTTGGTTGAATCGTTGGAACAAGCGGCGATCCTGAGCGATGTGCAACCGCAGATCGCTGTTGTCGATCACGGCTACAAGGGCGTAGTGATCGACGGCGTAAAGGTTCATCATCCGGGCTTGCGACGCGGTATCACGCGAGATTTACGCGCAATGATCCGACATCGCAGCGCGATCGAGCCGTCCATCGTACACATAAAGTCAGACGGCAAGCTCGATCGCAACTGGTTCAAGGGTACGCTGGGCGATGCGATTCATGCGGTGCTGTGCGGCGCCGGCTACAACCTGCGGATGATCCTGCGCAAGCTGTGGCTTTTTTTGCGCCCTGATGCTCGTCGCTTTGCTCAGCTTCAAAACCACCGCACCGTCAGCGGCCTGAGTTCATCGGAGGCCAAAACGAATTGTTTAGGGCGGACTACGTAATGAGTGTGACGGTCTCAAGCATGATCGGTATGCGAGCCGATTGATGTTGCCAGTGTGCACCGAACCAGCGCTGCCTTAACAAAATTGCGACTCATTGTCACTAACGAGTCCAGTAAATGCGACAGATCAGCCAGCCGCTGCTAACCTCCTCTCCTCGACTTGCGATGCAACCCTTATCTGCCCACTACAGGGCAGCCTTCGCTTTTTCCGCACTCCCATCGCCGTCTAACATCGGCGGTGAAACAACGAACTGCCCGACTTTCGTGTCGCACGAGACGCATAACGTATAAACGCGTTGAAACCCCCAGTATATTCGTATATACTTGTTTATACAATGATAGAAGGAGTGACATCATGGCAAAAACCGCGACGCTCACGATCCAACAGTGGGGGAACAGCCTAGCTGTGCGCATTCCCGCTGCGGTTGCACGCTCAGCGCATTTCCAAGTTGGCCAGAAGGTGGAGGTGACGACGGATGAAGTTGGTGTAACAGTGAAGCCGGTGGGTCCGCGTAAGCTTACGCTCGCGGAAAAACTGGCGCGGTTTGATCCAATAAAGCACGGCGGTGAAGCGATGGCAACAAGCCGCGTTGGTGCGGAGGTGTTTTAATGACAGGTGCTTTGTGGGTGCCTGACCGACGTGACATTATCTGGATTGACTGCAATCCGCAGGTCGGTCGTGAAATGAAGAATTTGCATCCGATGCTGGTCTTGTCACCGAAACCGTTCAACGAGCGAACCGGCATTGTCATCGGGCTTCCGATGACAACTGCCGACTTCAATGACACCAATCCGTTTGCTATCAAGTTTCAGGGGCCGAAAAACGTCACGAGCTACGTGCTTGGACACCAGCCCAAGTCATTTGACTGGCGAACACGGGGAGCAAAGGCACATCCGTGGAAGCGCGTGCCGGATGATGTGTTCGCAGCCGCATGCGAACAATTAAACCAAATTATTGCGATTGGCGATTAAGAAAACGGAAAAAGACAGTCATGGATTATGCTAGGCGTGCGAGCACTGGTCGGGCTTAAAAGTTGACTGTTTAGCAGCGCACACAGAAACGCAGCCGGCGCACGGCATTTGAACCACGCGCTCGCATACACGAGCAGCGCAAAGCTTACCGCCCACCAAGCCAATCAGTCCCACACACTCACCCGCGCGGATGATGTATCGCATGCAGCGCCTTGAGGCGCTCACGTGCAACATGAGTGTAAATCTGGGTCGTCGAAATATCGCTGTGGCCAAGCAGCATCTGCACCACGCGCAGGTCCGCGCCATGATTGAGCAGATGCGTCGCAAACGCATGCCGCAACGTATGCGGCGACAGCGGCACGTGAATGTCAGCGCGCAACGCATATCGCTTGATGAGGTTCCAAAATTGCTGACGCGTCATCGCGCCGCCGCGCGCTGTCACGAACAGCGCGTCGGCGCCGCGCCCCCCAAGGAGCACCGCGCGCGCCTCGCGCAGGTAGCGCTCCAGCCAGCCTCGCGCCTCGTCGCCAAACGGCACCAAGCGCTCTTTTGCACCCTTGCCCATCACGCGCACCACACCCTCGTTCAACCCCACCTCGACCGTCTTGAGCATAACTAACTCTGAGACACGCAACCCGCTCGCGTACATCAACTCAAGCATCGCACGGTCGCGCAATCCAAGTGGCGTGTCCAGATCCGGCGCACCTAGCAACGCCTCGACCTGCGCTTCATTGAGGGTGGACGGAAAACGGGGCGGCTGCCGAGCCGAACGGATGCGCAGCGTCGGATCAGCGGCGACGCGATGCTCACGTAACGCCCATGCGAAGTAGCGCCGAAACACCGACAAGCGCCGGTTCGCGGAACTGGCCTTGCCATCGCTGCGCACCGCCAGGTAGCCATTCAGGTCCGACTCGCGCGTCGCATCGAGTGTGCGCTCGTGCGTCGCCGCGAGCCAGTCGCAATACAGCGATAAGTCGCGCCGATACGCATCCAGCGTATTGCGGGACAATCCATGCTCGAGCCATAGCGCGTCGCAGAATGCGTCGATCGCCTGCGCGCTCGTGTTGCGATACGCGCTCAACTGTTCGACTTGCACGTCGCTCATGCGTACAACTCACCCTGCTGAGGCACCCGGATGCCTTCATGGCGCAGCAGCCAACACTTGACGTCACGAAAAAACCCCTTGCCCGCATGATGCGCAAAGCCACCGAGGTCGTTTGCTGCCACGACGCGATGACATGGAACGACCAGTGGCGCGAGGTTGGACCCGCATGCCTGTCCGACGGCACGCGGCACCGCGCCGATCGACGCCGCCAGTTGCCCATAGGTCCAAACGGTGCCGGGTGCAATGCGACAGATACCGTCCCATACCCGGCGCTGGAACGTGGTGCCGGCGAGCGACAGCGGCAAGTCGAACACCGTGTCGGCCCGTTCGAAATAGGCGACGATCTGCGCTGCCGCCCGCCGGGCCAGCGCATTGTCCGGTATGCACAGCGGAGTCGTGCCGGGCAGGTAAACAATTTCATGAACGAACCGGTCGTCGCTGCGGATACCGACCCGTCCGAATGGTGCATCGATCACGGCATTGAACATGCCAATTCTCCTGGGGACGCGCGCGGCGGTACGCGGCACGGACGGTCGATTTTACGTCCGAATCGTGTCTACGGCATCACGACGCGGCATCCGCGACGGCCAGCAGATGGGCAATGGCTACCCGTAGCCCAGCGCCCAGCGCACATGCTCGCGCACCAGCGCAGACGGGTCGTCTTCACGCTTGCGCAACGCTGCCAGCACAGCATCACGCCCTGCCGCGCCGCCACCGGCGCGCAGCGCATTGCCGAGTCCGACCGCGAGATTGCGCAGCCAGCGTTCGTAGCCGATCCGGCGGATCGCGCTGCCCGCCAGGCGCGTGTCGAAATCCTGCTCGCTCCAGCCGAACAATTCGATCAGTTGCGCGCCATCCAGCCCATTGCGTACATCGAAGTCCGCGCACCCGCTCGGCTGCGCAAACTTGTTCCATGGACACACAAGCTGGCAATCATCGCATCCATACACGCGGTTGCCAATCGCCTCGCGCAGCTCGACCGGAATGCTGCCGCGCAACTCGATCGTCAGGTACGAGATGCACTTGCGCGCATCGAGCCTATACGGCGCCACGATGGCACCCGTCGGGCACGCGTCGATACAGCGCGTGCAAGCGCCGCAATGCGCGCCCGCGTGTTGCGGCGCGCGCGACGGCTGGCTTTGCGCATCGGTGGGCAACGGCACGTCAACGAAGATCTCGCCGAGAAAAAATAACGAACCGGCGTCGCGATCGAGCAGCAACGTGTGCTTGCCGCGCCATCCGAGTCCGGCCTTTTGCGCAAGTTCGACCTCCAACACCGGCGCCGAGTCGGTGAACACCCGGTAGCCAAGCGGGCCGATGGCGGTTTCGATCCGCTCGGCTAATCGCTGCAGGCGCTGGCGCATCACTTTATGGTAATCGCGACCGCGCGCATAAATCGAGACCACCGCAGCGCTCGGATCGGCCAGCCGCGCATGCTCGCGCGCGCGCCATGACGCCGGCGTCCCGGCGGGCAGATACAGCATCCGTGCGCTGATGACCCGTTGCGTCCCGGGCACAAGTTCGGCCGGCCGCGCACGCTTCATGCCGTGTTTGGCCATATAATCCATCTCGCCGTGATAACCTGCGTCGATCCATGCGGCGAGCGCCGCTTCAGCATGGGACAAATCGGTATCACAAATACCGATTGCGCTGAAGCCCAGTTCGCGCGCCCATTCGCGCACACGCCGCGCCAGCGACACAAGTTCGGCGTCGGTGAGCGTCGTGCGGCGAATTTCAGTATCCGGCGATTGTTTCATCATTTCTATTGTACGCAATGCCAGATGCACAAGCCTCGCCTCGTCCGTTGACAGAACGCGTGTTCGTGCTGCCGGACGAGCACGCGGCTAACGCGTTTGGCGCAACGTTGGCCGCGGCGATCACGGCGGCGATGCGTGCCGCGCCCGCGCATGGCATGCAAGTGCACTTGGTTGGCGACCTCGGCGCCGGCAAAACAACGCTAGTGCGCGCGATGCTGCGCGCGCTCGGGCACACGCAACGCGTGCGCAGCCCAACCTATACGCTTGTCGAGCCCTACACGATCGAGAATGTCGACGGCGCGCCGCTGTCGATCTATCACTTCGACTTGTACCGCTTTGCGGATCCGGCGGAATGGGAGGATGCCGGTTTTCGCGAGTACTTCGGCACTGGGGCGCTGTGCCTGGTCGAGTGGCCGCAGCGCGCCGGCGACGTGCTTGGCATACCCGACCTGCAGATCGACCTCGAAGTCCAAGGCGAAGGCCGCAAGCTGACTGTGCGTGCCTATAGCGAAACCGGAAAAGAGTGCGTTGCCCGATGCTGATCAAACCGTTCCGTTCGATTGAATCCGCGGCCACCGCATCGCATTGCTGGCGACGCCGGCAGATCCTGCGCGCGGGCGCCTCGACGCTGTTGCTGGGCCTGGCCGCGCCGCGCATCGCGCACGCGGCCGCGGTGCTGGGCGTGCGCGTGTGGCCAGCGCGTGACTATACGCGCGTGACGATCGAGTCGGACCAACCGCTGCAGAACTCGCAAAAACTGCTACAGGAACCGGATCGGCTCGTCGTCGATCTCGATGGACTGGAGCTGGACCAAACGCTCAAGGACCTGGTCGCAAAGATCACGCCCAACGACCCGCAGATCCAATCGGTACGCGTGGGCCAGTTCCAGCCGCACGTGGTCCGAATGGTGTTCGACCTGAAGGGGTCAGTCAAGCCGCAGGTGTTCGCACTCACCCCGGTCGGCTCGTACAAGTACCGGCTCGTGTTCGACCTGTATCCGGCAGTGCCGCCCGATCCGCTGATGGAGTTGCTCGCGCAGACGCAACGCAAGGAGGAAGCGCTCGAGCAACGCTCGGTCCCGGGCGCGACGCTGTCGGGCCCGGCGCTCGCGATGCCGTCGCCGTCCGACGGCGCCCCGGGGCGCGACGCGCTGGCCGGCATCGCACCGCCGACCAGCGGACGCGGCCATGCGAGCGACAACAGCGATGCGTTCTTCCAGCGCTTTGCGCAGGCCGATGCGGTGCCGCCACAGAGCGCCCCATCGGCCAAGCCTGCCCGACCGCCGTCGGCACCGCCGCAGCCCAACCACAATGCCGATAGGGGCGCGTTGGCGGCGCGCCGCGACAACGACGGCTACGGCTTCAAAGTGCCGCCGGGCAAGACCGGCACGGTCCGCCTGCTGACCGTAGCCATCGACCCCGGACACGGCGGCGAAGACCCAGGCGCGATTGGCGGTGCCGGCACCTATGAGAAGCACGTCGCGCTGGACATCGGCAAGCGACTGCGCGCGAAAATTGACGCGCAGCCGAACATGCGGGCGATGATGACACGTGACGCGGACTTTTTTGTGCCGCTCGCGGTGCGTGTACAAAAGGCGCGGCGTGTCGGCGCCGACCTGTTTGTGTCGATTCACGCGGACGCGTTCACTTCGCCGCAGGCGCGCGGCTCGTCGGTGTTCGCGCTATCCGAGCGCGGCGCAACCAGTGCCGCGGCGCGCTGGATAGCGCAAAAGGAGAACGCTTCCGATCAGATAGGCGGCGTGGATTTCAAGAGTCGGGATGTGACATTGACGCGGGCGCTGTTTGATATGTCAACGACCGCGCAGATCCGCGACTCGCTGAAGTACGGCAATTACGTACTCAAGGAGATCGGTGGCATCAACAAACTGCACAAGGCCAGCGTCGAGCAAGCGGGCTTTGCGGTACTCAAAGCGCCGGACATTCCATCGATCCTCGTGGAAACCGCGTTCCTCAGCAATCCGGACGAGGAGCAGCGGCTGAACTCCGAAGCGTACCGCGATCAGATGGCTACTGCGATCCTGAAAGGCATCAAGCGCTACTTCGCCGCGAATCCGCCGCTCTCGAAGAACCGGATGGCGTAATGCGTCAGCGCGCCTACGGCTAGTCGGCTCGGCGCCGGCGCAACATCTTCCAGCCCGCGCCCAGCGCCACCGGCACGACCGCCGTGGCCACGCCGACCAGTACGATCGTATTTAGATGATCACGGATGAACGGAATATTGCCGAACAAGTAGCCGCATACCGTGAGCAACACGACCCACAGCAGCGCGCCTAGCATGTTGTATAGCTGGAAACGCGCCGGGCTCATGCCGGATACGCCGGCCACGAACGGTGCAAACGTGCGCACCACCGGTACAAAGCGCGCGAGCACGATCGTCTTGCCGCCGTGGCGTTCATAGAATTGATGCGTCTTCAGCAGCGCGGCGCGATCCAAGAAGCGCTCGCCGAACTTCCAGTGCGCATCGAAGACTTTTGGCCCGATATAGCCGCCGATCAGATAGTTGACCGTGTTTCCGCCAACCGCGGCCACCAGCAACAGCACGTTCAACAGTAGCAGGTCCATTGATCCGGAAGCGCTGAACGCACCGCCGATGAACAGCAGCGAATCGCCCGGCAGAAACGGCAACACGACCAAACCGGTTTCGCAGAACACGATCAGGAACAGCACGACGTACACCCAAGCGCCGTACTGTTGGATGAAGTCGCCCAAAAATTTGTCAATATGCAGGACAAGGCTGAGAAATTGCAGGAAGGTATCCAAAAGGCGTCCTTGAAACCACGAAAATTGGCGTGGATGATACCGGAATACTCGGTCTGCTCCGATGAAACCGTCCGGTCGCCAGCGCAACCAACCCCGTCACGACCGGGCAGCGGTGTCTCGCTATAATAGATGAATGTCACAGTCTATTGAGCCGGGCATGTCCGACGCGGCACGCCCATCCGTTGACGGCGAATCGCCACCGGCGACGCCATCCTCCCCTGTCGCCGATTCGGCCCCTGCCACCGATTCGGCCCCTGCCACCGATTCGGCCCCTGCCACCGATTCGGCCCCCGCTGCCGATCCGGCCCCCGCTGCCGATCCGCCCTCCGTCGCTGATCCGGCTCCCACCGATGGACCTACCGTGCAGCGGCATGGCAGGCCGACGCGCGCCATCCAGCCATTGCCGGATCAATTGATCAGCCAAATTGCGGCGGGCGAGGTCGTCGAGCGGCCGGCATCGGTCGTCAAAGAGTTGATCGAGAATGCGCTGGACGCCGGCGCGACAGCGCTGCGCATCACGCTGGACGAAGGCGGCGTCAAACGCATCATGATCGCAGACGACGGCTGCGGCATCGCAGCCAACGAATTACCGCTGGCGTTGATGCGCCACGCCACCAGCAAGGTCCGCTCGCTGGCGGAGCTTGAGAGCGTCTGCACATTGGGCTTCCGTGGCGAGGCGCTCGCGTCGATTGCATCGGTCGCACAGACCAGCATCACGAGCCGCACCGCCGACGCGCCGCACGCCACCCGCATCGATGCGCAGACCGGCGCGCTGTCGCCGGCCGCCGGCGGCGTAGGCACGACAATTGAGGTGCGCGATCTGTATTTCAGCACCCCTGCGCGCCGCAAGTTCCTCAAGAGCGAGCAGACCGAACTTGGGCACTGCCTGGAGGTGATCCGGCGCGCCGCGCTATCGCGCCCGGATGTCGTATTCTCGGTGCTGCACAACGGCCGCGCCGTTGAGCACTGGAACGCGGCCAGCGCCGCCGCGCGCACCGCAAAAATCCTAGGCGAGGCGTTCGCGACGTCGCATCTACCGCTCGAGGAAGCGGCCGGCCCGATCGCGATCTATGGTTTCGCCGGCCTGCCGACCGCGAGCCGCAACCGCGCCGACCAGCAATATTTCTTCGTCAACGGCCGCTTCGTGCGCGACAAGCTGCTCACGCATGCGGTGCGTGCCGCCTACGAGGACGTGCTGCACGGTGACCGCTATCCGGCCTACGTACTGTTCCTCGACCTGCCACCCGAAGGCGTTGATGTCAACGTTCACCCGTCCAAGATCGAGGTACGCTTTCGTGACTCGCGCTCGATCCATCAGTTTGTCTTCCATGCGGTGCAGCGCGCGCTGGCTCGGCACGCCGGCGCCTCGCCCGACACGACCACGGGCGGCCACGCGGCGCGCCTGACACCTGCCGTGCCGGACACGGCGGGCCCGGGGGCCGGAGGCAGCGGTGTGGGCGCGGGCTCGCAGGCCGAATCCAATGCCGTATCAGCAGCGTTGTCCGGCGTGGCGTTGCCACAGGGCGGGGGGCAGTCCGCCGGGCTTCGCCGTGGCGGGCCTGCCGCGACACCGGGATCCCCGAGCTGGATATCGCATACGCGGATGCGCCAGGGCGTGCTACCGGTCGCCCAACCGCTGGCCGTCTACGATGCGTTGTTCGGCCGGCGCGATGGGGCCGCAGCCTCTTTGTTGCCCGTACACGGTGACGCCTCTTCCGCGCCTTCGCCGGCACCCGGCTCGGTAGCGGACCAACCATCGTCGCCGACGGACACCGAAAGCATACGACCCAGCCCGTCCGCCACCGACGAGGCTGATTCTGCCTCTGCCACCAACGAGGCCCCTCCCCCCTCTCCCGCTAACGGGCCTGCGGCGGCGCCGGCACAGCCGCTTGACGAGCATCCACTGGGATTCGCGCTCGGCCAGTTGCACGGCATCTACGTGCTGGCGCAGAACACGCGCGGACTGGTGCTAGTCGACATGCACGCCGCGCATGAGCGCATCCTGTACGAGCAATTCAAGCACGCGCTCGCTCAGCGGCGCATCGCTGTACAACCGCTGCTGATCCCGGTGACAATGCAAGCCGATGCGGTCGAGATCGGCGTGGCCTGCGAGGAACGCGAGACGCTTGATGCATTGGGCTTTGACATCGCTTCGCTGTCTCCAACCACGCTGGCTATCCGGGCCGTGCCCGCGCTGCTCAAGGATGCCGACCTAGTCTCGCTGGCGCGCGCGGTGCTTGCGGACCTGCACGCGTACGGCGGCTCGCAGGTGCTGACCGAGCACCAGCATGAGCTGCTCGGCACGCTGGCGTGCCACCATGCGGTGCGCGCGAACCGGCGCCTGAGCATTGACGAGATGAATGCGCTGTTGCGGCAAATGGAAGCCACCGAGCGCGCCGATCAATGCAATCATGGTCGTCCAACCTGGTTTCAGCTCACGCTCAGCGAACTGGACCGGTTGTTCATGCGGGGCCAATAGTCGCGCCGTGGCATCCGCCCCCGTCATCGCATGCCTGCTCGGGCCGACCGCGTCTGGTAAGAGCGCCGCCGCGCTCGAACTGGCGCGCCATGCCCCGATTGAGATCGTCAGCGTCGATTCGGCGCTCGTCTACCGGCAAATGGACATCGGGACCGCCAAGCCGACCGCGGCCGAGCGCGCTGCGGTGCCCCACCATCTGATCGACATCATCGACCCGCTCGACGCCTATTCGGCCGCCCAGTTCCGCACCGACGCGCTACGCCTGTGCACACAAATCATCGCGCGCGGCAAATTGCCATTACTGGTGGGCGGAACCATGCTGTACTACAAGGCACTAGTCGAGGGCTTGAACGAGTTGCCGGGCGCCGACGCGTCGATCCGGGCCGCACTCGACCAGGATGCAGCGCGCGAGGGTTGGCCCGCCCTGCACGCGAAATTGGCGCAGATCGACCCGGTATCGGCGGCGCGAATCGCGCCCAACGATTCACAGCGGATTCAGCGTGCACTGGAGGTCTGGCAGCTGACCGGTCAGCCGATGTCCACGCTGCTGCGGGCGGCGTCCCACCCGGGCGCCGATCCGAGTAGCGGTCGCCAGGCCGCAGGCGACGTCGACGCGCGCGTGACAAAGCACGCCGGTCTACCGCCGTCGCCCCGCTTCGCTGCCGTTTCGCTGGAACCCTCCGACCGGTCGGTGCTGCACGCGCGCATTGCACGGCGCTTCGACGCGATGCTGGACGCCGGCTTGATCGACGAAGTGCAGCAATTACGTGCACGCGGCGATCTACACCCCGGATTGCCGTCGATGCGCTGCGTCGGATACCGACAGGCGTGGGCGTACCTGGACGGCGAATACGATTATGCAACGATGCGCGACAAGGGCATCTTCGCGACACGCCAGCTTTGCAAGCGGCAATTGACATGGTTGCGCTCGATGCCCGAGCGGATTGTCGTCGACTGTGTCGGCACCGACGCCGGCCCGCGTGCCGTCGACGCAGTGCGGCGGATATGGGCACCGACGTAGCAGACGCCGCGATCAGTGCGGCGGCGCCACGCCACGCCAGGGCGTCACACCACGATCGTCTGTGCCTCGCCGGCGTTGCGCTCGCGCACCGTGCCGAGCGTCCACACTTGTTCGCCGGCTGCCGACAGCATGCCGGCCGCCGTCTGCGCGTGCTCGGCCGCGACAATGACTACCATCCCGATTCCGCAGTTGAAGACGCGATGCATCTCCGCGTCGGCCACGCCACCGTACTGCTGCAGCCACGCGAACAGTGGCGGCAACGGCCATGCACGGTGGTCCAGTTCCGCGCACAGCTGCTCGGGCAGCACGCGCGGCACGTTCTCGACGAGCCCGCCCCCCGTGATATGGGCGATACCCTTGACCGGGAGTTGCTGCATCAACTCGAGCACGGGCTTCACGTAGATGCGCGTAGGCGCCATCAGCGCATCAGCCAGCGAGCGGCCATCGAAATCGGCTTGCAGATCCGGCGCCGCACGCTCGATGATCTTGCGCACCAGCGAATAGCCGTTCGAGTGGATACCGCTGGAGGCCAGGCCCAGCACCACATCGCCGGCGCCGATCGTGCTACCGTCGATGATCTTGCTTTTTTCGACTGCCCCGACTGCGAACCCGGCAAGGTCGTATTCGCCATCCGGATACATCCCCGGCATTTCGGCCGTCTCGCCGCCGATCAGCGCACAGCCCGCCAGCTCGCACCCGACGGCAATACCCTTGACCACGCTCGCCGCCGTCTCGACGTCGAGCTTGCCGCAGGCGAAATAGTCAAGGAAGAACAGCGGCTCGGCCCCTTGCACAAGAATATCGTTGACGCTCATGGCCACCAGATCCTGCCCGACCGTATCATGCCGGTTCAAATGGAACGCGAGCTTGAGCTTCGTGCCCACGCCGTCGGTGCCGGAGACCAGCACCGGCTCGCGGTATTTCTTCGGTACCTCGAACAGCGCGCCGAATCCACCAATGCCCGTCAGCACGCCGTCGCGCATCGTCTTTTTTGCGAACGGCTTGATGCGGTCAATGAGCGCGTCTCCCGCGTCGATGTCGACGCCCGCATCACGGTAGGACAGGCCCGGCGCCGGCGCGCCGGGAGTGGATTTCGGTTGATTCATGGCGAAAGCGCGAGAAGCTCGCGGGAAGGTCGGTAAAATTACAATTTTACCCGATGCGAGTGTGCCACCCGCACGAACTCGTCAAACTGCATTCCAGGACCCTTGCCACCCGTGCCGACCTCGTCTGCTTCCCATCGTCAACTCACACTCGACCTGGGTACACCGCCGCCAAAGACATTCGAAAACTTCTTCGCCGGTGCCCATGCCGAACTGGTCGCCCGTCTCGCCGGCCTGGACACCGCCCTCGCGGCCGGGCCGGTCGCGGACCGCACATTCTACGTGTGGGGAGACGCCGGGAGCGGGCGCAGCCATCTGCTGCAGGCGCTGGTGGCCGGCGCATCCAGCGGCCGCGCGCGCTTTGTCGCGCCACCCAGCCCGCTGTCGGCGTTCGGCTACGATCCGCGTGTCGCAATCTATGCGGTCGACGATGTCGACCAACTCGCCGACGCACAACAGATCGCGCTGTTCAACCTGTTCAACGAGGTGCGCGCCAGTCCAGGCAGCGCGCTGGTGACCACCGGCAACGCCGCGCCACTGCATCTAGCCGTGCGCGAGGATGTGCGCACGCGCCTGGGCTGGGGCCTGGTGTTCCATCTCGGCGCGCTGGCCGACGAGGACAAGGCGGCCGTGCTCAAGCAAGCCGCGCGCGAACGCGGCCTGACGTTCGCCGACGACGTGCCGACATGGCTGCTCACACACTACCGCCGCGACATGCCCAGCCTGATGCACGTCCTGGACGAGCTCGACCGTTTCGCCCTCGAGCACAAGCGCGCGGTCACGCTGCCGCTGCTGCGCGCGATGCTGGCGGACAGCTTCAAGTAAAATGCGCTCCATGACGAAAACCGCACGCAATCTCGCCCTGTTCGACCTGGACCATACGCTGATCCCCACCGATAGCGATCATGAGTGGGGACGCTTCATGGTCAAGCTCGGCATTGTCGACGCCGACAGCTTCTCGCGCGAAAACGACCGCTTCTACGCCGACTACCAGGCAGGCAAGCTGGACATCCATGCGTACCTGCGCGCGATGCTCACCCCGCTGGCGAAATACTCGCGGCGGCAACTGGACGACTGGCATGAACTGTTCATGCACGAGGTCATCAACCCGCGGATCCTGCCCGCCGCCCGCGCATTGGTGCAAGAGCACCAGGAGGCGGGCGACCTGTGCTGCATCGTGACGGCGACCAACGCGTTCATCACCGCACCGATCGCGGAAGCATTCGGCATCGAGACATTGATTGCGTGCGAGGTCGAGACGACGGACGGGCATCCCGACAGCCCGTACACGGGCAACTCGATGGGCGTGCCGAGCTATCGCGAGGGCAAGATCGTGCGGGTGCAGGCGTGGCTGGATTCGCTCGGCTGCGACTGGACGAGCTTTGCGCACAGCTACTTCTATAGCGACTCGCACAACGACATCCCGCTACTCGAAAAGGTCACCGACCCGGTGGCGACCAATCCAGACGAGAAGCTGCGCGAGTATGCGCTGGCCCGTGGTTGGCACATCCTTGAACTGTTCCAATCGACGTGATTACAAAATTCATCCGCAAGTTGTTCGGCTCGCGTAGCGGCGATGCCACCTCGCCGGCCAACACATCGCGCAGCGCCGACGCCGATCGAGGCGGCGCGAATGCCAACACGGACAGCGCTGCGACAGGCCGTCGGCGCAATACGGCGCGCGACGCGCAGCGCAGCACGCCAGCTGACGCGCGGGGCGCGCAGGACACTAGGCTGCCGTCGCGCAAGCCACCGCGCCGCACGCCGCGCCGCAACACCTTAGCCGCCAGTGGCCATGCCAGCAGCCATACTGCTGCTGATGGTGAAGCCGAAGTACCGGTGATCGTGCCAGCCGACATCCATCGTATCGATCCGGCGCTGATCTCGCGCCATGCCATCCGCGTCACCGACACGCTGCAACAAGCCGGTTTTCGCGCGTTTATCGTCGGCGGCGCGGTGCGCGATCTGCTGCTCAATATCGCGCCGAAGGATTTTGATGTCGCCACGGACGCCACGCCGGATGAGGTCGTCAAGCTGTTCCGCCGCGCCCGGTTAATCGGCCGGCGTTTTCAGATCGTCCACGTCCAGTTCGGACAGGAGATCATCGAAGTATCGACGTTCCGCGCGCTGATGGACGCGGCGCCAGCTGGCGCCAGGCCCACGGACAGCGAGCCGGCTGCGCCACCGCGCAAGCTGCGACGCGGCGAGCTGGACCGGCGCACGCATGCGGTGGACGCGAGCGGGCGCGTGCTGCGCGACAACGTGTGGGGCGAACAGCACGAGGACGCGACGCGGCGCGACTTCACCGTCAACGCGATGTACTACGATCCGGCGACGCAGACCGTGCTCGACTACCATCGCGGGATGGACGACATTCGCCAACGCGTGCTGCGAATGATCGGCGAGCCCACCACCCGCTTTCGCGAGGATCCGGTCAGGATGCTGCGTGTCGTGCGTTTCGCAGCCAAGCTGGACTTCACAATCGAATCGTCGACGCAGGCGCCGATCGCCGAGCTGGCGGATCTGATCAACAACGTGCCGGCGGCCCGGCTGTTCGACGAGATGCTCAAGCTGCTGCTGTCCGGACACGCGCTCGGCTGCCTGAAGCAGTTGCGCGCGCTGGGCCTGCACCATGGGCTGTTGCCGCTGCTGGACGTGGCGCTCGAGCAGCCCGGCGGGGAGCGTTTCATCACGCTTGCATTGACCCATACCGACGAGCGCGTGCGCTTGGGCAAACCGGTCTCACCCGGGTTCCTGTTTGCCTCGCTGCTGTGGCGCGAAATGCAACTGCGCTGGCAGCAATACGAGGCTGGCGGCGAACATTCGATCCCGGCGCTGCATCGTGCCATGGACGACGTGCTCGACCAGCAGACCGAAAAGCTCGCGATCCAGAGGCGCTACACCGCCGACATGCGCGAAATCTGGGGGCTGCAGCCCCGGCTGGAGAAACGTTCCGGCCGCAGCGCGTTGAAGCTGCTGGAGCACCAGCGGTTTAGAGCAGGTTATGATTTTCTCTTGCTACGCTGCGAGGCAGGCGAGTTGGACGCGTCGGTCGGTCAATGGTGGACGGATTTCATCGCCGGCGATCCGGGCACGCGCGAGGCGCTGCTGGCGCAGGGCGACAAGGAGCGCTCGCCGCGCAAGCGCCGGCGCCGTAGCGGCTCGCGCAACCGCAAGGATCCTGGCGAAGGTGCCCAGCAGGCCTCGTCGCCGACCGACGGTGAACCACGTGGCAACGGCGACGCCTAGCGGCTTGCACGAACGCCGGCCATCGAATGCAGGAGTCGACGTCATGACCGTAGCCTATCTTGGCCTGGGCGCGAACCTTGGCGACGCGCGCCAGACGCTAAAGGACGCCGTGGTCTGCCTCGCGCAGCAGGCTCCCGTTACCGTGCTCGCGAAATCGAGCCTGTACCGCACCGCCCCAGTCGATGCCGGTGGCGACGACTTCTACAATTGCGTGGTGAAGATCGATACCACGCTTGCCGCACGGCAGCTGCTCGCCCTGTGCCACGGCATTGAGCATCACTTCGGCCGCGAGCGCCCGTACCGGAACGCACCTCGGACGCTGGACATCGATATTCTGTTGTACGGCACCGGGCAACTCGACGAGCACGACCTGACGGTGCCGCACCCGCGGTTAACCGAGCGGGCGTTCGCGCTAGTGCCGCTGCTCGAACTGGACGCAGCGATTGAGATTCCCGCGCTGGGCCATGCGCACTGTTACCTGCCTGGCGTCGCGTCGCAGCGCATCGAAAAGGTCGCCCCTTGCCAATGCCCGTTCCGACGCGTCGCTGCTGCGATCGTGGGCGGCAAGTCGGGGCCGCGCCAATGAACCCGTCCACCGTCGTACCACCGCTGACCGTCCATGCGCCGGTGCAGCCCACGCCGTTCGGCTATCTAGTGATCGAGGGGCCAATCGGCGCCGGCAAGACCACGCTGGCGACGCAACTGGCGACACGCTGGTCAATGCAAACGCTGCTGGAGCGCGCGGCTGACAACCCGTTCCTCGAGCGCTTCTATCACGACAACGCGCGCTACGCGTTACCAGCGCAATTGGACTTCCTACTGCAGCGCGAGACGCAAATGCGCGCGATCGCCGATGCACGGCAGCGCGGCACGCCGCTCGTCGTAGACTTCCTGCCGCAGAAAGACGAATTGTTTGCCCGCCTGACGCTGCCCGACGATGAATTCGCGCTGTATCGCGCGCTGGCTGCACATGTGCCGCTCGCCCGGCCAGTGCCGGATCTCGTGATTTACCTTCAAGCCAGCCCGGAAACGCTGTTCGCCCGGATTCAAAAGCGCGCGATTCCGATGGAGACGCATATCACCGATGCGTACCTGCGCGCATTGTGCGACACGTACAGCGAATTTTTCTATCACTACAACGACGCGCCGCTGCTCAGCGTCAATACTGACCATCTGGATCTGGCAGGATCTGACGCAGACCTGGACTTGCTGGTCAAGCACATCGGATCGATGCGCGGCCGCAAGGCGGTATGGGTGAAGGGCACGGCGCGATAACGCTCTCCAAGGATCATTTGTTATGAGCTATCTGCAAAATTCTGGCCGTCGCGCCGTCACTGTTCCGCGCCTTCAGCAGATGCGCGAGGCCGACGAGCCAATCGCGATGCTAACGTGCTACGACGCAAGCTTTGCGGCATTGCTCGAGCGCGCGGGCGTGGACGTGCTCCTCATCGGCGACTCGCTCGGCAACGTGTTGCAGGGCCAGAACACGACGTTGCCGGTCAGCGTAGCGGATATCGCATACCACACCGCCAGCGTGGCGCGCGGCAGCCGCGGCAACGCGCTGGTCGTCTCGGATTTGCCGTTCGGCAGCTATGGTACGCCAGCAGACGCGTATTCAAGCGCCGTCAAGCTAATGCAGGCGGGCGCGCAGATGGTCAAGCTCGAGGGCGGTGCGTGGCTTGCCGAGACGATCCGCTTCCTGGTCGAACGATCGGTGCCGGTCTGCGCGCACCTGGGGCTCACGCCGCAGTCGGTGCACGCGTTTGGCGGCTTCAAGGTCCAGGGCAAAAACGATCTGGCAGCCGAACAGTTGAAAAAGGACGCTCAGTTGATTGAGCAGGCCGGCGCGCAGCTGCTCGTGCTCGAAGCGATCCCTGCCGCATTGGGCGCCCAGGTCACCGCGGCGCTGACGATTCCGACCATCGGCATCGGCGCCGGAGTCGACTGCTCGGGCCAGGTACTGGTATTACATGACATGCTCGGCGTGTTCCCTGGCAAACGGCCCCGGTTCGTCAAGGATTTCATGGTCGGCCAGCCGTCGATCGAGGCAGCCGTCCAGGCCTACGTGCGTGCAGTCAAAGAACGGACGTTCCCCACCGCAGAACACACGTTCTGAATCGACGTCGCTAAAGGCGAAGAAGGCGAAGCTAACGGCGAAGCAACTGTGCCGGCATCGCACCGCGCAGCGCATTGCAGACAATGAGCGCATCGCGGCGCTCGAAGTCGGCGCGCGTGATCGGCCGCTCGATGGCTTGCCACACCGGATCCGCGAGCAACACCGAGCGCATAACGCCGGGTAATACACCGCTGGCCAGCGGCGGGGTGACCCAGCGGCCGTCGATTCGCACGAATACCGTGCTGCGGCCGCCTTCGGTCAGCTCGCCAAGCCGATTGAAAAACAACAGGTCAAACGCGTGATGGTTTTGCGCCAGCTGCCATGCTCGGTCATAGGTATCCCGGCAGGTGGTCTTGTGACGCAGCAACGGATCGCCCGGGTCCGGCGCAGCGATGCCGTGGTCGGACGCCAGCATTACGCGCACCGGACCGGCCGCAAGCGACGGCAATGGCGTCGCGCTGACGTCGATGGCCCCGTCCTTGCGCAGCGTCGCGCGCATCCGATATGCGCGATCCGGCGCGAGCGCCGCGCAGGCCTGCACGAGCCGTGCCGCAAATACCTCGGCGTCGAACCGGAAGCCGAAATAGCGCGCACTGCGCTCAATACGGGCGACATGTAGACCTGCGTGGCGCACGCCCTCCCGCGTGGCATACATCGTCTCGAATAACTGGAAACCGGGGTCCACCTCGGTTAAGAAACGCGCCTTTAACGCACATTCGAAATATTCGTCGTGCGCGACGCTGTCCAGCACGATGCCGGCACCCACACCGAGCGTGCCCGCCCGCACGTCGGCACCCATACCAGTGTCCGATCGCGGTGCCAACACCAGCGTGCGAATAGCCACCGACAGGCAAAAATCGCCAAGCGTGCGTGCGGCAGCACACGTGTCGAGCCAGCCAATCGCACCGGTATACAGCCCACGTGGTGTCGTCTCGATTGACTCGATCAACGCCATCGTGCGAACCTTTGGCGCGCCAGTAATCGAGCCACACGGAAAAAGCGCCCGCAGCACGTCGGCAAAACTGATCTCGTCACACACGCGCGCGTGCACGGTCGATGTCATTTGCCACACCGACGCGTACGGCTCGACCTCAAACAACGCGGGCACGCGAACCGAACCGGTCCGCGCGATCCTGCCCAGATCGTTGCGCAGCAGGTCAACGATCATCAAGTTCTCTGCCCGGTTCTTATCGTCGGCGGCCAATGCCCGCGCTTGCTGCGCGTCGAGCTGCGCGTCATTCGCACGCGGCGCCGTGCCTTTCATCGGCCGCGCGACGATCTTCCCGCCACGATGCTCGACAAACAGTTCGGGCGACAACGACAGCACATGGGTGCCATCGGGCAGCGCCAGCAAAGCGCCGAACGGCACCGGCTGGCGCGCTCGCAAACGTCGATACAATGCAGGCGCTGAGCCGAACATATCGAACGCGAGCCGATACGTATAGTTGACTTGATAGGAATCGCCGTCGCGCAATGCTGCATGAATGCGCGTGATCGCGTCGTCAAATGCGTCACGCGTGACGCTGCTGCGTACGTTCGCGATGCCAGCCACCCCAGGATCCGCGCGGCCGCCGTCCTGCTGCTGCAACCACGCCGCAACCTGCTCCGAGGACAGGCAGCGCAACTCGCGGAACAGAAGAATGCGCAGCGCACCGCCGCCAGCGCGCCTGGCCGAGCATTGCAGCCGTACGCCCCATTCGTAGTCCGCAAGTAACAACGCATGCAGCCCCGTGCGCAAGTCTGCGTCAACTTCGGCGAGCACCGCATCGAGCCGATCGGGATCGGTGCAAGTGCGCTCATGCGAAAACGCCGTGTAGAGACGCGAGCGGCATGCAGGGGCATCAGCCGACGCCTCCTCGGGCGCACAGTCGTCGAGCAGCGCAAACACGCGGGCGCTGTCGGGGTCGCCCGCAGCCTGTGCCACTCCCGCGTCAACTGCCATCATGTCACTCGAAGAAGCTTTTCACGCGGTCGAACCAGCCCTTGCTCTGCGGGCTATGCCGCGCGCCCCCTTCGACCAGCGACTTCTCGAACTGGCGCAGCAGGTCACGTTGCGTATCAGTCAGCTTGACCGGCGTCTCCACCTGCACGTGCACGTACAAGTCGCCCGGCACGCTCGAGCGCAAACCCTTGAGGCCCTTGCCACGCAGACGGAACGTCTTGCCCGATTGCGTGCCCTCCGGCACGGTGAACGATGCCTTGCCAGCCAGCGTCGGCACCTCGATCTCACCGCCCAGCGCCGCGGTGGTGAACGCGATCGGCATCTGGCAATGCAGGTCGTCGCCGTCACGCTCGAAGACGGTGTGCGGCTTGATGTGGATCTCCACATACAGATCACCGTTCGGGCCACCATTGATGCCCGGCTCGCCGTTGCCGGCGGAACGAATCCGCATCCCCTCATCGATGCCGGCCGGAATCTTCACCTCCAGCGTCTTGTTTTCTTTGACTTTGCCGACGCCGTGGCAATGAGCGCACGGCTCCGGAATGTACGTCCCGGTGCCGTGACACTTTGGGCATGCCTGCTGAATGCTGAAGAAACCCTGCGACATGCGCACCTGCCCCTGCCCATGGCAAGTCGGGCATGTCTCAGGCTTGGTGCCCGGCTTCGCGCCGGAGCCATGGCATACCTGGCACGATGCCCAACTCGGCACGCGGATTTGCGTCTCATAGCCATGCGCGGCCTGCTCCAGCGTGATCTCCATGCTGTAGCGCAGGTCCGCGCCGCGGTACACCTGCGGACCAGCCCGCCGGCCACCGCCTGCGGCTTGCCCAAAAATATCGCCGAAGATGTCGCCGAACGCATCGGCAAAACCGCCAAAGCCTTGCGCACCCGCCGCGCCCATGTTCGGGTCGACGCCCGCATGGCCGTACTGATCGTACGCGGCGCGCTTCTGTGAATCGGACAGCATTTCGTAGGCCTCTTTCGCCTCCTTGAAACGCTCTTCCGCCTCCTTGTTGCCAGGATTGCGGTCCGGGTGGTACTTCATCGCCAGCTTCCGATACGCCTTCTTGATATCGTCATCGGACGCATTCTTGGCGACACCCAGCACGTCGTAGTAGTCCCGTTTGGCCATATCGAGTCAATGCCATCAAACAAAATGGGCCCGGAGAGCCGCTAAGCCCGCCAGGCGCTCTGCCTTCGCCACCGTGCTACGGTACACGATGGCACACAAATGGCCGGCCCGGTGGACGCGGCACGCATCGCGCACCGCGCACCGGCTGCCACCGCCGCTTCGCTCAGTCCTTCTTCACTTCCTTAAAGTCGGCGTCGACGACGTCGTCCTCGGCCTTGCCGGACGGTGCAGCGGACGACGCGCCGTCCCCGGCCGATGCCCCGGCCGCGCCCGCCTGGGCCTGCATGTCGGCGTACATCTTCTCACCGAGTTTTTGCGACACCTTCGACAGCGCTTCGATCTTCGCCTCGACCTGCGCCTTGTCGGACGCGCTCTTCAGCGCTTCCTCCAGTTCCTTGAGCGCAGCCTCGATCGCGCTCTTCTCGCTCGCGTCGATCTTGTCGCCGTAGTCAGACAGCGCCTTCTTCGTGCTGTGCACCAGCGCGTCACCTTGGTTACGCACGTCGGCTAGCTCGCGTAGGCGATGATCCTCCTCAGCGTTCGCCTCAGCATCCTTCACCATTTTCTCGATCTCAGCCTCGGACAGGCCCGAATTCGCCTTGATCGTGATCTTGTTCTCCTTGCCCGTGCCCTTGTCACGCGCATGCACGTGCAGGATGCCGTTCGCGTCAATGTCGAACGTCACTTCGATCTGCGGCACGCCGCGCGGTGCGGGCGGGATGCCTTCCAGGTTGAATTCGCCCAGCAGCTTATTGCCGGCCGCCATCTCACGCTCACCCTGGAACACCTTGATCGTCACCGCCGACTGGTTGTCGTCGGCCGTCGAGTACACCTGCGTGTGCTTGGTCGGGATCGTCGTGTTTTTGTTGATCATCTTCGTCATCACGCCGCCAAGCGTCTCGATGCCCAGCGACAGCGGTGTCACATCCAGCAGCAGCACATCCTTGCGGTCGCCGGAGAGCACCTGGCCCTGGATCGCCGCACCCACCGCGACCGCCTCGTCCGGGTTCACGTCGCGACGCGGCTCCTTGCCGAAGAACGCCTTGACCTTGTCCTGCACCTTCGGCATCCGTGTCATGCCACCCACTAGGATCACGTCATCGATGTCACTCACCTTCACGCCCGCGTCCTTGATCGCGGTGCGGCACGGCTCGATCGTGCGCTCGATCAGCTCCTCGACCAGCGCCTCCAGCTTCGCGCGGGTGATCTTCAAATTCAAGTGCTTCGGGCCGGATGCGTCCGCCGTGATGTACGGTAGGTTGATCTCGGTTTGTGCCGAGCTCGACAACTCGATCTTGGCCTTCTCGGCCGCTTCCTTCAGCCGTTGCAGCGCGAGCACATCCTTGGACAGGTCAACGCCCTGCTCCTTCTTGAATTCACCGATGATGTAGTCGATGATCCGCTGGTCGAAGTCCTCGCCACCGAGGAACGTGTCGCCGTTGGTCGACAACACCTCGAACTGCATTTCGCCGTCCACGTCGGCGATCTCGATGATCGAGATATCAAACGTGCCACCGCCCAGGTCATAGACCGCGATCTTGCGATCTCCCTTCTCGGTTTTGTCCAGTCCGAAGGCGAGCGCCGCGGCGGTCGGCTCGTTGATGATCCGCTTCACGTCCAGGCCGGCGATGCGGCCTGCATCCTTCGTGGCTTGCCGCTGGCTATCGTTGAAGTACGCTGGCACGGTGATCACCGCTTCGGTCACCGGCTCGCCGAGGTAATCCTCGGCCGTTTTCTTCATCTTGCGCAGCACTTCGGCAGAAATCTGCGGCGGCGCGAGCTTCTTGTCGCGCACCTGTACCCACGCGTCGCCATTGTCCGCCTTGATGATCTGGTAAGGCATCAGGCCAATGTCCTTCTGCACTTCCTTCTCTTCAAAGCGACGGCCGATCAGCCGCTTGACAGCGAATAGCGTGTTCTTCGGGTTCGTCACGGACTGGCGCTTGGCCGGCGCGCCGACCAAAATCTCGCCATCGTCCATATACGCGATAATCGAAGGCGTCGTGCGAGCGCCTTCCGAATTCTCGATCACCCGCACCTGGTTGCCTTCCATCAGCGCCACGCACGAATTCGTGGTACCGAGGTCGATCCCGATAATCCTGCCCATTTTTACTAATCTCCTGGCTTTGATCTAGCAGACCCGCGCAGCGCGCGGTCATCCATTCACGTCTGCCCACAACGTGGGTGCAACAGTGCTGATTTCAATACCCTGGCATGCACGCGAGCTTTGCCGAGGCGAGACGCCGGCCGCACTCACTTGGGCGCGGCCACGGTGACCAGCGCCGGGCGCAACACGCGGTCGGCGATCACGTAGCCTTTTTGCAACACGCTGACGACCGTGTTGGCCTCCTGCTCGGCCGGCACCATCGAAATCGCCTGGTGCCGGTGTGGATCGAATTTCTCGCCGACCGGATTGATCTGCACAACGCGTCCCTTCTCCAAAGCGCTCGACAATTGACGTAACGTCAGTTCGACACCCTCACGCACCTTCGCCAAGTCGCCGGCGTTGTCCGCCAGTGCAGCCTCCAGGCTGTCAACGACCGGCAGCAGGTGCTCGGCGAAACTCTCGATCGCGAACTTGTGCGCCTTGGCAACGTCGTCCTGCGCGCGCCGCCGCACGTTCTCCGTCTCCGCGCAGGCGCGCAGGAAACTCTCGTGCAGTTCGGCGATCTTGGCATGCGCTTGCTCGAGCGCCTTGGCCTCGGCGGCGGCATCGGCCTCGCCGAATTGCCCATTGTCGGCGCCCGGCTGTGCCGCCGCGGCGACCTCGCGCTGAGCCTCGGCCGGTTGCACCTGTGCGTCCTGCGCCGTTTGCGTGCCGTTGCCGGCAGGTTCAGTATCCGATGCGGGGCGATTCTGGCTTGCTTGCTTCTCTTCCATGATGGCCGTGGTCAATTTCAGTCAATGGTTCGATTCGGCTATTCCCGCGTCCGGCCGGCCCGACAGGCGCCGGGGCGCGGGAAACCGTAGTTGCGCAATCGACATGGGGTCAACGCAGGCCTTTTCAATAGCTCGCCGCAAAAAGTCACGGCGCGGCGCCGTCTGGCATGGCAACCTATCGTTACACGATTTCCTGTATGGGTTACACGATTTCCCGTATGTTGCACCGCAAATAGATTGAGCGCCCGCCGACGCTGACCTACACTTCGTTATGAGGCGCTTCAAGACGCGTGTCCCCTGATTGCGTCAACGGCGCTCCCACCGCCCAGCCAAATGCCCGTTTCCGCCCGTGCCATGAAACTGACTTTTGCCATTGGGGTGGTCGCCGTGGTATTGATCGCGGGAACGACCGCCATTTGCCTATCCGGGGCCGTCACCGAATCCACGACTGAGTACGGCGGCGTCCACGCGACGCTCGAGTCGTTATTCAATCCGCACCGGACAATTTGTCAATGATGCGCCGATCGCGCTTCGTTGGCCGCCCGTGAAGTGTCGCAGCAGGCTCCCGAAAAGTCCTGCGCCGCTCCAACTCGGCCAGCCGCCGCGCGTTGCCGGCCGGCGTCTCCTCGTATAGCGTCTGCGCGATCGCCGCCGGACCACGCACATCACATACGCCCCGCACCTGCACTTCCCATACGATGCGCTCGATGTCGATTTGCACAATGTCGCCGACGCGCACCTCCTTGGCCGCCTTCACCGACTCGCCGCCGATGCGCACCCGACCCTTGCCAAGCGCCTCGGCCGCCAGTGAACGGGTCTTGAAAAACCGCGCCGCCCACAGCCACTTGTCGATGCGCAGCCGCGCGTGAGGACCGGTTAAGATCTTCAAATTCATTGGCGAACTCACGCGGATGTCGTCGCTGCCGTGCTCTGTTGCGGCGTAGCAATCGGCCACCCTTGCAGATGAGTGACGACGATCTCGGCCAGCGCGCGGATCCACGGTTGCGCATCGTTGACACACGGGATCCGATGGAACTCGCGCCCCCCCGCCCGCAAGAACGTATCACGACCCTCGATGCCGATTTCCTCGAGCGTTTCGAGGCAATCAGACGTGAAGCCCGGGCAGAACACGTCAACCCGACCGGCTCCGGCCGCGCCCAACTCCTGCAGCGTCGGTGCGGTATAAGGTTGCAGCCATTGCGCGCGTCCGAACCGCGACTGGAACGTGAGCCGGCATTCAACCTCGGTCAACCCGAGCGCGTGGGCCAGCAACGTCGCGGTTTGCCGGCATTGCTCGGCATAGGGATCGCCCAAATCCAACGTGCGCTTAGGCACGCCATGAAAGCTCAACAACAGCCGATCGCCGGCCGTGAAATCGGGTCGGCCGTGCTGCTGCCAATAGTGCAGCACTTGAGACGCCAGCGCCTCGATATAGGCGGGATGGTCCGCATAATGCTTGATCGTGCGGATCTCCAGTTGGTTGCGCATACGCGCCAGCGCGGAGAACGCTGCATCGAATGCGCTGGCGCTGGTCGAGGCCGAATACTGAGGATACAGCGGCACCAATAGCACCCGCTCAGCGCCGGCGCGCTTGAGTTGATTCAGCACATTGCCGATGCTGGGTGTGCCATAGCGCATTGCATAGTCGACGAGCACGGAACACCGGCCTGCCGCCAGCCACTGCCTCAGGCCGTCGACCTGCCGCTCGGTGTGCACGCGCAGCGGCGAGCCCTCCGCGTCCCAGATCGCCGCGTACTTGCGCGCCGACGCGCGGCCGCGCAACGGCAAGATCAGCGCGCGCAGCACAATCTGCCACAGCGGCGCAGGGATCTCAACGACGCGTGGGTCGGACAAGAACTCGGCCAAGTAGCGCCGCACCGCGCGCGGCGTCGGTGCAGCGGGGGTGCCGAGGTTGATCAGCAGCACGCCGACCCGGTGCGATGCGCTCGGCTGCGAGGGCAGCTCAAGATCAAAATGCATGAGAGGATCCGTTGAGCACCGCAATGGTGCACTTGTTATCCGATTATAACGGCCGCTCGGCGCTTGGCGCCGTGGCGCGCCGGCTGGCCATCCGGATAGTGGCGCGCCACGACGAATCGGCTCAGGCTGGAGCCGCAGGCTCGCGTCAATGCTGAGATAACGCGAACGACAGCAGCCGGGCGGTGATGTCCACGATCGGAATCACGCGGTTGTACGCCATGCGGGTCGGGCCGATCACGCCGAGCGTGCCAACGATCTTGCCATCGACTTCATACGGGGCGGTCACAACGCTCATTTCTTCGATCGGCACGAGCGTAGATTCTCCACCGATGAAAATCTGCACGCCCTGCGCATGGCTCGATACGTCGAGCAACTGTAGCAGGCTAGTCTTCTGGTCGAAGACATCGAACAGCTTGCGCAGGCGAGCCATGTCGGACGACAGATCAACCACTTCGAGCAGGTTCCGCTCACCCGAGATCAGGACGTTGTCGGATTCGTCGTCGGTTTCCGTGCTGGCGGTGACAGCGGCCTGCATCAGCTGCATCATGTCGCCGCGCAGCGCGTCGATTTCCTCGCGCAGTCGGCGTCGCACATCGTCGAACGACAGGCCCGCATAATGCGTGTTGATATAGTTGGAGGCCTCGGTCAGCTGCGACGGCGAATAGTCGCGCTGGGTCGCCATGATCCGGTTTTGCACGTCACCTTCGGGGGTGACGATGATCAGCAAAATCCGCTTGTCGGACAGCCGCATGAACTCGATTTGTTTGAACACGTGACTGCGCCGCGGCGTGAGCACAACGCCGGCGAACTGCGACAGGTTGGACAGCACGCTGGCCGCTGCCGCGACGACCTTCTGCGTCTCGCCCGGCTTGAGCTTGTCCTGCACCGCGAGCTTGACCTCGGCTTCCTGGGCGTCGGGCTGCACGGTCAGCATCGTGTCGACGAACAACCGGTAGCCGCGTGGCGTCGGAATCCGCCCGGCCGACGTATGAGGGCTGGCGACCAGTCCTAGCTCCTCGAGGTCGGACATCACGTTGCGGATCGTCGCCGGGCTCAGTTCGAGGCCCGAATACTTGGACAACGTGCGCGAACCGACCGGCTGACCTTCGGCGATATACCGTTCGATCAGCGTCTTAAGCAGGGTCTGGGCACGAGGATCTAGCATAGTGAAAATTCTAGCGTAAATCTTGCACGCAGCGAGGGTCGGCATCTATCCGACGCGCACGTGCGACCCGAACCACGAAAGCATACAGTTTGCCAGACACCTATGGTGTAATGCGGGCATGGAAATGGGCCAATTCAAAACTGTTGCGCTGATCGGCCGCAACAACACACCTGGCATCGGTGAGCCGCTTGCTGCGCTCGCCGGCTGCCTAACGCAACGCGGGTTTCAGATCGTGTTCGAAGCCGACACGGCGCGCGAAAACGGGCTGCACGCCTATCCAGCGCTCACGCCGGCCGAGATCGGCACGCGCGCCGACGTCGCCGTCGTGCTCGGCGGCGACGGCACAATGCTGGGCATCGGCCGACAACTCGCGCCATACCGCACCCCGCTCATCGGTGTCAACCACGGCCGGCTTGGCTTCATCACCGATATCGCCATCGCCGACATGAACCGGTTGGTACCGCAAATGCTGTCGGGCAGCCATGAGCGCGAGGAGCGCTCATTGTTGGAGGCCCGCATCATGCGCACTGGCGAGCCGATCTACCACGCGCTGGCGTTTAACGACGTCGTCGTGAACCGCAGCGGCTTCTCTGGGATGGCAGAGTTACGCGTGTTGGTCGATGGCAACTTCATGTCGGACCAGCGCTCAGACGGGCTGATCGTCGCCACGCCAACCGGTTCCACCGCATACGCGCTCTCGTCCAACGGTCCGTTACTGCATCCGCAATTGCAAGGGATCGTGCTGGTGCCGATCGCGCCACACGCATTGTCGAATCGGCCGATCGTGCTGCCCGACACGTGCCGGATCGCGATCCAGATCATCGGCGGGCGCGACGTCAACGTGAATTTCGACATGCAGTCGTTCACCGCGTTGCAACTTGAGGATACGATCGAGGTGCGGCGCTCCAGGCACACGGTGCCGTTCCTCCATCCGGTCGGCTACAGTTATTACCGAACCTTGCGCAAGAAGCTGCACTGGAATGAGCACTCGTCGCTTGGCGAGGACGAGCCCGGCTGAGCCGGTGCCAGTCACCGCTGCACGCCGGCTCAATCATTGCAAACTCACCCAATCCGCCTTTCACGACGACCGCTTTCGTTCGCCTATGCTGCGTCATCTGTCGATCCGGGACTTTGTCATCGTCGCCTCGCTCGACATCGAGTTCGAGCGTGGCTTTACCGTTTTTTCCGGCGAAACCGGCGCCGGCAAATCCATCTTGATCGACGCGTTGGCGCTGGCACTGGGCGCGCGAGCCGACGCGACGGTGGTACGCACTGGCCAGAACCGTGCGGACATCACTGCTGAGTTCGACGCGCATGAGGGCGCCGCGCAGTGGCTGGCCGAGCATGCGTTCGACGACGGCAGCGGGCACGTGGTGCTGCGCCGCGTAATCGACGCCAACGGCCGCTCGCGTGCATTCATCAACGGCACAGCCGCCACGCTTGGCCAGTTACGGGACATCGGCGAAATGCTGGTGGACATCCATGGCCAGCACGCCCACCAGTTACTGATGCGCGGCGACGCGCAGCGCGCGCTATTCGATGCGCACGCGGGCCTGACGGCGCTGACCGCGGACGTCGCGCGGGCGTGGCGCGGCTGGCGCGACGCGGCGACGGCCGTGCAGGCCGCGCAAGCGCGGGAGCGCGAGGTGCACCTCGAGCGCGAGCGGCTGGTGTGGCAATTGTCAGAACTTGAGAAGCTGGCGCCGCAATCCGGCGAATGGGATGAAATCAGCGCCGAGCACCGCCGGCTGTCGCACGCGGCAAACCTGATCGACGGTGTGCAAGCGGCGCTAGGCGCCTTGTCCGAATCGGACGACGCCATGATCACGCAACTGGGTGCCATCATCGCGAAACTGCGCGGCCTGGCCGAAATCGACAGCGCGCTCGGCGACGCATTGGCCGCGCTGGAGCCGGCCGAAATTCAACTGCAGGAAGCGGCCTACTCGCTGACTCACTACGCGCAGCGGCTCGAGCTGGACCCGGCGCGACTCGCGCAGGTCGAAGCCCGGCTCGATGCACTGCATTCGACTGCGCGCAAATTCAGGATGCAACCGGATGCCCTGCCCGACGAGTTGCTGGCACGGCGCGCCCAATTGCAAGCGCTGGATGCGGCGACGGACATCGACGCGTTGCGCGCCGCGCAGGCGTGCGCGGAGCAAGCCTACATGACGCTTGCGGGGCGACTATCCAAAGCCCGCACCAAGGCGGCCAAGGCGCTGAGCCACGCGGTGACCACCGGGATGCAGGACTTGTCGATGGCTGGCGGGCGGTTCGAGGTCGCGTTGGAGCCCTTGCCTGAAGGCGGCCAGCATGGGCTCGAGCAGGTCGAGTTCCGCGTGGCCGGCCACGCCGGCGTGCCGTTGCGGCCGCTGGCGAAGGTGGCATCCGGCGGTGAGTTGGCACGCATCAGCCTCGCGCTGTCAGTGATCGCGAGCACCGCGAGCCCGACGCCGACACTAATCTTCGACGAGGTCGATAGCGGCATCGGCGGCGCCGTCGCGGAGGTCGTTGGACGACTGCTGCACCAGCTCGGCCAGATCCGACAAGTGTTGTGCGTGACCCACCTGCCGCAGGTCGCCGCCCGCGGCGAGCACCACTTCAGCGTGGCCAAGTCCACCGATGCGCAAGGCGCAGCGCGCAGCGAAGTGACCGCGCTGGATCGCGCGAGCCGCGTCGAGGAAGTCGCGCGCATGCTCGGAGGCGTCGAGATTACCGCCACCACGCGCAAGCACGCGAAGGAAATGCTGGCCGCTTGAAGCCTCTTCACGCACCGAAGACCTGCTCCCATAGTCGCGTGACCGCGTCGCGCTCGACCTGCACACGCTCGGGCGGCACGCGCGCCTTGTCCATTCCATCGAGCCGCAGCGCATGCTGCAGCTTACGATAGGTCCGGTAGGCGCCGCCGACCTGTTCCGCCTGTGTCTCGGACATCAACCCGATGCGGGCCGCCTCACGCAGCAACGCGATGTTACCGGTGTTGCGCCGCAGTACGGGATGCGCGCCGGCATGCAGCAGCACCCAGTACTGGACGATGAACTCGATGTCCACCATGCCGCCGCGATCGTGCTTCAGATCGAACAGCGCTGTGGGATTGGGATGGCCTTCGGCCACCTTTTGCCGCATCGCGGCAATCTCCGTGGCCAGCACCCGCGCATCGCGCGGCTGAGCGAGCACCTGGGCACGGATCGCATCGAACTGCGCGCCGATGCGCACATCCCCGGCACAGAAGCGCGCGCGCGACAACGCCTGATGCTCCCATACCCACGCGGTGTTGGCGGCATCCCCCTCGCGCAATTGGTACCGTCGGAAGGCGGCGAGGCTCGTGACCAGCAGCCCGGCCTCGCCGTTCGGCCTAAGCCTCAGATCCACATCGAACAGCGTGCCGGCGCCAGTGGACATGGTCAGCCACGTGATCAGCCGCCGCGCGAACAGCGCGTAGATCTCTGCGGCACACTCATCGGGATCGTCGTACAGAAAGATGAGGTCCAGGTCTGACGCATAACCGAGCTCCTTACCGCCGAGCTTGCCGTACGCAATGATTGAGAAGCGCGGCACGTCGCAATGACGGCGAGCCAACTGCGGCCATACGGTCTGCAGCGTCACATCCAGGACCGCGTCGGCCAGTTCCGACAACCGGTCGCTGATGTGCTCGACCGATAGATGACCCCTGAGATCCAGCAGCAGGATCCGGAACACCTCAGCCTGGTGCGCGTGACGCAGCAAATCCATCTGATGCTCAGTGCCGTCTGCATCAGCAAGCCGGGCGAGCAGCATCCGCTTGAACTCGGTCCAGTCGAACGGGCTCACCAGCGCCTCGTCGTCGAGCAACTCGTCGAGCACCTGCGGATGGCGAATCAGATAGCCGGCAGCCCAACGCGACTCGCCGAGCACGGCGAACACGCGTGCCAGCGCAGCCGGATACTCAACCAGCAACGCCAGGTACGAGCCACGCCGCGCGACCGCTTCGAGCAGATCGAGAAAACGCAGCAACGTCGCATCGGCCCTTTCATTGCAATGCGTCGGCGTCGCCTCCAATGCACGCAGCACGAGCTTGTCGAAACGCGTCCGATGCCGTTCCGGCAGGCCGGCGTAGCGCGCAGACTGCCAGACCGCATGCAATCGCGACAGGATGGCTGGCGGGTCGTTGAACCCCAGCGATGCAAGCCGAGTGCGCAACTCATCGTCGGCTGCCTCATCGGCGAGTGCACTGCTCCAAATCCATGTGGCGGTCTCCTCCCACGCTGTGCTGCCAATCTTGCCGAGCGCCTGATCGCCTGCGCCGGCCGGCGCCGCCGCGTCGCCACGCTTGTCCGCGAAGATCTGGTCAAACTGCTGCCCGACGAACGCGCGGTGGCGCTCCAGCACAGCCAGTAGTGCCCGATAGTCAGCAAAACCGAGTGATGCTGCCAGTTGCGTGCGCTCGCCTTCATCGACAGGCATCGCATGGGTTTGCGCGTCGTTCACGTATTGCAACCGGTGCTCGATGCAGCGCAGCATTTGATACGCCTGTGCGAGTCGCTGAACCGCGCCACGCGCTATCAAGCCGCGCGCCGCGGCATGATCGAGTACCGCCAGCGTCGGCCGGATACGGAACCCGGCGTCTTGACCGCCCCGGATCAATTGGAAGACCTGCGCGGTAAACTCGATCTCGCGGATGCCGCCGCGACCTAGCTTGATGTCATCGGCCTTGTCGCGGCGCGACGACGCGCGGCGGGTGGCCTCCTGACGGATCTGCACATGCAGCGCCCGGATCGCCGCAATCACGCCGAAATCGAGATAACGGCGATAGACGAACGGCCTGACCTGTGCATCAAGTTGCGCCGCCAGTCGCGCGCCGGCGTCGCTACCCACGTCCGACACCAGCCGTGCCTTGATCCACGCATAGCGTTCCCATTCGCGCCCCTGCACATAGAAGTACTCCTCCAGCATGCCGATGCTGCAGACAAGCGGACCTGAATCGCCGTTTGGACGCAGCCGCATGTCCACGCGGAACACGTGTCCGTGCGCGGTATGCTCGGCCAGCGCACCGATCAACCGGCGCCCGACTCGGGTGAAGAAGTCTTGGTTTGAGATCGGCGCGCGGGAGCCGCCCTCGGTTTCGCCGTCGTCCTCGTAGACGAAAATCAAGTCGATGTCCGAAGACACGTTCAACTCGCGTCCGCCGAGCTTGCCCATGCCGACCACTCCGAGCGTCTGCGGCTGTCGCTGCGCGTTCAGCGGCATGCCATACAGCGCGTGCAACTCGGCACTGATCGAGGCAAGGGCGCGGCGGATCGCCACCTCGGCCAAATCCGTCATCGCGCCGGTCACCTCCGACACATCGGCCAACCCGGCCAGGTCGCGCTCCATCACCGCGCAGAATAGCTCGGTGCGCACCAGGCGCAGTGCGCGCTTGAGCACGTTGTCGTCTACGGGCTCGTCCTGCGGCGCACCCAGTTGCGCGAGCCGCTGCTCGATCCATTGCCGCGTCAGCGGCGCGCGCGCAAGTTCACGCACCCGCGCAGCCAGTTCAGGCCGTGCCGCGTACTGCCGGACGGCATAGCGAGAATAGACGGCGCTCAACAGCGGTTCGGCGTCGGAAGCAAGCGGGGAACTTGGCGGCGGCATGTCAGTCATCGTGTCATTGGTACGGCATATGCAATGAAACCCTTGGCGGCGGTAGGTTTGACTCGCATGCCGTATGTTACATTTGGTTTTTCCGCCGCTCCTTATCATACGTTCCGCGCTCCTCGCATGCCCAACCGCCAGGAAACACTCGACCCGAACGATGCGCACAACGCAAAAGCCGGGGGCGGACGGCTGCACGGGCCGAGTGAGCGGATGCTGCGCCGCGTACTCGCGTTCTGCGCAACCCTGGCCATCACACTGTACTTTGGCGCCGCGGCCACGTACGTCGGTCTGCGCTACATCCTCTTTCCCCAGTTGGATTCGCTGCGGCCGCGCATCGAGCAACGGATCTCGGATACGCTTCGCGCGCACGTGCACATCGGTCGGCTGATCGGGCGCTGGAGTGGGCTGCAGCCAACGCTGGACATCGAGCAACTGACGATCATGGACCCGGACGGCCAGCGCATGCTCGCGGTGCCTGCCGCCAGTGCAACGCTGTCGTGGCGCTCATTGCCGCGTCTGGCGCCGGTGCTCTCGAGTCTGATAGTGGAACAACCCGAGGTCTTCGCCAAACGACACCCCGACGGCACCTATACGATTGCCGGCGTACAGGTGGATCCACGCCAGCACGACAATAGCGCGTTCCTGCGCTGGCTGATGACGCAGCGCGCCATCGCGTTGCGCGGCGGCGTCCTGCACTGGACCGACGCGCAGCGCGGCTTGCCGACGCTGACGTTACGCGACATCCACGTGGCCATCGACAACCACGGCCTAATTCACCGACTCGGCGTGCAGGCGCAGCCGGACGGACGCTTGCTGCGCGGGCCGCTCGACTTGCGCGCACGCTTGCGTCATTCGCCACTGAAGCCGCTCACCGAGCCAGCGGGTTGGACTGGCACGATGTTTGTGTCGAGCAGCGACATGGCGCTGCCCGAACTGGCCCGCTACACGGATGCGCGCCTGGATGCGCAAAGCGGCACGCTGGACGTGACTGCGTGGTTCGACTTTGCGGCCGGTGAATGGAGCGGTGCGCGCGGCGCATTGTCCGGGTCCGAGTTGCGGCTGCGCATGGCCCCGACGCTGCCGCGGCTGGACGTGCCCAGCATCGGACTGGACTGGTCGCTGCAGCGCAACGACATGCGCAATCTCGATTACACGCTGAATCTGGGCAATCTGCGCGCCGAACTCGGCGGGCAGCCCCCGCTCGCGGACGGCACGCCGATTACCCGACTGCTGAACATCGGTGAATTCAACGGCCGGTTCCGCCGTGCGACGCTGGGCCGTGGCCAATTGATTCGCATCAGCGGCGATACGGTCGATCTCGGGCTGCTCGCGCAGTTCGTGCGCACGTTGCCGCTGCCACATCACGTGCTCAATGAACTGGACCGGTTCGACCCACGCGGCACGCTGACAAACTACGCGATACAGGTCGAGCGCCGCGCGCCGCGAACCCGCGAGGCCGCCAGCGTGGCGGCCGTCGAAGGCGGCGAGCCGATCGTACGCTATCGCGTCAAGACCGCACTCGAAGGTGTCAGCGTCAACGCGCAGGAGCCGCCGCCCGGCCTTACACCGGGCGGCCACCCGCACGTGGGCCTGCCCGGCGCGGAAAACATCTGGGGCGAAATTGACGCCGACCAGAACGGCGGTCACGCGGCGATCGATACCCCCCACGCCGCGGTCACGATCCCGGGGGCGTTCGACAATCCACGACTTACGTTCAACCGGTTCGCGGCCGAAGCGACATGGACCGCGCATCCGCTGGCCTCGGACGCGGCCCGCCCGGCTGTTACCGTCAACCTCTCGCGATTCATCGTCGATAACGAGGACGTGCGCGCCAGCGCGACCGGCACCTATTCGAATCCCGGCCACGGACGCGGCAAGCTCGACATGGAGGCGAGGTTCGACCGGCTGTCGCTGCCCCGCCTCGCGCGCTATCTGCCGACCGGCGTCGGCGAACATACCCGCGCCTACCTGGACCATGCATTGACGGCCGGAACCTCGCGCAATGCGACGATCGCCATCCATGGCGAACTGGCCGAGTTCCCGTACACGCACGACCCACAAGCCGGCATCTTCAAGATCGTTGCGCCGTTTCGAGACGGCGGATTCGATCCGACACCGTACCCGCCGAAGCGGATGAGCAACGGCACGCCGCAGGTATGGCCCGCGTTCGACGGCATCGACGGGCTGTTCCGGATGGACCAAAACGTGCTGCGCTTTGATATCCAGCGCGCACGCTACCAACGTGTCGCCCTCACGCAGTTGACCGGCCGCATCGACGATTTGGGCACGCTGAACTCGGATCTGGCGATCAATGGCGTGGCTAGTGGCCCGCTGGCCGACATGCTCGACTACGTGAATCGCAGCTCGCTCGCGGTACTGTCCGACCATCTGGGCGAGACCGTGCAGGCTAAAGGCAACGCGACGCTGGCGCTGCGGCTGGCGATTGCGCGCCATCCGGATAAGCCACATGTCGGCGTAAACGGCTCGGTTACGCTAGCGGACAATACGGTGTCATTCGTGCCCGGCAAGCGGCTCGCGGCGCTGCCGCCGATCACGCAGATCCATGGCAAGGTCGATTTCACCGAACACACGATGACGTTCAGGCGCGCCACCGGCCAATTCCTCGGCGGCGACATCCGCGCCGACGGCGCGATCCAGCAGGATGAATCAAGCAGCTTCGACGTGTCGGGCCACCTGCTCGCCGATGCAGCCCGGACTGCAGTGCCGCCCGGGCCGCTGGCCACGCTGCTCACCCGCATGTCGGGCGGCGCCCCTTACTCGGTGGCCATGCGCACGCGCAAGAACGAACCGCCCGACATCTCGGCCACCTCGGATCTGAGCGGGCTGGCGCTGCAACTGCCGGCGCCATTCAGGAAACCGGCAGGCGCGCCGATGCCGTTCTCGATGCGCCTGCGGCCGACGGCTGCCGGTGAACGACCCACGACAGGCATCAGTCGGCTGGATGCGCGACTCGGTCCGCTCAATGCCATTTATCTGGTGCGGTGCGGCAACCACGACAAGCTGGCCATCATGCGCGGCGCGATCGCCGTGAACCGGAAAGCGGTGCTGCCCAGTGAAGGCGTGAGCGCGGCGGTGGATGTGGCGCACTTCGACGCAGACGCGTGGCGCGCGCTGCTCGGCGCCATGTCGGTCCCCGCCGACGCCATATCAACTGAGCCGGTGGCCGCTGCGCCATCCTCGTGCCCCACTGCAGCTTGCGCCGGCCCATCGGTTTGTTCGCCGGACACGGCCACCTCGCTCAGCCTGCCCGACAGCGTCGCGGCACTCGTGCCTACCCGCGTCGGCCTGCACTTCGATACGTTGACATTGTTGAACCGCCGCTGGGAAAACGTGGTAGTCGATGCGACACAAACACCGGGCGCATGGCAAGCGAATATTGCATCGGACGAAGTATCCGGCCATATCGCGTGGCACGCGAAGACGCCGCGCAGCCCATACGGGCAGCTTGACGCGCGGCTAGCCAAACTGGTGATTCCGGACAGCCACGAGGCGACACTGGTGAGTCGCGCGCTCGAAGAGCCGGCGCAGCATGTCCCGGCGATTGACCTGATCGTCAACGAACTTACCGTGCGCGGACACAACTTGGGCAAGCTAGAAGTCAATGCACGCAGCATCGACGAAAACGGCGCGCCAGTCTGGCAATTGGACAAGCTGGATGTGACAAACCCAGCAGCCAAGCTGTCGGCAACCGCGAACTGGAGAACGACGCGCCGCTCCAATGCCAATGCCAATGCCAATGCCAATGCCAATGCCAATGCCAATGCCAATGCCAATGCCAATGCCAATGCCAATGCCAATGCCAATGCCAATGCCAGCACTAGCACTAGCACTAGCACTAGCACTAGCATTAGCACTAGCGCCAGCGGCAACAGCAACAGCAACAGCAACAGCAACAGCAACAGCAACAGCAACAGCAACAGCAACGATAGCGGCAGCAACGATAGCGGCAGCAACGATAACGGCAGCAACGGCAACAGCAGCGACGATAACCCGCAGTGCACTGTGCTGGATTTCAAGCTCGATATCGCCGACGGCGGTGCCCTGCTCGACCGTCTCGGCCTGCCCCGCACGCTCAAGGGCGGCAATGGCACGCTATCAGGCAACGTTGGCTGGCGAGGCGGACCGACGCACATCGATTATCCGACACTGAGCGGGAAGCTGTCGCTCAGACTGTCGCATGGCCAGATCCTGAAGGTCGATCCGGGCGCCGCCAGGCTGCTCGGCGTGCTCAGTTTGCAATCGCTCGCCCGCGTGGCGACGTTGGATCTGAACACATTGTTTGGCGAAGGACTGCCGTTTGACAATGTGTCCGCTACCGGCACGATCCGCAACGGCGTTGCTAGGACCGATGATTTCACGCTGAGCAGTACATCCGCAAAGGTCACGATGCAAGGCAACGCGGATCTTGGACGCGAGCAGCAGGACCTGCTGGTGACGGTGGCGCCATCGCTGAGCGTGGGTACCGCGGCACTGGCCACGGCCGTGGTCAACCCGCTGCTCGGCCTGGGTACCTTCGTCGCCGGCCTGGTCTTGGCGGACCCCATTTCGCAGTCGTTCGCACGCCACTACGCGGTCACCGGCTCGTGGTCACATCCGCAGGTCGAGCAGGTGCCGGGCGATCGCGGTAAGATGGGCCGACCTGAATCTTATGTGTCATGGCAATGAACAACTCCGTTTTCCGCTCAAGCGGTGCCGCGCCCAGCACGTTCGCGCTGGCGGCGCTGCAAATGGTCAGCACGCCGGACGTGTCGCGGAATCTACAGGCCGCCGGCGAGTTAATCGCTGAAGCCGCCGCCGGCGGCGCGCAACTCGTGCTGCTGCCCGAGTATTTCTGCTTCATGGGGCACCGCGACGCCGACAAGCTGGCCGTGCGGGAAACGCCGGGCGACGGCCCGATTCAGCAATTTCTCGCCGATGCCGCGGCGCGCCACCGCGTGTGGGTCATCGGCGGCACGCTGCCACTCGTGGCACCAGAATCCGGGCGGGTGATGAACACCACGCTGGTGTTTGACCCGCAAGGCCGGGCCGTGGCCCGCTACGACAAGATCCATCTGTTTAACTTCGAAAAAGATGATGAGTCGTTTGACGAGACGCGCACCATCCGGCCCGGCACCGACGTCGTCGCGTTCGATGCACCGTTTGGCCGCGTGGGCTTGTCGGTATGCTATGACTTGCGCTTTCCGGAGTTGTATCGCAAGCTTGGCGACTGCGCGCTCATCGTCGTGCCATCGGCCTTCACATACACGACTGGCCACGCACACTGGGAGATGCTGCTGCGTGCGCGCGCGGTCGAGAACCAATGCTACGTGCTGGCCGCGGCCCAGGGCGGCAAGCACGAGAACGGGCGCCGTACATGGGGCCACAGCATGCTGGTGGACCCATGGGGCGAAGTCGTCGCAGTGCGCGCGGACGGTGCCGGCGTGGTAGCGGGCACGATCGATGTCCGACGTATCACGCAGGTACGGCAGAGCTTGCCAGCGTATCGGCATCGGGTGCTGGCATGAGCGCACCGCAGCGTCGTTGCCCGCAAAGCGGCGGCGGCCCACACCGCTTCCAGCAGGGTCGCCCGCGGCTTGAATCGTGCCGTCGCAACGCCAATTTCTGTCCATTTACCAGTCAAACGGGCGAGCCCGCATGAACATCATCGAACCAAACCTCTGCCACCTCGCCACCGCCAAGGACCTGCTGCTCACGCGCTACGGGCTCGATGAGGCCATTCTGGTGCGCACGCTGGGCGAGATTTTCTCCCATCGCGTTGACTACGCGGACCTGTACTTCCAAACAACCCGCAGCGAAGCGTGGAGCCTGGAGGAAGGCATCGTCAAATCGGGCAGCTTCAGCATCGACCAGGGCGTGGGCGTGCGCGCGGTGGCCGGCGAGCGCACCGCGTTCGCGTACTCGGATGACTTGTCGCCGCAAGCGCTGGCACAAGCCGCCCAGGCCACCCGCGCGATCGCCCGTGCGGGTGGCGGAAAGGTTCGCGTGCGGGCGGCCGGTGCGTTGCACGGCGTCGCGGGCCGCGACCTGTACCGGCCGGCCGATCCGCTGCACTCGCTGGATGCGAATGCAAAAGTGGCACTGCTGGAGCGCGTCGAAAAAATGGCTCGCGCGAAAGATCCACGCATCACCCAGGTCATGGCGGGCCTGGCGGGCGAATACGACGTCGTACTGGTGGCACGCAGCGACGGAGCACTGGCCGCCGACGTGCGTCCGCTCGTGCGCATGTCGGTCACCGTAATCGCCGAGCAGAACGGGCGCCGCGAAATCGGCACCGGCGGTGGCGGAGGCCGCTACGACTATGGCTACTTCACCGACGAAGTGCTGACGCGATACGTCGACGACGCGGTGCATGCCGCGCTGGTGAACCTGGAGGCACGCCCCGCGCCCGCCGGCACGATGACCGTCGTGCTCGGGCCGGGCTGGCCGGGCGTGCTGCTGCACGAGGCGATCGGCCACGGGTTGGAAGGCGACTTCAACCGCAAGGGCTCGTCGGCGTTCGCCGGACGCATCGGCGAGCGGGTCGCGGCCAACGGTGTCACGGTGGTTGACGACGGCACGCTGGCGAACCGGCGCGGCTCGCTGAACATCGATGACGAGGGCAACCCCACGCAATGCACGACGCTGATCGAGGACGGCATCCTGACCGGCTACATACAGGACACGCTAAACGCGCGGCTGATGAAGATGAAGGTGACCGGTAACGCGCGGCGCGAATCGTATGCCGCGTTGCCGATGCCGCGCATGACCAACACCTACATGTTGGGCGGCGACAAAGATCCCGCCGAGATCATTGCGTCGGTCGAGCATGGCCTGTACGCGGTCAATTTCGGCGGCGGACAGGTCGATATCACGAACGGCAAGTTTGTGTTTTCAGCCTCCGAGGCCTACATGATCGAGAACGGCAAGATTGCCTATCCGGTCAAGGGCGCGACGCTGGTGGGCAGCGGACCGGAGTCGCTCAAGTACGTGTCGATGATTGGCAACGATATGTCGTTGGACACAGGCGTGGGCGTGTGCGGCAAGGAAGGCCAGAGCGTGCCGGTCGGCGTCGGGCAGCCAACGCTGCGCATCGACCGCATGACGGTGGGTGGCACGGTATGACGCCAATCACGCAGAAGCCGCAAGGGGGTTGCGGTTCTTATTGAAATGACGCAATCATGCGTCGTCGTTGACGGCCCTCTGTTGCCAACGGGGGCTCGTCCAGAGTATAAAGTCGATATAGTCGGAACCGACACCACCTTTCAATTCGTTTGCATTTCGCGATGTCCGCCAAGTTTTACTTTTATTTCTTTTGGCATCTCAGGCCGCTGGCGGACCGAGAGGGTGGGTGACGGATAAGCGAATTACCCCACATTCCCGAAAAACCGCCGGCTTCGCCTGGCGGTTTTTTTTCGCCAGGCGCCAGGCCCCGAACACCGCGCGCGAGGCGCGTACCGTTGAACCGGAGAACAATGATGGCCCTGCACAACACCGATGATGTTCGAATCCGCGAGCTTAAGGAATTGACGCCGCCCGCGCACCTGCTGCGGGAGTTTCCCTGCGAGGAGCGCGTCGCTGGCCTGATCTTCAACGCTCGCCAATCGCTGCATCGGATTCTGCACGGCATGGACGACCGGCTCATCGTCGTGATTGGCCCGTGCTCGATCCACGACACGCGTGCGGCACTAGAGTACGCACAGCGCCTGGCGGAGCAACGCAAGCGCTTTGCCGGCGAATTGGAAATCGTGATGCGCGTGTACTTCGAGAAGCCGCGCACGACCGTGGGCTGGAAGGGGTTGATCAACGACCCCTACATGGACAACAGTTTCAAGATCAACGACGGATTACGTACCGCGCGCGAACTGCTAGTGCGAATCAACGCGCTCGGACTGCCCGCCGGCACGGAGTACCTCGACATGATCAGCCCGCAATACATCGCCGATTTGATCTCGTGGGGTGCAATCGGCGCACGCACCACCGAATCGCAGGTGCATCGGGAACTGGCCTCTGGATTGTCGTGCCCGGTCGGCTTCAAGAACGGCACCGACGGCAACGTGAAAATCGCGGTTGACGCGATCAAGGCCGCTTCGCAGCCGCACCATTTTCTGTCGGTGACCAAGGGCGGTCATTCGGCGATCGTATCGACCGCTGGCAACGAGGACTGCCACCTCATCCTGCGCGGCGGCAAGACACCGAACTATGATGCAGCAAGCGTCGATGCCGCGTGCTCCGCGATCGGCAAGTCGGGGCTGGCGGCGCGATTGATGATCGATGCAAGCCATGCGAACAGCGAGAAGAAGCACGAAAACCAAATTCCGGTCTGCGCAGACATCGCTCGGCAAGTCGCCGCCGGCGACGAGCGCATTGTCGGCGTGATGGTGGAGTCCCATCTGGTCGCGGGACGCCAGGATTTGAAAGACGGCTGCAAGTTGACCTATGGTCAGAGTGTCACCGACGCCTGCATCGGCTGGGATGATAGCGTGACGGTGCTCGAAGGACTAGCCAAAGCGGTCCGGCAACGGCGCATCGCACGCGGCAGCGGCAATTGAAGCGGGCGGCAACGCTGCGACAACGGCGATTGACCGGAGATAACCACTGACCGGCGACGGCGATTCATCGCAATGCAATCGACGGCGGTGACCACTGACGGACAGCGGAACATAGCCATGCGCCGCAATGGGCTGGCGGCACCATGCCGTGACACCGGCATGAGCGGCCCCTTACGCCCGCTCATGCCGCCACAGCACCTCCGGCTGGCCCGTCTCGCCATTCAGCACGCGAGCCAGGACGAACAGCAGGTCCGACAGGCGGTTCACGTACTGCCGCAGCGCCGCATCAACGGCTTGTTCATGGCCGAGCGCGACGATCGTGCGCTCGGCTCGCCGGCAAACGGTACGGCACAGGTGCGACAATGCAGCCGGCCGCGAGCCGCCGGGCAGAACGAACTCGCGCAGCGGTGGCAGTTGCGCATTGAAGTACTCGAGCCAGTCGTCGAGCCGCGCGACATGCTCGTCCACGATCATCACCTCGCCCGGCATGCATAGCTGCGCACCGACGTCAAACAAATCGTGCTGCACCGCGACGAGCATCTCCCGTACGCGGGCCGGCAAGGTTTCGGCCAGCAGCACGCCCAGCGACGAGTTCAGCTCGTCTACGTCGCCGATCGCCGCGATGCGCGTATCGTCCTTGGCCACGCGGCTCGTGTTCCCCAGGCCGGTGGTGCCGTCGTCACCTGTGCGCGTGACGATCTTGCTCAAGCGGTTTCCCATCATGGCTCCTGTGATTGACAATCGGCTCGAGGGCAATTTGCCGCGTCCGACGCACATTATAGTGACGTGCATGCTGCCACGCGGTCTCGTCCAGCGCCTCACCTCGCGATGCAAGCGGCTTGGGCAATGCGCATTGGCTTAAAATAGCCACTCAGTTGACCCGCTTGCATGCCATGCGTTCAGGAGACCGCCCCGTGACTCATTCGATTGCGCGTGCCGCCGTGCGCAAGCCCTTCCCCCCATCGCTGCTCGAGGCACTCAAGGCCGCATTCGACGAACGCGTCTCGGTCGCCGAAGCCGTACGCGCGCACCATGGGCGCGACGAGTCGATGTTCGATCCGCAATGGCCGGATGCAGTCGTCTACGCCCGCACAACGCAGGAGGTCGCGGCCATTGTCGCACTGTGCGCGCAGTACGAGGTGCCGGTGATTCCGTATGGCAACGGCTCGTCGCTCGAAGGCCATCTGCTCGCGGTGCAGGGCGGTGTGACGATTGATCTGTCCGAGATGAACCGCGTGTTATCGATCGACGCGCACGACCTGACAGCCACCGTGCAAGCCGGCGTGTCGCGCAAGGCGCTCAATGACGCGTTGCGCGACACCGGCTTGTTCTTCCCAATCGACCCCGGCGCCGACGCGAGCATCGGCGGCATGGCCGCCACACGCGCCTCGGGCACGAACGCGGTCCGCTACGGCACGATGTGCGAGAATGTACTAGGCTTGACGGTGGTGCGGGCCGATGCACGCATCATCCACACGGGCTCGCGCGCGCGCAAGTCGTCGGCGGGCTACGATCTGACACGCCTCTTTGTTGGCTCTGAAGGCACGCTTGGCGTGATCACCGACCTCACCGTACGCCTGTACCCATTGCCTGAAGCAATTTCCGCGGCCGTGTGCGCATTCCCAAGCATGGGCGACGCTGTGCGCACCGTGATCGAGACGATCCAGTTTGGCGTGCCGGTGGCGCGCGTGGAATTCGTCGACGCGCTCGCGATCCGTGCGATCAACCGCCACTCGAACCTGACATTGCCGCAGACGCAAACACTGTTCTTCGAGTTCCACGGCAGCGAGACCGGCGTGCGTGAGCAGGCGCAGACGGTACAGGACATTGCCGCGCAACATGGAGGGCAAGGCTTTGAATGGGCCACTCGTCCGGAAGAGCGCAGTCGGTTGTGGAACGCGCGACACAGCGCATACTTTGCGATGTTGCAGCTGCGCCCCGGTTGCCGTGCGCTGACCACTGACGTGTGCGTGCCGATTTCGCAGCTGGCTGAATGCATCGAACAGACAGAGGCAGACCTGAAGCAATCGTCACTGCTGTGTCCGATCGTAGGCCATGTCGGCGACGGCAACTTCCACGTCGCGATGCTGATTGACCCCGCTAGCCCGGCCGAGATTCAGGAGGCGGAGCAGTTGAACCAGCGGCTCGTGTCACGCGCGCTGCGCTTTGGCGGCACGTGCACCGGCGAGCACGGCGTCGGCCTGCACAAGATGGGTTTCCTCGTCGACGAGCATGGCGCGGATGCCGTTGACACGATGCGCGCGATCAAGCATGCACTCGATCCGCGCAATCTGATGAATCCTGGCAAGATCTTTGCCTTTCATGGACCGCACTAGACACGTCGCGCGGAGCATGCCATGAACGCTTCAGTCGAACCGTCCCCAGAAGCTATCGCGGCACGACAACGCGAAGTGGTTCAGGCGCTGATGACGGTTGTGCCCACGCATTGCCTGCTGTATCGCGCCGAGGATACGGCGCCGTACGAATGCGACGGGCTTGCCGCGTATCGACGGCTGCCGCTCGCGGTGGTGCTGCCCGAGACAGAATCGCAAGTGCAGCACGTGCTGCAGACATGCTACCGGCTCGACGTGCCGGTGGTGCCGCGCGGCGCCGGCACAGGTCTGTCCGGTGGCGCAATGCCGCTGCGCGATGGCATCGTGCTGTCGCTCGCGCGCCTCAAAAAGATCGTCAACATTGATCCCTACGCGCGTACCGCGACGGTCCAGCCGGGTGTACGCAATCTGGCGATCTCGGAGGCGGCCGCGCCATACGGGCTGTACTACGCGCCTGATCCATCATCGCAGATCGCCTGCACGATTGGAGGCAATGTCGCCGAGAATGCGGGTGGCGTGCATGGCTTGAAATACGGCTTGACCGTACATAACGTGTTGCGCGTGCGCGCGGTCACGATGGAGGGCGAGCTGGTCGAGTTCGGCTCACTGGGGCCGGATTGTGCAGGGCTGGACCTGCTGGCGGTGCTGATTGGCAGCGAGGGCATGTTTGCCGTCGTCACGGAAGTGACGGTCCGACTGCTCCCGAAGCCGCAAGCGGCGCAGGTCATCATGGCTAGCTTTGATGACGTAGTCAAGGGCGGCGACGCGGTCGCGGCGATCATCGCGGCCGGCATCGTGCCTGCGGGCCTCGACATGATGGACAAGCTGGCCACGCACGCGGTGGAGGAATTCGTGCAGGCCGGCTACGACCTGGAGGCGCAGGCCATCCTGCTGTGCGAGTCCGACGGCACACCCGAGGAGGTCGCCGATGAAATCGTGCGCATGACTGCGGTGCTGCGTGCGCACGGCGCGACGCGGATCCAGATCTCGCGCTCGGAGACGGAGCGGCTCAAGTTCTGGTCCGGGCGCAAGAATGCATTTCCGGCCGCGGGGCGCATCTCGCCGGACTACTATTGCATGGACGGTACCGTGCCGCGGCGAGCAATCGGGCCACTGCTCTCGCGCATCGCCGAAATGGAAAAGCAATACGGGCTACGCTGCATGAACGTCTTCCATGCGGGCGACGGCAACATGCATCCGCTGATCCTGTTCAACGGCAACGATCCCGATGAGTGGCGGCGCGCCGAGGCCTTCGGCACACAAATTCTGGAGGCCTGCGTGGCGTTCGGCGGCACGATCACCGGCGAGCATGGCGTGGGCATCGCAAAGATCGATTCGATGTGCGTGCAGTTCTGTGCGCAGGAGCGCGACGCGTTCCTCGCGGTCAAGCGCGCGTTCGACCCGTCAGGGCTGCTCAATCCGGGCAAGGGCATCCCGACGCGGGCGCGCTGTGCCGAATACGGCAGGATGCGGGTCCATCGAGGTCTGCTGCCGCATCCCGAGTTGCCCAGGTTCTGACACGATGACGCAGATGACGCATCCCTACGCGAGCCTGCGCTCGCAGGTCATGCAAACCAGCGAGCGCGGCGTGCCGCTGCAGATCCGCGGCGGCGGCACCAAGTCGTGGTATGGCCAGCACATCGAGGGGGAAGTGCTCGATACGCGCGCGGCAAGCGGCATCATCGCCTACGATCCGGCCGAACTGGTGATCACCGCGTACTGCGGCACGCCGTTGGCCGACATCGAGGCGGCACTGGCCGAGCATCGTCAAATGCTCGCGTTCGAGCCGCCGCACTTCGGTCGTGGCGCGACAATCGGCGGCTGCATCGCCGCCGGCCTGGCTGGCCCACGCCGGGCCAGCGCGGGCGCGGCGCGCGACTTCGTGCTGGGTACGACCGTGATGAACGGACGCGGCGACGTGCTGCGCTTTGGCGGTCGCGTGATGAAGAATGTCGCCGGCTACGATATCGCGCGGCTGATGGCCGGCTCACTCGGCACGCTCGGCCTGCTGCTGGACGTGTCGTTGAAAGTGCTGCCACGCCCCAATGCGGAGTTGACGCTGAAGTTCGACATGAACGGCACCGACGCGGTACGCAAGCTCAACGACTGGGCTGGCCGGCCGCTGCCGCTGACCGCCAGTGCATGGCGCAACGGCACGCTGGCGTTGCGCCTAGGCGGTGCGGACAGCGCGCTCAAGAGCGCGCGCAACAGGCTCGGCGGCGAGGTGGTCGACGCGGTGGAGGCCGAGCGCTTCTGGATGGGACTGCGCGAGCAGACCGATGCGTTCTTTCAGATGATTCCAGCCGACGCGGCGCTATGGCGCCTGTCGCTGCCATCGATCACCGAACCGCTACAGTTACCCGGTGCCCAGTTGATGGAATGGGGCGGCGCGCAGCGCTGGTGGGTCACCGATACCGATGCGCAAACGGTGCGCATGGCGGCGCGGCAGGCCGGCGGCCATGCGACGCTGTTCCGCTGCGGTTCGCGCTACAATCGTAACGTCGGTGTGTTCACCCCGCTGCCCTCACCGCTGATGAACATTCATCGCCGCCTGAAAGCGGTATTCGACCCGGCACGCATCTTCAATCGTGGCCGGCTCTACCCGGACTTCTGACTGCTGCGATGCAGACCAATCTCGCGGACTTCATTCGCAATACACCGGACGGCAACGAGGCCAATGCCATCCTGCGCAAATGCGTGCACTGCGGTTTCTGCACGGCAACCTGCCCCACCTATCAAATCCTCGGCGACGAGTTGGACGGCCCGCGCGGGCGCATCTATTTGATCAAGCAAATGCTTGAGGGCGCACCGGTCACGCGTAGCACGCAGTTGCACCTGGACCGCTGTCTGACGTGCCGCAATTGCGAGACGACTTGTCCGTCCGGCGTGCAGTACGGGCGACTGGCGCAAATCGGGCGCAAGCTTATTGAGCAGAAGGTGCCGCGCCGCTGGCGCTCGCGGCTCGTACGGCGCCTGCTGGCAAGCTTGCTGCCGAATGCGACACTGTTCACGCTGGCGATGCGGCTCGGACAGCATTTGCGTGCGCTGCTACCCAAGCGGCTGCGCGACAAAGTGCCACCACGGCAACGTCCGCGCGCGTGGCCAACAGCGCGGCACCCAACCAAGATGCTAATGCTGACCGGCTGCGTGCAGCCCGGCATGATGCCCAACATCAACGTAGCGACTGCGCGCGTGCTCGACGCGCTCGGCATCGAACCGGTCGTGGCCGGCGACGCCGGCTGCTGCGGTGCCATCCGGCTGCACCTGGGGTACCACGCACAGGCGCTCGATGACGCACGCCGCAACATCGACGCCTGGTGGCCCTACATCGAGCAGGGCGCAGCGGCCATCGTCATCAATGCCTCCGGATGCGGCGTGACGGTCAAGGAATACGCACACCTGCTGCGCGACGATCCAGCATACGCCCACAAGGCGGCGCACGTGGCCAGCCTGGCACAGGACCTGGCCGAGCTGCTGCCCCGCTATGAAGCCGAACTCGCGTCCCGCCTACGCCGGCGCGGCGTCCATACGGTCGCTTACCACCCGCCATGCACGCTGCAGCATGGGCAGAAAATCACCGGTCGCGTCGAGCGGCTGCTCCAGGCGCTTGGACTGGAAGTGTGTGTGCCATCCGACGCACACGTTTGCTGCGGCTCGGCCGGCACGTACTCAGTGCTGCAGCCAGCGCTCTCCTACACGCTGCGCAACCAGAAGCTCGAACGCTTGTCGGCACTCGAGCCGCAGATGATCGTCTCGGCAAACGTGGGCTGCATTGCGCATCTGCAAAGCGGCACGTCGACGCCGGTCGCGCATTGGATCGAACTCGTCGATCGCCTGCTGTCCGATTAAACCCTTCCCGTTCCATGTCATGCCCTCCCTCATTGCGCAACATCTGGACGAAGTCCGCCGACGTATTGCCGCGGTGGCTGCAGCCGCCGGCCGCGATCCGGCGAGCGTGCAATTGCTCGCCGTGTCCAAGACCTTTCCAACCGACACTCTACGCGCTGCCCACGCGGCGGGCCAGCAGGCGTTCGGTGAAAACTATGTGCAGGAGGCATTGGACAAGATCGCCGCCCTGCAGCCATTGCGTGCGTCGCTCGAATGGCATTTCATCGGGCCACTGCAGTCGAACAAGACGCGGCCGGTCGCTGAACAGTTCGACTGGGTGCATTCGGTCGACCGACTCAAGATCGCGCATCGGCTGTCCGAGCAACGGCCCGCCCACCTGCCGCCGCTCAATGTCTGCGTGCAAGTCAACGTCAGCGGCGAGGCGTCCAAGAGCGGCGTCGCGCCCGATGAGGTTGCCACGCTGGCACGCGACGTGGCGGCGCTGCCTCGGCTGCGGCTGCGCGGACTGATGTCGATCCCTGAGCCCGTGTCCGGACTGCACGCGCAGCGCGCGCCCCATCGGCGATTGCGCGAACTATTCGATGCTGTCAATGCACAAGGCCTCGGCCTCGATACGCTGTCGATGGGCATGTCGGCCGATCTGGACGCGGCCATTCTCGAAGGCGCGACGATCGTGCGGGTCGGCACCGCGATTTTCGGCGCACGAACCTATCCCACTCACTAAACGGAATCCCCATGAAAATCGCATTCATCGGCGCAGGCAACATGGCCGCCGCCCTGATCGGCGGGCTGCTCAAGCGTGGCATCCCAAGCGCCAACCTGTACGCCATCGACCCATCAGCCGACGCGCGCGCGCGCTTGACGCAGCAACAGCCGATACAGACCGGCGAGGCTGCCGACGCCTCGCTCGGCGACTACGATGCGATCGTCATCGCGGTCAAGCCCCAGCTAATGAAAACCGTGGTCGAATCGCTCGCGCCGTGGCTGCGTGCGCAGCTGATCATCAGCATTGCCGCCGGGATCCGCGCGGCGGACATCTCGCATTGGCTCAACGGCTACCCGCGCGTAGTGCGCTCGATGCCCAATACCCCAGCGCTGATTGGCATGGGCGTAACCGGTCTGGCAGCACTACACGGTGTCGATGATGCCGACCGGGCGCTCGCCGAGCGGGTGCTGCGCGCGGTCGGCGAGATCGTGTGGTGCGACGATGAATCGAAAATCGATGCGGTGACGGCCATTTCCGGCAGCGGCCCGGCCTACGTGTTCTACTTCATCGAGGCCCTGCAGCGCGCCGCGCGCCAGTTGGGACTCGACGATGAACAGGCGCGCGCCCTGGCGCTCGCCACGTTCACCGGTGCCACCCAACTGGCCGCACAGTCAGGCGAGTCCGCCAGCGTGCTGCGCGAGCGCGTGACCTCAAAAGGTGGCACAACGGCCGCCGCGCTCGAGTCCTTCGAGGCCGACGGCATCGGCGCAGCAATCGTACGCGGCGCGTTGGCAGCCCACACTCGAGCGATCCAGATGGGCGACGCGTTCGGCAAACAATGAGCCGGCGCCGCGCGCTCAGAGCCCCGTGCTTGCATAGTGCGCGGCGATACCGGCGAACAGGATACCGCCAAGCCAGTTGTTGTGCATGAACGCCGCAAAGCACCGCATCCGGTCGCGGTCACGGATCAACGTGTAGTGGTACGCCGCACAGCCGAGTGCGCCCGCCCATCCAGCCCAGTACGCGACGGACCAGTGCCGCGCATAGCCGATCCACGCATAAATGCCCAGCATCGCTGCGTAGCACAGCATCACGGCCAGTACGTCAAAACGGCCGAACGTCAATGCAGACGTGCGAATGCCAATTTTGATGTCATCATCCCGGTCCACCATCGCGTAGGCGGTGTCGTAGGCGAGCGACCAGAACACGTTCGCCAGCAGCATCAGCCACGCGAGCGGCGGCACATGGCCCTGGATCGCGGCGAACCCCATCGGGATCCCGAAGCCGAACGCAACGCCCAAGTAGGCCTGCGGAATCGCGAAAAAGCGCTTCATAAACGGATACGTGCCCGCCACGAACAGCGCCGCGACAGAGAGCCACTTGGTCAGAGAGTTCAGCGGCAGGATCAGCAGGAACGACACCAGCGCAAGCACGGCCGCTACCGTAAGTGCTTCCCACGGGGCAATCTGGCCCGACGTGAGAGGTCGATCCTGCGTGCGCTTCACATGCTTGTCGAAATCGCGGTCTGCGTAATCGTTGACCGCGCATCCGGCCGAGCGCATCAGAACCGTGCCAATCGCGAAGATCGCAACGATATAGGCAGGGGGATGGCCGTCTGCCGCTACCCATAACGCGTTGAGCGTCGGCCACAGCAACAGCACGCTACCGATCGGCCTGTGCAGCCGCAGCAGACGGAAATACAACGGCAGACGCAAGGTTAGCGTGGACATCATGCAGCACTCGGATCGAAACGTCGTGATCCGTTATTTTAGGTGAAAATGCGCGTAGGCCGCCGCTTGCCGCCTGCTGGTCGCGCTGCGCCGCTTTGCGTGGGCCCCGCCAGGTGGCTTCGCGGGAGCGGCGCCACGCGGCTTCGCGTGGGCCGGGCCGCCCGGACAGCGGACCGGCGTACAGGCCATCACCCGTAGTGATGCGCCTCGACCTTCCACAGATGTTCGTCCACGCCGCGGGAAATTTCGGTGAACAGATCGGACGATGTCGGATCGCCGACGTCGGCCGTTGCGATGATCGCCTGGTGGACCTGCTGGCCGTACTTGGCCAACGCATCGGCAAGTTGCCGGACGTGGTCCTTGCCGTCCCTGAGTTCGAGCGGATACGGCGGCAGTGGCGACTGGCCGGCGACCTGCTGAATGCGGCCATCCGCTGTGCCGCCAAGCGCGACCAGTCGTTCGGCGCTCAAGTCCGCCCATGCGACCGCTGCCGAGTGGACTTCGTCGAACAACAAGTGCAATGTGATGAATTGCGGCCCCTGGACATTCCAATGCGCCTGCTTCGCCTGCCGCTGAAGATCGATTGCCGTGATCAATGACTGTCCAAGCAAGCCGATCGATTGGCGGCGGATGTCCTCGGGCAGCGTGTTACGAGTGGGGTGAAGTGACATCATGGCCTCCGTGGAAAAAACAGTCAGTTGACCGAGGCGGGCAATTCGAGTTTGCGCGTACCGGGTAGCTCGCACGCGCGGATTGCATCGCAGATCGCATCGATCGCCGGCATCCGCGTGAAGCTCTTGCGCCATGCCAGCACCACGCGCCGGTCCGGCTGCGGCTCGGTGAACGGCACGTAGCTAAGCAGGCCATTGTCCACGCCGCTCGCATGCGCGCGTACTTCCTGCACCGAGGTGCGCGGCAGCACGGTGATGCCCACGCCGCTGGCCACCATGTGACGGATCGTCTCCAGCGAGCTGCCCTCGAACGTCTTCTGAATCCCGTCCGCGTTCTGCGAAAAGCGCATTAGCTCCGGGCACACGCCCAGCACATGGTCCCGGAAACAGTGGCCGCTGCCCAGCAGCAACATCGTTTCCTGCTTCAGGTCCTCGGCATTGATCGCGTTACGCCGCTCCCACGGGTGCCCCGCAGGAAGCGCGACCACGAACGGTTCATCATACAGCGCACGGACCATCAAGCCGGTTTCCGAGAACGGCAGCGCCATGATCGCGACGTCAATCTCGCCTTGCTTGAGCAGTTCAATCAGCTTCAGCGTGAAGTTTTCCTGCAGCATCAGCGGCATCTGCGGCACCGCCTCGATCATCTGCTTGACCAGCGCCGGCAGCAAATACGGGCCGATCGTATAGATCACGCCGAGCCGCAGCGGCCCGACCAGCGGATCCTTGCCCTGCTTGGCGATTTCCTTGATTGCAAGCGTCTGCTCGAGCACACGTTGCGCCTGGGTGACAATCTGCTCGCCGATCGGCGTGACGCTGACCTCGCTGGTACCGCGCTCGAAGATCTGAACGTTCAGTTCGTCCTCGAGCTTCTTAATCGCAACCGACAACGTCGGCTGGCTGACGAAACACGCCTCCGCCGCCCGGCCAAAATGGCGTTCCCGGGCAACGGCAACGATGTACTTGAGTTCGGTGAGCGTCATTGTCGATTAATCGAGACGATACTTTCGATAGTTTTCTCTTATACGCGTTGCCGGCCCATTTGCCAAGGGCCTTTATCCCCTCGCCGGCATGGTCGCAAACCTGCCTTCTCACCCTCACGCCTTCAAGTACTGCTCGCGGCTGCCGAGCCAACGTGCCAAGTGTGCCGCGGCGGCCTGCGGATACTCGCCCAGCAGCCGCTCGGCCGCGCGCCGTGCCGGCTCGATTAGCCAAGCATCCTGTTCGATGTCTGCAAAGCGCAACATCGCTGCGCCGGATTGCCGCGCGCCAAGGAATTCGCCGGGGCCACGGATTTCCAGATCCCGGCGCGCGATCTCGAAACCGTCCGTGGTCTCACGCATCGTGCGCAGTCGTTCGCGCGCCGCCAAAGACAGCGGGCTGGCGTACATTAGCAGGCACACCGACGACTGGCTGCCCCGGCCGACCCGGCCGCGTAATTGGTGCAATTGCGCGAGGCCGAAGCGCTCCGCGTGCTCGATCACCATCAACGACGCATTAGGCACGTCAACGCCGACCTCGATCACTGTGGTCGCTACCAGCAAATGGATCTCATTGCGGGTAAAGCGCGCCATCACATCGGCCTTATCGGCTGCCGCCAGGCGACCGTGCACCAGCCCCACCTGCAGCTGCGGCAGCGCGGCGACGAGTGTCTCATAGGTGTCCACGGCAGTCTGCAGTTGCAGCGCCTCGCTCTCCTCGATCAACGGGCACACCCAGTACACCTGGCGTCCAGCCAGTGCGGCCTCGCGCACGCGGGCAATCACTTCATCGCGACGCGCGTCCGATACCAGCTTGGTCAGCACCGGCGTGCGCCCCGGTGGTAACTCATCGATCGTGGACACATCCAGGTCTGCGTAGTACGTCATCGCGAGCGTGCGCGGAATCGGCGTCGCGGACATCATCAATTGATGCGGCTGAAACCCCGACACCGCGGCTTCGGCCTGCGCCTTCGCGCGCAATGCAAGCCGCTGCTCGACGCCAAAGCGGTGCTGCTCGTCCACGATCACCAAACCAAGCCGGGCGAATTTCACCGCCTCCTGGATCATCGCATGCGTGCCGACCACCAGCTGCGCGTCGCCGCTGGACGCCGCCTCCAGTGCGGCGCGCTTGTCGCGCGCCTTCAAGCTGCCGGCCAGCCACGCAGTGCGCACACCCAGCGGCTCGAGCCAGCCGCGCAGTTTGCGCGCATGTTGTTCAGCCAGCAACTCGGTGGGAGCCATCAGCGCCGCCTGGTAGCCGGCATCAATCGCCTGCGCCGCCGCCAGCGCGGCGACCACCGTCTTGCCGCTGCCCACGTCCCCCTGCAGCAACCGCTGCATCGGATGCGCCGCGGCCAGATCCACCGCAATTTGTTCGCTGGCCCGCTGCTGCGCGCCGGTCAGTTGGAACGGCAGTGCGGCATGCAACCGCGTGACGAGCGCGTCGCGATCGGCAGCGGGACGACGCGCCATCGCTGGAGCGGCGCGCAAGCGCCGCTCATCATGCGCGCGTTTGAGCGACAATTGCTGCGCGAGTAACTCCTCGAATTTGATTCGCAACCAAGCCGGATGGGTTCGGTCCATTAGTGCGGCCTCATCCGCATCCGCACGCGGGTGATGCAGCGTGCGAACCGCATCAGCCAGCGGCGGCACCCCAAGCGGGGCCAGAAACGCGTCGGCGATCCGCGGCGGCAGCAACTCCGGCAAGGGTGTGCGTTGCAGCGCGCTGTCGATCGCACGGCGCAAATACGCCTGCGACACGCCGGCCGTACTCGGGTACACAGGCGTCAACGCGTCAGGCAACGGCGCGTCGTCTTCGACCACGCGGTATGCCGGGTGCACCATCTCCATCCCGAAGAAGCCCCCTCGCACGTCGCCACGCACGCGCAAGCGCGCGCCAGGCGCGAGTTGCCGGGTCTGAGAGCCCCAGAAGTTCAGAAACCGCAGCATCAGCACATCGCCATGTTCGTCGCGCAGCCGTACCAGCATCTGGCGGCGTGGTCGGTAGGCGATTTCATTGTCCACCACTTCACCCTGGACCTGCGCAGTCATGCCCGGCAGCAGTTTGCCGATCGGCGTCAGCGTCGTCTCGTCCTCGTAGCGCATCGGCAAATGCAGCACCAGGTCGATGTCACGCGCCAGCCCCAGCCGAGCCAATTTATCGCTCGGCCTACCACCCGACTTGCCGGCGGGCTTGGCCGCCGCGTTGGCGGCGGGTTTGACTGCAGTCTCAGTAGCGGGCTTAGCTGGAGCATCGGTAGCAGGCTTGGCTGGAGCATCGGCAGCGGGTTTGGCTGAAGCTTCGGTAGCAGGCTTGGCCGAAGCGTCGGTAGCGGGTTCAGCCAGGGCCTGGGTGGTAGGCTCCATCGTAGCCTTGTCGGTGGGCTTAGCCAAATCGTTGCCAGCGGGCCGAATGGCGGGACGGCCGACAGCTTGGGCAGCCGTGTCAGCGGTGGCTTGGACCGCGGCCTTGTCGCCGCCCGTGGCCGCCGGGGAGCGCTTGCGTGCTGACGGCCCGGCGGCGCACCCGGGCACGGTGGCACCGCCTGCGGCGGCATCGCCAGGCACGGCATCGGGTTCACCTGATCGCGGTAACACCGGCTGCGGATAACGGGACAAAGGCATTGGGCTATCGCAAGTACAATATCGATTTTATTGGCACGGCCCTGCATTGTGCATCAGGGTAGCGCGGTTGCGCGAGCGTGCCGCTGCGCTGCCCGTCCTATTTCATGTACACGCTGTCCGATTTCGATTTTGATCTGCCCCCGGAGCTGATCGCACAACATGCGTTGCCCGAGCGCAGCGCGAGCCGCCTGCTCGAAGTCACGCCGAGCGGCGCACTGCTGGACCACCGTTTCGGTGAACTGCCGGCTTGCATTGAGCCCGGTGACCTGCTGGTGTTCAACGACACGAAAGTGCTCAAGGCCCGCTTCGACGGGGTCAAGGCGAGCGGCGGACGTGTCGAAGTGCTGATCGAGCGCGTGACCGGTACGCGCACCGCACTCGCGCAAATCCGTGCAAGCAAACGCCCCGCGCCGGGTTCGACAATCCGGCTCGCAGACGCATTCGACGTGAGCGTCGGCGAGCGCGTCGAGCCATTTCATACGCTGCATTTCCCGCACGATTGCTTCGAATTGATTGACAGGTATGGGCGGTTGCCGCTACCGCCCTACATCGAGCACAGTCCCGACACGTACGACGAGGCACGCTATCAAACCGTGTTCGCGACGACGCCAGGCGCGGTCGCAGCGCCTACCGCCGGCCTACACTTCGATGCGCCAACGCTGGCTGCGCTGGATGCGCGCGGCGTGCGCCGTGCTACGTTGACGCTGCACGTGGGCGCCGGCACGTTCCAGCCGGTGCGCACCGACGACATTGCGCAGCACAAGATGCACAGCGAGTGGTACCACATCCCGCCGGCGCTCGTTGAAGCAATCGAGGCCACGCGGGCTGCGGGACACTCGGTGATCGCGGTCGGCACGACGTCGATGCGCGCACTGGAAGCAGCAGCCCGCGATGCCGAGCGCGATGGCCGTGAACTGCGTGCGATCCGTGCCGAAACGGATATCTTCATTACGCCCGGTTACCAGTTCCGCGTCATCGACCGGCTCGTGACAAACTTTCATTTGCCGAAGTCGACGCTGCTGATGCTGGTGTCCGCATTCGCCGGTGTCGAGCCGATCCGCCGCGCGTACCGCCACGCGATCGCGCAACGCTACCGTTTTTTCAGCTACGGCGACGCGATGCTGCTCACGCGGGCCGCGTCCGTTGCACAGCCATGACCCGACATCGCCACCCGCGCTCGCCGTCATCGCGCACCGCCCACGAGCCCGACCTGAACCCATCATGTTGAAATTCGACCTCTTGCGCACCGATGGCCTCGCACGGCGCGGCCGACTCACGCTGAACCACGGCACGATCGACACGCCGATCTTTATGCCGGTCGGCACCTATGGCACGGTCAAGGCCATGGCACCACGCGAGCTTGAGGACATCCGCGCACAGATCATCTTAGGCAACACGTTCCATCTATGGCTGCGTCCAGGACTCGATACGGTCACCGCGCATGGCGGCTTGCATCGCTTCATGGGTTGGCAACGGCCGATCCTGACCGACTCCGGCGGCTTCCAGGTATTCTCGCTTGGCGAGTTGCGCAAAATCACCGAGGACGGCGTGACGTTCGCGTCGCCGATCAACGGCGACCGGCTGTTCCTGTCGCCCGAGGTGTCAATGCAGGTGCAAAAGGTGCTGAACTCCGACATCGTGATGCAATTCGACGAGTGCACCCCGTACGCGACCGACGGCGTGCCCACCTCGCATGATGCCGCGGCACGTTCGATGCAGATGTCGCTGCGCTGGGCTAAACGCTCGCTCGACGAATTTAGGCGCCTTGCCAATCCAAACGCACTGTTCGGCATCGTGCAGGGCGGCATGTACGAGGCACTGCGCGACGAATCGCTTGCGGGGCTGTCGGATATCGGCTTTGACGGCTACGCGATCGGTGGCCTGTCAGTCGGCGAACCGAAGGAGGACATGCTGCGCGTACTGCAGCACATCGGCCCCAGGCTGCCGGTCGACAAGCCGCACTACCTGATGGGGGTCGGCACGCCGGAGGACCTGGTGGCCGGTGTGGCCGCCGGCGTCGATATGTTCGATTGCGTGATGCCCACACGCAACGCGCGCAACGGCTGGCTGTTCACGCGGTTCGGCGACTTGAAGATCCGCAACGCGATGCACCGCAACGACACGCGGCCGCTGGATGAAAGCTGCGCCTGCCATACATGCCGCCACTTTTCGCGCGCGTATCTGCATCACCTGCATCGCGTCGGTGAGATCCTCGGCGCGCAACTGAACACGATCCACAATCTGCATTACTACCTGAACCTGATGCAGGAGATCCGCGATGCCATCGAAGCGGGAACGTTCAACGCGTTCGTCACGCGCTTTCAAGCGGATCGCGCACGCGGCGTCGAATAGCGGCTCGCACACTTAAGCAGGAGCCGGATATCGCAGCGCTGAATCTGGCGCTGCCCCTGTTGGCGAGATGCCGGTGCGCCCGCCTGGCGCCGCGGCTGATGTCGATGTCGGTGTCGGTGTCGGTGTCGATGTCGGTGTCGGTGTCGGTGTCGATGTCGATGTCGGTGTCGATGTCGGTGCCGATGCCGATGTCGGTGCCGAAGCCGCGGGCACGGGCGCGGAGCGATCTTGTTCAAGCCTGCGCACTACGCCGACGATGTCAGCCGACAAGCGTTGCAGCGCACGCCGATGACCAGCCACAAGCGCCTCATAGCCGGCCGTAACGGGCTCCTCGATCGTGCTGTGGCATATCACGGGCACCCCGTCGGGCAACGCGCGCACGCTCCACGTCGCCTCCACGCCGACGTGCACGCCGGGCGCCGATTCGAAACGCTGCACGTTGACGTGAATCCGGAACACCGGCGCAGTAGCCAGATGCGGCGTGCGATAGACATCGATCGCGCCGAGCGCGCGGCTCAGTTCGTCAGACAACGCGCGGCCCACCTCATCAGACAACGGCGCACTCCACCGCTCGTGCTCAAGCAGATCCACCTGGCCTGGGCCGGTCGTGACGACAAACTGGGAGCGAGCCACTTGCTGCGGCACATCGATCGGCATCAACTCGATATAGAATCCCGCTGGCGCCGCACGCGGCGCCCCGCGTGCCGGCTCCGCCAGCGTATAAAAACGATCGGGCACCACACTGCCACACGCGCTCGCGAGCCATGCCGCCGCGCACAGGGCGGCAAGCAGCGCAATGTGTGCGGGACAGCGCCGCGAAGATCGGCACAACTTCATAGTTGATCTCTCCCCTTGCCGCGCAGCAGCGATTCAGGATGACGTTCGAGATAGTCCGACAGCGCATTGAGCGACTGCAGCGTACGAGTCAGCTGTTGCAGCGCCTGCCGCACGTCGGTCTGCAGCGGCGAATCCTGTTGCAATGACGACTGTGCGGCATGGAACGTTTGCTGCGCCGCGTTCAACGTGTCTTTAGCCTGCGGTGCAAGCTGTGTATCGAGTTGCTTGAACAAGCTGTCCGCGTTCTTCAACGTGCTGTTCAAGCGCGCGCCAATCTCGTCGAACGGCACCTTGTCAAGCTTCTTCGCAATGTCGGCCACCTGCAGCTGCAGTTCGTCCAGCGTATTGGGCACGGTCGGCAACTCGATCGGCGAGCGGCTCATGTCCACCTTGGCCGGCGGCGCATTCGGGAACAGGTCCAGCGCGACGTATAACTGGCTGGTGATCAGGTTGCCGGTGCGCAACTGAGCCCGCAGCCCCGATTTCACCAGACTTTCGATCATCGTCGCGCGCGCTCGCGCGCCGCCGGGGCGCGCCGCTTCGCGCACGCGCGGCCCTAGCCGGTCCGGGTACAGCTCGACGGTCACCGGCATCCGGAACGCCTGCTTCACCGGATCGTAATCGATACCGATCGAGCGTACCTGGCCCAGCACAATGCCGCGAAAATCGACCGGCGCGCCGACCGACAGGCCGCGCAGCGACTGATTGAAGTTCAGCACGAACGGCACCGCCTCGCCGTCCGGCGCTCGCATCGCATCGGCCTCATCGCTCGCCAGGCGGAAATGGGCGTCGTTGCGCGCTTGTTCGCCCCTCGGCTCGCTCGGCGGCGATTGGAATGCGATGCCACCAATCACCACGGCTGCCAGCGATTGCGTATTGAGCTTGAAGCCGCCCGAATCGAGCCGCAGGTCGACGCCGCTCGCATGCCACCAGCGCGTGTTCTTACCGACGTACTGATCATAGGGCGCGTTGACGAATACTTGCATCGTCACGCCGGTGCCGTTCGGGTCGAGACTGTAGCCCACCACCTGCCCGACCTGCACGCGCCGATAGAACACCGGCGAGCCGATGTCGATCGATCCCAGGCTGTCGCCGTGCAGTACGAATTGGCGCCCGCTCTGATCGCGCGTGACCGGCGGCGGCTGTTCGAGTCCGACAAACTGCTTGCGCGTTTCCCGCGACCGGCCGGCGTCCACACCAATATAGGCGCCCGAGAGCAGCGTGTTTAGCCCCGATACGCCGCTGGCCGCCACGCGCGGCCGTACGACCCAAAAGCGCGTGTCGGCGACGGCGAAGTCCTCGGCTTGCTTAGTCAACTCGACGGTCACGAGCACGGTGGTCAGATCCTTGGACAACGTGATGGTCTTCACGGCGCCGATCACCACGTCCTTGTATTTGACCTGCGTTTTGCCCGGCTCAAGCCCTTCGGCCGTCTTGAACGTAATGGTAATTGTCGGCCCGCGCTCCAGCACCGTCCTCACGAACAGCGACACGCCGACCAGCGCGGCGATCAGCGGAATCACCCAGACCAGCGACGGCAACCAGCGGCTCCTGCGCTGCACGACCGGCTCGGGCAGCCGCGGCGGCACGCCACCGCCAGCCGCCCCAGCGGGGCCGCCCGGCCCCGCTCCCGACGAGCCGGTCCCGGTGGCGTTGTTTTTGTTATTCATGTTCCTTTCCTGACGATTCGATGTTGTCCCAGATCAGGCGGGGATCGAACTGCATCGAGGCGATCATCGTGAGTACGACGACCGCGCCGAACGCAACCGCACCGGGTCCGGCGGTAATTTCCGCGAGCGAGCGGAAGCGCACCAGCGCGACAGTCAGCGTGATGACAAAGATATCCAGCATCGACCAGCGGCCGATCGCCTCGACGCCGCGATACAACCGTGTGCGCTGCAACGGCCGCCATCTCGAACCGGTTTGGGCCGTGATGGCCAGCAGCGTCAGTACAGCAAGCTTGAGCATCGGCACGAGGATGCTCGCCACGAATACGATCACGGCCAGCGGCCAGTCGCCAGAGGTCCAGAAATAGACGACGCCGGACATGATCGTATCGTCCTGCGAGCCGAGCAACGACGACGTATGCATCACCGGCAGCAAGTTCGCCGGCACGTACATCATCGCCGCGGCAATTAAGAACGCGTACGTGCGCGCAATCGAATCCGGCTTGCGCCCATGCAGCGTCGCACCGCAACGCGCACAGCACTGCCGTTCGCCGGTGCGCACCAACGGCGACACCAGCCCGCACGCATGGCACGCTACCAGGCCGGCGCGCTGCGCGCTCGGATAGCTCGTGCGCGGCGCGCTCATGAATGCCTCGTCGCGCGGCTGCACGTGGTCACGCCTTCGTCGAGTCGGTCCGCGACGTCCCATAGCACGCGGGGATCGAACGTCACCACCGAGGCGGTCATCAGCGTCAGCGCGCCGAACGCGAACAACGCCGCTTCCGGGCGCATCTCCGCCAGGCTCGACAGCTTGACCAGCGCAACGAGAATGCCGAGCATGAATACCTCGATCATGCCCCACGGCCGAATCCACTGGATCATCCGCAACAACTCGTCGAACGCATACGGGCGAATGCCGGCGCGCAACGAGAACAGCAAGTAGAGTAGCGCACACAATTCGGCGAGTGGAAATAGCGTCGTAGAGCACAACACGAGCATCGCAATCAACTGGCTATTTTCAGCCCACAGCGCGGCAATCGCGGCGGCCAGCGTCGTCTGGGTGGCGATCCCGCTAGTCTCCAACTGCACGATCGGCGCGGCCTGCGCGATCACGAACGTAATCAGCGCGGCAAGCGTCATCGCGGTCACCCGGTCCAGCCGCTCGGACAGGCCACGATACAGCACTGCGCCACAACGAGCGCAGCGCGCCACTGTGCCCGGATGCAGCGCGCGCTTGTAATGCAGCGCGTCGCACTGGTGACACGCAATCAGCTCGGTAGGGTCCATACAGGTTCGACGTTCCGGTAAGCGCCATGCGGCGATCCCCATCTTAGCAAAGCATGACGCCGGCGTTGCCTCCTTTAACATGAGGAGGGATTCGAGCGAAATACTACTGCATTGTTTCCTGTCAGGAGAGACTGACTTTTGTGCCGTCCGCTGACGTCGCATTGGCAGTTGCGATACGATGACGGCCAGGCAACGCGGCTTTTCGCCGCACCACGACCTTACCCAACATCACACCTCATGAGCCGCCCGACTCCCTGCCGCGCCGAAAAATACACCGGCCCTGCTATCGCGTTGCACTGGATCACCGCTGCGCTGATCGTCGGCGGCTTCGCGCTCGGCTGGGTCATGACCGACATCCCGGGCATCACGCCGACCAAACTTAAATACTTCTCGTGGCACAAGTGGATCGGTTGCACAGTGTTCCTGCTCGCCGTGCTGCGCCTGATCTGGCGCTCGGTGAACCGCCCGCCGGCACTGCTCGCGCCGATGCCCCGCTGGCAGCAGCAGGCGGCCACGATCACGCACTGGCTACTGTACGCGCTGCTGCTCGTGATCCCGGTCAGCGGCTATCTGTATAGCTGTGCGTCGAATGTGCCCGTCGTCTATCTCGGCCTGGTCCCGTTGCCCTCGCTCATCGCACCGAATCCGGCGCTCAAGCCGGTGCTCCAATCTATCCATGTGTACCTGAACGATATGCTGCTCGTGCTGGTGGCACTGCACGTCGCCGCAGTACTAAAGCACCAATTCGTGGACCACGACGGCTTGCTGTTGCGCATGTTTCCATTTGTCAAATAGCGCGTCCATACATTCGCGCATCGCAAAAGGTGAAAAGATGATGTTCAATCTCCCGCTAAACCGGTCCATCCATCAATGGCTGCTGAGCGGCGTCAGCGCGATGCTGCTGACTGTCGCACCCGTGGCGTACGCGCAGGTGGACGTCGCGAAAAGCAGTGTCACCGCCACACTCAAGCAGATGAACGTGCCGGTGGAAGGCAAATTTAAGCAATTCGACGCACAAGTCCATTTCGATCCCGCCAAGCCAGCGTCCGCCAGCGCACAGGTCAGCGTCGACGTGGCCAGCTACGATCTTGGCGACGAGAGCTTCAATTCAGAAGCGCGTAGCAAGACCTGGTTCGACGCGCTCGCCTACCCGAAGGCGACCTTCCGCTCGAGCAGCGTGAAGCCGGCCGGCGACAACAAGTACAGCGTCGCGGGCAAGCTGACGATCAAGGGCAAGACGCTGGATGTGATCGTTCCGGTCTCGGTCAGCCAGCAGGCAGGACAGCAGGTCTTCGACGGCACGTTGCCGATCCGCCGCTCGCAATTCGCCGTCGGCACCGGCGAATGGAAAGACACGTCCGTCGTAGCCGACGAAATCACGATTCAGTTCCACCTTGTTGGCGCCAAGCATTGATCCGCGGCTGGCGCCCGTTCGACGGCCTACGGGCCGCCTCGTCATCTTGAAGGAGAAACGCTTGAAAACACGCACGCTGCGCGGCATGGCGCTCGCCGCCGCCACGCTGTTCGCCTCCTGCGCATTGGCCTCGATGGAGACATTCCAGCTAGATCCGAACCATACGTATCCGAGCTTTGAAGCAGACCACTTTGGCGGTATGTCAATTTGGCGAGGCAAGTTCAACAAGTCGAGCGGTACGGTGACGCTCGATACGCAAGCCAAGCGTGGCGCGGTCAACGTGACGATCGATATGGCGTCGGTCGATACCGGAAACGCGAAACTAGACGAGCACCTGCGGGGGCCGCAAGTGTTCGACGTGGCCAAGTACCCGAGCGCCGTCTACAAGGGTACGTCGATCCGGTTCGACGGCGACAAGCCGGTCGAGGTCGACGGCACACTGACGTTGCACGGCGTCACCAAGCCGATAAAGCTGACGCTAGACTCGTTCCAATGCAAGCAGCATCCGATGCTCAAGCGCTGGTGGTGCGGCGCCGATGCCAAAGCCAGCTTCAACCGCGCTGACTTCGGACTGGACTATGGCAAGTCCTACGGCTTCAACATGCAGACCACGCTCCAGATCCAGGTCGAAGGCATCAAACAATAGTGAACGCGACCGGTTGAAATCCGACGGCGTTACCGCTAAGGTGGCGTGCACGCAGGCACCGGCGCCAGGTAATTCATTGTGCGTGCAACGATCAGGCGACGGCATTCGTCAACGCAGTTCATAGGATAAGGAACTCGCATGGGTGCATCTGTCTCGTCGTCCTCCGTCGCTCCGGCCGTGCGGCTGAAGGTCTGGCGCGCAGTGGCCGCCGCCTCGATCGGCAACGCGCTCGAATGGTTCGATCTGGTCGCCTACGGCTTCTTTGCGGTCGTCATCTCCCAGCAATTCTTCCCGGCCGGCAACGACACGATATCGTTGCTGCTCACTTTGGTCACGTTCGGCGTATCGTTCTTCATGCGACCGCTGGGCGCCATCGTGCTCGGCGCTTATGCGGACCGCGCCGGCCGCCGGGCCGCGCTGTCGCTGTCGATCTCGCTGATGATGGTCGGCACGCTGATCATCGCCGTGCTGCCCAATTACGCGACCATCGGCCTGGCCGCGCCGCTCATCCTAGTCATCGCGCGATTGCTGCAAGGCTTTTCCGCCGGCGGCGAGTTCGGCAGCGCCACCGCGTTCCTGGCTGAGCACATGCCGCAGCGCCGCGGCTTTCTCTCCAGTTGGCAAGTCGCCAGCCAGGGGCTCACGATGCTGCTCGCAGCCATCTTCGGCGTCGTGCTCAATGGCAACCTGTCACCCGCGCAAATGGATGCATGGGGCTGGCGGATCCCGTTTTTCTTCGGACTGTTGATTGGGCCGGTCGCATGGTATATCCGCAAGCGCGTCGATGAGACGCCCGAGTTCGTCGCAGCCGAGATGTCGAGCAAGACCACGTTGACACCCGTGCGCGATACGCTCGCGACGCAGAAGGAGCGTTTGCTGATCGCCATCGGTGTGGTAATTCTGGCCACCGTGTCCACGTATGTCGTGCTGTTCATGCCGACCTTTGCGGTGAAGCAGCTCGGCCTGCCGGCGTCGGCGTCGTTCGCCGCGATCCTGTTGACCGGTATGATCCAGCTGGTCGTGTCGCCATTGGTGGGCCACTGGTCCGACCGGCACGGCCGCACCGGCATCATGCTCGCGTCGGCGATCACGATCCTCGTGCTGATCTACCCTGCGTTTGCGATGCTGGTTTCGCATCCGACCTTGGCGACGTTGCTGGTCGTGCAGATCATCTTCGGCTTTCTGATAAGCGGCTATTTCGCCACGCTGCCCGGGTTGCTATCGGAGATTTTCCCGGTCAGCACCCGCACGACCGGGCTATCGTTGTCGTACAACATTGCCGTGACGATCTTCGGCGGCTTTGCACCGTTCATCATCTCTTGGTTGATCGCATCGACCGGCACTAAGGTAGCGCCCGGCTTCTACATGATCTTCGCGGCGGCGATTAGCATCGTTGCGCTGTTCGCGGTACGCTTGCGGCTCGCGGTGCGCTAAACGCGCGAGCCGGTTGTAGCGGCCGTAGTGGTTGTAGCGGCCGTAGCAGTTGTCGTGCCGTAGCAATTGGCCGGTCCGAGTCATCACGGACCGGCCAACACGCCACAGCGCGGCGAGCGTGGCTACACCTGCGCGCCGGCGTTCGGATCGTTCGGATCGTACCCCGACTTCTTTTCCTTGATCAGGTCTTCGCGCTTGACCCCGAGCCACATCGCCAGCGCCGCTGCGACGAACACCGACGAATAGATGCCGAACAAGATACCGATGGTCAGCGCCAGCGCAAAATAGTGCAGCGTTAGACCGCCGAACAAGAGCATCGACAACACCACCATCTGCGTCGAGCCGTGCGTGATGATCGTGCGCGACATTGTGCTCGTAATCGCATGATTGATGACCTCGGTGACCGTCATCTTGCGCTCGCGCCGGAACGTCTCGCGAATCCGATCGAAAATGACCACGGATTCGTTGACTGAATAGCCGAGCACCGCGAGCACCGCGGCCAGCACCGACAGCGAGAATTCCCACTGGAAGAACGCAAAGAAACCCAGGATGATCACGACGTCGTGCAGATTCGCGATGATCCCGGCAATCGCATATTTCCATTCGAAGCGGAACGACAGGTAGATCACGATGCCCACGACCACGCACGCGAGCGCAAGCAACCCGTCGGTCGCCAGCTCCTTGCCCACCTGCGGCCCGACGAACTCCACGCGCTGCAGCTTGATCTGCGCATCAAGCCCGTTCAGCGCGGCCATCACCTGGTCGCTTTGCTGCGCCGACGACAGCCCCCCCTTCAAGGGCAGCCGGATCAGCACATCACGCGACGTGCCAAAGGTCTGTACCTGCGCATCAGCATAGCCGATCTTGTCCAGCGCGCCGCGAATCGGGTCGACTTGCGCGGCTTGCGGCGTGTGGATTTCTAGCACGGTGCCGCCAGTAAATTCGACGGACAAATGCAGACCGCGATGCAGCAGAAAGAACACCGCGAGAAGGAACGTCACGAGCGAGATCACGTTGAAGATCAACGCCCGCTGCATAAACGGAATGTCTTTGCGAATCCGGAAAAATTCCATGAGGATCTCCGAGCGTGGTCAGCGGGACTGGCCCGGCTTAATCGGCGCATCACGTTGCGGTGTGCGTTCCGACGGGGGCACATCGCCGGGCCGCGGCACCGCTGGCGCATTGCGCCGCGCCGCGCGCTTCGGTCCCGTGCGCTTGGCGCCCGGGGTGCGTGGCAGCGCCTGCGCCGCACCGGCCGCCCCCTGCTGAGCAGATTCGGCGTACGCGACCGGTGCGCCTTCCGGACGCCATACCTGGCCAATGGACAGCGACTTGAGCTTCTTCTTGCCGCCATACCACAGGTTCACCAGTCCACGGGCGAAGAATACTGCGGAAAACATCGATGTCAGGATGCCGATGCAGTGCACGACCGCAAAGCCGCGCACCGGCCCGGAGCCGAATGCGAGCAGCGCCAGCCCAGCGATCAGCGTCGTGACGTTCGAATCCAGAATTGTCGCCCATGCATGCGAGAAGCCATTTTGGATCGCCAGTTGCGCGGGCGCGCCGCGGCGCAATTCTTCGCGGATGCGCTCGTTGATCAGCACGTTCGCGTCAATCGCCATGCCCAGTGCCAGTGCGATTGCCGCAATGCCGGGCAATGTCAACGTCGCCTGCATCACCGACAGCACCGCAACGAGCAGCAGCAGGTTCACCGACAACGCAATCACCGAGATCAGTCCGAACAACATGTAGTACGCGATCATGAACACCGCGATCGCGACAAACCCGTACTGCACCGAGTCGAAACCTTTTCTAATGTTGTCCGCGCCCAGGCTCGGTCCAATCGTGCGTTCCTCGATGATCTCCATTGGCGCGGCCAGTGAACCGGCGCGCAACAACAGCGCGAGATCGGTCGCCGCCTGAGGCGTCGGCTGGCCGGTGATCTGGAAGTTTTCGCCAAGCTCGGACTGGATCGTCGCCACCGTCAGCACCTCGCCCTTGTTCTTCTCGAACAACACGATCGCCATTGGCTTGCCGATGTTGTCGCGCGACACGTCGCGCAGCACCCGTCCGCCGCGCGCATCGAGGCGGATCTTCACTGCCGGACGCTGGTGCTCGTCGAAACCGGCCGATGCGTCGGTGATCCGGTCGCCGGTAAAGATCACTTGTTTCTTCAGGTACACCGGCGCGCCGTTGCCCTGCGTGAACAGATCATCACCAGCCGGCACCGGATCGTTGATGTTGCGCACCAAATTCTGGTAATCGGCCATGCGGGCCTCGAGCGTCGCGGTCCGCCCGATGATGTCCTTGGCCTTTGCGGTGTCCTGCACGCCGGGCAGTTCGACGACGATCCGGTCCACGCCCTGTTGCTGCACGATCGGTTCCGCGACGCCGAGTTCGTTGACTCGGTTGTGCAGCGTTGTGATGTTTTGCTTTAGCGCGCTGTCCAGCACCGTTTTTTGCGCGGCCGGTGTGAACGCGCCCACGACCTGGTAGCCGCCGGCAGCCGGCTGCACCTGCCAGGTCAACTCGGTGACGTTGTCCGACAGCAGCTGGCCCGCGCGGTTCGCGACGTCCTGATCGACGAAGTTGACTACCACCGTCTGGCCGACGCGGTTCACGCCGCCATCGCGGATCGACTTGTCGCGCAGCAGCGTACGCGCATCAGCTGCATCCGAATCGAGCTTCTTGTTCAGCGCGCCGGCCAGGTCCACCTGCAACAGGAAGTGCACGCCGCCGCGCAAGTCCAGGCCCAGGTACATCGGCAGCGCGTGCAGCGACGCTAACCAGCGCGGCGAGGCCGATTGCAGGTTCAGCGCGACGATATAGGTCGGATCCGCCGGATCGGCATTGAGCGCCTTTTGCAGCAGGTCCTTCACGCGCAGTTGCGTGTCGGTGTCCTTCAGCCGCACGCGGATAGTCGCGTTCTGACTCGTGTTGTCAAACGTCACGTCGTCCGCCTGCACGCCGTTCGCGGCGAGCGTCGACTCAACAGTATTGAGCACCGACGAGTCCAGCTTGACCGTCGCCTTGCCGCTGGACACCTGCACCGCCGGCGCCTCGCCGAAGAAGTTGGGCAGCGTGTACAGCAAGCCGATGGCAAGCGCCATCAGCATCACGACGTATTTCCAGAGGGGATAGCGATTCATGGAATGACCGGACAGAGGAATTCTGGCGCGACGCTCGCCGGGCTGTATCCGCTTCGGCGCGCGGTCGGTGCACCAGGCGCCGTGCCGCGCGGACCGGACACACGCCGGCGATCAGAGCGACTTGATCGTGCCCTTGGGCAGGATCGCCGAGACCGCGCTCTTTTGCACGGTGACCTCGACGCCGTCGGACAACTCGACGCCAACATAGGCCTCGCCGACCTTCGTGACCTTGCCCACGATGCCCCCGGACGTGAGCACTTCGTCGCCCTTGGTCATCGCGGCGAGCATGTTCCGGTGCTCCTTCTGCCGCTTCATCTGAGGACGGATCATGAAGAAATACAGCACCACGATCATCAGGATGAAGAAGCCGTACGTCTGGATAAAGCCGGCGGCACCGCCTGCGGCGGGTGCCGCCTGGGCGTACGCATTAGAAATGAACACGTTGGTCTCTCCGTGGTGGAAGGTCAAAATAGCCGAACATTCTACCATCTGCCCAGGACGGCAAAGTACCGTCTGGCGGCTGTACGGGCCGATGCGGCGGACGCGGCAGCGCCCACGGCCAGGACATCGGGACTCAGAGCCGGCCCATCGGTCGCGTGGCCACGTACAATACACACTGGTCCGTTTTGCGCCCGGCGCGTCCCCCATGTCCTTCGCCACCTGCCTCGAATTCTTCGCCCCCTGCCCCCGCGGCCTGGAGGGCGCGCTCGCCGTCGAACTCGGCGAGCTGTCCGCGTTTGCCGCCGATCCGACGTTCGCCGTGCAAGCGCCGGCGGCCGGCGGCGTGCCGTTCAGCGGTGCATGGGCTGCCGCCATCGCAGCCAACCTACATTCACGGATCGCCAGCCGGATCCTGCTGAAGATCGCCGCGCGGCCCTATCGCGACGAGCACGATATCTACGCGCTGGCACGCGAGCAGCCGTGGGAGCAATGGTTCAACGCTAGTCGCACGTTGCGGGTGGACGTGACCGCGATCAAGTCGCCGCTGCGCAGTCTGGAATTTACGACGCTGCGCATCAAGGACGCGATCTGCGACCGGCTGCGCGAGCAAACCGGTGCGCGGCCCAGCATCGACACCGCCGAACCCGACGTGCGGGTGCAGGCGTTCGTCACCGCCACAAACTGCACGCTGTACCTGGACACCTCCGGCGAGCCGTTGTTCAAGCGCGGGTGGCGCCTAGACAAAGGCGCCGCGCCATTGCGCGAGAATCTGGCCGCCGGAATCCTGCGGCTGACCGGCTGGACACCAGGCACGCCGCTGTTCGATCCGATGTGCGGCAGCGGCACGTTCATCGCCGAGGCCGCGCAGATCGCGCTAGGCATCGCGCCAGGCGTGGAGCGGCGTTTCGGATTCGAAAAGCTCAAGCACTATGATGTCGGCGCGTGGCAGCGCCTGAAGGCGCAAGCGCTGGACGCTAAACGCGAGGCCGGCGCGCGCGCCACGCCGGGCGATGCCCTGTCGATCTACGGCAGCGACGTATCCGGCGACATGCTGGCTAAGGCCGCCGCGAACCTGCAGCGCGCAGGTGCGCCCATGGTGCCGCTCAAGCAACTCGATGCGCGCGACATCGTGGCGCCATGCGACACGCCGGGCGTGCTGGTAGCCAATCCGCCCTACGGCGAGCGAATCACCATGCGCGGCCGCAGCGCCCGCACAGACGACGGCGATGGCACGAGATTTCAGCGCGCCCGTCCGGACGACGCGGACAGCGCGTTCTTCCGCTCGTTCGGCGACGTGCTCAAGCAGCGGTTCCCCGGCTGGCACGCGTTCGTGCTCAGCGCCGATCGTACCCTGCCCGGCCAGATGCGGCTGCGCGAATCGACGAAGACGCCGTTGTACAACGGCGCGCTCGAATGCCGGCTGTTCCGCTTCGATCTGGTCGCCGGCGCGATGCGGCAACGCTCGGCGACGCGCGCGCAGACGGACTCATCCGATTGAACGGCCCGGCGCTGGCAACGCGCATACGCCCCGCCCCAGCTTCTTTCTTGGCCGTCTCCGGCGTCGCCGCAACGCGCGTTTCGCCTTCCCGCGTGTCGGCAGGCATACCGATCTGCCTCGTTGACCTCCTTGAGCGCCTATCGGTGCCGGTGACGCCGCGTCCGACATCATTATCTACAAGCGGGCAATGCAATAGGGACCTGGATCGCGCCACACGGTCGCGGGTCGGTGTCCGCCACCGGATGGGCCGCCGTGACGGCGCGCGGATGGGAAGGCCGCTCGCTGCACCCGACAGCGGTACAATATTGGCTCTTATGGATACGCAACTGTGGGCGCCGCACGTGACCGTGGCCGCCATCGTCGAGCATGGGCAGCGGTTCCTGCTGGTCGAGGAGCACACGCCGCACGGGCTGCGGCTGAACCAGCCGGCTGGTCACCTGGAGCCGGGCGAAACGCTGCTCGAGGCGGTCGTGCGCGAAACGCTCGAGGAGACCGACCGGGCAGGTGTTCACGCCGCAGGCGTTGGTTGGCGTGTACGTCGCGCAGTTCGAGCGGGGGCACGGTGTGCCGGCCACCTATGTCCGCTTTACGTACTGCGGCACCGCCAGTCACGCTCCAGTCCCGCGCAAGCTCGACCCCGATATCCTGCGCACGCTCTGGCTGAGCGCCGACGCGGTGCGCGCACAAGCGTCGCGCCACCGTACGCCGCTCGTGTTGCACTGTATCGAGGACTACCTGGCGGGACGCCGCTATCCGCTCGAGTTCGTGCAATCCTACCCGGCCGCACCGCGCTAAATAGCGTACCGCGACCGGCTTTGAGCAACCCAACCGGCGCTCGCGCCGCGTGGCGCCCGCGGCGCCCAAACTGGCAACGGTAACGCATCATGGCAAAGCAACGCGTGGTCGTCGGCATGTCCGGCGGCGTGGATTCGTCGGTCGCCGCGTGGCTGCTCAAGCAGCAGGGCTACGACGTGGTCGGCCTGTTCATGAAGAACTGGGAAGACGACGACGACAGCGAATATTGCGCGAGCCGGCAGGACTGGATCGACGTCGTATCGGTCGCGGACCTCGTCGGCATCGACGTCGAAGCGGTAAACTTCGCCGCGCAGTACAAGGACAGGGTCTTTGCCGAGTTCCTGCGCGAGTATTCGGCGGGCCGCACGCCCAATCCGGATGTGCTGTGCAATGCAGAGATCAAATTCAAGGCATTCCTAGACCACGCGATGGCGCTGGGTGCGCAAACCATCGCGACCGGCCACTACGCCCGCGTGCGCCGGGTCGGCGAGCGGTTTGAACTGCTCAAGGCACTGGACTCGTCCAAGGACCAATCCTACTTCCTGCATCGCCTGAACCAATCGCAGTTGAGCCGCACACTGTTTCCGCTCGGCGAAATGCCCAAGGCGCGGGTTCGCGAGATTGCTGCGCAAATCGGGTTGCCCAACGCGGCAAAAAAGGACTCGACTGGCATCTGCTTCATCGGCGAACGGCCATTCCGCACGTTCCTGAACCGCTATCTGCCGACCCGCCCCGGCCCGATGAAAACCCCGGAGGGCAAGGTCGTCGGCGAACACATCGGGCTCGCATTTTACACGTTGGGTCAGCGCAAGGGGATCGGCTTGGGCGGCAGCCGCGATGGCAGCGGCGAGCCGTGGTTCGTCGCCGGCAAGGACATAGCGGGCAACACACTGTATGTCGTGCAGGGGCACGATCACCCGTGGTTGCTCAGCTCGACGCTGCAGGCGGGGAACGCCAGTTGGATTTCAGGCGCAGCACCGCAGGAAGGACACCCGTGTGCGGCCAAGACACGCTATCGCCAGCAGGACGCGACCTGCATATTCCAGCATGCACCAGACGGGCACTTTGCGTTGCGCTTCGCGCAGCCGCAATGGGCGGTGACGCCGGGACAATCCGCCGTGCTGTACGACGGCGACGTGTGCTTGGGCGGCGGCATCATCGGCGCCACGTCGGCGCCGTTCACGCCTGCGGCAACGTATCGACAAACGCCTGCCGCTGCGACAGCTTCGTAAAGTGCTTGTCCAGATTCGGGTGCGCATCGCGCCACGCAAGCTCCGACATGCGAAAGTCTAGGTAGCCGAGCGTACAGCCGAGCGCAATGTCGGCCAGCGTGTAGTGATTGCCGTGGCACCACGGCCGCTCGCCGAGTCCGCGCGCCATCGCAGCAAGGCCGGCGTGGATCTTGCGTTGTTGCCGCTCCACCCACGCTTGACTACGCTGCCCCTCGTCGCGCTGCGTAGCTTCGACCCGCACCAGCACCGCAGCCTCGAGCACTCCATCGGTCAGCGCCTCCCAGCCACGCACCGCGGCGCGCTCGCGGCCAAGCTGCGGCAACAGTTTGCCCACCGGCGTCAGCGTGTCGACGTACTCGCAAATGACCCGCGAATCGAACATCGCCTCGCCGTCCTCCATGACCAGGCATGGCACCTTGCCCAGCGGATTGAAGTCGTGAATGACCGTATCGACCGCCCAGGGATTCTCGAGCACCAGCTTGTAGTCGATTTTCTTTTCAGCCATCACGATCCGTACCTTGCGAACGAACGGGCTGCTGAGCGAACCGATTAATTTCATCTTTCCCCTTCAGAGAGTCTTGGGCGATATAGCGCCCCCGGACATCATCTTATCCGTCGCATTCGCGCGACAGGCACTCTAACGCGTGACCATTGTGTTTGGATTACAACAGCCTGAAACGGTGCATGAACCGCCGCCGCATCTCAGTGCGGCGGCGCTCTGGTAGTACGGTGCCCTGGCAGTACGGCGCCCTGGCAGTACGGCGCCCTGGCAGTACGGCGCCCTGACAGTACGGCGCCCTGGCAGTACGGTGCTCTGGCAGCACGACATACCGGCAGTACGGCGCACCGGCGACGTGGCGTAAGGCCAGCCTCACCGGGACACGGCCAATGGTAAAATGCGCGGTTCTCCACGCTTTTCCGGCGCCGCTGTGGCGTCCCGTGCCATGTCTGACATTCGTCCCGATACCCTCTTTGCGCTGACCGCGCTATCGCCACTGGACGGCCGCTATGCGGCCAAAACCGAAGCCCTGCGCGACTGGCTGTCCGAAGCCGCGTTCATGCGCCACCGCGTCACCGTCGAGGTCCATTGGCTGATCGCGCTGTCACAGGCCGGGTTGCCGGGAATCCCGGCGTTCTCCGCGTCATCCGAACAATTCCTGCTGCAACTGGTCGAGCGCTTTTCCCCGCGCGATGCCGCCCGGATCAAGGACATCGAGCGCGTGACGAACCACGACGTGAAGGCGGTCGAGTACTGGCTGAAGGAGTCGGTCAAGGGCCAGCCGGAACTGGAGCGCGCGAGCGAGTTCATCCATTTCGCCTGCACGTCCGAGGACATCAACAACACGTCGCACGGGTTGATGCTCAAGGGCGCGCGCGAGCATGTGATACTGCCGGCGCTGCGCACCGTGCACCAGCGGCTGGTCGCGCTCGCGCACGCGCACGCCGCGCAACCGATGCTCTCACGCACGCACGGACAGCCGGCCAGCCCGACGACGCTGGGTAAGGAAATCGCCAACGTGGCCGCGCGCCTATCGCGTGCCATCGACCGGATCGCCGCCGTCACACTGTTGGGCAAGATGAACGGCGCGGTCGGCAATTTCAACGCCCATCTGTCTGCCTACCCGGATTTCGACTGGGAAGCCTTCGCCCGAGATGTCGTGCAGACGCGGCTCGGGCTGACGTTCAATCCCTATACGATCCAGATCGAGCCGCACGACTACATGGCGGAGCTGTTCGACGCGCTCGCGCGGGCGAACACGATCCTGCTAGACCTGGACCGCGACGTGTGGGGCTACATCTCGCTGGGCTACTTCAAGCAAAAAACGAAGGCGGGAGAAATCGGCTCATCGACGATGCCGCACAAGGTTAATCCGATCGATTTCGAGAACTCCGAAGGCAACCTGGGCCTGGCCAACGCCACGCTGCGCCATCTGGCGGACAAGCTGCCAGTGTCACGCTGGCAGCGCGACCTGACCGACTCGACGGTCCTGCGCAACATTGGCGTCGCATTCGGCTATTCGCTACTCGCGTACGATGCCCTGATCCGCGGGCTCGATAAGCTCGAAGTCAATCCACAACGGCTTGATGAGGACTTGGATGACTGCTGGGAAGTGCTGGCCGAACCGGTACAGACCGTCATGCGCCGCTATGGAATCGAGAATCCGTATGAGCAGTTGAAGGAGCTAACGCGTGGCAAGGGTATCACCCGCGATGGACTGCACGCCTTCATCGGCACGCTGCCGATCCCGGACGAGGCCAAGGCGCGACTGCTGGCGATGACGCCGGCATCCTATGTCGGCAAAGCGGTCAAGCTCGCGCAACGCATCGGCTGACATCGATGCGCCGGCCGTGACGGGCGCGCATGCCGAGGTAGCCGCTCGGGCCGTGTGGATCAACGGGTGCGCGCGGCCAACCGCTCGAGTACCCGGCCGACGATGCGCTCCGGCGGCTCATCGATGCTCACCGTAATCGCCTCGTCAGGCCCGGCTCCTCGAGCGTGTCCCATTGACGTTGCAGCAACGACGGGCCAAAGAAGTGGCCGGTGCGGTGGTTAAGCTTAGGTATTGGGCCGCGCCAGTTGACTCGCCGCGCGCGCCAGGCGTGTCACCTCGGCCCAGTTTTGTGCGGCCAGCACCGCCCGGGGCGTGAGCCATGAGCCGCCGACGCAAACCACGTTGGGCAGCGCGAGAAAGCTCGTCGCCAACTCCTGCGTGATGCCGCCGGTCGGGCAGAACCGCAACGCCGGGAATGGTCCGCTAAACGCTTGCAGCATATCCAAGCCGCCGGCCTGCTGCGCCGGGAAGAACTTCACGATGTCGTAGCCAAGCTCGAGCGCGAACAGGATGTCGGACGGCGTCATCACACCGGGCAGCAACGGCAAGCCGACGTCCTGCGCCGCCCGATGGATCTCGCGTGTGAGCCCCGGCGACACGCCGAATGTCGCGCCGGCGCGCTTAGCCTCCTCGACCTGAGCGGCGGTGGTCAGCGTACCAACGCCGACGACGATATCCGCGGCAAGCTGCGATGCGCGCCCGATCGCCTGCAGTCCGGCCGTGGTTCGCAGCGTGATCTCGAGCACCTTTACCCCGCCCTCGTACAGCGCGTGCGCGACGTGCTCGCCCTGCTCCACCGACTCAAATGTCAGGACCGGGATAACCGGGCCGATCCGCACGATTTCGCTCACGGGTCTCATTGCAGCTCTCCTGTAGTTCAGAATGGAACGATGCCCTCATTCGATTCTCTCATTCGGTCATCGCGCCGAACACCGACGCCCCTTGCTCGGCCGGCAGCGCAGCGGCACGAAAAACGCCGAACAGCTCACGGCCAAAACCCAGTTCATGCTCGTGGCGATGCACGGGCTTTTCGTTCGCGCGGCGCGCCCATTCGGCTTCGTCCACGTCCACGTCCAATCGCCCGGCTTCTGCATCGAGCGTAATCACATCGCCGCTGCGCACCTTGCCGAGCGGGCCGTCGAGCAGCGCCTCAGGCGACAGATGGATCACTGCCGGCACCTTGCCCGAGGCGCCCGACATCCGGCCGTCGGTCACTAGCGCCACGCGCAAGCCCTTGTCCTGCAAGACGCCCAGCAGCGGCGTGAGCCGGTGCAGCTCGGGCATGCCATTGGCTCTTGCCCCCTGGAATCGCACCACGACGACGCAATCGCGCTCCAGCTCACCGCGATCGAAGGCGGCCTGCACGCCTTCCTGCGAATCGAAGACGATCGCCGGCGCGGTGACACTGCGATGTTGCGGCGCGACCGCGGAAATCTTGATCACACCTCGACCCAACCGGCCCTGCACCAATCGCAACCCGCCATCCGGCTGGAACGATTCCGCGGTGCTGCGCAGCACGGCCTTGTCGTGGCTCTCGCGCGGGCCGTCGATCCAGGCCAGCTTACCGTTGACCAGTCTGGGCTCGCGCGTGTAATGGGCCGACAAGCCGGCGCCGGCAACGGTCGTCACATCGTCGTGCAGCAAGCCTGCCTCGAGCAGCGTGCGCGTCAGGAACGCCATGCCGCCCGCCGCGTGATAGTGGTTAATGTCCGCCTTGCCATTTGGATAGATCTTCGCGAGCAGCGGCACTGCACGCGACAGGTCATCGAAGTCGTTCCAGTCGATCACGATGCCAGCCGCGCGGGCAATCGCCACCAGGTGCAGCGTATGATTGGTGGAGCCGCCGGTGGCCAGCAGCGCGACGATGCCATTGACAATCGCTTTCTCGTCAATCACTCGGCCGATCGGCGTGTAGTGCGCGCCTTGCGCGGTCAGTTGCAGCACGCGGCGTGCCGCCTCGGCGGTGAGCGCATCGCGCAGCGGCGTATGCGGATGGACGAACGCGGCACCGGGCAAATGCAGGCCCATGATTTCCATCAGCAGCTGGTTCGAGTTCGCCGTGCCATAGAACGTGCAGGTGCCGTGACCATGGTACGCGCGCGCCTCGCTGTCGAGCAGCACGTCGCGCCCCACAGCGCCGGTGGCGAACTGCTGGCGGATCTTGGCTTTCTCATCATTGGACAGGCCACTGGTCATCGGCCCGGCGGGCACGAAGATCGTCGGCAAGTGGCCGAATTGCAACGCGCCGATCAATAGGCCCGGCACGATCTTGTCGCAAATGCCCAAGCACAGCGCCGCGTCGAACATGTTGTGCGTCAACGCGATCGCCGTTGACATCGCGATTGTCTCGCGGGAAAACAGCGACAGTTCCATGCCGGCGTTGCCCTGCGTAATGCCGTCGCACATCGCAGGCACGCCACCGGAAAATTGCGCGATGCCCCCCGCTTCGCGCGCCGCCTGTTTGATGATGTCGGGAAAGTCGCGGTACGGCGCATGCGCGGACAACATCTCATTGTAGGCCGACACAATGCCGATGTTCGGCTGCCGCATCGCACGGATCGCGATCTTGTCCTGCCCTTCGAGCCCGGCAAAACCGTGAGCCAGGTTCGCGCAAGACAGCACGCCGCGCGCAGGAAACTGTCCTTGCGCATGCTCGATCCGGGCAAGATAGGCGTGCCGCGTTGCGTTGCTGCGTTCGATGATGCGATCGGTCACGGCCGTCAGCCGGGGGTGCAACGAAGCCATAGGAATCGCTCCTGGAAACGGGCGGCACGCGCAAGTGCGCCGGAAGGTTTGAATCGCCGGAGGGTCGCAAGTTCAGCAACTCGCCGCTGGCGCGGCTGGCCCCAATCAGCCTGTTGGCCAACATCGCCGAGGAAACCGACGTATTCTCGCCGATGACCTCGCGCATGTCACAAGTCGTCGCACAACGCCGTGTGGCCGTGCGCGACTGGTAACAAGCTGCTCGGAAGGGATGAAGGCCGCTCAAAAGGGCTTGAAGACCACCAGCGCGACTGCGCCGAGCAAGCCGAGCACCGGCAATTCGTTGAACATCCGATACCACCGGTCGGAGCGGCGGTTCGCGCCCCGCTCGAACGTGGCGAGCAACCTGCCACACATCGCGTGATAGACGATCAGCAGCACGACGATCGCCAGTTTCGCATGCATCCACCCCTGCCCGCGACCGATGCCCACCACGAGCCATAGCCAGAGCCCGCACACGAGCGCTGGCACGGCGATCAGGCTCATGAAGCGATACAACTTGCGCGCCATCACCAGCAAGCGCCGCGACACGGCAGGTTCGATCTCCAGCGCCAGGTTCACGAAGATGCGGGGCAGATAGAACAGCCCCGCGAACCAGGAGGCAATCAACACGATATGAAAGGTTTTGACCCACAACATGCACGAACTCCTTTATTGCCGCACTTCGCCGTGGCCCAGCACGACGTATTTCAATGACGTCAGCCCCTCGAGGCCCACCGGCCCGCGCGCATGCAGCTTGTCGTTCGAGATGCCGATTTCGGCGCCCAGCCCGTATTCGAAGCCGTCCGCGAAGCGCGTTGACGCATTGACCATCACGCTGGCTGAATCGACCTCACGTAGGAACTGCATCGCGCGATCGTAGTGCTCGGTCACGATCGCATCGGTATGCGCGGAGCCATACGTATTGATGTGCTCGATCGCCGCGTCGATGCCGTCCACCACCCTGATCGCCAGCACTGGCGCCAGGTATTCGGTACGCCAATCGGCCTCGGTTGCGTCCACGAGCGGCGCGACACCGGCATCGGCAAGGATCGCGCGTGCAGCCGGGTCCACTCGCAACTCAACAGCCTTGTCCCGGTACAGCTTGCCCAGCAACGGCAGCACGGTCGGCGCGATGCCCCGTGCGACGAGCAGCGTCTCCATCGTGTTACAAGTGCCGTACCGATGCGTCTTCGCGTTATCGCATACCGCCAGCGTTTTGCCGACATCGGCGCCATCATCCACGTAGACATGGCACACGCCGTCCAGGTGCTTGATCATCGGCACCCGCGCTTCATCGACCAACCGTTGAATCAAGCGCTTGCCACCGCGCGGCACGATCACGTCGACGTAGTCGGTCATTGTGATCAGCTTGCCAACCGCCGCCCGATCCGGCGTACCGACCACTTGCACCCCCGCCTCGGGCAGGCCGCTCATGCGCAGTGCCTCGGCGATCAGCGCGGCAAGTGCGGTATTGGATTCGATCGCCTCCGAGCCGCCGCGCAAGATCGTCGCGTTGCCCGATTTCAGGCACAGCGCGGCAGCGTCGATCGTGACATTCGGCCGCGACTCATAAATGATGCCAATCACACCGAGCGGCACCCGCATTTGGCCCACCTGAATGCCGGTCGGACGCGTCCTCATGCCGGTGATCTCGCCAATCGGGTCAGGCAGCGCCGCAACTTGCCGCAGACCTTCGACCATCGTCGTCAGCGCCTTGTCCGACAGCGTCAGTCGGTCGATGAAGGCCGCATCGTGTCCGTTGGCCTGTGCCCGCTCGACATCGCGCGCGTTCGCGCGCTGGAGCGCGTCGGCCTGTCCCTGGATCGCCAGCGCGATCTGTTCGAGCGCCGCGTTCTTCGCGGCCACCGGCGCCCGGGCGATCGCCCTTGACGCCGCACGCGCGCGGCGACCCAGATCGGTCATGTAGCGGTCAATGTCCATCTTCGTGTTCCCGTAGTGCGTCAATGCGGTTGGTTTGTGGACGCCAGATCCGCACAGATTGAAGCCGTTGCACGCGACCCGCCGCGCCACGCGGCAGTACGATGGCCTCTATTGTAAGGCTACGGTCGTATCGCCCGCACGGCAGTGGCGGTGGCGCCGTGCGGCGCACTGCCACCCGCCCGGCACCCACCATCGCTGCCGCCGGGCCGCGCAATCGTCATCGCCAGATCGAACAAGCCATCCCACGGATCGGCCGGCGGCAGCGACGCGCGAGCGGGCGCGACGCCTACACGCGCCGGCACCCCGCCAGAGAGCCCCTTGACCTGCCGGTCCAGTCGCGCCGCGAGCGCCAGCGCCCGTTCAAGCGAACGTTCGTCGACGCGCTGCAGCGCGGGGCCCATCAGCCGTTCACGCGGTCCCCACACGCGATTCTCGCGCATCAGAATCGCCAACGGCTTGCCGGCAGCCAGCCCCCGCTTGATTCGCGCCAGCGCACGGATTTCCTCTACGACAGCCCACAGCACCAGCACCGTCGCCTCGCCTTCGCCGCGCAATCCATCGAGCATCCGCGCCAAGCGCGCAACATCGCCGGCAAGCATTGCCTCGTTGAGCTTGAACACGTCGTAGCGGGCGACGTTGAGTACCGCGTCCTGCACCTGCTCGAGCGTCAATTCGCCGGCAGGATACAACAGGCCGAGCTTTTGGATTTCCTGATGCGCGGCGAGCAGGTTGCCCTCGACCCGCTCGGCGATGAACTGCAGCGCGCGCCGCCCTCCGTCGCCGGCGACGATGCGCTGCTGCTGCGCCGCGAGCCGTTGCGCAATCCAGTTCGACAACTGCGCACGCTCGACCGTGTCGATGCGTATCGCCACACCAGCCTGGACCAATGCGGTGAACCATGCCGTCTTTTGCGTCGCCGCGTCCAGCCGCGGCAATGCAATCAACGTCAGCACGTCGGGATTGTCCGATGCCGCCAGCGCCTTCAATGCATCACCGCCATCCTTGCCCGGTTTGCCGGTCGGGATGCGCAATTCGATCAGCTGCCGCTCGCCGAACAACGACATCGATTGCGTGGCGCCGAGCAGCAGGCTCCAATCAAAACCGCGCTCGACAGAGAATACGTTGCGCTCGGTGAAACCGGCCGCGCGCGCCGCGGTGCGGATGCGCGCCACGGCTTCCTGCGCGAGCAGTGGCTCGTCGCCGTACACGACGTACAAGCGACCCAACGTCTTGGCCAGGTGCGACTCCAGGGCGTCTGCGCGCAGTTGCATCGTGTCGTGTCCGTTACAGCGGCGGCGTGGGCAGCGGCGCGCGCGGCGCCACCGCGCGAACCCCGCCATGGGCCGGGTGCAGCTCGCGCACTGCGCTCATGCGTCGCAACAGCTGGTCGAGCGCGTCGTTGCGCATATCGCGATACAGCAGTTCGAACTCCTGCGACTTCGCCAGCGCGTACTGGTCGGAATAGGTCATCGCCCGGTTGATACGGATCACGCTGGGCGGCAACAGCACTGTGCCATCGGCGCCGACCAATTGGTACGACATCGTGTAATCGAGTTCGTACTCGTTGACCTGTCCGGCCGCATTGAGCGTCAGCGCCCCGGTGCCGCGCCCCTCCGAAATCGACAAGATCACGTCCGCGCCGTCGGTGCTCTTGACGATCCGCGTCTGGCTGCCGCCTTCGACCAGCCGCTGAATCCGTGCGCCAAGCTCCGGACCCGGGCCGACCAGCGCAAGCCGCTTAAACGGGAAGCCATAGTTACCGCGCAGCTGGAAGCCGCATCCGGCCAGCAACAATGCCGCCGCGGCAAGCACAATGCAGGATCGGCGCGTCAGTTTCGATTCAGTCATGCAGGCCCTCAAATGACCACGTTCACGAGCCGTCCCGGCACGATCACCACCTTCTTCGGCGTCTTGCCTTCACCAAACTTGTTGAACATCTCGTGCGCGAATGCCGCCTGCTCGATCGCCTCACGTGGCGCACCGTTAGTTACCTTCAGCGCGCCGCGCACCTTGCCGTTGATCTGCAGCACCAGTTCGACTTCGCTTCGCTCCAGCGCCTGCTCGTCCACCTTCGGCCACGGCGCGTCCAGCAGCGTGCCGAATTGCGTCGCGTAACCAAGTTCGCGCCACAGCGTAAACGTGACGTGCGGCACCACCGGATACAGTACGCGCAGCAGGATGCCATATCCCTCGTAGAGGACCGCGGCGCCGACGTCTTTGGCCGACTCCAATGCGTTGAGCATTTTCATCGCCGCGGACACGACCGTGTTGTACTGCAGCCGCTGATAGTCGAAATCGGCCTGCTTGAGCACAGAGTGAATCTCGCGGCGCAGCGCCTTGCCTGCGTCATTCAGCGTCGCAGCGTCCAGCGCCGGCCGCGTCGCAAACGTTGCATGATGCGCGTAGCCGAACGCCCACAGCCGTCGCAGGAAACGGCTCGCGCCTTCGACACCGGCACCGGACCATTCGAGCGACTGCTCGGGCGGCGCCGCGAACATCGTGAATAGTCGCGCGGTATCGGCACCGTGCGAATCGATCAGATGTTGCGGATCGACGCCGTTATTTTTCGACTTCGACATTTTTTCGACGCCGCCCATCTCGACCGGCTGACCATCGGCGTGCAGCACCGCGCTGACCGCACGCCCTTTGTCATCGTATGACAACGTCACGTCAGAGGGGTTGAACCACATCTTCTTGCCGGTCGCGTCCTCGCGATAGTACGTCTGGTCGAGCACCATGCCCTGCGTCAGCAGATTGGTCGCCGGCTCGGAAAAGTCGGTCAGCCCGAGGTCGCGCATCACCTTGGCCCAGAAGCGCGAATACAGCAAGTGCAAAATCGCATGCTCGATGCCGCCGATGTACTGGTCCATCGGCATCCAATAGTCGGTACGCGCGTCCACCATCGTCGGCGCATCCGGGCACGCATAGCGCGAAAAATACCAGGCGGAATCGACAAACGTGTCCATCGTGTCCGTCTCGCGCCTCGCGTCGGCGCCGCAGCGCGGGCACGTGCAGTGCATAAACGCCTCAGACTTGGCCAGCGGATTGCCGCTGCCATCCGGCACCAGGTCCTCGGGCAGCAACACCGGCAAGTCCTGCTCCGGCACCGGCACATCGCCACAGCTCGGGCAATGGATGATCGGGATCGGCGTGCCCCAATAGCGCTGACGCGAAATGCCCCAGTCGCGCAACCGGTACGTGACCTGCTTGCCGCCAAGCTCCTTCGCGGCTAGATCCGCCGCGACCGCCTCCACCGCCTGCTCGTAGCGCATGCCGTCATACTTGCCGCTGTTCACGCAGATGCCGGCGTCCTTGTCACCGTACCAGTCCTGCCACGCCTCGGTCGAATACACCTTGCCCTGCGCCGCAACGACCTGCTTGATCGGCAGGCGGTACTTCGTCGCGAACGCAAAGTCGCGCTCGTCGTGGGCCGGCACGCCCATCACCGCGCCTTCGCCATAGCTCATCAGCACGTAGTTGCCGATCCAGACCTCGATGTCGGCGCCGGTCAGCGGATGCTTGACGAAGAAGCCGGTGGACACGCCTTTCTTCTCCATCGTCGCCATGTCCGCCTCGGCCACCCCGCCGCGCTTGCACTCGTCGATGAACGCCTGCAACGCGGGTTGGTCCCGCGCCAGCCGCGTGGCGAGCGGGTGCTCCGCAGCGATGGCTGCAAACGTGACGCCCATGATCGTGTCCGCGCGGGTCGTGAACACGCGCAGCAATTGCTGCTGCCCATCGATTTCATACGGGAAACCGAAGTTCACGCCATGGCTCTTGCCGATCCAGTTGTGCTGCATCACCTTCACGCGCTCGGGCCATCCCAGCACATCCAGGTCCTGCAACAACGGCTCCGCGTAGTCCGTGATCCGCAAGTAGTACATCGGGATCTCGCGCTTCTGAACCACCGCGCCGGAACGCCAGCCGCGCCCGTCGACGACCTGCTCGTTGGCCAGCACGGTCTGATCGACTGGATCCCAGTTCACCGTCCCCGTCTTCTTATACGCGATGCCCTTTTCGAGCATCTTCAGGAACAACCACTGGTTCCACTTGTAGTAGTCCGGTTTGCATGTCGCAATCTCACGCGACCAATCGATCGCCAACCCCATCGCCTGCATCTGCTTCTTCATGTAGGCGATGTTCTCGTATGTCCACTTGGCCGGGGGCACGCCGTTGGCGATCGCCGCGTTTTCCGCCGGCATCCCGAATGCGTCCCAGCCCATCGGCATCAGCACGTTGTACCCGTTCATGCGCCGGTGACGATACATCACGTCGTTGATCGTGTAGTTGCGCACGTGCCCCATATGCAGCTTGCCCGACGGGTACGGCAGCATCGACACACAATAGAATTTCTTTTTGTCGGCGCGCTCGGCACTACGATAGACATCGTTGTCCCGCCATGCTTGCTGCACGGCGGATTCGACATCGGCGGGAACGTATTTATCTTGCATGATGGTCGTCGGGGACAATCGGCTTGCGGCGTGCCGCGCAGGGGGCGCACATGCAGTACCGCGCCTTGGGAAAGCCATAGGAAACGCCGATTATAGCGTCTGCGCGCCCGCGGACGGCACGCGCTTGCTTACGTCAGTGTGCGTCGTCGCCGACCGGCAGCGTCACGAACGCAATGCGCGTGAGCCCGGCCCGCTGCACGGCGCTCATCACACGCCGGCAATGGACTCGTAGCGGGTCGGCATGGTCTCGGCCCGCCGTTCCAGTTGCGCCGGCACCGGCTCACGGGCAGCTTGCACAAACCGCGTGAACAATTGCGCGGTATCGACCAACTGCCCGTCGCAGGACAAACGCCCGTCGGCGCCGATCGGCGCGAGCAGCACCTGGCCAAATCCGAGCCTGCGTCGCGATACGCCCATCGCATCGCGCAACACGCGCCCGCGCGCGACCCACTGCGCGGAACGCACCGGCGCTGCGATCGATGTGCCGCGGCGCGTACGACGACTAGCGCAGGCCCAGCACGTCCCACATATCGTACAGCCCCGCCGATCGGCCGGCCAGGAAACGAGCGGCCCGTACCGCGCCCTGCGCGTACGCGAGCCGGTTCGCCGATTTATGCGTGATCTCGATCCGCTCGCCGGTACCGGCGAACATCACCGTGTGGTCGCCGACGATGTCGCCGCCGCGGATGGCTGAGAACCCAATCGTCGACGGATCGCGCTCACCGGTCACGCCATGGCGTCCGTACACGGCACAGGATGCCAGATCACGACCCAACGCCGTTGCGATCACTTCGCCCATCTGCAACGCTGTGCCGGACGGCGCATCAACTTTGTGCCGGTGATGCGCCTCGATGATCTCGATATCGTAGCCGGTGGCGAAATGCGCAGCGGCCACTTGCAGCAGTTTCAACGTCACGTTCACGCCCACGCTCATGTTCGGTGCGAACACAATCCCGAGCGTCTGCGCGGCGGCGGCCAACTCGGCCTTCTGTGATTCGGCAAAACCCGTCGTGCCGATTACCATGCGAGTGCCGTGCCGGCGCGCCGCCTTTAGGTACTCAAGCGTGCCCTCGGGCCGCGTGAAATCGATCAGCACATCTGCATGCGCAAGCACGCGCTCCACGTCATCGGTGATCGCAATACCGGTCTGCCGCCCGGCGAACGCGCCAGCGTCCTGCCCCAGCGCGGCAGCGCCCGCGCGCTCCAGCGCGCCCGACAACGTGACTTCCGACGTATTCAGCACCGTTTCGACCAGCATTTGCCCCATGCGGCCCGATGCCCCTGCGATGGCAATCTTCATCATTGACGCGTCCCTTGTGCGCCGCTGCGCTCGAGCACCGGCTGGTTCTGCAGGCCCGCGGCACTGGGCGACGCCAGGCCGGTTGACGGATCCGGCGACGGTGCGACGCCAGTCGGCGGCAACGCGATGTGCTGCGGCGCGACCTGAGCAGTCGCGCGGTTCGCCGCGGCCGCGGCTTCCTCGTTGGCGGCTTGCGACGACGGCAACACACTGACATCGCTGACGCCGCTCGCCGCGGCCGTGCCAGCCGTGCCGGGCACTGGCGCAACCGGCTCGCTCGCCGCCGCTGCTGCCGACGCGTCAGCCGCAGCGGCCTTTGCCGCCTTGGCCGCGACGGCCTCGGCTTGCGCTTTCTTCAAACCCTTGCGGTCACCATCGATTTCGGCAATCAACTCGTACTCGGATGGCAGGTCGTCAGCCCCCGTCCAGCTTGCCACGTGATCGCCGACGAAATTCACGACCAAGTCTCGCTGCTGCACAACAGAAGTCGAGCCGCGCTTGAAATAGAACACATAGTCCCAGCGATCGGCATGGAACAGGTCGGTGAGCAGTGGTGTACCGAGGACGCTGCGCACTTCGTCGCGGGACATGCCAACGCGTAGCCTCGATGCAGCCTCCGCTGATACGAAGTTGCCTTGCACGACCGTGATCCGGTATGGGGTGATCGAACGCGCGATGCGTTGCGTCAGGCTGTCGTATGTCTTGCATGCACCGAGCGAAACCACGGCGGCCAGCACGACGACGCGGGCCGTTACCGCAAAGGCGGTGGCGCGCCTGCGCGACCCGGAAAAGAACGTTGAACTCATTTCACCCATAAAACGCGTCTGACGCTTTGATCGATTTGGGCCCGAGACACGTCTGCGCCGCCCGGAATACCCAAAAACCCATTACTATTAGAACCTTGCATTGTACTCTAGGGATGCCTAGCGATGACCAATCCCGCTGACCTCAAGAACATGGGGCTCAAGGCAACCTTGCCGCGCCTGAAGATTCTGGAGATTTTCCAACACAGTTCCGTGCGCCACTTGACCGCGGAAGACGTCTACCGCAACTTGCTCAATGAGGAGCTGGATATTGGCCTGGCGACTGTTTATCGCGTGCTAACGCAGTTCGAACAGGCCGGCCTGCTCACACGCAGCAACTTCGAGTCTGGCAAAGCGGTGTTCGAACTCAATGAGGGTACGCACCACGACCATCTGGTCTGTCTGGACTGCGGCCGGGTTGAGGAATTCTACGACCCCGAGATCGAGCACCGCCAGCAGTTGATCGCCCAAGAACGGGGCTTCAAGCTACAGGAGCACGCGCTCGCGATGTACGGCTCCTGCACGAAGGAAAACTGCCCGCACCGCAAGCCCTGATCGCGCTGCGCGCCGAAAAAAAGCCGCCCGGCCAGGCGGCTTTTTGTCACACACGCTGCTGCTTGTGTGTTCGAGCGTTACTTCGCGTTGGCCAGCGCCACCGTCGTATCGAGCATCCGGTTCGAGAAGCCCCACTCATTGTCGTACCAGCTCGACACCTTCACGAGACGGCCCGACACCTTCGTGAGCGTTGCATCGAATGTCGAGGACGCTGGGTTGTGATTAAAGTCAACCGATACCAGCGGCGCGTCGCTGTAGGCGAGGATGCCCTTGAGCGCACCTTCCGACGCTTCCTTCAAGATCTTGTTCACTTCGTCCACGCTCGTATCGCGCGACGCGATGAACGATAGGTCGACGATCGACACGTTGATCGTCGGCACGCGCACCGCGTAGCCATCCAGCTTACCGTTCAGCTCCGGCAGCACCAGCCCGACGGCTGCTGCCGCGCCGGTCTTGGTCGGGATCATGCTGTGCGTGGCCGAGCGGGCGCGGCGCAGGTCCTCATGGTACACGTCGGTCAGCACCTGGTCGTTCGTGTACGCATGAATCGTCGTCATCAGGCCGTTCTCGACGCCGATCTTGTCGTGCAGCGGCTTGACCAGCGGCGCAAGGCAGTTCGTCGTGCACGAGGCGTTCGAGATGACCGTATCCGACGCCTTCAGCACCTGGTGGTTCACACCATAGACGATCGTCGCATCGACATCCTTGCCGCCCGGCGCTGAAATCACGACCTTCTTCGCACCACCCTTCAGGTGCGCGCTCGCCTTCTCCTTCGACGTGAAGAAACCGGTGCACTCAAGTACGATATCCACACCGAGATCGCCCCACGGCAGCTCCACCGGGTTGCGGTTCGCGAGCACGCGGACCTTGTCGCCGTTGACGATCATGTAGTCGCCGTCAACCGAGACGGTGCCCGGGAACTTGCCATGCGCGGTGTCATACTGGGTCAGATGCGCGTTGGTCTGGGCATTGCCGAGGTCGTTGATCGCCACGATCTCGATGTCGTGCTTCTTGCCACCCTCATAATGGGCCCGCAGCGTATTGCGGCCAATACGGCCATAACCGTTGATTGCGACGCGAATCGTCATGTCTATCTCCTAATGGGTAAATGGCAACGCTCCGAGCAAGAGTGTGCGACGCACAGTCGGCACGTCACACACCCTCGGCTTAACCCAGTATCGACTTCACGGTGTCGACAACGTTATCGATCGTGAAGCCAAAATGCTTGAACAACACGCCGGCGGGCGCCGATTCGCCGAATGTGTCGATCCCAACCACGCCGCCGTCGATTCCCACATATTTATGCCAGAACGCCGTGACGCCGGCCTCGATCGCCACCCGCGCCACGCCGCGTGGCAGGACGCGCTCGCGCCATTCGGCATCCTGCCGATCGAACACCGTGGTCGAGGGCATCGATACGACACGGGCGCCGATGCCCACACGCGCAAGCGGCTCGACAGCGTTCAGCGCAAGCTCGACCTCGGAACCCGTCGCGACCAGGATCACCTTGCGAGCCGGGATATCGTCATTCCAGTCGCGCAGCACGTACCCGCCCCGGGCGACCGCCGCAATCTGCGCGTCGGTCCGCGCACAGAACGCCAGATTTTGCCGGCTAAAGATCAACGACGATGGACCATGGCGCTCGACCGCCTGCGTCCAGGCCACCGCGGTCTCGACCGTGTCGGCCGGGCGCCACACGTCCATGTTCGGAATCAGGCGCAGGCTCGACACGTGCTCGATCGACTGGTGCGTCGGGCCATCCTCGCCGAGCCCGATCGAGTCGTGCGTGAACACGAAGATCGAGCGGGTCTTCATCAGTGCGGCCATCCGCAATGCGTTGCGGCTGTAATCCGAGAAGGTCAGGAACGTGCCGCCGAACGGCAAGTAGCCACCGTGCAGCGCAATGCCGTTGAGCGCCGCGCTCATGCCGAATTCACGCACACCGTAGTTGACGTGATTGCCCCATTGCAACACCTGCGTGCCGCTTTCACGGCCAGCGCGTACCGGCTTGCTGGCCTTCCAGTTGGTCAAGTTCGAGCCGGTGAGATCGGCCGAACCGCCCAGCAGTTCCGGCAACGCCGCAGCCAGCGCCTCGATCGCCTGCTGCGACGCTTTACGGGTCGCGACCGTCTCAGCACGCTCGTTGGCGGCGGCGATCAGCCGCCGCGCGGCATCGGCCCAATGCGCCGGCAGCCGGCCGGCGACGCGGCGCTCGAACTCGGCCGCCTGCTGCGGATACTTCGCGCGATAGGCGGCAAAGGCCTCATTCCACTCGCACTCGGCCTGGGCGCCCGTCTCCTTCGCGTCCCACAGCGTATAGACGTGCTGCGGGATCACGAAAGGTTCGGCGCCCCAGCCAATCGCCGCGCGCGTCGCGGCAATCTCCGTCGCGCCCAGCGGTGCGCCGTGCACGTCGTGGCCGCCGGCCTTGTTCGGCGCCCCCTTGCCGATGACGGTACGGCAGCAAATTAGCGTCGGCTTGTCCGACTGCTTTGCGGCGCAAATGGCCGCGTCCACTGCATCCACATCGTGACCATCGACCGCGCGGATCACGTTCCAGCCATAAGCCTCAAAACGCTTCGGCGTATCGTCGGCGAACCAGTGCCCGACATCCCCGTCAATCGAAATGCCGTTGTCGTCATACAGTACGATCAGCTTCGACAATCCCAGCGTGCCCGCCAGCGAACAAGCCTCGTGCGACACGCCTTCCATCAGGCAGCCATCGCCGACGAACACGTACGTGTAATGATCGACGATCTTCGCGTCAGGCTGGTTAAATTCGGCCGCCAGCAGCGCTTCGGCCAGCGCCATGCCCACCGCGTTGGCTAATCCCTGACCCAACGGCCCAGTGGTCGTCTCGACACCCGGTGTGATTCCGACCTCTGGATGGCCAGGTGTCCTCGAATGCAATTGGCGGAAACGCTTCAACTCGTCCATTGGCAAGTCATAGCCGCTCAGGTGCAGCAGCGCGTACAGCAGCATCGACCCATGCCCATTGGACAGTACGAAGCGATCCCGGTCCGCCCAATGTGGATTAGCCGGATTGTGCCGCAGATGACGTTGCCACAGCGCCACGGCGATTTCCGCCATGCCCATCGGCATCCCCGGATGGCCGGAATTGGCTTGCTGAACGGCGTCCATGGCCAACGCACGGATTGCGTTGGCCATCATGGTGGTCTGGGTGTCGGGCGGGGTTGTCATGTCGGGTCCGGACTCAGGAAAAGCAGGGCCGCGCGCGTCGCGAGTCGCGGCCGCGCCGGCGCAATGGGAATCGCATGCGGGCACACCCGCGCGCGAAGCGTCGCAAAGATTATTATTCTAACAGACAGGCCTGCCGCTGCTTGGCGATGTTGCGCCGTGCCACGGGCGATCGCACAGGGATCGCAAACTGCCTGGCCACACCGCCACAGCGATGCCATGCCACCGTTGAGGGACTTTGCCAATTGGAACCGGAACCGCCATCATCGCGCACGCCGCCGCCCGCCGTGCAACCCGCCGACCCCCTTCACAACGCCGACCCCATGCACAACGCCGCCCCCACGCACGACATCGACCGCCCGGACAACGCCGACCGCCCGGACGCGCACGGCAACTCACTGACGTTGCGCCCGTGCGCGCATTATGCGTACACGTTCACCGGCGCGCGGCGGCTACAAACGATCGATTCGGCGTACCAGCATATCGAGGTCTGGGAGACGCCGCTGCTCGGCAAGCTATTCGTGCTCGACAACCGCCCGATGACGTCCGAGCGCGACGAATATCTCTATCACGAAAGCATGGTGCACCCTGGCGCGCTAGCGCGGGAGCGGCCTGCGCGGCGCGTGCTGGTTCTCGGCGGCGGCGATGGCGGCGCGGCGCGGCAGTGGCTCAAGTACAAGGCACTGGAGCACATCGTCATCGCGGAGCTTGATCCTGCGGTCGTGGCGATGGCGCGACGCCACCTACAGCGCGTGCACCGTGGCGCGCTCGACGATCCGCGCGTGCAGATTGTCACGGGTGACGCGTTGCACTTCGTGCAGCACACGCAGGAGCGCTTCGACGCAGTCGTGTTCGACTTGACGCCGCCCGATTCGCCGGCTTCGACGCTGTACACGCCCAGTTTTTACGCATTGCTGCGCACACGCATGGTGGACGATGCGGTGCTGTCGATCCATCTCGGCTCGCCGCTGTTCCAGCCCGACCAGGTCGCGGCACTACTCGGCACTCTGCGCGCCGCATTTGGCCATGTCGCGCTCATGCAGACGTATGTGCCACTATACGGCTCGCTGTGGCAAATGGCCGTGGTCAGCGACACGTTCGATGCCGGACAACTGCCCGCGCAACGGGCGGCCGAGCGCGCGGCGCAATGGGGATTGTCCGGCCTCGAACACTACGACCCGTCCCGCCACGATGCTTTTTTCATCGAACGGATACCGGATCGCGGTACGGTGCTGAAGTGATGCCGCGCCGCAACGCACCGCCGGACGGCGGCTCGCTTGCGCCACTGTGGTTCTTACGCCACTGTGGTTATGACACAATCCGGCCGATGCGCACGCTCGCGTCACACGCCACACCCTGCCCTCTCGACAATGACCACGCTATCGTCACCTCGCTTTTTTGTCCCCATGCCGCTGCACAGCGGCCACAGCACGCTGCTGCCGGACGATGTCGTGCGTCATATGCACGTGCTGCGGCTGCAGGCCGGTGACAAGGCGATCCTGTTCAACGGCGAAGGCGGCCAGTTCGAGGCCGAATTGCTACAGTTGGATAAGCGTTCAGCGACGGTGCAAGTCGGCCGCTTCGACGCGCGGGAGGTCGAGCCGCCTTATCGCGTCGTGTTAGCGCAAGGCATCGCCGGGGGTGACAAAATGGACTGGCTGCTGGAGAAAGCCGTCGAACTGGGCGTGGCTGGCGTAATACCACTGATGACCGGGCGCAGCGTCGTACGGCTGACCGGCGAGCGCGCCGCTCGACGCCACGCGCACTGGCAGGCGCTGGTGCGAGCCGCATGCGAGCAATGCGGGCGTAATCGGCTGCCCGACGTTGCGCCGCTCACCGACGTCATGACATGGCTCGAGTCCTGCGCGGCCCCGCCTCGCGACAATGCACTGCGTCTGTTACTGTCACCGCGCGCCGAGCGGCCGTTCGCGACACTGCCCAGCACCGCGCCTGCTGCGCCGGTCATCGTGATGATCGGGCCGGAAGGCGGGTTGTCGGCCACCGAGGAGGCAGCCGTGATATCTCACGGCTTCATGCCGCTTGGCCTAGGCCCACGTGTGCTGCGCACCGAGACGGCCGGCATCGCGGTGCTCGCCGCGCTGGCGGCGCGCTGGGGCGGGTGGTGAGAAGCCGGCATGGGCTGCCCACGTCACACGCGGGCGAGCCGAACTACGTCAAGCAAACGAATAGAACACGCGGAAGTTCACCTTCCGCTCGGCCCAGAATTCGGCCGCCTCGCGGAACACATCGAGCAGTGTCTCCCGCGCCTCCTTGTCGAACTTTTGCGTCGCGGGCAACCCCTCGAGCACGATCACGAAGCCAGGTTGCGCTCCCGCCTTGTGCACAGCGTCGGTCAAGCAGTCGTACAGCGCATCGTAGTTCTTACCAAAGTGCTTCGGGAAAAGAAATGACGTCGAGATCGTCTCGAGCACTTCCGCCTTCGTCTGCGCGGCTGCGCAATATGCATACAGGAAATGGTGGCCCAGCCGGGCCGCCTCGTCGGCCAACTCCGGCACGCGGAACGCACGGATCGATTGCACGATGTTCGAGCGCACCGTCTTGAAAAGGCTCATGTTTCCCTCATTGAACAGCAGCGCGTCGATACGGCGCTGCTCGCGTTCGGCGTCCTGCTGGCGCAGCACGCGCTGAAATAACCTGCTGTCGTTCAGCGCGAAGATATCGCTCGCGACCCCGGTGCCTTGCGAATAAGTGTTGTCGCTCATAACCGTCGTCATCCCACAATTCGTTTGAAAAACGCGTAATGGTCGCCGATGTCATAGCATTCACCGGTATAACGCGGCACTCCCCTGCAGACGATTCTGCGTACTCCGCGATAGCGCGCGCGGCGTCTTCACCGTGTACTCATGCTAATAGTCACGGGACCGCACCGACAGGTGTCGCTCGAAATTACCGAACACCTCGCCATCCTTCGGATAAGGGAACGGGCCACCGGCCTAGATCGATTTGAACGTGAACTGCGCTTCACCGGGTAGACCGGTAATTAACACCTCGCCGAGCGCGGCGCCAAGGGGCGCGTCCAACGGCAGCGAGTATCGCGCCCACGCGGTGGAAACCAACCCAGGCACGCTGGTGGCGGACACGTTCACCGCAAGCACGCCGTAACGGAGCCACTTGCCGATCAGGTATCTCGTTTCGCGAAGAGGACGCGTATACGACCATTAAAAACATAAGGTTATCCCGAATCGCCTTAATAATCAATGGTGTTAGACGATTACAAGGTTAATTTTCATGACCGGCACACAGGGTTGGAGTCTAAACTTGCCAAAGTGTCTAAGAAGCAATCCAGGTTTGGATGGTCGCTGCGGTCATCGAAAATTCGCTTGCGTCCGGAACATCTCCTTCATACCATCCGAATACGGGAGCGCAAACGTTTGCGCCAACGCGTAACGGCGCGCTCCGGCCCTCGATGTCGCGGCCGGCAGGTCGAGTTGGAACGGTGGAGAGTTTTGGTGCTGCGCGCAAATGTCGCGCAGCATTGTCGAGCAGTCCGGCGGTTGCCCCCAGCCGCCGCTTGTGTGCCTCACTCGTGAGGCACGCTTTTTTGTGCATCCAGATTCGAGGCGTGCGCCTCATGCGGCACACACCGTGCCGTGGTGGCAGAGCTGTTGCCTGCCACCCGGGGGCTCATCGCCCGCCCGACTCCTTGGTACCCGCGGCCACATCGGCCACCAGCAGCGCAGTCATGTTCACGATGCGTCGCACGGTCGCGGACTCGGTCAGCACATGCACGGGCTTTGCCGCGCCCAGCAGAATCGGCCCGATCGCGATGTTGTTGCCCGCCGCGGTCTTGAGCAGGTTGTATGAAATATTGGCTGCATCGACGTTGGGCAGGACCAACAGGTTTGCGTCACCCTCGAGCGTCGCCTCCGGCAGCACGAACTTGCGCAGGTTCGCGTCGAGCGCGACATCGCCATGCATTTCACCGTCGATCTGCAGTTGCGGGGCGCGCTGCTGCAGCAACGCGAGCGTGTCGCGCATCTTCTTGGCGCTGGGCGCGTTACTCGAACCGAAATTGGAGTGGGACAGCAGGGCAATCTTCGGTTCGATGCCGAAACGACGCACCTCGTCCGCGGCCATCAACGTGATCTCGACCAGTTCCTCCGGTGTCGGGTCGACGTTCACATGCGTGTCGACTAGGAAGATCTGCCGGTTCGGCAACACCAGGCAGTTCATCGCCGCGTAAACCGAGCAGCCGGCGCGCTTGCCGATGACCTGGTCGATGAAGTGCAAGTGCCGGTGCGTGGTCGAAATCGTACCGCAGATCATCCCGTCGGCTTCGCCCTTGAGCACCAGCATTGAGCCGATCAGCGTGGTGCGCCGCCGCATTTCGACTTTCGCCAGCTGCTGCGTAATGCCTTTACGCGCCATCATCTTGAAGTACGTCTGCCAGAAATCGCGGTAGCGCTCGTCGTAGTCGGTATTGACGATCGTAAAATCCTGTCCTGCCACAAGGCGCAGCCCGTAGCGCGCGATGCGCTGCTCGATCACCGCCGGTCGTCCGATCAGGATGGGCTTGGCCAGTCGCTCGTCGACCACAATCTGTACCGCGCGCAGAATGCGCTCCTCCTCGCCCTCGGCGAACACGATGCGCTTCTTGTCCGCGTCAATGCTGCGCGCGATTTGGAAGACCGGCTTCATCGTCGTGCCGCTGTGATACACGAATTGCTGCAGATGCTGCCTGTAAGCGTCCATATCCTCGATCGGCCGCGTTGCGACGCCACAATCCATTGCAGCCTGCGCGACCGCCGGCGCGACTTTCACGATCAACCGCGGATCGAACGGTTTCGGAATCAGGTACTCGGGACCGAACGTCAAATCTTGGATCCCGTACGCCGTCGCCACGATGTCGCTTTGTTCCTGGCGCGCCAGTTCGGCGATTGCGTTGACCGCGGCGATTTCCATCTCCTTGGTGATCGTCGTCGCGCCGGCATCGAGCGCGCCGCGAAAAATGAACGGGAAACACAGGACGTTATTGACCTGGTTCGGATAATCGGTGCGGCCAGTCGCCAGGATTGCGTCGGGACGCACCTCGAGCGCGACCTCCGGCAGGATTTCGGGCGTCGGGTTGGCCAGCGCCAGGATCAGCGGCCGGGCCGCCATCTGTTTGACCATGTCCGGCTTGAGCACGCCGCCGGCGGACAAACCGAGGAACACGTCCGCGCCACCGATCACATCGGACAGCGTGCGCGCGTCGGTGACCTGCGCGAACAGCGCCTTGTCCGGATCCATCAGCTCCGTGCGGCCCTCGTAGACGACGCCGGCCAGGTCTGTGACAAATACGTTCTTGCGCTTCAGCCCCATGTCGAGCAGCAGGTTCAGGCATGCCAGTGCCGCGGCACCCGCGCCGCTGGCTACCACCTTCACCTCGCCGAGCGACTTGCCGACGACCTTCAGCCCGTTGGTCACCGCCGCGGCCACCACGATCGCCGTGCCATGCTGGTCGTCGTGGAATACTGGGATCTTCATCCGCTTGCGGCACTCACGCTCGACCGTGAAGCAATCCGGCGCCTTAATGTCCTCCAGGTTAATCCCCCCGAAGGTCGGCTCCAGCGCGGCGATCACCTCGATCAGCTTTTGCGGGTCCTTTTCATTTAGTTCGATGTCGAACACGTCGATGCCGGCAAACTTCTTAAACAGCACGGCCTTGCCTTCCATGACCGGCTTGGCCGCAAGCGGGCCGATATCGCCCAAGCCCAGCACGGCCGTGCCGTTCGACACCACGCCCACCAAATTGCTGCGTGCGGTGAAGCGCGCTGCGTTGAGCGGATTAGCCACGATTTCCTCGCACGCCGCCGCCACGCCTGGCGAATAGGCCAGCGCGAGATCGCGCTGATTAATCATTTGCTTGGTGGGCGCGATAGCGATCTTCCCGGGGGTCGGGAATTCGTGATAATCAAGCGCAGCTTCACGCAGCTTGCTATTGGTCGGTGTGGACATAATGGCTTGGCAGTGCGGATTAAAATGCATGTTTGAGCCGCATTGTAACGTCACTGGCGGACCCTGGACGGGTGCTGTCCGATTGCCCGATTGCCGCCGCAGTGACGGCACCGTGCAGCCGCGTCGTGCACGACGCGGCGTGCATCCCTGCCATGCAAGCTTCGTCCCGCATCATGCCGACATTCTTATCTGAATTCAGCCTTATTGATCGCTATTTCGCCCGGCACGAGCAACCACGCCGCGACGCCGTGCTGGGGATCGGCGACGATTGCGCGTTACTTGCCGGGCGGCCCGGGCACGAATTGGCGGTGTCCACCGACATGCTGATCGAAGGGCGCCACTTCTTCGCCGACGTCCCGCCGGCGACGCTGGGGCACAAGGCTCTGGCGGTCAACTTGTCGGACCTCGCCGCCATGGGCGCCGAACCGCGCGCGTTCACGCTGGCGCTGGCGCTGCCGGATGCTGGCGCGGCGCGCCAGGACTGGCTCGAGGCATTTGCGCACGGACTGTTCGCGCTAGCCGGTCGCCACGGCTGCGAGTTGGTCGGTGGCGACACCACCGCAGGGCCGCTGAACATCTGCATCACCGTGTTCGGCGACGTGCCCAGCGGCCAGGCACTGCGCCGCGACACCGCCCAGCCCGGCGACGACATTTGGGTGTCTGGCACGCTGGGCGACGCGCGACTGGCGCTGGGCGCGCTGCGCGGCGAATGGCCGCTCGCCGCGCACGCGCTGCCCACGTTACGTCATGCGCTGCAGATGCCCGAACCCCGGATCTCGCTCGGCATCGCGCTAAGGGGCATCGCGCACGCCGCGCTCGACCTGTCCGATGGGTTGGCCGGAGACTTGGCACACATTCTAAAGCGTTCTAATGTGGCCGCGCGCGTGGACGTCGACGCGCTGCCGCGCTCGGCCGCCCTGCGTGCGCAGCCCCTGTCGATCCAACGCCGTTGCACGATTGAGGGCGGCGACGACTACGAGCTGTGCTTCACCGCGCCGCCCAGCCAGCGCGACACGCTGCTCGCGCTCGCCGCACGCATCGGCGTGCCGCTTACACGGATAGGTACAATAGACGCCCTTGCCGATCCGCCCGCGGGTAACACCACCGCCATCGACTCGCACGCGGTGCATTGGTACGATGCGTCCGGCAGTCCGATCGGCACAACTTGGCGCAGTTTTGACCATTTCCATGCACAATGACTCTTCCCACTCCGATGCGCACCCGCCGCACGTCACGCCGGTGACCCTACTCGGCCCCGACGCCGCGCCGCGCTCGCGCGCCACCGTGCGATTCATGTTGTCCCATCCGCTGCACGTGTTGTCGTTCGGCTTTGGCAGCGGCCTGTCGCCGGTGATGCCCGGTACGGTCGGGACCCTGTTCGGTTGGGTGTCGTTCATCGCATTAAATCCGTACCTGAGCATCGTGCAATGGTGGATGCTGATTGTTGTCGGCTTTGTCGCCGGATGCGGCTTCACCGGCTTCACGGCACGACGCATGGGCGTGAAGGATCCGGGCGCGGCGGTTTGGGACGAGATCGTTGCGATCTGGCTGGTGCTGCTATTCGTCACGCCGGCGAACTTTGCCGGCCAACTCGGCGCGTTCCTGACATTCCGCTTTTTCGACATGGTCAAGCCGCCGCCGATCCGCTATTTCGACAAGCGGTTGTCAGGCGGCTTTGGCATCATGTTCGACGATATCGTCGCGGCATTCTTCACCTTGCTCGTCATCGCGCTGGTACGCTCGCTTTGACGCGTCACGACAGCATGCATGCGATGATGGCCGTGGTTTTCCCTTGCTAGCTAACAACAAGTTTAATTCGATGGCAACTGACACGGTAGTCCACCAACTTGCGATTCGCGTTAGCAACCGCTTACGCGACGAGCGCCTGATGCTCGTCACCGCGGAATCGTGCACCGGCGGCATGGTCGCGACGGCGATCACCGACATTCCGGGCAGCAGCGGCTGGTTCGAGCGGGGCTTCGTGACCTATTCGAACCTGGCCAAAACCGAGATGATTGGCGTGCCGGCCGACATGATCGAGCGCCACGGTGCGGTCAGCGAGCCTGTGGCGCGTGCGATGGCCGAAGGCGCATTGCGCAACAGCCGCGCGCAACTCGCGCTGTCGATTACCGGCGTGGCCGGCCCGGACGGCGGCAGCGAGACCAAGCCGGTGGGCACCGTCGTGTTTGCGTGGACAAACCGATTGCATACGGTTAGCGAGATCCAGCTATTGCGCGGGGATCGCGGCCAGATTCGCAAGCAGGCGGCGGCGCACGCGTTGCGCGGGCTACTCAAGCTATTGGACGAAAAAGAACACTGAGCGAGCCGTCGCCGGCAAGCGCGTCCCGTCGGCCCGTTAGCGATGAGCGTTGATCGCGTCGCGCGTGGCGCGCGCAGCATCGGCCGCAGCCGATGTGAAGTCCTCGCCGCTGCGCGCGTACAGAATCGCGCGCGACGAGTTGATCATCATGCCAGTGCCGTCGGTCGTGCGACCGGCATTGACCGTCGCCCCAATGTCGCCGCCTTGCGCGCCGATTCCCGGGATCAGCAGCGGCATCGTACCGACGAGCTGGCGCACCGCATCAATCTCCTTCGGGAACGTCGCGCCCACCACCAGCCCGAGCTGTCCGCTGGTATTCCATTGCTCAGCGGCAAGCGCTGCCACGTGCTGGTACAGAGGCCGCCCCCCAATGTTGAGGAATTGCAAGTCCGAGCCGCCCTGATTCGACGTGCGACACAGCACGATCACGCCCTTGTCCCGATACTCGAGATACGGCTCGATCGAGTCGAACCCCAGATAAGGGTTGACCGTCACCGCGTCTGCGCGATATCGCTCGAACGCTTCGCGCGCGTACTGCTCCGCGGTGCTGCCGATGTCGCCGCGTTTGGCATCCAGCACTACCGGCAGCCCTGGGTGCCGCGCGTGGATGTGCGCGATCAACGCCTCGAGTTGCTCTTCCGCGCGGTGTGCGGCGAAATAGGCGATCTGCGGCTTAAATGCGCTCGCATAGGGCGCGGTGGCGTCGACGATCTCGCGGCAGAACGTGAAGATGGCATCGGCGCGCCCAGCCAGATGCGGCGGAAAGCGCGATGGCTCGGGGTCAAGCCCGACGCACAGCAACGATTGCGTGCGCTGCCAGGCACGCTCCAGGGTAGCAATGAAGGACATGGTCGAATCTGCAAGAAGCACCGCGAACGACGCGGCGGGCGGACCCGTATTCTACTTGCTTATACGGACGGCCCAGCGCGCTCACGCCCAGCCTCCATCGACAATGAACTGCTGCGCGGTGAACAGAATGCACGAGGCCATCCGCGCGCGCGCCTACAGCGACGCGCGCAGCGCCGCGAGCACCGGAGCCGGGTCGGGACGCACGCCACGCCAAACAAAGAACGATTCCGCGGCCTGCCGCACGAGCATTCCGAGGCCATCGACAGTGCGCGCGCCCAGGCGTGCTGCATGCTGCATGAACACCGTGGGCCCGGCTGCATACATCATATCGTACGCAAGTGTACGTGGGCCGACGCACGCCGCTGCGAATACCGGTACGGCCCCATCGAGGCTGCCAGCGGTCGCGTTAATCACGATATCGTAGACGCCGTGCTCCACGCCCGGCGCGCCGCCTTCCAATGTGCAGCCCACCGCCCGGGCAGACGCTGCAAAGCGCTCGATCAGCTCGGCCGTGCGCACCGCAGTCCGGTTAACGATCGTCAGCGCGTGGGGCCGGCGCTCCAGTAAAGGCAGGATCACGCCGCGCGCCGCGCCGCCCGCGCCGAGCAACAGCACACGCGCGCCGCTGAGCGCGACACACGGCTGCGCTTCGACGTCGGTGACCAGTCCGACGCCATCGGTGTTGTCGCCCAAGATCTCGATGCGACCACCGTCCACGCGGTCAAAGCGCAACGTATTAACCGCCCCGGCCGCCTCTGCCCGCGCGGAACGTCGTGTCGCCAACGCATAGGCCTGCAGCTTGAACGGCACCGTGACGTTCAACCCGCGCCCGCCGGCCGACATGAAAGCGTCCACGGCCTGCGCGAAGCTGTCCACCGGTGCAAGAATCCGGTCGTATTCGACCGGCTCGCCCGTCTGCTGGGCAAAGTTCGCATGGATAACCGGCGACTTGCTATGCGCGACTGGGTTGCCGATCACCGCGTAGCGGTCCGGACCCTGGTCACCCGGCGCAGGCGCTGGCGGCGCGTTCATTGCGCCACCTCACCATCATTGCGCGTGTGTGTCACGTCGCCGCGAACGGCCGCGCCCGCGTCCGGCTGTGCATTATCCGGTTGCGCCAGCGTATCGGCCGCGTCGCCTAACGCCTGGACGTCATCACCCACCGCGGCTTCCATGTCCGTTCCGCTGTCCGTGTCCAGCGCCGTATCCGCGTCCTCATTCGTCTCGTCGCCGCCCGTCACGCGCGCCACGTCCAGCACCTCTATGAGCCGGCACGACGCCTCCACGCGCAGCTCGTCAATCGCCATCACCTCGAGCAGCACACGCGTGCCGCGCGCCTGCACGCCCAACCCCGGCACGTGCAACAGCAGCGGGACTTCCTCGAGTCGCACGACGTCGTCCTTGACGATCGTGGCCACCACCCGATCGCGCTGTTCTTGCTTCAGCCAACGCAGACACCAGAAATGTTCCATGCGCCGCTGATGGTCAGCATACGCGGTATAGGTTTCGTCAAAGTGCTGCACAATGGCGTATAGGTCTGCGTCCTTCGGCTTGAACGGCGCGGCCAGCTTCGCGGTGACACCATGTCGGACACACGCCAGCAGCTGCCACTGATTCACCAAGTCAACATACCGGCGCAGCGGCGAGGTACTCCACGCATACTGCGTCACGCCAAGCCCTTCGTGCGGCGCCGGCGTGGTCTGCATCCGCGTGCGATTTGGGCCGAACGCGCGCTGCGCACGATAAATGCCCGGCACGCCATGCTCATGCAAAAACGCGCCCCAGCGGCTGTTAGCTAGGATCGCCAGTTCCGCGACGATCAGGTCCAACGGCGAACCGCGACGGCGCGGCGTGATGCTGACATGCTCGCCGTCAACGTAGAAATTGTAGTCAACGTTGCGCGGCACCTCGCGCCTGAGACCGTAGCCAATGCGCGCCTGCTGACGTCGCTCGTACAGTGTCTTGGCAAAGGGCCACAGCACCGCAATTTCGTCTTTGTGCGGGTAGTCACCGGTGCCGGCCTCGAGCGTCTGCTCGGTGATGATCTCGTCCAACACGTTGTGCCGCAGGTTGCTGAGCACATGCACGCGCTCGGCCACCGTCTCGGTCATCACGATGTCCTGTGTGGCGGTGTCGATGATCAGGTACAGCGACAACGCCGGCCGCAATCCGCCTTCCTTCAAGGTGAACGTGTCAACGAAATCGTCCGGCAACATCGTGATCTTGTCGCCCGGCATGTAGACGGTCGACAGGCGCGCGCGCGCGATCGCGTCCACGGCGTCGCCGCGCTCGATGCCCAGCGCGGGCGCCGCGATGTGAATACCAATCCTGGCGCGCCCGTCCGACAGGCGCTGAACCGAGAAGGCGTCATCGATCTCGGTGGTGGTCACATCGTCGACAGAAAACGCCTGCACGCCGATCGCCTCACCCAGGTCCTCCGGCAACGGACCCGCGTTCAACGCGGGGAAACCGGTACCGTGCGGAAAGTACTCGGACAGGAACCGCGCTTCGTGCAACGCGCGTGCCGACGGGATGCCGCCGACATCCAGCATCAGTTGCGCGGCCGACTTGCCCAATGCGAGTGCGGCCGCTTCCAGCGCCTTGTATTCAATCGAATTCTTGTCCGCCCGCGTGAGCAAGCCGAGCACCTTGCCATCGAACGCGGCAGGCAGCCTACCGGCCTTAAGTTCGTCCTCGTACTGCTGCTGCACGATCGCCTGTTGGCGCCGCCGCTCCAGCGCTGCGAGCGCCATTTTCAATTGCTCTTCGGGCGCGCGCTGGTACTGTCCCCGTCCCTTGCGTCGGAAGTAGACCGGCGAGCCGTGCATGCAAAGTACCAGCGCGCTCTTTTGTACGGGATCCGGCGTACCACCGAAATAGTCATTGGCCAGGTCGGTGAAGCGAAACTCGTCCGGCGGAGAGATTTCCCACAGGAAATCCAGGTCGATTTCCTTCGCCGCCGCATCGGCCTGCTGAATCAGCTCGGCGGCGCTCGGGCTGTCGAACTCGATTAGCACGTCCTTGCTGCGAACCTTGGCGCGACGCCCACCCGGCAACTCGACCTGGAACGCGTCACCTTGCCGATTCAATACCGTGCCAGCCTTAAAACTGCCGGATTCCTCAAAAAAAACGTTCACTCGGTACTCTCGAAACGTGAAGGCCGCACGCGGCGGCCGAGGGCAGCGCCGCGTGCGCCGCCCGGGGGTCCAGTCCTACGCCGCGGCGGGTCCGCGGCCGGTGTCGATGCCGCAAAACGCGAGCACGTCATCCAAGTACGTCGCAAAATCGCTGATCGCATGGTCGCCGCCATTGATCAGCGTGGTGCGCACACCGGCGTAGTGCGCAAGCATCTCCCGGTAGTCGAGGACTTCGTCGCCGGTCGCGGCAATCAGATGATACCGCTCGGGCCGCGTGATCGCGGCGACCTGCAGCGCACCCAACTCGTCGAGATGATGCGGCTCGACAACGATCGAGCCGCCGCCGTGCCACAACGGCTGCTCACCGAGATACGCGGACAAGTCGCGCTGCGGCACCACCGCCGGGTTGAGCAGCATCGCCGGCCAGCCATGTTTTTCGGCCAGATAGGTGGCAAAAAAACCGCCCAGCGAGCTGCCAATCAGCGTGACCGGCGCGTCGCGATCCGCCGCACGCGCCTGTTGAGTCTGTTGGACAAGTCGCTCAGCCAGCGTGATCGTCTCGCGCGGCGACACCGGCAATTGCGGGCACAGCCAGTCGCCGGCTCGACCGAGCCGCGCCAGCCGCTCGGCCAGCAAGCGTGCTTTGAACGAGCGGGGCGAAGAGCGAAATCCGTGCAGATAGAGAATCATGCCGCCCCTCGGTTCGCCAGCGCGTCAAGCAGCTTCTGGTGCACGCCGCCGAAACCGCCGTTGCTCATCACGAGCACATGATCGCCGGCACGCGCAACCGAGGCAACGGCCCGCACCAGTGCGTCGAGGTCATCGAAGGCGTGCGCCTTGTCTCCCAGCGGCGCAAGCGCCGCCCCGAGATCCCAGCCCAGCGCGTCCTTGCCCGAGGGCGCACCATAACCGAACACCAGATCGGCGCCTGCCAGACTTGCCGAAAGCTGCAACTTCATCGTGCCGAGTTTCATTGTGTTCGAGCGCGGCTCGAGCACCGCAAGAATCCGGGCGTGCGGCACATCGCCGATGCGGGTACGCAAGCCGGCAATGGTCGTGCCAATCGCGCTCGGATGGTGCGCGAAGTCATCGTAGACGGTAACACCATCGACGCTGCCGCGCACTTCCATGCGGCGCTTCACGTTGCGAAAACCGCCAAGCGACGTCGCCGCCTGTGCAGCCGGCACACCGACGCTGTGCGCGGCCGCGATCGCAGCCAACGCATTCATCCGGTTGTGCTCGCCTTGCAGCGGCCAGTCGACCACGCCCACCCGTTGCGCACGCCAATACACCGCGAAACGCTCGTCTGCCGGACCCACCTCATCGGCCGGCAGCGCCTGCCACCCACCCTCGACGCCGAAGCGCTCGACCTCGCTCCAGCAACCGTGGGCCAGCACGCGCTGCAATGCGTCATCGGCGCCGTTCACGACGATCCGCCCGGTCCTTGGAATGGTGCGCATTAGGTGGTGAAACTGCGTCTCGATCGCCGCCAGGTTGTCGAAGATATCGGCATGATCGAATTCGAGATTGTTCAATATGGCCGTGCGGGGCCGGTAATGGACAAACTTGGACCGCTTGTCGAAGAATGCGGTGTCGTACTCGTCTGCCTCGATCACGAAAAAGCTCGAATCGCTTAAACGGGCGGAGATGCCAAAGTTCAACGGCACGCCGCCGATCAAGAAACCGGGATTCATCCCCGCGTCCTCAAGCAACCACGCGAGCATCGACGCTGTACTGGTCTTGCCGTGCGTACCGGCGACGGCCAGCACCCATTTGCCGGCCAGCACGTGCTCCCCCAACCACTGCGGGCCCGACACGTAGGGCAAGCCGCGATCCAAAATCGCCTCCATCAGCGGATTGCCGCGCATCACCACATTGCCGACGATGAACAGGTCCGGCTGCAACGCCAGTTGTTCTTCGCCATAGCCCTGGATCAACTCGATGCCCTGGCTTTGCAACTGGGTGCTCATCGGCGGGTACACACCGCTGTCGCAGCCCGTGACCTTGTGACCTGCGGCACGCGCCAGTACGGCCAGGCCGCCCATGAACGTGCCGCAAATCCCGAGAATATGAATGTGCATAGCGTTGAGTCCGTCCACCGAGCCGGCGCGGCCCGCGCCACATCGTCGAACTGCGTCCGGAACTGGCGTGGAGTAAAGTGCGATATTGTAACCGAGGGGCCACACGCGACGCGGCCCCCCCGCGGCCGCAATGCGCGGCGCGGGTGCGAACTGCGGGTATCATGACTGCTATGGCTTCGAGACTGCACCTGGAGCGGGACCGCGTGCGCGATGAAATCGCGATGGTAGCCGCGCGCCTGATCGCCGAAGATGGGCTCGACTATGCCAGCGCCAAGCGCAAGGCAGCCCGGCAGATCATCGGCCAGACGCGTGTTGCTGGCGAATGGTTGCCGGATAATGACCAGATCGAGGAAGAAATACAGGAATATCTGGCGTTGTTCCATGGCGATACGCAACCTGGCATCCTGCGGCGGCTGCGTGAAACCGCGCTGAACTGGATGGCGCAGCTCGCACAGTTCGACCCCTACTTGACCGGCGCAGTGCTCAACGGCACGGCCAGTGTCCATTCGGACATCCATCTGCAAGTGTTTTGCGACAATCCGAAAGAGGTGGCGATCCACCTGCTGAACGCCGGCGTACAGTACGACGTATCCGAGACGCGTCATTTCGCTGGCCGGAGAGCGGTCGAGACATTGAGCTTCATCGCCCACGACGGCGACGGCAACGCGGTCGGCATCCATGTCGCGCTGTACGACACGGATGATTTGCGTGGCGCAGTCCGCGCCGACGCGCGCGGACGGCAGACGCGTGCGAACGCGGCGTCGGTCCGGGCGCTGCTCGATGCAGGTTAAATGGCAGCGACAGATGCGCACGCCCGTACTGCACCGCAGCTCGGAACCGACACAGGCTGCAGCACTTCGCCCTTGTTTTAATGGAAATGCGATGAATGCGACGTTATATTCTAGCTTCCTGCTTGCTTCTCCTGCGTCAGCGCCAACACGCCGCACCCGTGCCGCGCGGCTCGCAGCGGCCTGCTTACTGTGCGCGCCGCTGCCTGCCTGCGCAGCGCAGCCAGCGGGCGCCGCACAGTCGGCATACGCCGTCGCGCCGCCCTACACGGCACACGACGATGCGGTACGCGCGCTGTTTGCTAGTTCACTGCCCGATCCGGCAGGCCAGCCTCAGCCTTTGGCCCAGTATCGCGGCAAAGTCACCGTGGTGAACTTCTGGGCGTCGTGGTGTGCGCCATGCGTGAAGGAAATGCCGGCGCTGTCTAGGTTACAACGCCGCTACGCGGACAAAGGGGTACGTTTCGTCGGCATTGGCGTCGATTCGGCACGGAATGTATCGCAATTCCTATCCAAGGTGACGATCGGCTATCCGGTCTATGTAGCCGGCTTTGGCGGCGCAAACTTGGCTCGTCAGTTCGGCAACCAGGCCGGCGGATTGCCGTTCACTGTGGTCATCGACAAATCGGGGCATGTTCGCTACTTGAAGCTGGGTGAAATCGACGCGGCGCGGCTGAGCATGGAACTGGACGCGCTATGACATAGGCGGAACAGTCGGTGTCATGCGGCACGCCAGCGCGGCACTCGCGTACCAGTCACCGACAGCGCGTGTCGATCACAAATTACATGGTAATTTATTGATAAATTGTAGACGTTTGCCGCTGTTGTCCGCTTTTTGTCGCTCGATCGGCTACAGTTACAGTTTCCATGCTTTGACGAGCGCCCGTTCTTTTCACGGTAAACGCGCCGAAAACTGGACACTTTTTTTGAATCAGCGGTAAAGTGCGCGCAACTTCGCAGAAAACGAACTCCCATGAGTCTTCGCATCCTGGTCGTCAACGGCCCCAACCTGAATCTGCTCGGCACGCGCGAGCCGCAGACGTACGGCAGTACGACGCTCGCCCAGATCGAGCAAGCGCTGGCGGAGAAAGCCGCCGCCGCGGGGGCGGCGCTCAGTTGCTTCCAGAGCAATCACGAGGGCGAAATCATCGAGCGCCTGCACCAGGCGCGCGACGAGCAGATCGGCTTTGTGCTGATCAACCCCGCCGCCTTCACGCACACCAGCGTTGCGATTCGCGACGCAATCGCGGCAACCGGGATCCCGTTTGTCGAGATCCATTTGTCGAATGTGCATCGACGCGAAGCTTTCCGCCATGCGTCGTATTTCTCCGACTTGGCGGAGGGCGTGATCTGCGGGCTCGGCTGGCGAGGCTACCTTTACGCGCTGGACTTTGCGCTGGAGCGCCTGGGCCGGTCGCATTGACGTCTTTTTTCTGGCAACACCACACTTTCGCTATCCCGGGCCTGGCCCGGACGCCACATCAATTTGGGGACCTCCGATGGATCTACGCAAACTTAAAACCCTGATCGACCTGGTATCCGAATCCGGCATTTCGGAACTCGAAGTCACCGAAGGCGAAGGCAAGGTGCGGATCGTCAAGAACGCGGCGCCCGTCTATCTGCCGTCCCAGGCACAATATGCCCCGGCGCCGCAGGTCACCGGTGCGTCCGGCGCGCCGGCTGCCCCGTCGGCTGAGTCCAGCGCACCCGCGACTCCCGCCGCCGCCACGCCGCAAGGCCATGTGGTCACCTCGCCGATGGTCGGCACATTCTACCGCGCGCCATCGCCGGGGGCCGATCCGTTCGTGCAAGTCGGCGATTCGGTCAAGGAGGGTCAGACGATCTGCATTATTGAAGCGATGAAGCTACTCAACGAGATCGAAGCCGACAAGACGGGCATAGTCAAGGAAATCCTCGTTGAAAACGGCCAGGCCGTCGAATATGGCCAACCACTGTTCGTCATCGGCTAACGGGTCGCATCGCCTATGTTTGAGAAAATACTCATTGCCAACCGCGGCGAGATCGCACTGCGCATCCAGCGCGCGTGCCGCGAGCTTGGCGTCAAGACGGTTGTCATCTATTCGGAAGCCGACAAGGAAGCGAAGTACGTGCGCCTTGCCGACGAAGCAGTCTGCATCGGACCGGCGCCATCGAACCTGAGCTACCTGAACATGCCGGCGCTCATCAGCGCGGCGGAAGTCACCGACGCCGAAGCGATCCATCCGGGCTACGGCTTCCTGTCCGAGAACGCCGACTTTGCGGAGCGGGTCGAGCAGTCCGGCTTCACGTTCATCGGCCCGCGCCCGGAGACCATCCGGCTGATGGGCGACAAGGTTAGCGCCAAGCAGACGATGATCAAGACAGGCGTGCCGTGCGTGCCGGGCTCGGACGGCGCGTTGCCGGACGATCCGAAGGAGATCGTCAAGATCGCGCGCTCGATCGGCTATCCGGTGATCATCAAGGCGGCCGGCGGCGGCGGCGGGCGCGGTATGCGGGTCGTGCATACGGAAGCGGCACTCGTCAACGCGGTCAACATGACACGCGAAGAAGCCGGTCGCGCGTTCGGCAACCCGCAGGTCTACATGGAAAAGTTCCTGGAGAATCCGCGACACATCGAGATCCAGGTGCTGGCGGACTCGTTCAAGAGCGCGGTCTGGCTCGGCGAGCGCGACTGCTCGATGCAGCGGCGCCACCAAAAAGTGATCGAAGAGGCGCCGGCGCCTCACATCGCGCGCCGGTTGCTCGACCGGATCGGCGACCGCTGCGCCGAAGCGTGCAAGAAAATGGGCTACCTGGGTGCCGGCACGTTCGAGTTCCTGTACGAGAACGGCGAATTCTACTTCATCGAAATGAACACCCGGGTCCAAGTTGAGCACCCGGTGACCGAGCTGATCACGGGCGTGGATATCGTCCAGGAGCAGATCCGCATCGCAGCAGGCGAGAAACTGTCGGTGCGGCAACGCGACATCGCATTTCGCGGTCACGCAATCGAATGCCGGATCAACGCGGAAGATCCATTCAAGTTCACGCCATCGCCGGGGCGGATCACATCATGGCATGCGCCTGGCGGCCCGGGCATCCGCGTCGACTCACACGCGTACAATGGCTACTTCGTGCCGCCCAACTACGATTCGATGATCGGCAAGCTGATCGCATACGGTGCGACCCGCGAACAGGCGATCAACCGGATGCGTATTGCGTTGTCCGAGATGGTGGTCGAGGGTATCCAGACGAATATCCCGTTGCACCGGGAATTGATGCTGGACGCCAAGTTCGTCGAGGGCGGCACCAGCATCCATTACCTCGAAGATAAGTTGGCTGCCAAGCAGCAGGCCGCCCCTAAGGAAGCGTAACGGGCATGAGCTATCGCGAAGTCGTCGTCGAAGTTGATCGCGAGCGCGCCGAGCCGTTATCAGACGCGTTGCTCGAGCTTGGCGCGTTGTCGGTCTGCGTCGAGGACGCCGACGCAGACACGCCGCACGAACAAGCGCTGTTCGGTGAACCCGGCCTCGTGCCGGAGCGCGCCGCGTGGACGCACTCGCGGGTGATTGCCATGCTTGCCGCGGAACAGGACCCCACCGTGTTGCTGGCGGCCGCCGCGAATGAGGTCGGCCTATCCACACCGCTGGCCTTCACTGCGCGCGACGTCCAGGAGCAGGACTGGGTGCGACTTACGCAATCCCAATTCGAGCCAATCCATATCGGCCAGCGGATCTGGGTCGTGCCATCATGGCATGAGGCACCGCAGCACGACGCCGTGGTACTGGAACTCGACCCGGGGCTCGCCTTTGGCACCGGCAGCCATCCGACCACACGCCTGTGCATGGAATGGATCGAGCAGCACGTGCGTGCCGGCGATTCGCTGCTCGACTATGGATGTGGCTCTGGCATCCTGGCGATACTCGCGCGCAAGTGCGGTGCCACGCCGGTCGTCGGCATCGACATCGACCCGCAGGCGATCGACTCGGCCCAGCACAACAGCGAGCGCAATCACGTCGACGTCACGTATGGGCTGCCCCACGAGTGCCCCGCAAACGAGTTCGATGTGGTCGTCGCCAACATCCTGTCCAATCCGCTGAAGCTCATGGCTTCGATGCTGGCCTCCAGGGTAAAGCCGGGCGGAAGACTTGCGCTATCCGGGGTGCTGGCGCGCCAAGCAGACGAAGTCGCGGCGGCCTATGCGCGCCATATCGAGCTTGCCGTTTGGCGTGAACAGGACGGATGGGTATGCCTGGCCGGGCAGCGACGAGATAATTAATCAGAACACCGGTACCTCAACCGATTGACCGGCGCGCGGTGCGCCGGTTCAGGGTAACCCGTTAACATGACGCTCACCACCCGCTGTCCCCGCTGCGGTACCGTCTACCAGCTCGTCGCCGATCAATTGAAACTGCACCACGGCTTGGTGCGCTGTGGTCATTGTCAGGAGATCTTCGACGGTGCGGCCCGGCAAGTCGAACCCTTGTTGCTGACCAACGTCGCCGTGCAACCCGACGACGGGTCCGACGCGCGGGACACCGGGCCATCACCCGACCGGGCCGCATGCAAGCTGATCGATAACGGCCCCTTGGAGCCCGCTTTCCACCCGCACGGCGTCAGTGCGCCGTTCTCCGTGACGCGGGAAATACCCGTGCCGAGCCATCGCGGTACGCTGCGTCGGGTGGGCTGGCTCGTCTCGCTCACGCTGACTGTGTTGCTCATCGTGCAGATTGCTTGGTGGCAACGGGAAAAAATCGTAACCGCGTGGCCGCGCACCGAAGCAGTCTACACGCTCGCGTGTGCACAGTTGGGCTGTATCGTGCCACCGCCGCGCGACATTGATGGACTGGCGATCGAACAAACCTCGCTGCGGCAAACTGGCACCGCACACCAACTCGAGTTGCACTTCAGCTTGCACAACCGCGACGCGGTCGCGCTCGCCTATCCCGACCTGGAAGTGACGTTGTTGAGCAGCAACAGTGATATCGTCGTGAGGCGCGTGCTACGGCCCAGCGAGTACCTGCCGTCGGTCGCGTCCGAACACCGCGGCGTGCCCGCACGCACCGTGCAGCCCATCGCCGTGCGGCTCGATGTCGGCAGCGTCGATACGGCAGACTACCGAGCGCAGATTTTCTACCCGTGACGCGCGGCATGCGCGCCACCCTATCGTTGACCCGGCGGTAAGCACTCGGCTCGAGCGCCCACCGCCACCATCGCAGGAGCAAACCATGAGCCAAGTCACTCTCGGGGGTAACCCGATCGAAGTCGCCGGTACGCTGCCGGCCGTCGGCCAGAAGGCGGCGCCATTTTCACTGGTCGGCAAAGGCCTCGCGGAGGTGAAACTCCATGACTTCGCTGGCAAGCGCAAGGTCCTGAACATTGTGCCGAGCCTGGATACGCCCACCTGCGCAACATCGACGCGCAAGTTCAACGAAGCGGCAAGCAAGCTGGAGAACACCGTCGTAATCGTGATTTCGGCTGACTTACCGTTTGCAGCGACGCGGTTCTGCACGACCGAAGGCATCGAGAACGTGATCACGGCGTCCACGTTCCGTAACCGAGCGTTCGCCAGCCAATACGGGGTGGACATCAAGACCGGCCCACTGGCCGGCTTGACCGCGCGCGCCGTTGTCGTGCTTGATGGGAACGACAACGTGCTGCACGTGGAACGGGTGTCGGAAATTAAAAACGAACCGAATTACGACGCGGCCCTTGCTGCATTGAAATAAACTCTCCCTGCCTGCCGCCACCCGGCGCAGGTGACCGGCTCGATACCGGCCGTGCGGCCACGAGTGTATTGTGCCCGGCGGCTGGTGCAAGCACGCACCTGCCTGTCGGCGATACGCGCGGAGGGCGATCCGGCACTTAACCTATCATAAGGAATCACCACTGTGGCCACACTGATCTGCGGCTCGCTCGCGTACGACAACATCATGACGTTCGAAGGGTACTTTCGCGAGCACATCCTGCCCGACCAAGTCCATATCCTGAACGTCAGCTTCCTCGTCCCGTCCATGCGCCGTGAATTTGGCGGCTGCGCGGGGAATATCGCATACGGCCTGAAGTTACTGGGTGGCGAGCCACTGATCATGGCGACGCTCGGCGAAATCGACGCTCAGCGCTATCTGGAGCGACTCGACTCGCTGGGCATACGCCGTGATTGCGTGCGCGTGCTGCCGGATACGCACACGGCACAGGCCATGATCACGACCGATCAGGAAAACAACCAGATCACCGCGTTTCATCCCGGCGCCATGCTAATGAGTCACCTGAACCGCATCAGCGACGCGCAGGATGTCACGCTCGGCATCGTCGCGCCGGACGGTGCACAAGGCATGTGCGAGCATGCGGAGCAATTCGCGCAAGCGAACATCCCGTTCATGTTTGATCCGGGCCAAGGGCTGCCGATCCTCGATGGCGCCCAGCTGCGCCGGATGATTGAACTTGCGACCTACGTGGCAGTCAATGACTACGAAGCGAAACTCTTGAGCGACAAGACCGGGTGGTCCGTATCGGACATCACGAGTCGCGTCGACGCGCTGATCATCACGCTCGGTGCGCAGGGTGCGACGATTCATCACCGCAACGGCGTCGAAGCCATTCCGGTCGTGCCGGCAGAGCGGGTCGTCGAGCCTACCGGTTGTGGCGACGCGTTCCGCAGTGGCCTGCTCTACGGCATCGAAAAGGGCCTGGACTGGGCCACCACCGGACGCCTCGCGAGCCTGATGGGCTCGATCAAGATCGAGCATCAAGGACCACAGACCTACGCATTGAATCGAATCGAAATCGGCGCCCGTTTTGAAGCCGCATTTGGCTATCGCTTGTTTTGAGCTATGGGAGAATAACGATGATGATCAACAGACACATTACGCTCGTCGTGATGCTGTCTGCCAGCCTCTCGCTGGCAGCGTGCTTTACGCCCGCTGGCTCGGCCGATGTCTACACCGTATCGCAAGCGCAACGCGAACAGACAGTGCGCATGGGAACCGTGGAAAGTGTGCGGGCAGTCCACATCGCTTCGGATAACGAAGGTAGCGCCGCACTTGGGACGCTCGGCGGGGGGGCGCTTGGCGCGGTGGCAGGCAGTTCGATCGGGGGCGGCCGCGGCTCGCTCCTGACCGGCATCGTCGGCGGCATTGCGGGCGCAGTGGCAGGCAATACCGTTGCTCAACGGGCCGGCACCTCCAACGGCCTGGAGATCACGGTGCGGCTCGATAACGGCGACCTGCGCTCGATCACGCAGGCAGCCACCGGCGAGCTATTCCGTGCCGGCGATCGCGTCCGGTTGCTGTCTGCGGGCGGCATCACGCGCGTGACGCATTGAAAAAACATCCCGCACTGGGCGCACGCCCGGTGCGGGATGTCATGTCGCTCGACGACTCGTGGGGCGCCGGCGTGTCGCAACGCACCGGCCCTAGTCGATGTGTCGATTACGGACGGCCGCCAGTCGGGAATGGCCATGCCGCAGCCGGGTTCAATGCGGTCTTTACCGCGTTCGCCTGCACAGCCGGCGTCGGCGTCGCAGGGGCGGCAGGGGCAGCGGCAGCCTTCTTCGCCGCCGCCTTCTTCGCCGCCGGCTTCTTGGCCGCAGCCTTCTTCGCCGGCGTCTTCTTGGCAGCCGTCGCCTTCTTCGCCGGGGCCGCCTTCTTCGCAGCGACCTTTCTCACCGCAACTTTCTTCGCCGGCGCCGCCTTCTTCGTGGCGACCTTCTTCGCCGCGACCTTCTTCACGGCGACCTTCTTCACGGCGACCTTCTTCACGGCGACTTTCTTCGCGGCGACCTTCTTGGCCGGTGCCGCTTTCTTCGCTACCGCCGCTTTCTTCGCCGGTGCGGCCTTCTTCGCTGGTGCGGCCTTCTTCGCGGCGACCTTCTTCACAGCAACCTTCTTGGCGGCAACTTTCTTGGCCGGCGCCGCCTTCTTCGCCGGGGCCGCTTTCTTGGCCGATGCTGCCTTCTTCGCCGCGACCTTCTTCGCAGCGGGTTTTGCTGCTGCTTTCTTTGCAGCCGGTTTTTTCTTCGCAGTAACCATCTTTTTCTCCTTCAGGTTTAGATGAGAGTTACAAACACCCTTCGTCAAAACCCGCTTCCCGCCAACGCGTTTTTTCAACGCGGCGGCTGCGAAGCGGATTATTCATCGGCGTACGCACCTACATCCTGCTTACGCTAATGAATGCGGCAAGGCGCACGAGACCGACCTAGCGGCTGCGTGCGCCAAAACACGACCGGCATCGCTGCCGGTGAATGATTTGAAGCAGTCCGACACGCGACACCGCGGCCGGAGGCTTTTCCGGGGGTAGTTTGCCCATCCCACTGAAGGGTTCGCACAGTGCCGTTCGTCGTCAGTCGGCTATCCAGGCGGTCAGGCACACATTGCATCAGGCGGCGCTTCTCCTAAACCCGTGCGACACACGCGGCGGCGTCATCGCCGCCATCGCGTGCTGCACACCCCTGCCTATTCACTGGTACGCGTTATTCCCAACTCAGCGCACCACCGGTTTGATATTCAATCACTCGCGTCTCGAAGAAGTTGCGCTCCTTCTTCAAGTCGATCATCTCGCTCATCCACGGAAACGGATTTTCCTCATTCGGGAACAACGGCTCCAGGCCGATCTGCTGGCAGCGCCGATTGCAGATGAAACGCAGATAACTTTTGAACATGCCGGCATTTAAGCCCAGCACGCCGCGCGGCATCGTGTCCTCTGCATACCGGTACTCGAGTTCGACCGCATGCTTGAATAAACCGCGAATCTCTTCACGAAATGCCGGCGTCCACAAATGCGGATTCTCAAGCTTGATCTGGTTGATCAGGTCGATGCCGAAGTTGCAGTGCATCGACTCGTCGCGCAGGATGTACTGGTATTGCTCGGCGGCACCGGTCATCTTGTTCTGCCGACCCAACGCCAGTATTTGCGTGAACCCGACGTAGAAGAACAGCCCCTCCATCACGCACGCGAAGACGATTAACGACTTCAGCAACTTCTGGTCCGCCTCGAGCGTGCCGGTCTTGAACGATGGATCGGTCAACGTATGAATGAACGGGATCAGAAATTCGTCCTTCGCACGGATCGATGACACCTCATGGTACGCATTGAAGATCTCACCCTCGTCCAGGCCGAGCGACTCGACGATGTACTGGTACGCGTGCGTATGAATCGCTTCCTCGAATGCTTGGCGCAGCAGGAACTGACGGCATTCGGGCGCGGTGATGTGGCGATACGTGCCAAGCACGATATTGTTCGCCGCCAACGAATCGGCCGTGACGAAGAAACCCAGGTTGCGCTTGACGATGCGGCGCTCGTCGTCAGTCAGCCCGTTTGGATCCTTCCAGAGCGCGATGTCGCGGGACATGTTGATTTCCTGCGGCATCCAGTGGTTCGCACAGCCGGCGAGGTACTTCTCCCACGCCCACTTGTACTTGAACGGCACGAGCTGATTGACGTCGGTCTTGCCGTTGATGATCCGCTTGTCGGCCACGTTCACGCGGGCCTCGGGTGCAGGTGCGGGCGACGCGTTCGGTTGCTGGCCCGGCGCGACAGCAACATCACGCGTGAAGATATCCTGTGCCAACGGAGCGGACGTACCCGCAGCTTGCGCTGCGTACCCGGCGGACGATGCCGCGGCTCCAGTCGCCGTCGTTTCTCGCACCGTTGGTTGCGCAACGCTCGGGGGAGTTACGGCAGTAATCTCGTCATCCCAATTGAGCATAAATGTCACCATCAATTTAGATCGGTTTGTACCATCTTTTCACCAGCGATAAAAGAGTCCACTGATGAAAAACGCTCTTTTGATCTCGCATTGAGACCTTCATACAACACTTTGATCGATGTGATCGTCGATGTCTTCGCATCGGTTGCATCACAACCCGGATCGACGCATCGCTTCATATCGATCGGCGCAGTAAGTGTGCCATCCGTTTCATCACACTCGCCGCGCCTGCCATACACGTGGCCCCCACGCATCGCGCGTATCGCGTGACACCCGATATACGTGCGATGCGTGCAAAGCAGCACTCGTCACGTGCCCTATCGTGTACCGCATGCAGTATAACCGCGAGCGAACTCAGACAACACGGTCGAGCACGCTCACACGCCAACGCATCACTGGCACGCTTCACACTCGTCGAAGCCTGCATCGCCAGGACGCAGCATGCAAACCGGTCCCGCGATCTCATCTTGTGATCCCGCATCGGCAGCGGCGTGCACACCGGCGTTGTGCGCCGTCGCGCTGCCCGACACGCCACCCGCGCCATGCATCGCGCCCGCCCCACCGTCGCTGGATGGCACCGCATTGAGCGCGCCGTGCGCAACCGTCGACTTCTCAACGTGCGTCGCGGCGATTGTGCGCAGGTAATACGTCGTCTTCAAGCCACGCAGCCAGGCGAGCTTGTAAATTTCGTCCAGCTTCTTGCCCGACGCACCGGCCATGTAGATGTTCAACGACTGCGCCTGATCGATCCACTTCTGCCGGCGCGCCGCCGCTTCCACGAGCCATTTCGGATCCACTTCGAACGCGGTTGCATACGTCTCGCGCAGATCGGCAGGAATACGATCAATGCGCGCCAGCGATCCATCGAAGTACTTCAGATCGGCCACCATCACCTCGTCCCAGAGCCCGCGCGCCTTCAGGTCACGCACCAGATATTCGTTGACGACCGTGAATTCGCCCGACAGGTTCGATTTCACATACAGGTTCTGGAACGTCGGCTCAATGCACGCGGACACGCCAATGATGTTCGAGATCGTTGCGGTCGGCGCGATCGCGACGCAATTCGAGTTGCGCATGCCGTGCGTAGCGACGCGCTCGCGCAGCGCGGCCCAGTCCATCGTCTCGGACGAGTCGACCTCGACATACCCGCCGCGCGAGTCGGCGAGCAGCTTCAGCGTGTCCTGCGGCAGGATTCCGCGGTCCCACAGCGAGCCGCGGTACGACGAGTATCGGCCGCGCTCGCTCGCCAGTTCGGTGGACGCCCAGTACGCGTAGTAACAGACGGCTTCCATCGAGCGGTCCGCGAACTCCACCGCCTGCTGCGACGCATACGGCGTGCGCAGCAGGTGCAGGCAGTCCTGGAACCCCATGATGCCCATGCCGACCGGCCGGTGCTTCAGATTCGAGTTGCGCGCCTTGGCAACCGCGTAGTAATTGATATCAATCACATTGTCGAGCATGCGCATCGCCACGCTGATCGTGCGCTTGAGCTTATCGTGGTCCAGCACATAGCCGCCGTCCGCGCCTTGCTTCATATGCGCGACCAGGTTGACCGAGCCCAGGTTGCAGACCGCGATCTCGTTGTCGCTCGTGTTCAACGTGATTTCAGTGCACAGGTTCGACGAATGCACGACGCCCACGTGCTGCTGCGGCGAGCGCACGTTGCACGGATCCTTGAATGTAATCCATGGGTGGCCGGTCTCGAACAGCATCCCGAGCATCTTGCGCCACAGTTGCGCGGCCGGAATCTTCTTGAACAGCTTCAATTCGCCGCGCGCAGCCTTTTCCTCGTAAGCGACATACGCCTGTTCAAACTCAGTACCGAACTTTTCATGCAGGTCCGGGCAGGTCGACGGCGAGAACAGTGTCCAATCGCCCCCCTCGATCACCCGCTTCATAAACAGATCCGGGATCCAGTTCGCAGTGTTCATATCGTGCGTGCGGCGGCGATCGTCGCCGGTGTTCTTGCGCAGTTCGAGAAACTCCTCGATGTCTAGATGCCAAGTTTCGAGATACGCACACACCGCGCCCTTGCGCTTGCCGCCCTGGTTAACCGCGACCGCCGTGTCGTTGACGACCTTCAAGAACGGTACTACGCCCTGCGACTTGCCGTTGGTGCCCTTGATATGCGAGCCGAGCGCACGCACGCGGGTCCAGTCGTTGCCGAGCCCGCCGGCGAACTTGGACAATAGCGCGTTTTCCTTCAGTGCCTCGTAGATGCCGTCCAGGTCGTCCGCGACGGTCGTCAGGTAGCACGACGACAGTTGCGAGCGGCGCGTGCCGGAATTGAACAGCGTCGGCGTTGAGCTCATGAAATCGAACGTCGACAGCACATTGTAGAACTCGATCGCCCGCGCCTCGCGATCGATTTCGTTCAGCGCGAGCCCCATCGCCACCCGCATAAAGAAGGCCTGCGGCATTTCAATACGCTGCCCGTCCACGTGCAGGAAGTAACGGTCGTACAACGTCTGCAGCCCGAGGTAGCCGAATTTCAGATCGCGCGACGCATCCAGCGCGTCACCCAGCTTCTTCAAGTCGAATTGCAGCAGCTTCTCGTCGAGCAACTCAGCCTCGACGCCTCGCTTCAAGAACTGCGAGAAGTACTCCGCATAGCGCTCGCCCATCTCGGACTGCAACACCTCTTCGCCAAGGATCTCGCGGCGGATCGTATGCAGCAGCAGCCGCGCGGTGACCTGGCTGTAGGCCGGCTCCTTCTCGATCATTGTGCGCGCGGCAAGGATCGCCGAGTCGTAGACCTGCGACAACGGCACGCCGTCGTAAAGATTCTTCACCGTTTCGGCGACGATCGGCTCCGCGCTGACCGCCTCGCCGAGCCCGTCGCAGGCGGCCGTGATCACATTGCGCAACGCGGCAAGGTCCAGCGGGCGCACAATGCCATTGTCGTTAACGTTCAATCCGCCTTGCGCCGGCTGTTGCGCCACTTCGTGCGTGCGCTCTGCAGCGCGTTTCTCGCGATACAGCACGTAGGCGCGAGCGACATTGTGCTCGCCGGCCCGCATCAGCGCGAGTTCGACCTGGTCTTGAATGTCTTCGATATGGAACGTGCCGCCGTTCGGCCGGCTGCGCACAAGCGCGCGCACGACCGCCTGCGTCAGCGTCTCAACTAATTCGCGCACGCGTGCCGACGCGGCGCCCTGGCCGCCATTGACGGCAAGGAAGGCTTTGGTCACCGCGATCGCGATCTTGGACGGCTCGAACGACACCACACTCCCGTTGCGGCGAATGACCTTGTAGTCGGCAAGCGTCGCCTGCGGCGCCAATGCGCGCGCGCCATGCGCAGCGCCACCACCATGCGGCAAGCCAGCTGCGGCATTGGGCTGTTGGGACGTGACGTTCTCGGTGGTTTGCATGGGCAAAACTCCTGATCTTGTGTCGTGCGGTGAATCCGCGTTCTTGGAACGAGCGGGGCGTGGCACAGCGTATTGGCGCGGTACCGCGGCGCCCCAAAAAACGATGTCTGAGAAGGCAATGCGGCGCCGTCGATGTCAACGAGGCGCCGCATAAAAACCACAATATCTAGTAGCGGCGCTGCCGCCACACACCAACTATAGTGGAAATTTACCCCAGATTCCACGAATAAATTTGCGTTCGGAGACTTGACTTTTTGGCATGCGCCACCGGTTGTGGGCTCGCCACCACGCAAGCGCAGAGACGCCGCACGCCCTGGCGTCGCGGCGTGCACCCGCGCGACACCCGTTCAGCGCAAATAGGGGAAAAACGTCGCCGGCAGCGCAAGCTGCGCACGCAACCGATGCCAGTCGAAATGCGGCCCCGGATCGGTCTTGCGACCCGGCGCGATGTCCGCATGGCCGACCAGCGCGGTGATGGGATAACGCTCACACAGTGCGGCACACAATCGCGTCAGCGTGTCATACTGGGGCGCCTCGAACACGTGCTCGTCCGAGCCCTCCAGTTCGATGCCGATCGAAAAATCGTTGCAGCGTTCGCGACCGACGAAACTCGACGCGCCAGCATGCCACGCGCGCTCATTGCACGAGACGAATTGCAGCAATTTGCCGTCCCGCCGCACAAAAAAGTGCGCCGATACGCGCAGCCCGCGCAGTCGCGCATAGTACGGGTGCGCGTCGCAATCGAGTTGATTGAGGAACAGCGCCGCCACCGCATCACCGCCAAACTGTCCCGGCGGCAGACTGATGCTGTGCACCACCACCAGCGTCGGCTCGACTCCTGCGGGACGCGCATCGAAATTCGCGCACGGCGTGTGCCGGGCGGGCCGGGCCCACCCTAGCACATCGACCACGAGGCGCGCCGGCGCGGCAGCGCCCTCGCCGCGCGGCGCGCCCGCCGCTGGATCAGTCATCGGGCCGGTCATCGGACCCGTTGTCGTTGTCAGGCCAATCGTCGGGTCGGTCATCAGGCACGCCGCGCGACTCGTTGCCGCTGCGTCGTCGTTCACGGATTTCTGCGCTGCGCACATCGCCCGCTCACCGCGCATTATCGCGCCTGGCCGGCCGGACCGCGTAGCGGACAGCATGCTCGTTGGAACAAAAGGGCTGGCCTTCTACCGACACCGTCTCGCTCACGGGTACGTGTACGCCGCACTGTGCGCAACGCACTATGGCCTCCGGCAGTGCGCCGTCACCGGCGGCACCGGTGCGCCGCGTGCCAGCCGCGCCATCAGCGCGACCCTGTTCGGCCTGCGGGCGCATGGATTCCTGTTCCGCCTTGGATTCGCGGCTGGCATGCCGATCACGACGCGCGCCCTGACGCCACAGCCACTGGATGGCGAGAATTACAAAAAGCCAAAAGAGAATGCGGGCCATGACGAACGAATAAGCACACAGGAAACGATTCGGATGCCACCGCGAGCCGACTGTGTCAATCAGACCACCGCGCGATGCAACAGCACTTCCAGCACGAAGCGGCTGCCGACATACGCGAACAGCAGCGCCGCGAACGACGCCAACACCCAACGCAACGCGGTGCGACCGCGCCAGCCGCGCCGATGACGGCCCACTAGCAACGCGCCGAACATGATCCATGACACGAACGCGAACACGGTCTTATGATCCAGCTTGACGGCCTGGGCAATCAGTTGCTCGCTGAACCACACGCCGCTGATCAGCGCCAGTGTCAGCAGCACGAAGCCAGCGGTGATCAGGCGAAACAGCAACTTTTCCAACGTCAACAACGGTGGCAGCGTATCGAACCAACTCGATAACCAGTCACGCGCGGGTGGCCCCGGCGTGCGCCGCCCGGCCACGCCGCGCAGCGCGTGCAGCCGGCGCTCGACCAGCAACATGAGGATCGCATGCAACGCGGCGATCGCCAGCAACCCATACGCGACATTAGCCAACACGAAGTGGACCTTGAACAGCGGATCCGCCGCATAGGCCAGCACGTGTATGCCGCCGAACAGCAGCGGCAGCAGCGTAGCCACACAGGCAATGGGCATCAGCAGCAGTCGCAGCCCGTCGAGCCGGAAAAAGAAACTCTCGATCCAGTAAATGCCCGCGCCGAGCCATAGCATTGCCGACAGCGCGAAGGCAAAGCCGAATACCATCGCATCGGCCGGGAAGATCGTCATATGCAGCAGCACCCCATGCAGCACCAGCGCGGCGAACAGCACCGCGCGTGCCACCGGTGACGTGCCGTTGCCGGCGCCGCGGCCGGACGCCGCCGGCAACGCGGCTACCGGCGCCGCGGCCAGCAGCGTGCCGTGCGGATCGCGCACGTGCCGATGCGACCGCCAGGCGGCGATGCCAAGGCTGCCATACAAAAGCGCGGTGAAGGCATACAGTACAATGTGCATAGTCATTCAGTTTACACTAGCGCCCCGCCGCCGGCCCGGATCTCGCTGCCCCCGTGTGTCTTGATGCACCCGGACCGCGCCACCCGCCCGGGCTCGCGTCGATGCGCGGCAAACCGCACGTAACTCCCATGCTCGACAATCTCACACAACGTATGGCGCGCGTCGTGAAGACGCTACGCGGCGAAGCCCGGCTCACCGAGGCCAACACGCAAGAGATGCTGCGCGAGGTACGCCTGGCACTGCTCGAGGCAGACGTCGCGCTGCCGGTGGTGCGCGAGTTTATCGCGAAGGTTCGGGAAAAAGCGCTTGGTGAGGAAGTGATTAGCAGCTTGACCCCCGGCCAGGCGCTGGTCGGTGTCGTACAACGCGAACTGACCGCGGTGATCGGTGGCGACTACGAGGGCAAGGCGGCCGAGTTGAACTTGGCAGTCACGCCGCCAGCGGTGATCTTGATGGCGGGCCTACAGGGTGCCGGCAAGACCACTACGGTCGGCAAGCTGGCCAAGCTGCTGCACGAGAAGCAGAAGAAGAAAGTCCTCACCGTATCGTGCGACGTATACCGGCCCGCGGCGATCGCGCAGCTGAAAACCGTCACCGAGCAGGTCGGCGCGGATTTCTTCCCGTCCCAACCAGATCAAAAGCCGCTGGATATTGCACGGGACGCATTGGACTGGGCCAAGCGGCACTATCATGACGTATTAATCGTGGACACGGCGGGCCGGCTCGGCATCGATGATGCGATGATGCAGGAAATCGCCGCGTTGCACGCGCAGCTCAAGCCGGCCGAGACGCTATTCGTCGTCGATGCGATGCTTGGCCAGGACGCGGTCAATACCGCGAAGGCTTTCAACGACGCGCTGCCGCTCACCGGCGTCGTGCTGACCAAACTCGATGGCGACTCGCGCGGCGGCGCGGCGTTGTCGGTACGCCACGTGACCGGCCGGCCGATCAAGTTCGTCGGCGTCGGTGAGAAGCTCGACGGTCTAGAGACGTTCTACCCAGAACGGATGGCCAACCGGATCCTGGGCATGGGGGATATCCTGGCGCTGGTCGAGGAGGCGCAGCGCGGCGTGGACGTGCAGGCCGCGCAGCAGCTCGCCGAAAAGGTGAAGAAAGGCGGCGCTTTCGACCTGAATGACTTCCGTGCCCAACTGTCACAAATGAAGAAAATGGGTGGCTTATCGACGCTGATGGACAAGCTGCCGGCGCAATTCCAGCAGGCCGCTGGCAACGCCGACATGTCTCAGGCCGAAAAACAGATGCGCCGCATGGAAGGCATCATCAATTCGATGACGCCGGCCGAGCGTGCCAAGCCAGAGCTGATCAAAGCAAGCCGCAAGCGACGCATCGCGACCGGCGCCGGCGTGCAGGTACAGGAGGTGAATCGGATGCTAAACCAGTTTGAACAGATGCGCGGCATGATGAAGAAGCTCAAGGGCGGCAACCTGCAGAAGATGATGCGCGGCATGAAAGGCATGCTGCCCGGGCTGCGCTGAGCCGAGCTACCACGGCAGCTGCCATCGCGGGTTTTCTCTGTGGAGCCCGCGCCGTTTTTTGATTCACACTCTTTTTGATTCACACTCTCTATTAGGCCCCTCGCCGAGATCCCGATGAACCGCGAAGAAGCCCTGGATATTTTCCGCCACTCCGAGGAGATCGTATCGTCCGCCGACGTGGCGGCGTCAATCCAGCGGATGGCCGTTGCAATCCGCGACGCGATGAGTGACGAGTTCCCGCTTGTGCTGTCCGTGATGGGCGGTGCCGCGGTGTTCACCGGCATGCTGCTGCCGCATCTGGACTTCCCGCTCGAGTTCGACTATATCCATTTGACCCGCTATCGCAATACGACACGCAGCCATGACATGCAGTGGCGCGTGGCACCGGCCGAATCAGTCAAGGACCGAGTCGTGCTGGTGCTCGACGACATCCTGGATGAAGGCGAAACGATGGCAGCGATCCGAGACCGGATTATCGAGAAGGGCGCGCGTCGCTTCGCTAGCGCGGTGCTGTGCGAGAAGATTCTTGCGAAGACTAAGCCGCTGCGCCCCGATTTCTGTGGTTTCCAAGTGCCGGACCGCTATGTGTTCGGCTGCGGGATGGACGTCAATGGGTATTGGCGCAACCTATCTACGATCCGCGCGCTGAAAAGCGACGCCTGAGCCCGGTGCAGGCCACCGCGTCGGCCCGCCTGTTTTCGCTCCGGGCCTGCAACCCTTAAAGCTGTCGCATGAAGATCCGGATACCCTCGAGGATCATCTCCACCGAAATGGCGACCAACACGAGTCCCATCAACCGCTCGAACGCGGCAACGGTGCGCGTGCCGAGCCATCGCTGGATCTTATCGGCCAGTAGCAGCACGATCGCGCACACGGCCATCGTCACCGTGAGCGCGCCGATCCATTCGAGCATCTTGCCCGGCGCCTGTGACGTCAGCAGCATGACGGTCGCGATGGCGGACGGTCCCGCCAGCGCCGGAATCGCAAGCGGCACGATCAGCGGCTCGCCGAGCGGATCGCCGCCGAACGGACCTTCCGCGTGCGGAAAGATCATCCGGAGCGCAATCAGAAACAGCACGATCCCGCCCGCCAGCCGCAACGACAAATCAGTTAGGTGCATCATGCGCAGGAACGCGTGGCCAGCGATCATGAATACCAGCAGGATGACGAACGCGATCGCCACTTCGCGCAGGATCACCTTCGGGCGCCGCTCTCGCGCAACATTGCGCAGCACATTGATGAACAATGGGATATTACCCAACGGATCCGTAATCAGGATCAGCAGGACCGTCGCGGATAGAAATGTGTATTGCACGGCCGTGGTCCGTCAACGTGCCAGTGCCGCGCACACCCGCTCGACCACCCATGCTACCGCCTGTTCGAGCGGCAACAGCGTCGGCTCCACATCGCGGCGGCCCTGATACTCGATCTTGCCTTCCTTGAGGCCGCGCTCGCCGATCACGAGCCGGTGTGGCACGCCGATCAATTCCCAATCCGCGAACATCACGCCGGGACGCTCGCCCCGGTCGTCCAAGATCACGTCAATCCCCGCGCCGAGCAGTTCGTCATAGAGCTTGTGCGCCTGCTCGCGCACTGCGTCGCTGCGCTCGTAGCCCATCGGACACAGCACCAAATGAAAGGGTGCAATGGCCTCCGGCCAGATGATGCCGCGTTCGTCGAAGTTCTGCTCGATCGCCGCACCGAGGATCCGCGTGATGCCGATCCCGTAGCACCCCATCGTCATCGGTGCCGGCTTGCCGTTCTCGTCCAGGAACGTCGCGCCCATGGCTTCCGAGTACTTCGTGCCAAGCTGAAATACATGCCCGACCTCGATGCCACGGCATAGGTCCAGCTCGCCGCGGCCGTCCGGCGATGGGTCGCCCTTGCGCACGTTGCGCAAGTCCGCCACTTCCGGCTCCGGCAGATCGCGACCCCAATTGACCCCCGTCGTGTGGTAGTCCATCTCGTTCGAGCCGACAACGAAGTCGCTCATATTCGCCACGGTGCGGTCCGCGACTACCTTCACCGGCTTGCGCGTGTTCAGCGGCCCCAAATAGCCGGGCGGCGCGCCAAACCAATCGACGATCTCCTGCTCGGTGGCGAACCGATAGCCGGCCAGCCCCGACACCTTGCCAGCCTTGATTTCGTTCAGTTCATGGTCGCCGCGCAGCAACAGCAGCCAAATCGTCGGGTCGGCACCCTCGTTATCCACGGCCAGCACGATCGACTTGATCGTGCGCTCCAACGCAATACCCAGATAATCGGCCACCTGCTCGCATTTCGCCTTGCCCGGCGTGGCCTTCTTTGTCAGCGGCTCGCTCGGCGCTGCGCGCGACGCGATCAACGATACGGCTTCGGCAGCCTCAACATTGGCCGCATAGTCCGAGCTAGGACAATACGCGATCGCATCCTCGCCGGTCGCAGCGATCACATGGAATTCGTGCGACCCGGTGCCGCCGATTGAGCCGTTGTCGGCCGCCACCGCACGGAATTCGAGCCCCAGGCGCGTGAAGATTCTCACGTACGCGTCGTACATCTTCTGGTACGACAGCTGCAGCCCGGCATGGTCGCGATCGAACGAATACGCGTCCTTCATGATGAACTCGCGCCCCCGCATCACGCCAAACCTGGGGCGGATTTCGTCGCGGAACTTGGTCTGCACCTGGTAAAAATTCACAGGCATCTGGCGGTAGCTCTTGATTTCCTTGCGCGCGATATCGGTGATCACTTCCTCATGGGTCGGTCCGACGACGAAGTCGCGGTCGTGGCGGTCCTTCACGCGCAGCAGTTCGGGACCATATTGCTCCCAGCGGCCGGATTCCTGCCATAGCTCGGCCGGCTGCACCGCCGGCATCAACAGCTCGACGGCACCCGCACGGTTCATCTCTTCGCGTACGATCGCCTCCACCTTGCGGATCGAGCGCAACCCGAGCGGCATGTAGTTGTAGATACCGCCGGCGACGCGGCGAATCATCCCCGCCCTGACCATCAACTGGTGACTGACGATCTCGGCATCGGCCGGCGCTTCCTTAAGCGTGCCGATGAAAAAACGCGAAGCTTTCATTCTTGAGAGGTTCCAAAACGAGGGCGCCGGCGCACCCGACTCCAGCCGGGTCGCACGGCGCCCATTAACTGTTTATAATCAAAGCAATTTTAAAGGATTCGAAGGTGGTTGTATGCTGGATCGTGAAGGCTTTCGCCCGAACGTCGGCATCATCCTCTTGAACGCGCGCAACGAGGTGTTTTGGGGCAAACGGCTGCGTGAGCATTCCTGGCAGTTTCCGCAAGGCGGCATCAAGTATGGTGAGACGCCCCTGCAAGCGATGTTTCGGGAGTTGCACGAAGAAACCGGTTTGAGACCCGAGCACGTCAAGGTCATCGGTCGCACGCGCGACTGGTTGCGTTACGAGGTGCCCGACAAGTACATCAAGCGTGAAGTCCGCGGTCACTATCGAGGACAGAAGCAGATCTGGTTTCTGTTGCGCATGATCGGACGCGATTGCGATATCTGTCTGCGCGCGACCGATCATCCGGAATTCGACGCGTGGCGCTGGAACAGTTACTGGGTGCCGCTGGACGCCGTGATCGAGTTCAAGAGAGATGTGTACCAGATGGCGCTAACCGAGCTTTCCCGCTTCGTGCGACGGCAGCCCGGACGCCATGAACGTTCTGCGTCGCACCATGGCACCCGCCATCCAAAGGCAAATGCAAAAGTGGTAACGGTATCGATTAAGACGGTATGTTCGAACACCGAGCCCAGCACTGAGCCTAACCCAGGTCGCGCAGCGACCGCAGTGCTGAGCGTGGCTGCCGCGGCGCTGGTCGTCGAGCCGGTCGACGCCAAGCCCGACCATGACTGCCACATGGGTTTGCCTGGCGGCGCATAGCCGCCTGAGCAAACCGCCGAGGGCCGCGGTCCGGAGATCCGCCTCTGGATCCCGGCCCTTGTGCTTTAATACACCACCTTTTGTGCCAGGAATTCGTCTTGAAACGCGTCTGCCCGCCTGCCTATCCATCGCGCCCAAGTCCGTGCCGCGTCACCGCCCTGATCAGCACGATCACCGCCGCCGCGCTGCTCGGCGCATGCTCATCCCCGTCGCCGGAGCAGGGGCCCAAGCCCGGTCAGGACTTCGTCTACCTGCTGGAGCGCACGCAGAACTGGATCGAGAGCAAGGTCGATAAGTTGCCGCCGATGCCGCGCGCCGCGGACCTGCTGCCATTCGAGGTCTCCGCGACGACGAACCTACAGTTTGCCGTTGACGCGGCTTCCGTGTCGGTGGGCACTGACGGCGTCGTGCGCTATACGATCGTGATCACGAGCCCGCGAGGCGCACGCAATGTCTATTACGAAGGTTTGCGTTGTGAAACCTATGAATGGCGCCGTTATGCGGCCGCCGATGACAGCGGCGAACAATGGGATCGGGGCGCGGCAAACGGCTGGCGGCGCATCGAGAACGGCCAGCTGAACGCGTATCAGGCCGCGCTATACCAAGACTACATGTGCGCGAACAAGATGCCGCAGAGCAAGGCCTCGTCGATCGTGCAGAATATCCGTTACAAACGGATCGCCGCATCGCGCTATCAATAGAGAGCCCCAATAGTGAGCCCCAGTAGCGACCCCGATAGCAGGATAGCAAAGCCAACTGGCTTCACGCATCGCGGGTCCACCGCGAGGCGTGCACCTCGCTGGCATTAAAGCATCACCAGGTTATCCCGGTGGATCAGTTCGGGCTCGAGCATGTAACCGAGAATCGACTCGATCTGCGCACTCGGATGGCGGCGAATCAGCCGCGCCTCGACGCTACTGTAGTTCGTCAACCCACGCGCCACCTCGCGGCCCGCTTCGTCCAGGCACGCAATCACCTCGCCGCGAGCAAAAATGCCTTGCACGTCGACGATGCCGATCGGCAACAGGCTCTTGCCGCCGGATGTCAGCTTCTCGACCGCGCCCGCGTCGATCACGACATGGCCGCGCACTTGCAGTTGGTCCGCCATCCATTGCTTGCGCGCGGCCATGCGGGCGGTCCGCGCAATGAGTTGCGTGCCAATCGACTCCGCCGCCGCCAGCCGGACCAGCACGTCCGGCTCTCGACCGCTTGCAATCACCGTATCCGCGCCGCTGTGCGCGGCGCGCTTGGCGGCCAGAATCTTGGTCAGCATCCCACCCCGGCCGATGCTTGTACCGGTGCCACCGGCCATTGCCTCCAACGCGGAGTCGCCGGCGTCGGCCTGTTGCACCAGCGTCGCGGCAGGATCCTTGCGCGGATCGGCCGTGTACAAACCACGCTGGTCGGTCAGAATCACCAGCACGTCCCCTTCGATTAAGTTCGCCACCAACGCGCCCAACGTGTCGTTGTCGCCGAACTTGATCTCATCCGTGACGACCGTGTCATTCTCATTGATGATCGGCACCACGCCGAGTCTGAGCAACGTAAGCAGCGTCGAGCGTGCATTCAGGTATCGCTCGCGATCGGCAAGGTCCGCGTGCGTAAGCAAGATCTGGGCCGTGCGGATCGAATACTCGGCAAAGCGGCTTTCATAGACCTGCGCCAGCCTCATTTGGCCAACCGCGGCCGCGGCCTGCAGCTCGGCGATCTCGCGTGGACGCCGGTTCCAGCCCAGTCGCTGCATCCCCTCGGCGATCGCGCCGGAACTGACCAGCACCACGTCCTTGCCCTGCTGGCGCAATGTGGCAATTTGCGCGGCCCATCTCCCGATCGCGTCATGATCCAGCCCACGCCCGTCATTGGTGACCAGGCTCGAACCCACTTTCACAACCAGCCGTTTTGCATCGGCAATGATCGAACGCATCGTTGCGCCGTCCTTGTGTTCCCGTTCGGTATCGTGTTGCGCGGCGGCGACAGTCACTGTGTATCGGCGCCGGGTGGTGTCGCGTCGTCGCACGTCTGTGCGTCATCCCGGAACCGCACGTCGGCCGCCAGGTCCTCGGCATGCTGCGCACGCGCCGCCAGTCCAGTCTCGCTCAAGTAGTCGTAGACCGCATAACACAGATTCTCGCAGCCTAGACCGGTGAGCGCCGAGATCTGGAATACCGGTCCCTGCCAACCGAAGCGCTCGACAAAGTCGGCCACGCGCGCTTCGCGCTCGTGCTCTGCAATCATGTCAACCTTGTTCAATACCAGCCACCTCGGCTTGCGGTAAAGCGCCTCGTCGTACTTGCGCAGCTCGTTGACGATCGCACCTGCCTCCGCGACCGGATCGACGCCGGCATCAAACGGCGCAAGATCGACCAAATGCAGCAATATCCTGGTGCGTTGCAGATGCCGTAGGAACTGGTGCCCCAGCCCAGCGCCTTCGGCGGCGCCTTCGATTAGGCCCGGGATATCAGCGATCACGAAACTCTTCGTCGGTCCGACCCGCACCACACCAAGGTTCGGCGCAAGCGTCGTGAACGGATAGTCGGCGATCTTCGGCTTCGCGTTCGACACCGACGCGATAAACGTCGACTTGCCCGCATTGGGCATGCCCAGCAGGCCGACATCGGCCAGCACCTTCAACTCGAGCCTGAGCATGCGGCGCTCGCCCGGCTTGCCTTCGGTTTTTTGCCGTGGTGCCCGGTTCGTGCTCGACTTGAAATGCAGGTTGCCGAGCCCCCCGGCGCCGCCCTTGGCGAGCAGCACGCGCTGATCGTGCTCAGTCAGGTCGGCGATCAGCTCACCGGTATCCCGATCCGTGATCACCGTGCCGACTGGCATGCGCAACGTGATGTCCTCGCCTCCCTTGCCGTAGCAGTCCGATCCGCGCCCGTTCTCGCCGTTGCGCGCTTGGTGCTTCTTTGCGTACCGGTAGTCGATCAGCGTATTGATGTTGCGATCCGCGATAGCGTAAACACTGCCACCACGCCCGCCGTCACCTCCATCCGGCCCGCCGAACGGAACGAACTTCTCACGGCGCATCGATGCGCTGCCATCCCCTCCGTCACCGGCGATGACCTCGATCCTCGCTTCGTCAATGAACTTCATTCAAATTGCTCCGTTCGGCTTGCGCCGTTTGCCTGCTGCCGCCGACCCGCCGATCGTGCCGCCGGCGCCGCGATTTTGTCCGCGCTCACCAACGCGTTGCGGCACTCACAACCTATCTTGCCAGCACCAACAAAAAGGCCCCGCAGATTGCGAGGCCTTTTGCTTCGTCACGCCCGCTCTGCATCGGCAGCCCGGAGCGACGTCACCGGGGCGAGCCCGGCGGAGTGCCGGATCCGGTCAGCCGGTTCGCGTGGTGACCACCGGGTATTCAAGCAGCCGGGACCACGCTGACGATATGCTTCTTCGCCGCGCCCTTGACCGCAAAGCGGACATGACCGTCGGTCAGCGCGAACAGCGTATGGTCCTTGCCAATCCCGACGTTGTCGCCAGCATGCATCCGCGTGCCGCGTTGACGCACGATGATGCCACCGGCATGGATTGCCTGGCCGCCGAACACCTTGACGCCGAGACGCTTGCTTTCGGAATCGCGGCCGTTCCGGGACGAGCCGCCTGCCTTTTTGTGTGCCATCTGTGGACTCCCTGCGCGTTACGCGTTAATCGCGTCGATGCGCAATTCGGTGTAATTCTGGCGATGACCGCCATGCTTCTGGTAGTGCTTCCGGCGACGCATCTTGAAGATTGTCACTTTCGCATGCCGTCCGTGCGATACCACGGTAGCCTTGACGGAAGCCCCACCCACCAGCGGCGTACCGAACTTAATCGATTCGCCCTCGCCGACTGCGAGCACCTGGTCGAGCGTGATTTCAGCGCCAATGTCTGCCGGTATCTGTTCTACTTTCAATTTTTCGCCGGCAGCGACCTTATACTGCTTGCCACCGGTTTTTATGACCGCGTACATTGTTGAACCTCACTTGAAAAGCGGCCCGGATCCGGACCCCTTCATTGGTTTCGAACACGCGTTTTCGCGCGCTTCGTGCGTTTCTGCGCGCCATGCACAGAAACGCTTGATTATATAGAGATTTTTAAGGCAAGTCAAAACCTGCTGCAGATCGAGCGCACACGAGCGGGCGCCTCCTCCGACCATGATCGACAAACTGGCGGCAAAGCACGGTCGGCCGCTCCAGTGCCTTATAATTCGCCTGTTTTGCTCCGCCCACCCTTTTTCCGGTTTACGTCGTTGACAGCCACCACCACCCCGTCCGCGGCCGCCACGCTAGCGCCGATCGCCGACGACATGCAACAAGTCAATCGCGTGATCCGCACGCGGCTCGCGTCGGACGTCGTCCTGATCAACCAGATCGCCGAATACATCATCGGTGCGGGTGGCAAGCGCCTGCGCCCCGCCCTGCTGTTGCTGGTGGCGAACGCACTGGGAGAGCGCAGCGGCCACCGGCATGAGCTAGCGGCGGTCATCGAGTTCATCCACACGGCGACGCTACTCCATGACGACGTGGTCGACGAATCACAGTTGCGGCGCGGCAAGCAAACCGCCAATGCGCTGTTTGGCAACGCAGCCAGCGTGCTGGTCGGCGATTTCCTGTATTCGCGCGCGTTCCAGATGATGGTCGCGTGCGGTAACTTGCGTGTAATGCAGATCCTGTCGGACGCCACCAACGTCATCGCGGAAGGCGAGGTGTTGCAGTTGCTGAACATGCATGATCCGGACGTGGATCAAGCGCGCTACATGCAGGTGATCCGCTACAAGACCGCCAAGCTGTTCGAGGCGGCAGCCCAGTTGGGCGCGGTCATCGCCGGTGCGCCCCCCGCGATGGAGGCCGCCGCGGCGGAGTTTGGCCGCACGATCGGCACCGCCTTCCAGATCATGGACGACTGGCTCGATTACACAGGCACGCCCGAGTCAATGGGGAAGAATGCCGGCGACGACCTGCGCGAAGGCAAGCCGACGCTACCGCTGATCTATTTGATCGAGCACGGCACCGACGAGCAGGCGCAGTTGGCCCGGGACGCCATCGAGCACGGCGGCACCGACCGATTCGACACGATTTTCACCGCCGTCACCGAGTCGGGCGCGCTCGACCACACGCTGCGCTGCGCCGAAGCGGAAGCACAGGCCGCGGCGCGCGCCATTTTTGCATTTCCAGATTCCCAATTCAAAGAATCGCTGCTACAATTATGCTCTTATTCAGCGGCGCGCCAGTCTTGAAAGAGACGAAAATGCTGAAGTGATCCAATTCGGGGTGTAGCTTAGCCTGGTAGAGCGCTACGTTCGGGACGTAGAGGCCGGAGGTTCGAATCCTCTCACCCCGACCAGAATTCTCAATAGGATCAGTGATTTACCGGTCCTTCTAACTCGATGTCCATGTCGAGATAGAATAAATCCTACATCGAGTTGCCCAAGGATGTCCCGCCAAGTTAGCAGGACATTTTCTTTTTGACTGTCTTCCCTCACGTCAGCATTCATGGCTGCAAGCTTCATGGCCAGGAACGTTGGATTCGCGGCGGACGCTCGTTCAAGGTGCCTCATAGCCGGCGGCTGTGAAGGTACGAGTGCAAGGTTCTCGCGTGGATCGATGCCAACCAGAAACCTCCGCCTCCGACTGCTCGGCGCCCGCACGGCCCCGTCCCACAAAAGCGCAGCAGACCGCCTGGCAGCGGCAAACGCCGGCGCCGTTCTCGCACTCGAAGGGAATACGATGACAATCGGCGTGCAGATAGACCCCGACGTGTGGCGTGCTGGCTTTCACGCTGGCGATGCGAGTCATGCCATGACACCATGCTCCGTCGGTCTCCACCCAGCCTCCTACTTTTCGGGCTGGATTGAAAGGAATGGGGAGCTGTGGCGGCTCAAAAGCGCTAATGCAGGGATGCAAAGAACCGGCAGGACGCGCGTCGCGCCAGTATGTCGCCCGCCGGGCTACTGCACGGACGCCCCCGGCGCTCTGATATAGTTGACTTCATCGTCCATTAGCCGGCATCCGGCTTTTTCACGTGGAAACTCTCCCTCTTTGGGCGCAAATTGGCGCCGTAGTCGTGCTGCTGCTCATATCGGGCTTTTTTTCAATCTCGGAAACCGCGATGATGGCGTTAAACCGCCATCGGCTCAAGCATTTGGCGGGCAAGGGCGTGGTGGGTGCGAAGACGACGCAGCGCCTGCTCGTGCACACCGACCAGTTGCTGTCCGTGATCCTGATCGGCAACAATCTGATGAACGTCATCATCCCGGTGCTCACGACATCGATCGCGCTGCACGCGTTCGGCAACCACAGCGCGGTGCTGTCGATCACCACCGGGATCGTCGCATTCCTCATCATCGTGTTCGCCGAGATCACACCGAAGATTGTCGGCGCGACCTATCCCGAAAAGATCGCGTTGCCGGCCAGCCTCGTCATCAAGCCGCTGATCACCCTCGCCCGCCCGCTGGTGTGGTTCGTCAACATGCTGGCCAACGGCATCCTGCTCGTGCTGCACATCAATACGAAAAGCGGGCGTGAACTGCGCATGTCCAACGACGAATTGCGCAGCGTCGTACTGGAATCGAGCAGCTTCATGCCAAGCAAGCACCGCAGCATCCTGCTGAACCTGTTCGATCTGGAGAGCATCTCGGTCGATGATGTCATGGTGCCACGCCGGCGCATCGAGGCGCTAGACTTCGATGCGCCGTTCGACCAGTTGGTCCAGCAGTTGGAAACCTGCTACCACAACAAGTTGGTCGTCTATCAGGGGGACATTGACCGCGTGCTCGGCATGCTTCATGTGCGCAAGACCCTAGCCGCGTTGCACAACCAGGAATTCGAGCGAGAAAAACTGCGCGAGTTGCTCACGGAGCCCTATTTCGTGCCCAGCGGCACGCCGGTCTTCCAGCAGTTGCAGTTCTTCCAAGAGAACCGGCACCGGATGGCGCTGGTCGTCAACGAATATGGCGAAGTCCAAGGGCTGGTGACGCCGGAGGACATTATCGAGGAGTTGATCGGCGAGTTCACGACGACATTGCCGCGCACGGCAAGCGGCGCGGCAGGCGGCTGGAACGCGCAAGGGGAATGCATCGTCGCGGGCGGCATCCCATTACGGGAGTTGAACCGCCGGCTTGGTCTGCGGTTGCCGCTTGATGGTCCAAAGACGTTAAATGGCCTGATCCTGGAACTGTTGGAGGCCATCCCGGAAGGCGACGTGAGCCTGGTGGTCGGCGACACGCGCATGGAGGTCATGCAGATCGACAATCAAGCCATTCGCACGGTGAAACTCTTCCGGCCCACGCGGTTGGACGCCGCGCACGCGGTGGCAGCACGGCAGCACGCCCGCTAGCCTATCAGCAAAGCGGTACGCCGGCCCGGCAGTACACCAACGCGATTGGCCGTTCGGCTGAATGGCGCGAATGCAGCGAGCACGCGACGATAAGTAGGTCTTTATTGCATTGCGCCGTCAGCACATCGCCAGCATGCCCAATCACCCGTTGTTCCCAGCCGTGCCACCGTCCCCTGCGGCGCACGGCGCCCATCCCATTTCCATGCGGTCCACGGCTGAGCCGCCCGTGCCGCGCGAAGCCGATGAGCACACGCGTTCCGGTTTCACGGCGCCGGCCGCACCGGTGCGCTCGGCTGCGGCGCCCGTCGCTACCAAGCTGACGACGCGTGCGGCACAGCGTGCCCGCGCGCTCGCACACGCCGCGCAATCAGACGACACCGACGCACCGGCGGTACGCCTGCTGAACGATTTATTTGCACAAGCCGGCGCGTGTCGCGCCTCGGATATCCATATCGAGCCGAGCCGACACCAATGGCAAATTCGGCTGCGGATCGACGGTCGACTACATCGCCTCGACAATCCACCCGCGCACCTGCGTGACGCAGTCATCACACGAATCAAAGTGCTGTCGCGACTGGACATCGCACAGCGGCGCGCGCCACAAGATGGCCGGTTGCGCATCGCCGTGTCCGGCACCGAGTTCGATGAATTCCGCGTGTCAACGCTGCCCACGGTATTCGGCGAAAAAGTGGTGCTGCGCCGCCTTGATGCGCTACCCGATGAGCTGGATCTAACAGGACTGGGTTTTGACGCCGCCCAGTTGTCCGCCGTACAGCATGCGTTGCGCGTCCGACAAGGCATGGTGCTGGTCACCGGACCCACGGGCAGCGGCAAGACGCTGACACTCTATACCTTCATGCGCGAACTCGATCGTGATGCGTTTAATCTTTGCACGATCGAGGACCCGTCCGAGATCGAGCTCGCCGGCGTCAACCAGGTGTCGGTCAACGACCGAGCAGGCTTGGGTTTCGCATCGGTGCTGCGCGCGTTGCTGCGGCAAGACCCGGACGTGATCATGGTCGGTGAGATCCGCGATACGGAAACCGCCTCGGTCGCCATCAACGCTGCACAAACCGGGCATTTGCTGCTTGCCACGCTGCACACCAATGATGCGCCAGCGACGCTCGCGCGACTCACGGACCTGGGCGTGGAACCGTACAACGTGGCGGCAGCGGTCAAGCTCATCACGGCGCAACGGCTGGTGCGGCGGTTATGCAACGCGTGCCGGCTCGCCGATACGCCCGACCCCGTCGCGCTGCGTGCGGCCGGCATGACGGCCACACATGTCGACCAAGCGCTGGCGGGTTATTGGCAATCCTATCGACCAGTCGGCTGCACGGCATGCCGCGGCACCGGCTTTGTGGGCCGCTGCGCGATCCATCAGGTCGTGCCTGTAACCACCGCACTGCAACAGCGCATCGCAGCGCGGACGCCGACCCATGCGCTGGCAGACGCGATGCGCGCAGCCGGCCTGCAAACATTGCGGCAATCCGCGCTCGCGCGCGTGCGCGATGGAACGACATCGCTGCATGAAGCCCTTGCGGTGACAGACGATGCGTGATGGATTGATGCGCGATGCAGTCTCCTATCCAAGCCACTTCGCCCCGTCGGCCGGCAATGTCCCGCTTCCGTTGGCGAGGCATCGACGCCGACGGCCGCCGACGTCGCGGTACGCTCGTGGCGCTCGACGCGCGTTCGGCACTCGAGCGTATTCGGCGCGACAGGATTGTCGCGATTGAGCTTATCGAGGTCCGCGCACGGTGGAGTCCACGCGTACGCCACACCGATCTGACGCGCGCCACGCGACACTTGGCCATGCTGCTGCGCAGTGGACTGTCGCTGCAACCTGCGTTGGCGCTGGTGGCACAGCACGCGAGTACGCCACTGAGACCCCTATTCGAAACCGTGCTGCAAGACATCACAGAAGGCAGTACGCTGTCCAGGGCGCTGCAACGCCACAGCCATGTGTTTCCGGCCGCGTACTGGCGGCTCGTCGAGCTTGCGGAACACACCGGCTCGCTCGATACGATCCTCGCTCAACTGGCGGACACTCGGGACCGTGTGGCCGCACAACGTGCGCGGCTGCGCAACGCGCTATGGTATCCGACACTAATCCTCGCGCTGGCACTGGGCCTGTGCGCGCTACTGCTGGTCTGGGTGGTACCGACATTCGAACAAGTATTCGCCGGATTCGGCTCGCAGTTGCCCAAACCCACGCGGATCGTGGTCGCGCTGTCCCGGCAGTGGCTAACTCACGGCCCGGCGATGGTCGCGGCGGGGGGCCTCGGGATCGCGTGCGGCATGCTTGCCTGGCAACGCTCGCCACAGTTTCGCCTGCGCCTGCATGCACTGCTGTTACGTGCGCCGCTCGTGGGCCCCATCGTGCAGCGCACGGTCATCGCGCGCTGGAGCCATGCGCTGGGCCAGGTTCTCGATGCTGGCATCGCCCTGGCTGACGGGTTCGATGCCGTGGACGGCATTAGCGGCAATGCCGCGATGGACGCGGCAACACGCGACATCGCGGCACGCGTGCGCGTCGGCGCAAGCCTGGCCGATGCCATGCGTGCCAGCACCTGCTTCCCGCCCGACGTCGTGGCCACGATCGCACTTGCCGAGCAAGCCGGCACGCTCGGCACGACGCTGGCCGACATCGGCGCTTGGAATGACCAGCTCGTGGCGGAACGAATCGGCCTGCTCGCACAACTGGCCGAACCGCTTATCATTGTCGGGCCCGGTGCGCTGATTGCCGCACTCGTGGTCGCCATGTATTTGCCCATTATCGAAATGGGTAACGTAATGTAATTTCAATCAGGTAGCATCGCGTACCGTTCCTCGCTGGCCATCGACATGCATTCGTTTCCTGTCATCGTCCCCTACGGCCCCGGCCGCTGGATCGCCGGCTTCGCCGACGCTTTCTCGATGCTGCCGGTTGCTTGGCAGTACGCTTTCGCATGCGTGCTCGGATTGGTCATCGGCAGTTTCCTGACTGTTGTCGTACATCGTGTGCCGCAGATGCTTGAACACGCATGGCAGCAAGAACTGGCCGGCTACGTGCCGCACAATGCGCTGCACGCGTTAAGCGCAGCAAGCGATGAGCACGGTGCCGAGCCCAATCCGACGCCCGAGCGAAGTCCCGCTCCGTCGTCGCAACCCGATTTGCCACGGCGCTATAACCTGTGTGTGCCACGCTCGGCGTGCACTGCATGCGGACATACGTTGCGCTTGTACGAGAACATCCCGTTGCTTAGCTTTATCGCATTGCGCGGCCGATGCTCGGCATGCGGTACGCGGATCCATTGGCGCTATCCGTTGATCGAGTCCGCCTGTGCACTGTTCGCGGCGCTCTCACTCGCGGCGTTCGGCCCCACGCCTACGGCGCTTATCGCCTTTGCGTTCTGCGCTGCGCTGCTGGCGATGAGCGCCATCGATCTGGAGACCAAGCTGCTGCCCGATTCGCTGACGTTGCCGCTGCTCTGGGCGGGGCTGCTGATCAATCTACACGCCGTGTTCGCACCCCTGGACGCGGCCGTGATCGGTGCGGCGGCCGGCTATTTGTCACTGTGGGCCGTCTACTGGCTGTTCAAGCTCGTGCGCGGCGCCGAGGGTATCGGCTACGGCGACTTCAAGTTGTTTGCCGCCATTGGCGCATGGTTCGGCTGGAGCCCACTGTTGCAAGTCATACTAGTTGCCTCAGTGTGTGGCGCGATCGTCGGTCTTGGCGCCACGCTCGCCAAGCGGATGCGCCTGGAGGAGCCGTTGCCGTTCGGTCCGTTTCTGGCGGGGGCAGCGGTGCTCACGCTGTTCGGCGGCACGCCGCTCTATCAGCTGCTCGGAGGTTAACGATGTTCAAGGTGGGACTGACGGGCGGGATCGGCAGTGGCAAAACAACGGTCGCCAATGCTTTCGCCGCCTATGGCGTGCCGATCGTGGACACTGATTTGATCGCGCATCGTGTCACCGCACCAGGCGGCGCGGCGATACCCGGCATCCGGACACAGTTCGGTACCACCTTCATCACGGCGCAAGGTGCACTGGACCGCGCGCGGATGCGCGAGTTAGTGTTCAGCAACGCGCAAGCGAAGCAACGGCTCGAAGCAATCATGCACCCGCTGATCCGCACCGAGACAGAACGCGAAATGCAAGCGGCGAGCGGTCCCTACGTGATCTGTGTCGTGCCGTTACTCGTTGAGGCGGGCAATTGGCGCGAACGCGTCGATCGCGTGCTGGTGGTAGATTGCGCGGTGCAGACGCAGGTCGAGCGCGTCATGCGGCGCAATGGCTTCACGCGCGAACAGGTGCACGCCATCATTGCACGTCAGGCCACACGGCAGACGCGACTCGCCACCGCAGACGATATCATCGTCAATGAAACCGACACCATCGAGCCGCTGCGGCCAGAAATCGCATCGCTGCATCAGCGCTATTTGTTATTGGCGCGTAATGCACCATCGTGAATCGGCGTGCGCCGGTGGCATGCAATACAGTGCGAATTTCGTTGCGAATTCCACAGCGATTGCTAGCGGAATTCGAGCGCATTAGAATGGGCGCAAATTGCCGCTTCTCTCCGGCATTTCCAAAGTGAAAGGCACCTACGCTTGATTCTCTACGAGTATCCGTTCAATGAGCGCATTCGGACGTTGTTGCGCCTCGAAGACCTGTTCGAGCGCTTTACGTTCTTCCTAACGCAAGAAGACCCGAGAGAACACCACGTCGCACTGACCACCCTGTTCGAGATCGCTGAAGTGACAAGCCGCAGCGACTTGAAGTCGGATCTGATGAAGGAGCTTGAGCGCCAGCGCCAGGCCCTGACACCCTTTCGCGGCAATCCCGAGATCGAGCAGGACGCGCTCGAGACCGTCCTCTCGGAAATCGAGCAAACGCTGGCCGGCCTTGCGCAGATCCAAGGGAAAACGGGGCAGCATTTGACCGATAATGAATGGCTGGCCAGCATCCGCAGCCGGGCCATCATTCCCGGCGGAACTTGCCGCTTCGATCTGCCGTCGTACTACGCATGGCAGCGCAGCGCTGCAGAGCAGCGCCGCGCAGATATCATGCAATGGGCGATGCCGTTGTTGCCGCTGCGCGATGCAACAGTCATTATATTGCGTCTTGCCCGCGAATCGGGGCAGGCCGCGAAGGTCATGGCGATGCAGGGCAGCTATCAGCAAATGTTGTCGGGGCGGGCCTATCAATTGATGCAAGTGCGTGTGGCGCCGGACCTGCGGGTCATTCCCGAGGCTAGCGCCAACAAGTATATGTTGTGGGTGCGCTTCACTGCGCAGGACGGCGACATGCGGCCGCGTGCTGTTGACGTCGACGTGCCATTCCAACTAACGTTGTGCAACCTGTAAGCCGGATAATCAACCCTTTGCCGATATGACGACTGTCGTCAACTGCCCGACTTGCGGCCAAAAGGTCGAATGGAAGCCAGAAAGCCGGTTCCGTCCTTTTTGTTCCGCGCGCTGCAAGCAAATCGATCTCGGCGCGTGGGCCACCGGGAAGTACACGATTGGCGGCGATGACCGCCCGGCCGATGAGCCGCATGGCGACCCGCAAAAACCGGGCGGGCTAAACTGAGGTTTAACCCCGTTCAGCGTCGAGCCAGTCGATCACCGGCAATGCCGCCGGCAGTAGCGGCGCAACCTGGATGGGGGGTGCCTGCCAGACAAACGCCTGCCCTTCTCGACCGCTCGGCTCACCGCTCCACCGGGTCACCTTGCAGAAGAACAACCGCACGTAAGCGTGCGGATAGTCATGTTCAAGGACCCGCCAGCGCACGCAATCGACAATCGTCACGCCGAGTTCCTCATGCAGCTCGCGCGCCAATGCGTCCTCGACGCTTTCGCCCGGCTCCAGCTTGCCACCCGGAAATTCCCAGTAGCCCTCGTATGGCTTGCCGGCGGGCCGCTGCGCGAGCAGGAAACGCCCGTCCTCATGCAACATTACACCGACGGCCACTTCGGTGATCCGACGTCCATCAGCAGTATGCGTGGCGGCGTGCGCCTGCGACACGTCGCGCCGTGCGACCGTATCCGGCGTCATGGTCGGGCGCCGCGCGGTCATTGGGCTTCCTGCCGTCGGCCAGACCAGTCCCGGGCAAACTGCCACGCAACCCGGCCCGAACGCGAGCCGCGCTCCAGTGCCCAAACCAGCGCGTCGCCCCGCGCGGCCTCGATCTGCGCATCGCTGCACGCAAAATGCCTGAGCCAATGCGCGACGATCGCCAGATAGTCGTCCTGCTTAAATGGATAGAAGCTGACCCACAGCCCAAAGCGCTCGGACAGCGAAATCTTCTCCTCGATCACTTCGCCCGGATGGATCTCGCCATCCGCCGTGTGCCGGTAGGTCTCGTTGTCGCGCATGTACTCGGGTAGCAAATGACGACGGTTCGACGTCGCGTAGATCAGCACGTTGTCGGACTGGGCTGCAATCGAGCCATCCAAGGCCACCTTCAGCGCCTTATAACCGGACTCGCCTTCCTCGAACGACAGGTCATCGCAAAACACGACGAACCGCTCCGGGCGCGAGGCGATCTGCTCAACGATGTCGCCCAGATCGTGCAGGTCGCCCTTGTCGACTTCGATCAGGCGCAGGCCTTCGGGCGCAAACTGGTTCAAGCAGGCCTTGATCAGCGACGACTTGCCGGTGCCGCGCGCGCCCGTCAGCAGCACGTTGTTCGCCGGCAGGCGCCGCACGAACTGACGGGTGTTCTGCTCGACCAACGCCTTTTGCCGGTCAATGTTCTGCAAGTCAGACAACTGGAGCGTCGACGAATGGGCGACCGGCTGCAAAAAGCCCCGCCCCTGCCGTGAGCGCCATCGAAACGCAATGGCCGCGTCCCAGTCGGTAACCGGCGCGGCCGGCGGCAACACAGCCTCCAGGCGTTCGAGCAGCGCCTCGGCGCGCGTCAGGAATTGTTCAAGCTTGTCCATCGCAATCGATCTCCAGCGGTACGGTCATGTCCGTTAGTGTGGGTCAGGAGCGGTAATCGGCATTGATGGACACGTAGTCGTGCGACAGGTCGCAGGTCCAGAGGGTCGCCTGGGCATCACCGCGCGCCAAGCGCACGCGAATCGTGATTTCGCTTTGCTTCATCACGCGCTGGCCGTCCTCCTCGCGATAGTCGGGATGGCGGCCACCGGCCTTGGCCACCAGCACGTCGTCCAGGTACAGCTCGATGCGGCTCACATCTAGGTCAGCAATGCCAGCGTAGCCGATCGCTGCCAGGAGCCGGCCCAGGTTGGGGTCAGACGCATAGAAAGCAGTCTTGACCAGAGGCGAGTGGCTAATCGCATAGGCCACCTGCCTGCACTCGTCGACACTGCGGCCCGCCTCGACGCGCACTGTCATGAATTTCGTCGCCCCTTCGCCGTCGCGCACGATCAATTGCGCCAGGGTCTGCGCGAGTTGCGTCAACGCGTCGCGCAACGCGCGGTATGCGGCGCTTTGCGTGGACGTAATCGCCGGCAGCGTCGAGCGGGCGGACGCTACGACGATGAACGAGTCATTCGTCGACGTATCGCCATCAATGGTGATGCAGTTGAACGATTGGTCGGCCACGTCCTTGACCAGTGCGTCCAGTACGGGCTGGGTGATGGCCGCATCGGTCGCGACAAACCCTAGCATCGTGGCCATGTTCGGCTTGATCATCCCGGCGCCCTTGCTGATCCCAGTTAGCGTGATCGTATGGCCGTCGATGTCGAGCTGCCGTGAGGCGGCCTTGGGCAACGTATCGGTCGTCATGATCGCCTGCGCAGCTTCGTACCAGTGCGCCGGCGCGAGTTGCGCAACGGCTTGCGGCAATCCTGCCTTGAGCCGCTCAATCGGTAGCGGTTCAAGGATCACGCCAGTGGAGAACGGCAGCACCTGCTGCGCATCGATGCGCAGCAGCCGCGCCAATTCCGCACAACTGTCGCGGGCATGCGCCAAACCCGGCTCGCCGGTCCCGGCGTTCGCATTGCCAGTATTGACGAGCAGCGCTCGAATCGGCGCGGCACCGCCACGCGCCGACGCGAGATGCTCACGACACACGACGACCGGCGCGGCGCAAAAGCGGTTCGTGGTCAACACGCCGGACACCGTTGCACCGTCATCGACGGCGATCACCAGTACATCCTTGCGATTCGGTTTGCGCAGATTGGCCTCGGCCCAGCCGAGCGTGACGCCGGGCACGGGATGAAGCGACGCGGGATCGATCGAGGGGAAATTGACGGCCATGATTGCAAGCGCTGGTCAGAGAAAAAGCCGCCCGCGGGCACAGCGGGCGGCATCGGACAGGAACGGGACCACCCCGCTCGCGGAGCACATCACGCGAGCCGACCGTGGCACTGCTTGTACTTCTTGCCGCTGCCGCACGGGCACGGATCGTTGCGGCCGACCTTCGGGTACGGGTTGTCGCGCGCGGCCACCGACGACTGGCCGGCGGCGAAGTCCAGTGACAGCCCAGAGACCGTATGGGGCGCGGGCGCCATCGGTAACCCGCGCGGCAGCGCATCGGCGAACGCGGCCTCGGCCTCGGCGGCCTGGGCAAAGTCAGCGTGTCGAAATTCAACGTTCTCCAAATGGCTCGCCTGCTCTTCGTATTGCTCGGCCGCTGCCTCGAGTTGCTCCGGTGTCTGGATCTGCACGTTCATCACAATGCGCGTGACCTCGTGCTTGACCGCGTCCAGCATCGCAGCAAACAGCTCAAATGCCTCGCGCTTGTATTCCTGCTTCGGATTTTTCTGCGCATAGCCGCGCAGGTGAATGCCCTGGCGCAGATGCTCGAGCGCGGCCAGGTGCTCGCGCCAACGCGAATCCAGCGTCTGCAGCATCGCCGAGCGCTCGAAGCCACTGAACGCATCGCGGCCGACCTGCGCGACCTTCGCCTCGTACGCTTCGTCACCTGCCGCGATCACCGCGTCGAGTACCTCGTCGGCCTCGATTGTGTCCGCCTCGTTCACCATCTCCTGCAACGCGAGATCGAGCTGCCACTCGTTGCGCAACGCCTCCTCGAGCGCCGGCACATCCCACTGCTCCTCGATGCTGCCAGCCGGCACATAGGTGCGCACCACCTCAGTCAGCACGCCATGCCGCATCGCGCCAATCGTCTCGTGAATGTCCTGCGCTTCCAGCAACTCGTTGCGCTGCTGGTAAATCACCTTGCGCTGGTCATTGGCGACGTCGTCATACTCGAGCAACTGCTTGCGGATATCGAAGTTACGGGCCTCGACCTTGCGTTGCGCCGATTCGATCGACCGCGTCACGATGCCGGCCTCGATCGCCTCGCCTTCCGGCATCTTCAGCCGGTCCATGATCGCGCGCACACGGTCACCGGCGAAGATGCGCAGCAACGGGTCCTCGAGCGACAGGTAGAAGCGCGACGAACCGGGATCGCCCTGGCGGCCCGCCCGTCCGCGCAACTGGTTGTCGATCCGGCGGGACTCGTGCCGCTCGGTGCCGATGATGTGCAGTCCACCGGCTGCCTTGACCTGCTCGTGCAGCGTTTGCCATTCGTCGTGGATCTGCTGAATCCGACGTCGCTTCTCGTCGTCGCTGATCGACGCATCGGCTTCGATCAGCGACGCCTGCTTGTCCGGGTTGCCGCCGAGTACGATGTCGGTGCCACGGCCCGCCATGTTGGTCGCGATCGTGATGCGCTTCGGACGGCCAGCCTCGGCGACGATCGCCGCCTCACGCGCGTGCTGCTTTGCGTTGAGCACCTCGTGTGGCAACCCGGCCTGCTTGAGCAGGCGCGATAGCAACTCGGAATTCTCGATCGACGTGGTGCCGACCAGCACCGGCTGTCCGCGCTCGTAGCAGTCGCGGATATCGCGGATCACCGCGTCATAGCGCTCCTTCGCGGTCTTGTAGATCTGGTCCTGGCGATCCGTGCGCTTGGACGGCCGGTTGGTCGGGACCACGACCGTCTCGAGTCCATAGATCTCGTTGAACTCGTACGCCTCGGTGTCCGCCGTGCCGGTCATGCCAGCCAGCTTGGCATACATCCGGAAGTAATTCTGGAACGTGATCGACGCCAGCGTCTGGTTCTCCGCCTGGATCTTCACATGCTCCTTCGCCTCAACAGCTTGGTGCAGGCCGTCCGACCAGCGCCGACCCGGCATCAGGCGCCCGGTGAACTCATCGACGATGATTACCTCGCCATTCTGCACGACATAGTGCTGATCGCGGAAGAACAGCGTATGCGCGCGCAGCGCCGCATACACATGATGCATCAGCGTGATGTTCTGCGGTGCATAAAGACTCTCGCCATCGCCAATGAGGCCCCATTCGGCCAGCAGACGCTCGGCCTTCTCGTGACCCGATTCAGTCAAGAATACCGAGCGCGCCTTCTCGTCCAGCGTGTAGTCGCCCGGCTTCTCGACGCCACTACCATCGGCCTTTTCTTCACCAATCTGGCGCTCCAGCAGCGGCGGCAACGCATTCATCCGCACATACAGTTCGGTGTGGTCCTCAGCCTGCCCCGAAATAATCAGCGGCGTGCGCGCCTCGTCGATCAAAATCGAGTCGACCTCATCGACGATCGCGAAATTCAGCCCACGCTGCACGCGCGCATCGGTCTCATAGACCATGTTGTCGCGCAGGTAGTCGAAGCCGAATTCGTTGTTCGTGCCATACGTGATGTCCGACGCGTAAGCTTGCTGCTTCTGGCCGTGTTCCATCTGCGACAGGTTGATGCCGACGGACAGACCGAGAAAATTGTAGAGCCGGCCCATCCACTCCGCATCGCGCTGCGCGAGATAGTCGTTGACCGTCACCACATGCACGCCGCGCCCCGATAGCGCATTCAGGTACGCCGCCAGCGTGGCCACCAGCGTCTTGCCCTCGCCGGTGCGCATTTCGGCGATCTTGCCGTAGTGCAGCGCCATGCCGCCGATCAGCTGTACGTCGAAGTGCCGCATCTTCAGCACGCGGCGGCTCGCTTCCCGACACACCGCGAATGCCTCCGGCAGCAGCCTGTCGAGCGACTCCCCAGCCGCTACGCGCTGCCTGAATTCGTCGGTTTTCGCGCGCAATTGCTCGTCCGTCAGCTTTTCGATCTGCGCCTCCAGCGCATTGATCGTCGCGACAGTCTTTTGATACTGTTTGATCAGCCGCTGGTTGCGACTGCCAAAAATCTTTTGCAGAAAACCGGTGGTCATCGGATCGGGATCTCGAGTCGGCACGCGACGCCGGATCGGCGCGACTCTCGCACGACCCGTTGGCGAACGGCGGTTCGACGGCTGTGTCCAGTTGGATTTAAAGGCGCGATTTTATCACGCCGACTGTGTACTGCCCGCGTCAGGACGCGCTCGCGCGCGGTTGTCAACCCGTGCAGCCGGCCAGCGGCGCAATAATCGTCGAAGCCGGCCACCAGCGGCTACAATAGTGGCGTGGATACACGTCGATTCCCCGACGGCCGCGAGCCGCCAGTCCCTGCATGAGTGCCATGAGCCGCTATTCGCCCTATCCGTTGCCACGCAAGCCGTTGACGCCCCGGCCGCTCGCCGAGTTGATGTCGTCCAGCGCCGAGTTGGCCGCGCTGCAAGCCGGCGTGCGACAAGTGGCGGCGCTGGAAGCGGCACTGCAAGCCGTGCTGCCCAGTTATCTGGCCAGCCATGTGCATGCCGGCCCAATCAAGGATCAGGCACTGACCCTTTTTGCAGCCCACACTGCGTTGGCCGCCCGGTTGCGTCATCTGGAGCCCACCGTGCTGACCGAACTGCAGCAGCGTGGTTTCGCACTGCGGGCGATTAAGATCCGCGTGCGCCCGCAAGCGCCAGCCGCTGCTGCGCAGATCAAGCAAGCCCGGGTTTCAGTAGCCGGCGCCGATTGTCTTCGCGAGTTGGCCGACGCATTGGAGCCTTCGCCGCTGCAGCAAGCCGTTGCCCGCATGGCGCAGCGGCATACGGGTCGCCGCCGCGCCTAGCGAGACTTCACGCGTACACTGCCTGCGGGTCATAGGCAAAACCGCGCGGCGCCGCTTTCTGGTCGGCAAACGTGACGATCTCGTACGCGTCCTCGTGGGCGAGCAATTCGCGCAGTAGCGCATTGTTCAAGCCGTGACCGGACTTGTACGCGGTGTACGATGCCAGCAATGGATGGCCGACCACGTATAGGTCGCCGATCGCGTCTAGCATTTTATGTTTCACGAACTCGTCGCCATAGCGCAGGCCATCGTTGTTCAGCACGCGGTACTCGTCTAGCACGATCGCGTTGTCCATGCTGCCGCCTCGCGCCAGGCCCAACTCGCGCATCATTTCGACTTCGTGCGCGAAGCCGAATGTGCGAGCCCGCGCGATCTCGCGCACATAGGACGTGTCGGCAAAATCGACCTCCAGTTCCTGGCCGGTCTTGTCCACCGCCGGGTGACGGAAGTCGATCGTAAACTTCAACTTGAAACCGAAGTACGGCTCCAGCCGGGCAAACTTGTCCCCATCACGCACCTCGACCGGCCGCGTGACCTTGATGAACTGCTTGGCGGCAGCCTGCTCGTCGATCCCGGCCGACTGAAGCAAGAACACGAACGACGCCGCGCTGCCGTCCATGATCGGGATTTCCTCGGCCGTCACGTCGACATACAGGTTATCGATCCCGAGCCCCGCGCAAGCCGACATCAGGTGCTCAACGGTCGATACCCTCGCGCCGTCCTTTTCCAGCACCGACGCAAGGCGCGTGTCGCCAATCGACATCGCACTGGCCGGAATGTCGACCGGCACGGCCAAGTCGGTGCGACAAAACACAATTCCGGTATTGGCAGCAGCCGGACGCAGCGTCAACTCGACCTTGCGCCCGGAGTGCAGGCCGATGCCAACCGTCTTCACGATCGATTTGATGGTCCGCTGCTTCAACATCGTCTTAACTCTTAATAGGTTATTCTAATCGCGGGTTTTAATCCCATAGTCATTAGTATACTCGACTTGCTCAATTCCCGCTTTTATCCATCTGTATAAAACTGTTTCCCGTTGTTACGTTTTCCGTGTTGAACGGATGATAAAGCGGCCCGATACCTGGAAGGAGGCGGTTTCCAGGCACCGGGCCGTGTGACAGCAGGGCGAAAAACGCTCGCGCACGCGTTGCCAGCACGCAACAGCAGCGGCTATCCCGTTAGATCTGCGCCGTCGGTGAACCACACGCCCTGCCCGGGACGTGCTATCACTGCTGCGCTTGCACCTCTTCGTCGGCCAAGCGCCCACTCGCGACCGGCGTCTATCATGCCACCGGCGCGCAACGTCGCATCCGCTGTTTCTTCAGCGGGCAGCAAGCGGGGCGAGCATCTTGCGGGATGCCGAGCTTGCGGGTCCAGCCAGCGCGGTCCGCGTCGCTGTGACGCCTGCGTCGGGCGCGCTGATCAGTCGGCTTGCTTGCGCAGAAACGCCGGGATGTCGTACGTGTCTACGCCCTTTTCTTGCAATGCCTGCACGTGCGATGCAGCAGTTTCCCGCGAGTTGCGCCACACTGCCGGCGTATCCAGTGCGCCATAGTCGGTCGCGCTCGGCGCGGCGGCATAGCTGACCGGCTGCGCGGCGATTGGATGATTATCCGTGCCAGTGCGCAGCAGCGTCATCGGCGCCGCCTGCTGCTTCTTGGCGACGCGGCCAAGGCCCGTCGCCACCACGGTTACCCGCAGCGCATCGCCCATCGCGTCGTCGTACACCGCGCCGAAAATCACCGTCGCATCGTCGGCCGCGTAGCTCTTAATCGTGTTCATCACCTCGCGGGTTTCCGACAGGCGCAGCGAGCGGCTCGACGTGATGTTGACCAGCACGCCTCGCGCGCCAGACAGGTCCACGCCCTCGAGCAGCGGGCTGGCCACAGCTTGTTCGGCTGCCAGCCGCGCGCGGTCGACGCCAGCCACCGTCGCGGTGCCCATCATCGCCTTGCCTTGCTCGCCCATCACGGTCTTGACGTCCTCGAAGTCCACGTTCACGAGGCCGTCGACATTGATGATCTCGGCAATGCCGGCCACCGCGTTATGCAACACATCGTCCGCGCACTGAAAGCACTTATCCATCTCAGCGTCGTCGCCCATCACGTCGAACAGCTTGTCGTTCAGCACGACGATCAGCGAGTCGACATGCGATTCAAGTTCCTGCGAACCCGCTTCGGCAATCCGCATGCGCTTGCCGCCCTCGAACTCGAACGGCTTGCTAACGACACCTACTGTTAGGATGCCCATCTCCTTGGCAATTTGCGCGACCACAGGCGCGGCGCCGGTACCGGTGCCGCCGCCCATGCCCGCCGTGATGAACACCATGTGCGCACCGCGCAGCGCGTCGGCAATGCGCTCGCGAGCCTCCTCCGCGGCGGCGTGCCCCATGTCGGGTTTCGCCCCGGCGCCCAGGCCGGTCTTACCCAATTGGATCACGGACGGTGCCTTGGACCGATTCAGCGCTTGAGCATCGGTATTCATCACGATGAAATCAACGCCCTGCACACCGCGGTTGATCATGTGCTGGACGGCATTGCCGCCAGCGCCACCGACCCCGACGACCTTGATGATCGTGCCGTTGGTTTCGGTTTCCAGCATTTCGAATTCCATTAGTGCCTCCGTCAAGTATTAAGCGACTTCACTCGGCGTTACGCGGTGGCGGAATCGGGCAATTCCGTCACCGTGCACTGGCCGCCGCCGCCAGCGCGTTGCGAAACGACTTCAAAAATTGCCTAGGAACCAGTCCTTCATCCGGGCCCACACCTGCGTGGCGGAACCAGACTGCGTGGCGACCTTACGCCCGCGCATGCGCTGTGAACGCCCCTCCACCAGCAGCCCCATCGCGGTCGAATAGCGCGGGTTGCGCACTACGTCCGCCAGTCCGCCGGCATATTCCGGCACGCCGATACGCACCGGTTTGAGGAAGATGTCCTCGCCCAGTTCAACCATGCCGGCCATCATCGCCGCGCCACCGGTCAACACTACGCCGGAGCTCAGCAGCTCCTCGTAGCCGGACTCGCGCACGACTTGCTGGACCAGCGAAAACAGCTCCTCCACGCGCGGCTCAATCACCGCCGCCAGCGCCTGGCGAGACAGCACCCGCGGGCCGCGCTCGCCCAGCCCCGGCACCTCGATCATCTCGTCCGGATCGGCCAGCGCCTGTTTGGCGATCCCGTAGGTTACCTTGATATCTTCCGCGTCCGGCGTCGGCGTGCGCAGCGCCATCGCGATGTCGCTGGTGATCTGATCGCCCGCGATCGGGATCACTGCGGTATGGCGAATCGCCCCCTCGCTGAAGATCGCGATGTCGGTAGTCCCGCCGCCGATATCGACCAGCACAACACCGAGCTCCTTCTCGTCCTCGGTCAGCACGGCCAGGCTCGACGCGAGCGGCTGCAGAATCAGATCGTTGACCTCCAGCCCGCAGCGGCGCACGCATTTGACAATGTTCTGTGCGGCCGAGACGGCACCCGTCACGATGTGCACCTTCACCTCCAGCCGGATACCGCTCATGCCAATCGGCTCGCGCACGTCTTCCTGGCCGTCGATGATGAATTCCTGCGTCAGGATGTGCAGCACCTGCTGGTCGGTCGGAATATTGATCGCTTTCGCCGTCTCAATCACACGCGCGACGTCCGCCTGCGTGACCTCCTTGTCCTTGATCGCCACCATGCCGCTCGAATTGAAGCTACGGATATGGCTGCCGGCGATGCCGGTGAACACGTTGGTAATCTTGCAGTCGGCCATCAGTTCAGCTTCCTCGAGCGCGCGCTGGATCGACTGAACCGTCGCCTCGATATTAACGACCACCCCCTTCTTCAGACCCTTCGAGTCGCTTTGCCCGAGCCCAATCACTTCATAGTGGCCCTCGCCTTTTAACTCGGCGACAACGGCCACCACCTTCGACGTCCCGATGTCAAGGGCAACCAGCAGGTCCTTGTAGTCTTTGCTCATAGCGTGCTCAATTGCGAGTGTTGTCCGTTCATTGCGTCATGGACGCAGCTTCTTCGCCTTCGGGTCGTCGGGAATGAAGCGCATCCCTGCAGCCCGGATCGCGAACCCGTTCGGGTAGCGCAAATCCACATATTCGATGTCGTTGCCCCAGCGCTGCGTGACCATCGGCCAGGCAACCACGAGCCGCCGCGCACGGCTGGCCAGCATATCCTTGTTACGTTCGCGCCCCAGCTCCACCTGCATGCCATTGGTCAGCTTGACGGTCCACGCGTAGCGCGGCGACAACGTGACCTCCTCCGGCTTCGCACCCAACGGCTCGAACCATTTCTGGAAATCGTGGTAACGGGCCACGACGTCGCGCTCCGAGCCTATTGGGCCGGCGAACACCGGCAACTCGGCATCGGCCTCGGCCTGATTGGCCGTAAAGACCTCGCCATCGACGCTAACGAACTGGTCGCTGCCCCACGTACCCAGGGGCTTGTACTCCTCGAGCGTGACCGCCAGCGCATTCGGCCACACGCGGCGCACGCTCGCATGGCGCACCCACGGGATCTGCTCGAACGCGGCACGCGCGCCGTCCAGATCCACCGTAAAGAAATTGCCGTGCAGCTTGCCCAACACGTTCGCGCGCACCGTCGGCCGGTTGATGTGCTCGATATCGCCGTCGATCAGCAGCGTGCGCAACGCGAAGGCCGGCCGCTGCAGCAGCCACAGGCCGGCACCGGCGAGCACAATCGCCAGCAGCGCGGCGTGCAGCGTGCTGGTGATCATGTTGAGCTGGCGCGGATTGTTCCACATGTGGGTAGCCGGGCGTCAATCCTTCAGCGTGAGCGCAAGCACGTTCACGAGCAGTTCACTGTACGAGATGCCGACCGCACGCGCCGCCTTCGGCGGCAATGAGTGATCGGTCATGCCGGGCGCAGTGTTGACCTCCAGGAAATACGGGTTGCCATCGCTGTCAAGCATGAAGTCGGCGCGCCCCCAGCCGACGCACGCGAGGACCTCGAATGCGCGACGCGCGAGCGCCGTCAGCCGCTGCTCGTCGGCATCGCTCAATCCGCACGGAATCAGGTACTGGGTATCGTCGGCGACGTATTTCGCGTGGTAATCATAGAACTCGCCAGCCGGCACGATCCGAATCAGCGGCAACGGCAGCGAGCCAGCGATGCACGCGGTGTATTCCCCCCCACCGTCGATGCTCTTCTCCACCAGCACGACCGGATCATGCTGCGCGGCCTGCGCCAGTGCATACGGCAGGTTGTCGGCCGCCTTGACCTTGATCACCGCGACGCTCGACCCTTCGGTGGCCGGCTTGACGAACAGCGGCAACCCGAGTTTCGCGACGATCTGCTGCGCTCGCGTGTCGTAGTCCTCGCCGCGTAGCACCGTGTCGAACGGCGGCGTCGGGATCCCGAGCTGCTGCCAGATCAATTTCGTGCGGAACTTGTCCATGCCCAGCGCCGAGCCCAGCACGCCCGGGCCAGTGTAGCGGATCCCGTAGAAATCGAGCGCGCCCTGGATCTGACCATTTTCACCATATCCGCCGTGCAACGCAATGAATGCGCGCACGAACCCTTCGTCCTTGAGCGCCGACAAGGGCCGCTCCTTCGGATCGAACAAGTGCGCGTCCACGCCGGCGTCACGCAGCCCCTGGCAGACCAGCGGGCCGGACACGAGCGACACGTCGCGCTCAGACGACTCGCCGCCATAGAGCACCGCCACCTTGCCAAACGCCTTGGGATCGATCGCGCCCATCATCACGCCCTTTGCTCCTGCGTAAGCCGCGCCGGCACACCGCCGATCGAGCCCGCCCCCATCGTCATCACGACGTCGCCGTCGGCGACCACCGCCGCCAGCGCGTCCGCAATCTCGTCGAGCGTGTTAACAAACACCGGTTCGACCCGGCCGGCCACGCGGATGGCGCGCGCCAGCGCGCGACCGTCCGCGGCCACGATCGGCGCCTCGCCGGCCGCGTAGACCTCGGTCAGCACCAGCGCGTCCACCGTCGAGAGCACTTTGACAAAGTCCTCGAAACAATCGCGCGTGCGCGTGTAGCGGTGTGGCTGGAACACGAGGACCAACCGCCGGTCCGGAAATGCACCGCGCGCCGCGGCAATCGTCGCGGCCATCTCGACCGGATGGTGACCATAATCGTCGATCAGCAAGTACGCGCCGCCGCGCGTGAGCGGCACTTCGCCATAACGCTGGAAACGCCGGCCCACGCCGTTGAATTCGGCGAGCGCCGACTGGATATCGGCATCGGCCACCTCCAGCTCAGTCGCGATCGCGATGGCCGCGAGCGCGTTCTGCACGTTGTGCGTGCCGGGTAGGTTCAGCACGATGTCCAACGGCGCCGCGTCGGCGCGATGGACGGTGAAATGCATCCGCCCGTTGCTGGCGCGCACCTGGGTCGCACGCACGTCCGCTTCCTGCGCGAACCCATAGCGGATGGTCGGCTTGGACACGAACGGCAAAATCTCGCGCACGTTCGGATCGTCCACGCACAGCACCGCGATACCGTAAAATGGCAGCCGATGTGTGAATTCGATGAACGCCTGCTTGAGCCGGGCGAAGTCATGACCATACGTATCCAGGTGATCGGCATCGATGTTCGTGATGACTTCGATCACCGGGAACAGGTTAAGGAACGATGCATCCGACTCGTCGGCCTCGGCAACGATAAAATCGCCCGTGCCCAACCGTGCGTTCGCGCCCGCGCTGATCAGCCGCCCCCCGATGACGAAAGTCGGATCCAGTCCACCGGCCGCCAGCAAGCTGGCCACGAGACTAGTCGTCGTGGTCTTGCCATGCGTGCCGGCAATCGCGATGCCTTGCTTGAGTCGCATCAGCTCCGCGAGCATGACGGCGCGCGGCACGATCGGAATATGCCTGCGGCGTGCCTCAAGCACCTCGGGGTTGTCGGTGCGCACCGCCGTAGAGATGACAACCGCATCCGCGCCGTCGATATGCCGTGCGTCGTGACCAAACTTGACGTGGGCGCCGAGCCTGCTCAACCGGTCGGTGACAGCTGAGCGATTCAGATCCGAGCCGCTGACCTGGTAACCCAGGTTGACGAGCACTTCGGCGATGCCGCTCATCCCGGCACCGCCGATCCCGACAAAGTGAATATGCTTGACGATATGTTTCATTGCTTTCCTTGCGCCCCATGCCGCGCATGGTGCGATGCGGCTGCCACATCGCGCGTGACGAGCGACGCGCACACTTGTGCGACGCGCTCGGCGGCATCGGGCATGGCTAGTTCGCGTGCACGGGCCGCGACTCGTGCGAGCGACGCGCGCGTCTGACCGCCAATCCAGTCCGCGAGTTTCTTCTCGGACAACTCATTTTGTTGCATGACGCTCGCCGCGTGATGCGCGACGAGAAATGCCGCGTTGCTCGTCTGATGGTCGTCGACAGCGAACGGGAACGGCACGAACAGCGCAGCCACGCCTACAGCGGCGATTTCCGATACCGTCATCGCGCCGGAGCGACAAATCACGAGGTCGGCCTCGGCATAGGCGCGCGCCATGTCGTCGATGAACGGAACCAGCTCGATGCCGTCGCCCTGCGCCAGGCCCGCGTCCGCGTAATGCGCACGCAACGCTTCGATATGCTTGGCGCCGGCCTGGTGCACCACGTGTGGACGCCGCGCCGGATCGAGCAACGCCAACGCGCACGGCACCGTTTTGTTGAGCGCCGCGGCGCCGAGGCTGCCGCCGACCACCAGCACGCGCAATGGACCGGTGCGCGCCGCGTACCGCGCCTGAGGCGGGGCCACCGCAGCCAGTTCCGCGCGGATCGGGTTACCGGTCCATTGCGCGCTGGGCAGCGCGTCGGGAAAGGCAACCAGTACGCGGCGCGCGAGCCTGGCTAACAGTTTGTTGGCCAGGCCCGCAATCGAATTTTGCTCGTGCAGCACCAGTGGAATGCGCGCGAGCACAGCCATCACGCCGGCCGGAAACGTGATGTAGCCTCCCATGCCGAGCACGACGTCGGGCCGCACGCGGTCAAGCACTGCGCGACTTTGCAGGCACGCGCGCAGCAGGTTCAGTGGCAAGCACAGCTTTGTGACAATGCCCTTGCCGCGCACGCCGCCAAAACGCACGAACTCGACCGCGATGTCGTACTTAGGCACCAGTGTCGCTTCCATGCCTTTCGGATTGCCAAGCCATACGACCCGCCAGCCCTGCGCCTGCATCCGCTGCGCGACCGCCAGTCCGGGAAACACATGACCGCCGGTGCCGCCCGCCATAACGAGCAACGTGCGTGCGCTCATACTTTGCCTCCGCGCATCAGCACCCGGTTCTCGTAATCGACGCGCATCAGCAGCGCCAGCGCCACGCAGTTGAGCAGGATGCCGGAGCCGCCGTAGCTGACTAACGGCAGCGTTAACCCCTTGGTCGGCAACAGACCGAGGTTCACCCCCATGTTAATGAACGTCTGCGCGCCGACCCACAGGCCGATGCCTTTCGCGACCAATCCGGCGAACGTGCGATCCAGTGCGAGCGCCTGGCGGCCGATTTCGAACGCGCGCCGCACGATCCAATAAAACAGCAGAATCACAACGACCACGCCAACAAAGCCAAGCTCCTCGCCGATCACTGCGAGAATGAAGTCGGTGTGCGCTTCAGGCAAATAGTTGAGCTTCTCGACGCTGCCGCCCAGACCGACCCCAAACCACTCGCCGCGTCCGAATGCGATTAACGAATGGGTAAGCTGGTACGCCTTGCCTTGCGCATAGCGGTCGTCCCACGGATTCAGGTACGCAAAGATGCGCTCGCGACGCCACGGTGAGGCCCAGACCAGCATGCCAAACGTGCCAATGGCGGTCAGCGCCAGGCCGCCGAACAGCCGCCCGCTTACGCCGCCCAGGAACAACACGCCCATCGCGATCGCCGCGATCACCATGAACGCCCCCATGTCCGGCTCCAGCAGCAGCAGCGCGCCGACCACGCCGACTGCAAGCGCCATCGGCAAGAAGCCCTTCGCGAACTGGTGCATGTACTCTTGTTTGCGGACCGTATAGTTGGCCGCGTAAATCGTCACCGCCAGTTTCATGATTTCCGACGGCTGCATGTTTGTGATGCCCAGTGGAATCCACCGGCGCGCGCCGTTCACGCCCTTGCCCAGGTACGGTATGAGCACGACCACCAGCAACAGCAACGCGACAAGGAAGAGACGCGGCGCGTACTTGTCCCAGGTCTTGACCGGAATGCGAAACGCCACCAGCGCGCCGAGCACACCGGTCACGAGCGACGCAACGTGCCGCACGAGAAAATGGTATGGCATATAGGCCGAGTACTTGGGCGAGTCGGGCAGCGCGATCGATGCCGAATACACCATCACGAGTCCGAGCGACAACAGCGCGATCGTTGCCCAGAGCAACGAGTGGTCATAGTCGCGCATGCGCGAGCGCAACGGGCGGATGCCGCTGACCGCGCTGGCCAGCCCCACGCCGCGTGCCGGGGTGGCCGCACTGGCGGCGCCGATCCCGTCGCTGGGCACTGCGTAGCGGCGCCCAGCGAGCCTTGCTGCGATCCGCTGCACCCGGCTCATAGCATCCCTCCTTTGTCGGCCGCGATGTCCTCGACTTCGCTGCGGAACACCTGCGCACGCTGCGCATATCCGGAAAACATGTCCAGGCTCGCGCACGCGGGAGACAGCAGCACCGCATCCCCGGGCTGGGCGACGGCTGCCGCGGCACGCGTCGCCGCCTGCAGGCTCGGGTGCAGGGCCAGTTCGACACCGGTATCAGCCAGTGCCGCGCGCAGCGCAGGCGCGTCACGGCCGATCAACATCACAGCCCGGCACCAGCGCGCCACCGGCGCCGCAAGCGGCGCAAAATCCTGGTTCTTGCCGTCACCGCCGGCAATCAATACGATCCGCTGCGCGAGGCCATCAAGCGCGGCCACGGTCGCGCCGACGTTGGTACCCTTGCTGTCATCGACGTAGTCGACTCCGTCGATCGATCCAATCCACTCGACGCGATGCGGCTCGCCGCGGTACTCGCGCAAGCCGTGCAGCAACGCGGCGAGCGGCAGGCCGATCGACTGGGCCAAGGCAAGCGCGGCCATCGCATTCGCCGCGTTATGCAAACCACGAATGCGCAGGGCATCGACAGGCATGAGCCGCTTGACCACGATATCGGGCGCGCAGCCGCCGCGCTTGCGACGGCGATTCGTCGCGCGTTGTTCGGATGCATCGTTGCGCTCGTATGCCTGGATAAGCCACGCAATGCCTCCATCGCGTTGGATACCGTAGTCGCCATCGTTCTGCGGCACGTTAAGTCCAAAGGTCAAATACGATGCAATGGCATCGCCAGCCGGCATGAATGCCATCACGCGCGCATCGTCGCGGTTCAATACACGCAGCGTACGCAGCCCGAAGACCCGCCCCTTTGCGGCAGCGTAGGCGTCCATTCCGCCATGCCAGTCCAGATGGTCTTGCGTGATGTTGAGGATCACCGCCGCCTCGGGTTCGAACGTGTACGATGTCTCGAGTTGGAAGCTGGACAGCTCCAGTACCCAGACGTCAGGCAGCTTCGCCGTGTCGATGGCCTCGGCCAGCTTATCCAGCATGGCCGGACTGATGTTGCCGGCCACCGCAACGCTCCTACCAGCCCGCTCGCACAGCAGCGCAGTTAGCGCCGTGGTCGTCGTCTTGCCGTTCGTGCCGGTAATCGCCAGCACCTTGGGCTGGTAGCCGTCGTTGGCCAACGCGCACAACGCCTGCGCAAAGAACTCGAGTTCGCCCCACACTTCAATGCCGCGCTCGCGGGCCGCGTCGATCAGCGCAGCCAGTTCCGCACCAAGCGGCGACAAACCGGGACTGATGGCCACCAACTCGATACCGCCATCGAGCAGCGTGGGACTGAACGCACCGCTGACAAATTCGGCGTCGATACCCAGCGCTGCCAATTGCGACAGGTTCGGCGGCGCGGCGCGGGTATCGGCCACACGCAAGCGGCAACCGTGGCGCGCGCACCAGCGCGCCATCGCCAGCCCCGATTCGCCGAGCCCCAGCACGAGCGTCGTCGGGCGTTGCCGTTCTCCGAACTTCTCACCGAACATCGTTTCGTTTCCTCAGTTCCCAGTTACCGTAATTTCAGCGTGGACAGACCAAACAAGCACAACATCAACGTGATGATCCAAAAGCGGACGACCACCTGGGTCTCCTTCCATCCAGACAACTCAAAATGGTGATGCAACGGCGCCATCTTGAAGATGCGCCGGCCCTCGCCATAGCGGCGCTTCGTGTAGCGGAACCACGTGACCTGCAACATCACCGAGACGGTCTCGGCGACAAACACGCCGCCCATGATGAACAGCACGATTTCCTGCCGCACGATCACTGCAATGGTGCCCAGCGCGCCACCGAGCGCGAGCGCGCCGACATCCCCCATGAATACCTGCGCGGGGTACGTGTTGTACCAAAGGAACGCGAGTCCCGCACCGCCCATCGCCGAGCAAAAGATGAGTAACTCGCCCGCGCCGGGAATATGCGGAAACAGCAGGTACTTCGAATAGACGGCGCTGCCCATCACATACGCGAACACGCCGAGCGCTGCCCCGACCAGCACGACCGGCATGATCACCAGTCCGTCCAGCCCGTCGGTCAAATTCACCGCATTGCTCGAGCCGACGATTACGAAATAGGTCAACGCAATGAATCCCCAGACGCCGAGCGGATAGCTGATCGCTTTCAGAAACGGCAGGGCCAGATCGGCGCGCGCCGGCAAGCCGATTGAGAATCCGCTGCGCACCCACGCCATGAACAGATCGAACACGCGCGCGTTATTCGCCTCGGATACCGAGAACGCAAGATACACGGCGGCGAACAAGCCGATCACCGATTGCCAAAAGTACTTTTCGCGCGAGGACATGCCGCGCGGGTCCTTGTAGACGACCTTACGATAATCGTCGACCCAGCCGATCACACCGAAGCCAAAAGTGACCAGCATCACAATCCAGATGAAGCGATTGGTCAGGTCGCTCCACAACAGCGTCGACACGGCAATGCCAATCAGGATCAGCACACCGCCCATCGTCGGCGTGCCGGACTTGATTAAATGCGTCTGCGGTCCATCCTTGCGCACGGCCTGGCTCATCTTCAGCGCGGAGAGCTTGTGGATCACCGCAGGGCCGCAGACGAGTCCGATCAACAGCGCGGTGATGGTCGCCATCACCGCGCGAAACGTCAGATAGTTGATCACACGCAAATAGCTTGCATCGCTTTGCAGCCATTGCGCCAGCGCCAATAGCATTCGAGGTCCTTTCAATGCGCGCCGGTCTTAGCCGGCGCATCGGTTGCAGTGGGAAGGGTCAGAGCCTGGACCACGCGCTCCATGCGCATGAAACGCGAACCCTTAACCAGAATCGTCGCACCGGCGGCGCGCTCCGATGCGACGGCATCCTGGCGGAGCAGCGCGGAAACGAGTGCCTCGGCTGAATCGAAATGATGAGCGTGCGGGCCGAACGCGGTGCACGCAGCGCGACTCGCGTCACCGAGCGCGTACAGTGCATCGAGCCCGCGTTCGCGCGCATAGGCGCCGACTTCGCGATGAAACGCGGGGCCGTTGTCACCGACTTCTCCCATGTCGCCTATCACCAGCACGCGCGGCGCTGCACGCATGGCCAGGACGTCGATCGCCGCGCGCATCGAATCCGGATTGGCATTATAGGTATCGTCGATAACCGTCGCGCCGGCCCATGGCGTCACTTGGGCGAGCTTGGCCTGCAGCCGTCCATTGACCGGCTCGAAGGCCTCGAGCCCGCGCCGTATCGCATCCAGTCCGACGCCGGCGGCAAGGGCGGCCGCGGTGGCAGCGAGCGCATTGCGCGCATTGTGCTCGCCCGGCGCGCGCAACGATACCTCGAGCGCGCCGGCGCGGGTCTCAATTCGCAATGCGCCAGTGTCCGCGATCGTACCCTGAACCGCCGCATCGCTATGGGCACCGGGCCGGCGCAGCGCGAATTCCACGATCGGGTTGCCGGTGGCCGCCACCCGCCAGATATTGGCATACGGATCGTCGGCGGGGAACACCGCCGTGCCGTCCGGCGGCAGCGCATGGATCACGCTCGCGTGCTCCAGCGCCACGGCCTCAACCGTCCCCATGAACTCTTGATGCTCGCGCTGGGCATTGTTCACCAGCGCGATCGTGGGTCCGGCAATCCGGGCGAGTTGTTGCGTTTCGCCGGGATGATTGATGCCAAGCTCGACGACCGCGAGCCGATGCTGCGGCGCGAGCCGCAACAATGTGAGCGGCACGCCGGTGACGTTGTTTAGGTTGCCTTGCGTCGCGAGCCGCTGCGCTTGACCGACGGCGGCGGCAAAGATCGACGCGATCATTTCCTTGACCGTGGTCTTGCCGTTGCTGCCGGTCACCGCGACCAGCGGCAACGCAAACCTGCGACGCCAGCCGGCCGCAAGCGCGCCGAGCGCGGCCCGTGTGTCGGTCACGCGGATCGCCGGCACACGCCAGTCGCCGGGGCTACGCGATACCAATACGGCGGCCACGCCGCGCCGCGCAAGCTCCGGCAGAAAATCGTGCGCGTCGAAACGCTCGCCTTTGAGCGCGACAAACAGACTTGCCGGCCCGCAACTGCGACTGTCGGTTGAGACTTGATCGAAAGCGACCGTATCGTCGCCCAATACCGTGGCGCCGTCGATTAGTGCAGCCGCCTCGCGCAGCGTCAACCTCGTCATTGGGCTTCTCCGCGAGGTTGCGTGGCGCGCGACGCGAGCGCGAGGCGTGCATGATCCTGATCCGAAAACGGCCGCTTCTTGCCCATCACTTCCTGTGTTGCCTCATGCCCCTTGCCGGCGATCAGCACGACGTCAGCAGCGGCCGCGCCACGCACCGCCTGCAGTAACGCGCCGGCGCGATCTTCGATGGTGCGCGCGCGTGCCGGCTCGCGCATCGCACCGACGATCTGGCCGATGATGGCCAGCGGCGGCTCGCTACGCGGGTTGTCACTCGTCACGATGACGCCGTCGGCGAGCCGCTCGGCAATCGCCCCCATCAGCGGCCGCTTGGTTGCATCGCGCTCGCCCCCACAGCCGAACACGCAGACGAGCTTGCCGCCCCGCTGCGTGGCGATCGGCCGCAGTGCGTCAAGCGCCTTTTCCAAGGCGTCCGGCGTATGTGCGTAATCGACGACTACCAGCGGCTCATCCATTTGCAGCCGCCCGCCGAGCTGTTGCATCCGGCCGTTGACCGGTTCCAGCCGCGTGATTTGCGACAGCGCCGTATCGAATGGCACGTCGGCGGCCAGTAGCACGCCGAGGACGGCGAGCAGATTGGCGACATTGAACATGCCGAGCGTGCTCACCTCGAGTTCGGCGTGCCCCCAGTCGGATACCACCGTGAAGGCGGTGCCGGTGGCGGTCGCGCGGATCGCCATTGCATGCAGCGAAGCGTCGCCGCGCGGCCTGGTCGAGGCGATGCCGTACGAGATCGTGCGCACCCGTGTGGCCAAATGCCCGATCAGCCGGCGCCCGGCCTCGTCGTCGCGATTGATGACCGCCGCGCGCAAGCCCGGCCACTCGAACAGCCGCGCCTTGGCGGCCTCGTACGACGCAAGGTCCTTGTGATAGTCGAGATGGTCCTGTGTCAGGTTAGTGAACACCGCAATGTCGAACGCGACGCCATTCACGCGCCCTTGGTGCAGTGCATGCGAGGACACTTCCATCGATACTGCGCTTGCGCCGTGCGCACGCAGCGCCGCCAGGCTGCGGTGCACCTGCGGCGCGTCGGGGGTCGTGAACCCGGTGGGCGAAAGCTGCCCCGGCAGTCCGGTGCCCAACGTGCCAACGATCGCGCAACGGGTGCCGCTGCCGCTCAGCGCGCCCGCGACCCAGTGACTGGTGGTGGTCTTGCCATTGGTGCCCGTAATGCCGACCATCAGCATGTCGCGACTGGGCTCGCCATACCACGCACTAGCAATGTGGCCCGCAAGCTGATCGAGTTCAGGAACCTCAAGCACCGGTCCGCCAGCCGGAGACTCGCCGCCGGCCTGGACCAGCACGGCCGCCGCGCCGCGCTGCAATGCATCGGCAATATACGGACGACTGTCTGCGCCGTCCACTGCATACGAGACGAACGCATCGCCAGCGCGCACTGCGCGACTGTCCGCCTGCAATTGCGCATGCGGCGCAAGCCGGGTGCGCAACCACGCGAGCACATCGGCCCGCGCGCGCTCGATTTGTTCGGGCGTCAGTGGCGGGCGGCTCATCGTACGGTCCTTTGCGTCGCGCTCACATTGATGATTGGCTTAGCGTCGTTGCTGACCACGAGCTGCTTGACCGGCATGTCGGGCGGCACATTCAGCGAGCGCAGCGTGTCGCCGGCAATCGCCGAGAAGACCGGACCGGAGACTTGTCCGCCGAAGTGACTGCCAACGGTCGGCTCATCGACCGACACTGCCACTACGATGCGCGGATTCGGCATCGGCGCCATGCCGACGAACGACGCCCGATATTTACCGCGGTCGTAGCCGCGTCCCACGTGCTTGTATGCAGTGCCGCTCTTGCCGCCGACGCGGTATCCCGGCACCGCCGCATCGGGCGATGTGCCGCCCGGCCGCGTGACGGTCTCTAGCATCGCGCGAACCTGCCGCGCCGTAGTAGCCGAGAACACCTGCGTGCCTTGCGGCTCGTCACCGTTGTTGCCCCTGACCAGCGTGAGCGGAATGATGCGGCCGTCATGCGCGATCGCGGTATAGGCCCGGCCGAGCTGGAACAGCGACGCGGACAAGCCGTAACCATACGACATCGTCGCCTGCTCGATGCGACGCCAGCTCTTCCAAGGGCGCAACCGTCCAGCTGCCGCGCCGGGAAAGCCGACCTTCGGCGCCTGGCCCAGTCCGATGCTCGTATACATATTCCACATTTCCTCGGGCCGCAATTGCATCGCGATCTTTGTCGCACCGATGTTGCTGGACTTCTGAATGACACCGCCAACGGTCAACACGCCAAAGCCGGCGTCGTCCGTGATCGTCGCGCCATCCAATGTGAAGCGGCCCCCACCGGTATCGACTAACGTCGTCGGCGACACACGGCGCAAATCTAGTGCGAGCGACACAGTAAACGGCTTCATGATCGAGCCGGGCTCAAACACGTCGGTCAGCACACGGTTGCGCAACTGTTCGCCGGTCATGTGCGAGCGGTCATTCGGGTTGTATGTCGGATAATTGACCAGCGCGAGCACCTCGCCCGTCTTCACGTCGATGACGATCGCCGCGCCGGCCTTCGCCTTGAACCGATCGACCGCCGCCTTCAGGTTAGCGTACGCGATGTACTGGATCTTGCTGTCCAGTGACAACTCGACGTCCTGCCCATTGCGCGGCTTGACCAACTCGTCGACGTCTTCGACGATGCGCCCGATCCGGTCTTTAATCACGCGGCGGCTGCCCGGCACGCCGGCCAACTCCTTCTGGTCCGCCAGCTCGATGCCTTCCTGCCCCTCGTCCTCGACGTTGGTGAAGCCGATCATATGTGCAGTGATCTCGCCTTCTGGATAAAAGCGCTTGTATTCAGCACGCGCGTAGATGCCGGGGATGTCTAGTGAGGCGACCTTCTGCGCGACGTCTAATGGCACTTGCCGCTTCACGTAGACGAATGTCTTGTCCTGCGACAACTTTGCGCGCAATTCTTTCTCACCCATCGACAACAGCTGCGAGAGCTTCGTCAGCTTATCGGCGCCCAGATCGTCGGGCACCGATTCGGGAATGGCCCAGATCGCGCGCACCGGCAAGCTGGTAGCCAACACTAGCCCGTTGCGGTCCAGGATCTTGCCGCGCGTGGCCGGCAACTCGATGGTGCGCTGGTAGCGGCTTTCACCCTGCTTTTGATAAAACGCGTTGCCCAGTCCCTGGATCCAGAATGCACGCGCCGCCAGTGCGACGAACGCGACGAACAGCAGAAACACGACAAGCTTGGAGCGCCACATCGGCAAGGGCACCGACAGCACCGGGCTCGATGAGAACGGTACATGACGACGATGATGGGCCGAGCGCTTCATCGAGCCACTCCCACCGTGGTGCTCGGCGACGCGGAGCCAGATGCCCCAACCCCCACATCGCTGGCCGGCGGCGTATCGGCCGGCACGCTCGCCGGGTCAACGCTCACATACTGGGTACGACCCGGCACCACCGGCTGCATTTTCAGGTCGGCGGTGGCGATACGCTCGATGCGCGAGGTCTTTGACAATGCGCTTTGCTGGTATTGCAACTGCGCATAGTCCAACTGCAGCTGATGCTCTTGCGACTGGGCGCGCTGAAGATCGATAAATACCTCGCGCTGCCGGTTCGTCGCGTTGACGACCGACAGCGCGCAGCCCAACACAACGATGAGCAGGACAATATTGAGCCGGCTCATGCCAACACCCGCTCAGCGATGCGCATCACAGCGGAGCGGGCACGCGGGTTGGCCGCCACTTCCGCCTCGCCAGCAAAGACACGCCCAAGAATGCGCAACGGCGGACTGGGCAAGTCCGCCGCGCGAATCGGCAGGCGCCGGTCTATGGCCGGCGCGCGCGCGCGCGATTGAAGGAATCGCTTGACGATGCGGTCCTCTAGCGAATGAAAGCTGATGACCACCAACCGGCCCCCCTGCTCCAACGACTCCAATGCAGTCTCAAGAACTACCGGCAGCTCCGCAAGCTCTTGATTGATGTGAATCCGTATAGCTTGAAAGGTGCGAGTGGCCGGGTCCTGGCCCTTCTCGCGGGTCTTGACGGCACGCGCCACGATCTCGGCAAGCTCGCGTGTGCGCACGAGAGGCCCGAGACGCCCGGATTCCGCCCGGCGAGCAACAATCGCCTTTGCAATCTGAACAGCAAACCGTTCTTCCCCATAATCCCGTATCACCCCTATCAATTCCCGCTCGTCTACATGCGCGAGCCATTGTGCGGCGGACTCGCCGCGCGTCGGATCCATGCGCATGTCCAGTGGACCATCGTGGCGAAAGCTGAAACCTCGCGCCGGATCATCGATTTGCGGCGACGACACGCCCAGATCCAGCAATACGCCCGACACGCGCACACCGCCGCGCGCCGCCAGCACGTCGCGTAGTTGCGCGAAGCTGCCATGCACGACATCCAGCCGTGGATCGGCGATTCGGCGTGCCACCTCGATCGCCTGCGGGTCTTTGTCGAACGCAATCAACCGCGCGGCAGGCGCAAGCCGCGCGAGCACCGCGCGACTGTGGCCGCCCCGGCCGAATGTGCCATCGACATAGATCCCATCGGCGCGCGTGACCAGCGCATCGACCGCTTCTTCCAGCAGCACCGTGCGATGCTGTCCCGGCTTTTCTATTGCGGACGCCATCCGATGCTCCGCAATCAGAAAGTAAAGTTCTTTAGTGCGTCGGGCATACCTTGCGCCATCGCGGCCTGCTCCTTCGCAGCATACGTTTGCGCATCCCACAACTCGAAGTGGCTACCCATGCCGAGCAGCATCACCTCACGCTCCAGGTTCGCAGCGGCGCGCAACTCAGGCGAGACGAGCACCCGGCCCGCAGAATCCATATCGACGTCCGATGCATTACCGAGGAAGATCCGTCGCCACCAGTGCGCATCCATCGGCAACGCGGCAATCTTGTTCCGGAACACTTCCCATTCAGGCCATGGAAATAGCAACAGGCAGCCATCGGGGTGCTTGGTGATCGTTACCCGGCCCTCTGCCTGTCCTAACAGCGCTTCCCGATAACGCGACGGCACCGACATCCGGCCCTTCGCATCGAGCGTTAGCGCCGACGCCCCCTGGAACACGTCCCATCTCCCTGTCACCGACATGCGCAGCGCATGCCACCCGGACCCACCTCATCGCACAAGTCGCGCAGATAACACACAAAACTACACTTTTTCACACTGGGCCCCACTTTAGAGGAACGCCCGGCAGGGGTCAAGGGCGCAACTGCGGTTTTGCACGCGAATTCATTCGATAGAACAAAGACTTAGCGCAACCCGTTAAAGCGGGTTCCATAAAGATTTTTCAACTAAATGAAGGGATTGCCTGCGCTTTTAAAAGTAGTACGTGAGAATTCGGCACTTTTTTCACTGCGTCGCGGGGTTCGCGGGCCGGCAAAAGGTCATTTTTGCGCAACAATAGCAGCGCCACGCCGGATCGGGCGAGTTGACCCGGTAACCCGTAGGACCAACGCGATCGGCGTTGCGAGCTACCGGCCGTGTCATCACGCTCGACGTCACGGCACCCGGCCATGTCGACGCGATCAGATCGCCGGCAGTCGCACCGTGTCAACGCAATCGGCATTGGGAAGTCGCCCGCCTGCGGCCGGTCCCACGCCCGCTAGGTCCGGGCGGCGCATGCGATAGCGCTAGAGCTAGATATAGTACGCAGTACGGGTCATCACACGCGCGGCCACGCGCATCAGTGCGGTCACCGGGGCGGGAAGCTCCACACCACCAGCGTCCGACGCAGCACGCGCATGTGTAATCTCGTCTGTGCGCATCTGCATGACGATCGCACGTGACGCGTGGTCGAGCGCCGGCAGCCGGTCCAGATGGCCATCCAGGTGCTGCTCGACCTGGCGCTCCGTTTCAGCCATGAAGCCAAGGCTGACGCGATCGCCGAACCGGCCGGCGACAAAGCCGATGGCAAGCGAGCCAGCGTACCACAACGGATTGAGCAAGCTCGGCCGCGAGTTTAGTTCGCGCAACCGATGTGCGGTCCACGCCAGGTGGTCCTCCTCCTCGCGCGCAGCCCGCTCGAACGCTTGCTTCAGCCGCTCGGAGTGGGTCGCCAGCTTCTGCGCCTGATAAAGCGCCTGCGCGCATACTTCACCGACATGGTTCACTCGCATCAGCGCCGCCGCATGACTTTGCTCGGCCACCGTCATTTCACTGTCGTCGGCCACCACGTCGGGCTGCGGCACCGGCCGGCTCATTTTGGCCACCCCTGTGATCGAGCGCAAGCCACGGTCAAACTCCCCGATCAACTCGTCGAGCAACATTTCAATACTCCTTCATCCATACGTCACTATCACTGGACGCGGCACCGGGTACCCCTTGCGCGCGCCCGCGCCCGGCAACCGTCGCGTAACGGATAGCGCCGGGCTAACTTAATTGATTCCGCCATCACACCCACGCTCATAAACCATTGACATTGAAGCGATTCTTTGCAGTCGTGGCCGATCAGGATAGCTACTGGCTGGCTGTTGCGTAAAAGTGACACAAGGCACCCCAAGCACGGACAAAAACCGTCTTTTTCTTGGTCGATATGAACCCTTTTGCTACATTAAGCTCTAGCTTCTCGCGAAGTTGCAAAGCAAGGAAATTATCACACTGACTTTGCCTATCAGTCAGACAATCTCTGGAGATCATTTTGATGAAAAAGTCGCTTCTCGCTCTCGCGGCATTGGGCGCTTTCTCAGGTGTTGCCCATGCGCAAAGCAGCGTGACGCTGTACGGTATCATTGACGAAGGCCTGAATTACACGAGCAACAGCGGCGGCCACACGCTATGGAACCTGTCCAGCGGCGTGATGCAAGGCAGCCGTTGGGGCCTGCGTGGCACCGAAGACCTAGGCGGTGGCTTGAAGGCGATCTTCACGTTGGAAAACGGTTTTGACGTCAACACCGGCAAGCTCGGTCAAGGCGGCCTCGAATTCGGCCGTCAAGCGTTCGTCGGTTTGTCGTCGAGCAGCTTCGGTACGGTCACGCTGGGTCGTCAATACGACTCCGTGGTCGACTACGTCGGCCCACTGGAAGCCGGTGACCAATGGGGTGGCTACATTGCCGCTCACCCGGGCGACCTGGACAACTTCAACAACACCTATCGCATCAACAACTCGATCAAGTACACGAGCCCAAACTTCGCAGGCTTGACCTTCGGTGGCTTGTACAGCTTAGGCGGCGTGGCTGGCGACTTCTCGCGCAACCAAGCGTTCTCGCTGGGCGCCGGCTACACGAACGGCCCGTTGGTGTTGGGTGTCGGCTACTTGAACGTGCGTAACCCGAACGTCAGTTTCTTTGGCAACAGCACGTCGGGCACGATCAACGCTGGCGTGTCGAACGTGACCTCATCGGTCTACGGCGGCTACGGCTCGGCCCACACGTATCAAGTGATCGGTGCGGGCGGCGCGTACACGTTCGGCCCGGCAACGGTCGGCATCACGTACTCGAACACGAAGTTCTACAAGCTGGGCAGCACGTACGCATCGGCTTTCGCTGGCAGCACTGCGACGTTCAACAACGCCGAAATCAACTTTAAGTACCAGTTGACCCCGGCGTTGGTGCTCGGCGCAGCGTATGACTTCACGAAGGGCAGCTCGATCAACGGCCAGTCTCCTGCGAAGTACCACCAAGGCGCGCTGGGCGCGGACTACTTCCTGTCCAAGCGTACTGACGTCTACCTGATCGGTGTCTACCAGCACGCGTCAGGCAACACGGTGTCGACTTCGTCGAGCGGCGTAGACTCGGTGGCTGCGGCCACCGCCAATATCATGGGCCTGTCGCCGTCGACGACGAACAACCAAGCCACGGTTCGCGTCGGCATCCGCCACAAATTCTAATAACATGCTTTAAAACGGTTTTAACCTTTAAAGGCGCCTTCGGGTGCCTTTTTTAATGCGCTGCCACGCTGATACACGGCAGGTTCGACGTCGCAGCTAGCTCAGCGCCGGGGCCAGTTCAATGTCTCGGCGCACTCGCCGTCCCAGCAAACTTAATGTCAGAGCAGGCTTAGTGTCGAGGCGCGTCGCGCAGCTCGCGCCGCAGGATCTTGCCAACGTTTGTCTTCGGCAGTTCAGCCCTGAACTCGACCGCTTTCGGACGCTTATAGCCAGCTAGGCGCTCCCTACAGAACTCGATAACAGCCTGCTCGGTGAGCGCTGGGTCTTTTTTCACGATGAACAGCTTCACCACCTCGCCGGAATGCGGGTCCGTCACGCCCACCGCGGCGACTTCATAGACGCCCGGCATCTGCGCGACCACGTCCTCGACCTCGTTCGGATAGACATTGAAGCCCGACACCAGGATCATGTCCTTCTTGCGGTCGACGATTTTCACGTAACCACGTTCATCGATCACGCCGACGTCGCCGGACTTGAAGAAACCATCCGCCGTCATCACGCTGGCCGTCTCACCCGGGCGGTTCCAGTAGCCGGCCATGACCTGCGGGCCGCGAATGCAGATCTCGCCGGGCTGCCCCAGCGGCAACTCGTTGCCTTCGTCGTCACGGATCGACACTTCGGTGGACGGCAACGGCAAGCCGATCGTGCCTGTGTACTCGGTCGAGGTCGCCGGGTTGCACGTCACGCAAGGTGACGTCTCGGACAAACCATAGCCTTCGACGATCGGCGCACCGGTCATTTCGTACCACCGCTTCGCCACCGCCTCCTGCACGGCCATCCCTCCCGCGTTAGCTACCACCAGTTTCGAAAAGTCCAGCTTGCCGAAGTCTGGATGATTGAGCAGCACGTTGTACAGTGTATTGACTGCGGGGAACATACTGACCGCGTACCCCTTCAGCTGCTTGATCGTACCGGCAATATCGCGCGGGTTTGGAATCAATACCGCAAGCCCGCCGGTACGAATCGTCAGCAGTGCGCAGACGGTCAACGCATAAATGTGATACAGCGGAAGCGCGATCACCGTAGTCAATTGCGTGAGTTCTGCATGCGCGCTGCGCGCCGGATTAAGCCAGACTTCCGATTGCAGTACGTTCGCAACGATGTTCCGATGTAGCAGCGTCGCCCCCTTCGCGATACCCGTCGTACCTCCGGTATATTGCAGGAAGGCGACATCATCCGGTCCTTGCTGCACGGGGCGAAACGTGCCTCGCTTGCCCTGCGCGAGCGCATCGTTGAAGCGCACCGAGCCCGGCAGCGACCAGGCCGGCACCATCTTTTTCACATGCCGCACGACCCAATTGACCAGGCAGCCCTTCACGCCCATCAGGTCGCCCATCGCTGCCACAATAACGTGGTTGACATCGGTGTTGGGCACGACCGCCTGCAGCGTCGTCGCAAAATTCTCGAGTAGGATGATTGCCTGTGCGCCACTGTCGCGCAGCTGGTGTTCAAGCTCGCGCGGCGTGTATAGCGGATTGACGTTGACCATGACATATCCGGCCCGCAACACGGCAGCAATTGCAACGGGATACTGCAGTACGTTTGGCATCATCACTGCGACGCGAGCGCCCTGAGTCAGACCCTTGCATTGCAAATAGGCGGCCAATGCCCGCGACAGCCGGTCCAGTTCCCCATAGGTCAACACCTGCCCCATGCAGGCAAACGCTGGCCGCTCAGCAAATTTGCCAAAGCTCTCCTCGAGCAGCAGCGTCACCGACGCATAGATCGACGGATCGATATCCGCTGGCACGCCGGCGGGATACGATTTAAGCCAGATGCGTTCCATGCGGCACCTCCTCCGATTGATTTCGAATGATCGTGCTAAAAATGGCATGCTAGCCGCAACGGCGTTCTCGGACAATCGCTTTAGATGGTCTCCTCGGCCGACATTGCCCCTTTCAGTCGGCATTGAACGTGCAGTCGGTGTTGGCCGTGCAGGAAGCATTGACTGTTCAAGCGGCTTCGAACTGGACCAGGCAGTCGTAGAGCGCCTGCACCGCGGCCCGAGCCGGTCAATCGCTGGCGGGTCACCTCGTTGGCGTTGCGGCCATCCGGAGCCAGTTTCTTCTACCGTATCGACAAGCCAACCGCCCCTTGATCGCGTGCACGATCCGTGACCGTGACTCGCTCAGTCATCGCGCCACGGTCGTCGAAGATGCACGCCGTTATGCCGTTTTCGATGGCGTAGCGCGCCCGGCACGGTATGGGTGGTGGCAGAAGCGGTTGGATCCGCAACCACAGTTATCCGATTCGGCAACATCAGTACCGCATTGCAAAATGCGTGAGCTGCTAAGGAGGACCTATCACCATTGGAATCCTCCTGACGCAACGGCCCCCAAATAACCGCGACCGTTCGCGTTTGCGGCGAGCTTGAAAACCCAGCGATTATTCGGCGTGACGTGCGATATGCCAAGCGCAGCGCCATACTGGCCGCGGTATGTTGCACCCGCAAACGCCGCCAAACTCTTCCCGGGTAACGTCGGTTGTGGCAATCCCGCCACCGCCATTGCCGCTGCAATGCCTGCTGACGCGTCACGATCGACACGCGCAACGGCTTCGTCCAACTGAGCTTTGTTGACTGCATCGGTCGGTTCAGTGCCGCGTGCGACATGCGTGATCTTGCGCTCCTGGCCAGGCGTGCCGACTGATACGCGAGTTTCGTCGACGCTAATACCGAGTTGCTCGGTCATGACCGACGGCAACTCTGCCGCGATCGCCTCGCGCAACCACCCATGAAGCACGTCTTGTTCGGGGGCGGCGTCACGTGACGTAGCGGCTGCCGTACTTGGGCTGGGCCGTGTCAAGGACGTCATTTCTGTTGGCTCAGAGTTTGGAGGTTGATCGGCCTGCACACTATTCGAAACACTTAAGGAACTGCTGGCGACCGGTTCAGGGATATTCTCGCCTACTTGAGACTGCTTTTCATTATCCGTCTTCGCCATTACAGCGGCTTGACTGACAGAAACCGGATCTGCACCGGCATCGCTCATCGTTGACGTGCTGCTTCGGCGCGAGGCCGGGGGTGCTGCCGACATTATGGCGCTCGCATCATGGCCAGCTGGCTGCGCCTGCTGCAGCGACTCTGCCCCGTCAGATCCGCCCCTATTGCCTGGTGCAACGTCTTGCACCTTGTCAGCTGCTGTCAAAGCAGGGGACAAACTGGCCTCCAGAATCTGAAGTTGCATGTGGGTCTCGTCAGCGGACTGTGTTAGCTTACTGGCGACACGGGCACTGGCATCGCTCATCGTTGACATGCTGCTTCGGCGCGAGGCCGGGTGTGCCGATGTTGTGGCGCTCGCATCTTGGCCGGCTGGCTGCGCCTGCTGCAGCAACTCTGCCGGGCCAAATCCGCCCCTGTTGCCTGGTGCAACGTCTTGCACTTTGTCAGCTGCTGTCAAAGCAGGGGACAAACTAGCCTCCAGAGTCTGGAGTTGAGTGTGAGTCTCTTCAGCGAACTGTATTGGCTTACTGTCGACACGCGTACCGGCATCGCTCATCGTTGACGCACTGCTTCGAGGCGAAGCCGGGCGTTCCGCCAGCACCTGCCCAACTTCCATCTCCCTTGACGGGGCTGGGCCGCTTTGCCATATACCGCCCTCCAAGCCTGCTGCATCCAGACCGTCCGATCTGCGTCGGTCTTCACTGCTGGATCGTAACCGCTTCGCCACCTGGGGCTGCTGATGCAGCAACACTGCCGATTTGGATCTTCCCCTGTTGCCCGGTGCAACGTCTCGCACCTTCTCAGCCACTGTCTGCTGCGCGGCAAGGGACGAGCTGGTCTCCGGGGTCTGGACCAAGGGCTGAGTGCGGGACTCGTCAGCGGACTGTGTTGACCTACTGCCGATACTGGCACCGGCATCGCTCATCGTTGACGTGCTGCTTCGGCGCGAGGCCGGGTGTGCCGATGTTGTGGCGCTCGCATCTTGGCCGGCTGGCTGCGCCTGCTGCAGCAACTCTGCCGGGCCAAATCCGCCCCTGTTGCCTGGTGCAACGTCTTGCACTTTGTCAGCTGCTGTCAAAGCAGGGGACAAACTAGCCTCCAGAGTCTGGAGTTGAGTGTGAGTCTCTTCAGCGAACTGTATTGGCTTACTGTCGACACGCGTACCGGCATCGCTCATCGTTGACGCACTGCTTCGAGGCGAAGCCGGGCGTTCCGCCAGCACCTGCCCAACTTCCATCTCCCTTGACGGGGCTGGGCCGCTTTGCCATATACCGCCCTCCAAGCCTGCTGCATCCAGACCGTCCGATCTGCGTCGGTCTTCACTGCTGGATCGTAACCGCTTCGCCACCTGGGGCTGCTGATGCAGCAACACTGCCGATTTGGATCTTCCCCTGTTGCCCGGTGCAACGTCTCGCACCTTCTCAGCCACTGTCTGCTGCGCGGCAAGGGACGAGCTGGTCTCCGGGGTCTGGACCAAGGGCTGAGTGCGGGACTCGTCAGCGGACTGTGTTGACTTACTGTCGACACGGGCACCGGCATCACTCATCGTTGACGCGCTGCTTCGAGGCAAGGCCGGGTGTTCCGCCAGCACCTGCCCAACCTCCATCTCCCTTGACGGGGCTGGGCCGCTTTGCCATATACCGTCCTCCAAGCCTGCTGCATCCAGGCCGTCCGATCTGCGTCGGTCTTCACTGCTGGATCGTAACCGCTTCGCCACCTGGGGCTGCTGATGCAGCAACACTGCCGATTTGGATCTTCCCCTGTTGCCCGGTGCAACGTCTCGCACCTTCTCAGCCACTGTCTGCTGCGCGGCAAAGGACGAACTGGTCTCCGGGGTCTGGACCAAGGGCTGAGTGCGGGACTCGTCAGCGGACTGTGTTGACTTACTGTCGACACGGGCACCGGCATCACTCATCGTTGACGCGCTGCTTCGAGGCAAGGCCGGGTGTTCCGCCAGCACCTGCCCAACCTCCATCTCCCTTGACGGGGCTGGGCCGCTTTGCCATATACCGTCCTCCAAGCCTGCTGCATCCAGGCCGCCCGATCTGCGTCGGTCTTCACTGCTGGATCGTAACCGCTTCGCCACCTGAGGCTGCTGATGCAACAACACTGCCGATTTGGATCTTCCCCTGCTGCCCAGCGCAGCATCTCGCACCTTTTCAGCCGCTGTCTGCTGCACGGCAAGGGACGAACTGGTCTCCGGGGTCTGGACCAAGGGCTGAGTGCGGGACTCGTCAGCGGACTGTGTTGACCTACTGTCGATACTGGCACCGGCATCGTTCATCGTTGACATGCTGCTTCGGCGCGAGGCCGAGTGTGCCAACGTTGTGACACTTGCCACCGGCTCGGCTGGCTGCGCCTGCTGCGGCAACTCTGTCGAGTTGGATCCGCCCCTGTTGCCTGGTGCAACGTCTTGCACTTTGTCAGCTGCTGTCAAAGCAGGGGACAAACTGACCTCCAGAGTCTGGAGTTGAGTGTGGGTCTCTTCAGCGGACTGTGTTGGCTTACTGCCGACACGCGTACCGGCATCGCTCATCGTTGACGCACTGCTTCGAGGCGAAGCCAGGCGTTCCGCCAGCACCTGCCCAACTTCTATCTCCCTTGACGGGGCTGGGCCGCTTTGCCATATACCGCCCTCCAAGCCTGCTGCATCCAGGCCGTCCGATCTGCGTCGGTCTTCACTGCTGGATCGTAACCGCTTCGCCACCTGGGGCTGCTGATGCAGCAACACTGCCGATTTGGATCTTCCCCTGTTGCCCGGTGCAACGTCTCGCACCTTCTCAGCCACTGTCTGCTGCGCGGCAAAGGACGAACTGGTCTCCGGGGTCTGGACCAAGGGCTGAGTGCGGGACTCGTCAGCGGACTGTGTTGACCTACTGCCGATACTGGCACCGGCATCGCTCATCGTTGACGCGCTGCTTCGGTGCGAGGCCGAGTGTGCCAACATTGTGGCACTTACCCCCGTCTCGGTTGGCTGCGCCTGCTGCGGCAACTCTGCCGAATCAGATACGCCCCTGTTATCTGGTGCAACGCCTTGCACCTTGTCAGCTGCTGTCAAGGCAGGGGATAAACTGGCCTTTGGGCTCTGCGTTTTTGCCCGCTCAGAGTTTGGATATTGATCGGCCTGCACACTATTTAAAACACTTGAGGAATTGCTGACAACCGGTTCAGGGATGTTCTCGCCTACTTGGGACCGCTTTTCATTATCCGTCTTCGCCATTACAGCGGCTTGACTGACAGAAACCGGATCTGCACCGGCATCGCTCATCGTTGACGTGCTGCTTCGAGACAAGGCTGGCTGTTCCGCCGGCACCTGCCTAACGCCCATCTCCCTTGACAGGGCTAGGCCGCTTTGCCATCCATCGTCATCCCTGTCCACAATATACGGTTTCGTAAGCTCATCATACGGGGCCAACGTCCCCTGTCCTTTGCCTCCATTCTCAAAGGCGGAACTATTCTTTCCGAGAATTGGAGTATGCGTATTGCCACTTGCATCATGCAACACAGCAACCTTGTTATCTACGACGCTAACGTCTATGCCGGAAACAGTGATCGGCGGCACATCGGTAAACGACGATTGATGCCAGGCCAATTCGTGCGCCCCTGCCTGTTGCACGCCATCCGGATTCCCGTCGTCAAACGTGTCCACAGGAACGAACAGCGGCGTATCAGCTTGCAAACGGCGTTGTTCCAACTTGGGCGCTAATACTGGTAGCGACCGAGACCGCTGGCGTACCCGGTTAGCTCCTTGCATGCTAGGTAACGGCGCATGACTGTCGTCGGCATGGTCCTTTCCCGTATGCGATGGGTGCAGCCCTCGCGCGTCGATTTGATTAGCTGCGTCCTTCTGCAGGCCACTGAGATTTACATTGTCATTTTGTAGGTCTATGGCCGATAGCGGTTCATTTGTCGGTCGCTTCCTTTTCACCAAACGGCCTGCCTCCCTTGGCGAAGACTCACTGGGCAAACTTATTGGGACCGACTGAGACCTCTCGCGCCGTCGTTTTTCTCTTTGTACGCCAACATCCGTTGATGTTCTAGCCGTCACGTTCAGTCGCTGTTTCCACTCCCATCCCGGAGTCAGCTTATCTTGCGTATCCGAACCGAGCGTGGACAGTTTCATCTCCCTTGAAGGAGCTGGGCCGCTTTGCCATCCATCGTCATCCCTGTCCACAATATACGGTTTCGTAAGCTTATCATACGGGGCCAACGTCCCCTGTCCTTTGCCTCCATTCTCAAAGGCGGAACTATTCTTTCCGAGAATTGGAGTATGCGTATCGCCACTTGCATCATGCAACACAGCAACCTTGTTATCTACGACGCTAACGTCTATGCCGGAAACAGTGATCGGCGGCACATCGGTAAACGACGATTGATGCCAGGCCAATTCGTGCGTCCCTATCTGTTGCACGCTATCCGGATTTCCGTCGTCAGACGTATGCACAGGAATGAACAGCGGCGTATCAGCTTGCAAACGGCGTTGTTCCAACCCGGGCGCTAATACTGGTAGCGACCGAGACCGCTGGCGTACCCGGTTAGCTCCTTGCATGCTAGGTAACGGCGCATGACTGTCGTCGGCATGGTCCTTTCCCGTATGTGATGGGTGCAGCCCTCGCGCGTCGATTTGATTAGCTGCGTCCTTCTGCGGGCCGCTGGGCATTCCACTGCCCTTTTGTGAGTCTATGACCGATAGCAACTCATTTGCCGGTCGCTTCCTTTTCACTAAACGGTCTGCCTCCCTTGGCGAAGACTCACTGGGCAAACTTATTGGGACCGACTGAGACCTCTTGCGCCGCCGTTTTTCTCTTCGTACGCCAACATCCGTTGGTGTTCCAGCCGTCACGTCCAATCGCTGTTTCCACTCCCGTCCCGGAGTCAGCTTATCTTGCGTATCCGAACCGAGCGTGGACGGCTTTACATCCCAACGCGACTCTTTTTTCCGTACCTTCGGCTGGCTCGCCTCCTCTCCGTACGATGGCGCATCGTCCATCGACATAGCTTGCATATCGGATGGCTTCTTATCCCATGCCGCTTCGGCAATCGGCATGTCTTGCATACCCGACACGGGCGTGGACCTCAACATCTTTTCAGCCTTCTGCTCCGGCGTCACATCCCATCGCGTTACCCGTGGCTTCGGCTGGCTCGACCCCTCACCATGCGATGACGCGTCGTCCATCGACATAGCTTGCATCATAGCTTGCATGTCGGACGGCTTCTTATCCCATGCCGCTTCGGCAATCGGCATGTCTTGCATACCCGACACGGGCGTGGACCTCAACATCTTTTCAGCCTTTTGCTCCGGCGTCACATCCCATCGCGTTACCCGTGGCTCCGGCTGGCTCGACCCCTCACCATGCGATGACGCGTCGTCCATCGACATAGCTTGAGCTTGCCTCATAGCTTGCATATCGGACGGCTTCTTATCCCAGCGCGACTCTTTCCGAACCTTTGGCTGGCTCGCCTCCTCTCCGTACGATGACGCATCGTCCATCGACATAGCTTGCATCATAGCTTGCATGTCGGACGGCTTCTTATCCCATGCCGCTTCGGCAATCGGCATGTCTTGCATACCCGACACGGGCGCGGACCTCAACATCTTTTCAGCCTTTTGCTCCGGCGTCACATCCCATCGCGTTACCCGTGGCTCCGGCTGGCTCGACCCCTCACCATGCGATGACGCGTCGTCCATCGACATAGCTTGAGCTTGCCTCATAGCCTGCATATCGGACGGCTTCTTATCCCAGCGCGACTCTTTCCGAACCTTTGGCTGGCTCGCCTCCTCTCCGTACGATGACGCATCGTCCATCGACATAGCTTGCATCATAGCTTGCATGTCGGACGGCTTCTTATCCCATGCCGCTTCGGCAATCGGCATGTCTTGCATACCCGACACGGGCGTGGACCTCAACATCTTTTCAGCCTTCTGCTCCGGCGTCACATCCCATCGCGTTACCCGTGGCTCCGGCTGGCTCGACCCCTCACCATGCGATGACGCGTCGTCCATCGACATAGCTTGAGCTTGCCTCATAGCCTGCATATCGGACGGCTTCTTATCCCAGCGTGACTCTTTCCGAACCTTTGGCTGGCTCGCCTCCTCTCCGTACGATGACGCATCGTCCATCGACATAGCTTGCATCATAGCTTGCATGTCGGACGGCTTCTTATCCCATGCCGCTTCGGCAATCGGCATGTCTTGCATACCCGACACGGGCGTGGACCTCAACATCTTTTCAGCCTTTTGCTCCGGCGTCACATCCCATCGCGTTACCCGTGGCTCCGGCTGGCTCGACCCCTCACCATGCGATGACGCGTCGTCCATCGACATAGCTTGAACTTGCCTCATAGCTTGCATATCGGACGGCTTCTTATCCCAGCGCGACTCTTTCCGAACCTTTGGCTGGCTCGCTCCCTCTCCGTACGATGACGCATCGTCCATCGACATAGCTTGCATCATAGCTTGCATGTCGGACGGCTTCTTATCCCATGCCGCTTCGGCAATCAGCGTGTCTTGCATACCCGACACGGGCGTGGACCTCAACATCTTTTCAGCCTTCTGCTCCGGCGTCACATCCCATCGCGTTACCCGTGGCTTCGGCTGGCTCGACCCCTCACCATGCGATGACGCGTCGTCCATCGGTGTATCTTCCGTATCGGACTCGACTATGGTTGACTTCGCGTCGTCGGAAAACAGCAATGCAATAACGACCCCGAGCACACACAACTTCCTTGTTAAAGCAAACCTGAAGTAATTGGGGCGACGAGCGCACGGAGCACCATACACTGCTACTGGTGTTGCATTATGAATCCGCATTTTAAAGTCTCTAGTTGTTAGTCAACTGCTAGTCGGGCGGGGTGAAGGTGACAGTACGCGTAGACCCGCTCCTATGCAATCAGACGCGAAGCTTGTTGCGGAATTTAACAGGAGTTCGTCGGCTTGCCCATATACTGGTTAAAAGGTTTATTGTTATAGCGGCATCAAAGGACACCTCCAACACCGTAACTATTATTTAAATTAATTTATTCAAAATTTTTTGACGGTGGTCCGTACTGCACGGGGAATGGTGGAACCGCAACGCCATGCGCCCGCGTCTCATGGTCACAGCGTTCCCTGCACCATACCATTGCGGACGCAACATCAATATGAATGCGCCACTGTCTGTTCGCAGCACCACTATTAACAATGCAGCGATAACACTGTTCGGCACCGCTGCGATTTTCGCGGCCGATATGGCCGGCGCGCCGCTCTCGATGATTTGGAGGATTTGTTATAGGCACCGCGGATACTAAAATCCTTAACAAAATGAGCCGCTAGGACTGTCAACCTGCGTCATGTTCTGCCAACTGCATCGTTATTTTGCTGGCAATGAGGTCACGGAATTACACGCGGCGTCGCACGCACGAACAACATGATGCTAACAGCGGATCAAGTAAAAAATGGACTGCGTTCGCCGCTGGCGTCACTGGCACCCGGACGATAACCGTCGATCGCTTACGCTCACGGGCAGGGGGAAAAGACGGGTGGGCTGAACAGGTGGGCCGCAAAGCCCAACGCCCGCTTCGGGGGGAAGCGGGCGTTGGGGGGCAATGGGGGAGCCTGACGATTACCTACTTTCACACGGGCAATCCGCACTATCATCGGCGTGGAGTCGTTTCACGGTCCTGTTCGGGATGGGCAGGGGTGGGACCGACTCGCTATGGTCATCAGGCAAAAGGGGGAGCTGTCGCGCGGCGGGGCGCGCCAGCGAATCTGGAACAAGAAGCAGCCGGTAGGATTATGTCGTCGAGGACGGCACAACGGTAAAACGGACCAGTTATAGGATCAAGCCTTACGGGCCATTAGTATCGGTTAGCTGAGCGCATTACTGCGCGTACACACCCGACCTATCAACGTCCTGGTCTTGAACGACCCTTCAAGGGGATCGCGTCCCCGGGGAAGTCTCATCTTGAGGCGAGTTTCCCGCTTAGATGCTTTCAGCGGTTATCTCTTCCGAACATAGCTACCCGGCGATGCCACTGGCGTGACAACCGGTACACCAGAGGTTCGTCCACTCCGGTCCTCTCGTACTAGGAGCAGGCCCCCTCAAACTTCCAACGCCCACGGCAGATAGGGACCAAACTGTCTCACGACGTTTTAAACCCAGCTCACGTACCTCTTTAAATGGCGAACAGCCATACCCTTGGGACCGGCTACAGCCCCAGGATGAGATGAGCCGACATCGAGGTGCCAAACACCGCCGTCGATATGAACTCTTGGGCGGTATCAGCCTGTTATCCCCAGAGTACCTTTTATCCGTTGAGCGATGGCCCTTCCATACAGAACCACCGGATCACTATGACCTGCTTTCGCACCTGCTCGACTTGTCGGTCTCGCAGTTAAGCACGCTTATGCCATTGCACTATCAGCACGATTTCCGACCGTACCTAGCGTACCTTCGTACTCCTCCGTTACGCTTTGGGAGGAGACCGCCCCAGTCAAACTGCCTACCATGCACGGTCCCCGTGCCCGATTCAGGGCACTAGGTTAGAACCTCAAACAAACCAGGGTGGTATTTCAAGGACGGCTCCACGCAAACTAGCGTTCGCGCTTCTAAGCCTCCCACCTATCCTACACAGATCGGTTCAAAGTCCAATGCAAAGCTACAGTAAAGGTTCATGGGGTCTTTCCGTCTAGCCGCGGGTAGATTGCATCATCACAAACACTTCAACTTCGCTGAGTCTCGGGAGGAGACAGTGTGGCCATCGTTACGCCATTCGTGCAGGTCGGAACTTACCCGACAAGGAATTTCGCTACCTTAGGACCGTTATAGTTACGGCCGCCGTTTACCGGGACTTCAATCAAGGGCTTGCACCCCATCATTTAATCTTCCGGCACCGGGCAGGCGTCACACCCTATACGTCCACTTTCGTGTTTGCAGAGTGCTGTGTTTTTATTAAACAGTCGCAGCCACCAGTTTATTGCAACCCCTTCACCCTTCTGGCGCGAGCCAGTCAAGCTAGCAGGGCGTACCTTATCCCGAAGTTACGGTACCAATTTGCCGAGTTCCTTCTCCCGAGTTCTCTCAAGCGCCTTAGAATACTCATCTCGCCCACCTGTGTCGGTTTGCGGTACGGTCTCGTTAGACTGAAGCTTAGAGGCTTTTCTTGGGACCCCTTCCGATTGCTTCGCAGCTTAAACGCCGCTCGCCCCACACCCTTGAATTACGCGCCCGGATTTGCCAAAGCGCCTTCTCCAATGCAGGGACCGGGATTTCCGACACCCGGACAACCTTCCGCGATCCGTCCCCCCATCGCATCTAACGACGGTGCAGGAATATTAACCTGCTTCCCATCAGCTACGCATTTCTGCCTCGCCTTAGGGGCCGACTCACCCTACGCCGATGAACGTTGCGTAGGAAACCTTGGGCTTACGGCGAGGGGGCCTTTCACCCCCTTTATCGCTACTCATGTCAGCATTCGCACTTCCGATACCTCCAGCACACTTCTCAATGCACCTTCGCAGGCTTACGGAACGCTCTCCTACCATGCGCACTTAGCGTGCGCATCCGCAGCTTCGGTAACTGGCTTAGCCCCGTTACATCTTCCGCGCAGGACGACTCGATCAGTGAGCTATTACGCTTTCTTTAAAGGGTGGCTGCTTCTAAGCCAACCTCCTGACTGTTTTCGCCTTCCCACTTCGTTTCCCACTTAGCCAATTTTAGGGACCTTAGCTGGCGGTCTGGGTTGTTTCCCTCTTGACGTCGGACGTTAGCACCCGGCGTCTGTCTCCCGTGATTGCACTCTTCGGTATTCGGAGTTTGCTATGGCGAGGTAATCCGCAATGGACCCCCCAACCATGACAGTGCTCTACCCCCGAAGGTGAGACACGAGGCACTACCTAAATAGTTTTCGGAGAGAACCAGCTATTTCCAAGTTTGTTTAGCCTTTCACCCCTATCCACAGCTCATCCCCTAACTTTTCAACGTTAGTGGGTTCGGTCCTCCAGTACGTGTTACCGCACCTTCAACCTGGCCATGGATAGATCACTTGGTTTCGGGTCTACGCCCAGCAACTGTTCGCCCTATTCGGACTCGCTTTCGCTACGCCTGCCCTATCCGGTTAAGCTCGCTACTGAACGTAAGTCGCTGACCCATTATACAAAAGGTACGCCGTCACCCCTTGCGAGGCTCCGACTGTTTGTATGCATGCGGTTTCAGGATCTATTTCACTCCCCTCCCGGGGTTCTTTTCGCCTTTCCCTCACGGTACTGGTTCACTATCGGTCGATCACGAGTATTTAGCCTTGGAGGATGGTCCCCCCATCTTCAGACAGGATTTCACGTGTCCCGCCCTACTTGTCGTACCCCTAGTTCCACATCTGAGTTTTCGCCTACAGGGCTATCACCTGCTACGGCCGCCCTTTCCAGAGCGTTCGGCTAACTCAGAGGCTAAATGGTACAGGCTGATCCCATTTCGCTCGCCACTACTTTGGGAATCTCGGTTGATTTCTCTTCCTGCGGCTACTTAGATGTTTCAGTTCGCCGCGTTCGCTTCACGTGACCTATGGATTCAGTCACGGATGACCCATACGGGCCGGGTTGCCCCATTCGGACATCTGCGGATCAAAGCTCGTTTGCCAGCTCCCCGCAGCTTTTCGCAGGCTACCGCGTCCTTCTTCGCCTGTGATCGCCAAGGCATCCACCACATGCACTTGTTCGCTTGACCCTATAACAAGTCCGTCTTGCAACGCACCGGCTATAGGTTGAGTTTTCGCGTTGTGCCGTATCTTCCAAGCGTCTTTTCAGATCACTCAAAACAATACTTTCAATCACTACCCGTCTATCTTCTGCGCCCATCTCAAGACGCGTCCAATAGACATTACTGCTTCTTTTTCCAGATTGTTAAAGAACGTCACAGCCATACTGCACTGCTTGACCCACGGGTCAATCGCCAACACTCCGTTTGGGAGCGCTCGCGATTGAGCAGTGGTGGAGGCAGACGGGATCGAACCGACGACCCCCTGCTTGCAAAGCAGGTGCTCTCCCAGCTGAGCTATGCCCCCCTTGGGTTCGGGCCGCGCTGCGCGCAGCGCTCGTGGCGCACACCAGACTCGCGTGGTGGGTCTGGTTGGATTCGAACCAACGACCCCCGCCTTATCAAGACGGTGCTCTAACCGACTGAGCTACAGACCCTTCGTCTGTCCCTGTGACTTTCACAGCCGATAAGCGTGAGTACTTGAAGCGCAGACTTCTTGCTCCAGAAAGGAGGTGATCCAGCCGCACCTTCCGATACGGCTACCTTGTTACGACTTCACCCCAGTCATGAATCCTACCGTGGTGACCGTCCTCCTTGCGGTTAGACTAGCCACTTCTGGTAAAACCCACTCCCATGGTGTGACGGGCGGTGTGTACAAGACCCGGGAACGTATTCACCGCGACATGCTGATCCGCGATTACTAGCGATTCCAGCTTCATGCAGTCGAGTTGCAGACTGCAATCCGGACTACGATCGGTTTTTTGGGATTAGCTCCCCCTCGCGGGTTGGCAACCCTCTGTTCCGACCATTGTATGACGTGTGAAGCCCTACCCATAAGGGCCATGAGGACTTGACGTCATCCCCACCTTCCTCCGGTTTGTCACCGGCAGTCTCCCTAGAGTGCTCTTGCGTAGCAACTAAGGACAAGGGTTGCGCTCGTTGCGGGACTTAACCCAACATCTCACGACACGAGCTGACGACAGCCATGCAGCACCTGTGCGCCGGTTCTCTTTCGAGCACCCCCACCTCTCAGCAGGGTTCCGACCATGTCAAGGGTAGGTAAGGTTTTTCGCGTTGCATCGAATTAATCCACATCATCCACCGCTTGTGCGGGTCCCCGTCAATTCCTTTGAGTTTTAATCTTGCGACCGTACTCCCCAGGCGGTCAACTTCACGCGTTAGCTACGTTACTAAGGAAATGAATCCCCAACAACTAGTTGACATCGTTTAGGGCGTGGACTACCAGGGTATCTAATCCTGTTTGCTCCCCACGCTTTCGTGCATGAGCGTCAGTATTGGCCCAGGAGGCTGCCTTCGCCATCGGTATTCCTCCACATCTCTACGCATTTCACTGCTACACGTGGAATTCTACCTCCCTCTGCCATACTCTAGCCTGCCAGTCACCAATGCAGTTCCCAGGTTGAGCCCGGGGATTTCACATCGGTCTTAGCAAACCGCCTGCGCACGCTTTACGCCCAGTAATTCCGATTAACGCTCGCACCCTACGTATTACCGCGGCTGCTGGCACGTAGTTAGCCGGTGCTTATTCTTCCGGTACCGTCATCCAACCTAGTTATTCGCCAGGCCGTTTTCTTTCCGGACAAAAGTGCTTTACAACCCGAAGGCCTTCTTCACACACGCGGCATTGCTGGATCAGGGTTGCCCCCATTGTCCAAAATTCCCCACTGCTGCCTCCCGTAGGAGTCTGGGCCGTGTCTCAGTCCCAGTGTGGCTGGTCGTCCTCTCAGACCAGCTACAGATCGTCGCCTTGGTAGGCCTTTACCCTACCAACTAGCTAATCTGCCATCGGCCGCCCCTTGAGCGCGAGGCCCTTGCAGGTCCCCCGCTTTCCTCCTCAGAGCGTATGCGGTATTAATCCGGCTTTCGCCGGGCTATCCCCCACTCTAGGACACGTTCCGATGTCTTACTCACCCGTTCGCCACTCGCCGCCAGGCCGAAGCCCGCGCTGCCGTCCGACTTGCATGTGTAAGGCATGCCGCCAGCGTTCAATCTGAGCCAGGATCAAACTCTTCAGTTCAAACCTGTTACTTGTTCGGGCCACAAAGGACCCTGTCGCTCAACTCAAAACGTTGACAGGTTTCGATTCTCTCAAAACCCACCTTCATTTCGCATGAGACTTAATGATTCTTTCGCATCGCCCCACCCGGCTTTTACCACCCGGGCGCAGCACGCCTGCACCATCAAGTACCCACACTTATCGGCTGTTACTTGTTAAAGAGCATCGCAACCGCTTCGCCTCAACCTATCTGGCCTCGGCCCCGCATCGCGTCGCGTCGCGTCGCTGCATCAGCAGCAGAGAAACGAGATTATGAAGATTTCTCGTCGCAGCGTCAAGAAGTTTTTGAAAACTTTTTCCACCACAGTGATTCGAGAAGATCCTACTCACCCGCCCCACTTTCGCGCAACGGCATCCGCAGCGCGAAAAATAAGATTTTAGCGACCCATCACCTTCAACGCAAGTCCGTTTTCAACGATGCTTGAAGATAGGCTTGCGCTTCTCGACAAACGCCGCCATCCCTTCCTTCTGGTCCTCGGTGGCAAACAGCGAGTGGAACAGCCGGCGCTCGAAATGCACACCCTCGGTAAGCAAGGTCTCGTACGATTGATTGATCGATTCCTTAATCATCATCACCGAAGGCAGCGAATATTCAGCAATCGCAGCCGCCGTGCTAAGCGCTTCGTCTAACAGCTTGCCTACCGCGACTACGCGAGATACCAGTCCCGCGCGCTCCGCTTCGTGTACATCCATGAACCGCCCGGTCAAGCACAGGTCCATCGCTTTGGCCTTAGAGATCGCACGCGGCAAGCGCTGCGTGCCACCGGCGCCCGGCATGACCCCGAGCTTGACCTCCGGCAGACCGAACCGCGCGGTGTCGGCCGCGATGATAATGTCGCACATCATCGCCAGTTCGCATCCGCCGCCCAGCGCCAAGCCCGCCACTGCGGCGATCACCGGTTTGCGCACCGCACGCACCGCCTCCCAGTTGCGCGTAATGTAGTTCCCTTTGTAAACATCCATATAGGTGTACTTCGCCATCATTCCGATGTCCGCGCCGGCGGCAAATGCCTTTTCACTGCCCGTCACCACGATCGCGCCGATCTGCTCGTCGTCGTCGAACGCCTTGAGCGCCGCGCCCAACTCGTCCATCAGCGCGTCGTTCAGTGCATTGAGCACCTTCGGGCGGTGCAGCGTGATCAGCCCGACCCGTCCGCTTGTGTCGACCAGGATGTTTTCGAATGTCATGAATGCTCCATTGGCAAGGGGACCCGCGAAAAAACGCCGCGCAATCCGAAAAGAATGCTACCATTTTCCAACCAACCGGTCGGTTTATTTATCCGTCTCCGCCTCAATTTTCCGACGACTCGCCATGACACATCCGCTGTTTGTGAAGCATGAATCGACGTTGACACAGGCACTTCAGGCACAGGAAACGCGCGGCTACTGGAGTCCGTTCCCCGAGATGCCCAGCCCCAAGGTGTACGGGGAAACGGCGAACGCGGACGGTGAGCAATCGTTCAAAGCGCTTTTGAACCAAACGTTCGATTTGGATCAGCCCCGCAATGGACTGGTAGGCCAGGAGCACTCGCCGTTCGGCTTCGCTTTGGGCGTGCGCTATCCGAAAGCCGATCCGGACTCGCTATTCGCCGCCGTGGCGCGCGCGCAGCAACCATGGCAGCGTGCGGGCCGCGACACGTGGGTGGGCGTGAGCCTGGAGATTCTGCAGCGGCTGAACCGGGCGAGCTTCGAGATTGCCTACAGCGTGATGCATACAACCGGACAGGCATTCATGATGGCGTTCCAGGCCGGCGGGCCGCATGCGCAGGACCGCGCGCTCGAGGCCATCGCATGCGCATGGGACCAGTTGCGGCGCATCCCGGCCCAAGCTTACTGGGAAAAACCCCAAGGCAAGAACCCGCCGCTGGCAATGGAAAAGCACTTTACGATCGTGCCGCGCGGCATCGGCCTGGTGCTGGGCTGTTGTACTTTTCCGACATGGAACAGTTATCCGGGACTATTCGCCGATCTTGCGACTGGCAACGCGGTGGTCGTCAAGCCCCATCCTGGCGCGATCCTGCCGCTGGCGATCACCGTACGTATCGCGCGCGACGTGCTGCGCGAGGCCGGCTTCGATCCGAACGTCGTTACGCTGTTGGCAACGGATCCGGATGACGGCACGCTCGTGCAGCAGCTCGCCACGCGCCCCGATGTCCGACTGATCGATTTCACGGGCAGCACGCACAATGGCAATTGGCTCGAGCGCAACGCGACCCAGGCCCACGTGTATACCGAGAAGGCGGGCGTGAACCAGATTGTCATCGACTCGGTCGATGACATCAAGGCAGCCGCACGCAATATCGCATTCTCGCTGGCACTGTACTCGGGCCAGATGTGTACCGCGCCACAAAACATCTATGTGCCGCGCAACGGCATCCGCACCCCCGACGGTACGCTTAGCTTCGACGAAGTCGCCCAAGCAATCGCCGAGGCCGTCCGGAAACTGACGTCGGACCCAGCCAAGGCGGTCGAATTAATTGGAGCCCTCCAAAACGACGCCGTAGTGCAGCGCATCGAACGGGCGCGCTCGCTCGGTACCGTGCTACTGGACAGCCAACCGCTCGTGCATCCCGCGTTCGAGCATGCACGAGTGCATACGCCGCTGCTGGTCAAGCTGGATGCGGCCACCGACCAGAAACGGTTTACGCAGGAATGGTTCGGCCCGATCGCATTCGTCATCGCGACGGATTCCACCGCGCAATCGCTGGCGCTGGCCGGCTCGATTGCCGCACAGCACGGCGCGCTGACGCTATCCGTATACAGTGGTGACGAGGCAGTGCAGCAAGCCGCGCACGAAGCGGCAATCGAAGGCGGCGTCGCGCTGTCGCTGAACTTAACCGGCGGCGTGTTCGTGAACCAGTCCGCGGCGTTCTCGGACTTCCACGGCACCGGTGCAAACCCAGCGGCCAATGCGACGCTGACCGACGCTGCGTTCGTGGCGAACCGTTTCCGCGTCGTGCAAAGCCGCGCGCACGTGGCACCGCGCGGCTAACCGGCGCCACCCCGGCATTGCTCCACACCGACGAGAACGACGCTACCGGACAAGCACAGGCGACTGGCACCATGACTGAAGCTTTTATCTGTGATGCAATCCGCACGCCGTTCGGCCGCTATGGCGGCGCGCTAAAAGACGTTCGCGCAGACGACCTTGGCGCGATCCCGATCAAGGCGCTGCTCGAACGTTACCCGTCAATGGACTGGGCGGCGGTGGACGACGTGATCTTCGGCTGCGCGAATCAGGCCGGCGAAGATAACCGCAACGTCGCTCGGATGGTCGGGCTGCTCGCCGGCCTGCCCATTGACGTGCCGGGCGCCACGGTGAACCGACTATGCGGCTCGGGCATGGATGCGATCGGCACCGCGGCGCGAGCGATCCGCGCAGGTGACGCGTCGCTGATGCTGGCCGGCGGTGTCGAGAGCATGACGCGCGCGCCGTTCGTGATGGGCAAGGCCAACACCGCGTTCTCACGCCAGGCCGAAGTCTTCGATACGACGCTTGGCTGGCGTTTCGTGAACCGGCTGATGAAACAGCAGTACGGCATCGATTCGATGCCGCAGACCGCCGAAAACGTCGCGGCCGCCTATAACGTGAGCCGTGCCGATCAGGATGCATTTGCGTTACGCAGCCAGCAAAAGGCCGCCCGTGCGCAGCGTGACGGCGTACTGGCTGCCGAGATCGTGCCGGTCACCGTGCCGTCCCGCAACGGCGATGCGATCGTGGTGCAGCACGACGAGCATCCGCGCGAAACGTCAATGGACGCACTGGCCAAGCTCGGCGGTGTGGTACGCCCAGATGGCACTGTCACCGCCGGCAATGCGTCCGGCATCAACGATGGCGCCTGTGCGCTGCTAATCGCCAGCGAAGCAGCCGCACGCGCGCACGGGCTCACGCCGAAGGCGCGCGTGCTTGGCATGGCAACGGCGGGAGTCGAGCCACGCGTGATGGGCATCGGACCGGCGCCCGCGACGCGCAAGCTGCTGCGGCAATTGAACATGACGCTCGATCAGTTCGACGTCATCGAGTTAAACGAAGCATTCGCTGCACAAGGCCTGGCCGTGCTGCGGCTGCTGGGCATCGCCGACGCCGACCCGCGCGTGAATCCAAACGGCGGAGCGATCGCGCTCGGCCACCCGCTCGGCGCATCCGGCGCGCGGCTGGTAACGGCCGCCATGTACCAGTTGCACCGCAACGGCGGCCGCTATGCATTGTGTACGATGTGCATTGGAGTCGGACAGGGTATTGCATTGGCCATCGAGCGCGTCTGAAGTCGGCCTCGCGCATTCATTTCGCCTAGGCAGGAGGAAACTCCCATGACTTACACGTCAATTCTGCTCGACATCGACGCAGCCGCTCACGTCGCAACCATTACGCTGAACCGCCCGGACAAGCTCAACAGCTTCACCCGCGCGATGCACGCCGAGCTACGCGCGGCGCTGGATGAAGTGCAGCACTCGGGTGCCCGGGCGCTGGTCCTGACAGGCGCTGGCAAGGCATTTTGCGCGGGTCAGGACCTCGAGGACCTCGACTTCACGCCCGGCCATGAAACCGACCTGGGCGAGCTAATCGATCAAAACTTCAATGCACTCGTGCGGCGGCTGCAGCAGCTGCCGCTGCCGGTGACCGCAGCGGTCAACGGCACCGCAGCCGGCGCCGGCGCAAACTTGGCGTTGGCATGCGACATCACACTTGCCGCGCGTTCGAGCCGTTTCATCCAGGCTTTCGTGAAGATCGGGTTGGTACCGGACACTGGCGGCACGTGGACGCTGCCACGACGAGTCGGTATCGCTCGCGCGCTGGGACTGTCGCTCACTGGCGAGAAGCTTAGCGCGGAAAAGGCTGAAGCGTGGGGCCTGATCTGGCGCGTCGTTGATGATGCGGCCCTTCTGCCACAAGCGCGAGAGCTCGCCGCGGAACTCGCGCAGCAGCCCACCGCCGCGATCGTCGCGACCCGACAGGCCATCCGCAGCGGCGCAACGCTGGATTTGGATGTACAGCTGGATCTTGAACGCGACCTGCAGCGCAAGCTTGGCGTGTCGCACGACTATGCGGAAGGCGTGCGCGCGTTCATCGAGAAACGTCAACCCCGTTTTGACGGACACTGATATGGACCACTCTCCTCTCACCGACGCCGAACCCGGCGTGGTGCAAGCCGAGCTGCTCGCGCGCGACTGTGCCGCGGCGATGTACGAGAACGATGCGTGCACCCGCTGGCTCGGCATTCAGATAGTTGAAATTCGGCCCGGCTACGCGCGCGCGACGATGCAGGTGCGCGCCGAATTTCTGAATGGCCACGATATCTGCCACGGTGGATTGATCTTCACGCTTGCCGATTCGGCATTCGCATTTGCGTGCAACACTTATAACGTGAATACGGTGGCAGCCGGATGCACGATCGAATACCTGCGGCCGGTGCACCGCGGCGACGCGCTGACCGCGGAAGCCGTGGAGCAGGTGCGATCTGGGCGCACCGGCCTCTACGATATCCGTGTGACCAATCGCGCCGGCGAGCCGGTCGCGATGTTTCGCGGCAAGTCGGCACACATCAAAGGAAACGTCATTCGATCGAACGATTGACGCCCGCTACAAGCTACGGGACAGACACAGCAATAAGGAGATTTTAATGAACACTGCCCTGCCGCCGGAGCCAATTGAAAAAGCCAGTCGCGACGAACTACAGGCCCTGCAGCTGGAAAGGCTGAAAAAAACGCTAGCGCACGCGTATACACATTCACTAGTGTATAAGCGCAAATTTAATGAAGCGGGCGTGCATCCGGACGACTTGAAAACGCTGTCGGACTTATCCCGCTTCCCGTTCACGACGAAGCAAGACTTTCGCGATAGCTATCCGTTCGGCATGTTCGCCGTGCCAATGGACCAGGTCTCGCGCATCCACGGTTCGTCCGGCACCACCGGAAAGCCGACCGTGGTCGGCTACACGGCCAACGATATCGACATGTGGGCCAACCTCATGGCGCGCTCCATCCGCGCAGCAGGGGCGCAGCGCGGCGACAAGGTCCATGTCAGCTACGGCTACGGGCTCTTTACTGGTGGGCTGGGCGCGCACTACGGGGCAGAACGCGCGGGCCTGACCGTGATCCCGTTCGGTGGCGGGCAGACCGAGAAGCAAGTCCAGCTGATCCAGGATTTTCGCCCCGACATCATCATGGTCACGCCGAGCTACATGCTATCGATCGCCGATGAATTCGAGCGACGGGGCCTGGATCCGGCCGAATCGTCGTTGCGCATCGGCATTTTCGGCGCGGAGCCGTGGACCAACGACATGCGCGCGGCGATCGAGAAACGCATGAGCATCGACGCGGTCGACATCTATGGGCTGTCAGAGATCATCGGCCCCGGCGTCGCCTCCGAATACGCGGAAACCAAGGACGGCCCGACGATCTGGGAAGACCACTTCTATCCGGAAATCATCGATCCGGACACTGGTGAGGTGCTGCCCGAAGGCGTATTCGGCGAACTGGTGTTCACCTCGCTGACCAAAGAGGCTTTGCCAATCATCCGCTATCGTACCCGTGATCTAAGCCGGCTGCTGCCCGGCACCGCACGCGCGATGCGGCGCCTGGAGAAGATCACTGGCCGCTGCGATGACATGATGATCATCCGGGGCGTGAACGTGTTCCCGTCACAAATCGAGGAGCTGTTGCTCAAGTACGCCACCGTGCTTGCCCCTCACTACCAGATCGTGCTGACCAAGGAAGGTCCGCTCGACGTGATGACGATCCATGTCGAGCCCTGCCCGGGATCGGCACTGGACGAACGCGCAATCGAAGCGGCACGCGCAAGCCTAGCGCACGATGTCAAGGCGCTGGTCGGCGTCACGGCGCAAATCGCCGCCTTGCCAGTGAACAGCATCGAGCGCTCAGTGGGTAAGGCGCGCCGCGTCGTGGACAAACGTCGTGCGTCAGCCTGAGGCCTGAGCCGATGGCGGCCACGCGCAACACGGCCGCTCAACTGTTGAACAGCAGCGGCCACATCCGGCCGCCCAACTGTTGAGCAGCAGCAGCCACATCCAGCCACTCAACTATTGGGCAGCAGCAGCCACATCCGGCCGCCCTGCTTCATCCGGCCCGCCAGGTCGCCCGCGTCATCACCTAGTCCCCAAAAGTAGTCGGCCCGCACGCCGCCTTTGATCGCGCTGCCCACGTCCTGCGCGAACACCAGCCGGTTCATCGGCTGATTCGACAATGGCCGGGTGGTCTGCAGGAATACCGGCGTGCCGAGCGGGATCGACGTCGGGTCAACCGCGATCGAGCGTTCGGGCGTGAGCGGCACCCCCAACGCACCGACCGGCCCGTCGGCTCCGCCGCTGGGCACGCCTTCGCTGGATGGCACTTCCTTGAAGAACACGAAGCGCGGATTCACATCCAGCAGAGCATCGACGCGCAACCGGTTCGCCCGGGCCCATGCCTTAATTCCCTGCATCGTCGCCTGCGCCGGTGAAAGCTCGCCACGATCGATCAGCCAACGGCCGATCGAACGATACGGCTGGTTGTTGGTGCCACTGTAACCGACCCGCATCACCGTGCCGTCGTCGAGCAATACCCGGCCGGAGCCTTGCACCTGCAGAAAAAACGCCTCGATCGGATCGTCCACGTAGACAAGCTCGTTGCCGGCCAGCATGCCGGAGCGTATCAGCTGTGCACGCGGCGGCAACACCGCGTCCGGGCGGGCTGCCCTCGGCCAGCGATACAATGGGTACAGGTACGGCGCACGCCGGTACCGAGACCCATGCAACAACGGCTCGTAGTAGCCGGTGACGAGACCGTCGAGCGTGCCGTCGCTATTAGCCAGCACAAACGGCGTGAAGTACGTCTCAAAAAACGTACGCGCGGCGGCCACGTCAAGATCATCCAGTTGCTGCGCAGCAACACACGCACGCCGCCAATTCGCTAGCGTGTTCATGCGTGCACAGTTCTGCCGCAGCGCGCCGGTAGTTCCGATCAGGCTGTCCTCCTGCCAACCGGGCACCTGCTGCCAGCTGACCGGCGTGAGCCGCGCACTGATCAGCGCCTGCTGGCTTGGCGTGGCAACGACCGGCGGCACGTGCATCACCGGCCGCACCGCACCGCTGCCACCGCATGACGCAAGCATCGCCGCTGCGACGATCGTCGCGATCAGTGTCGCGGCGCGGCCCCAGCGCCGCACACCGGCTGCATGCCGGTCCCTTGCGGCCGCCCGCCTCGGCCCGCTGCCATGCGCGCCACCGTTACCATACACGCAACCGTTAAAATGCTCGCTCGTTTCCCAAACCGTCATGTCTGCGTTCTTCACCGCTTGCCCGTGGCTACTACCCACGGTTGAAATACTGCTGCCGATTGGATTGCTCGCGTACATCGTATGGTACGTGCGCCGCCCGCCGCGCAAGCGCGATTGACGCCCTGCGGCGCTGCGCCGGCCAGCCGCCACGGCGGTCCACGCCGAAGCGGTCGCGGCGCCGCGCCGCGCCGCGCCGCCATCGTGCGCGCTCAATGCAGCATGCGCGGCATGCACAGCGCAAATTCCGCTATCGGCGCCTCGAAGCGCGTACCGTCCTCGGCCACGCAAAAATACTCGCCGCGCATCGTGCCGACCGGCGTCGCAATGACCGCCCAACTCGTATATTCGAATTGCTCGCCCGGCCGCAGCAATGGCTGATGTCCGACGACCCCGAGTCCTTTGACCTCTTGCACCTTCGCCTCGCTGTCGGTAATGATCCAATGGCGCGCAATCAACTGCGAGGCAACCTGTCCGGTATTGCGTATCGTCAACGTGTAGGCAAACGCATATTGCTGGTGCTCCGGGTCGGACTGGTCCGGCAGATAGGCCGCCCGCGCCGAGACGCTCAATTCATACTGACTCATCCTGGATTCCGATAAAGGTCGCGCAATACGGGCGCACGCTCACCCATGGCGCGGGCATGCAGATCCCTGCGCATCGCATTTTCGTTGATGCGCTTGCGTGTCGCAACCTGCAATGCGATGTGGCTGATACGACGGGCTGACCCGACGTGGCTGGTCTGACGTGGCTAATCCGACGTGGTTGACGTGACGTAGCTAGCGTGACGCGATCCACTGACATGTCAATGCAGGCATCAGGGCGCCGCTCCCGGGCTAGGCTGGCGTCGCGCCGGCACGCTAGAATAACGCTTTGTTTGCCGCTCAGCGCCCGCCAACGCATTCCAAGATGACTTTTCGCATCGCCCCAAGCATTCTTTCCGCTGACTTCGCCCGCCTCGGCGAAGAAGTGCGCAACGTGGTCGCCGCCGGCGCCGACTGGATCCACTTTGACGTGATGGACAACCATTACGTACCCAACCTGACGATCGGCCCGATGGTTTGTGAAGCGATCCGCCCGCACGTCAACGTGCCGATCGACGTGCATCTGATGGTCCGTCCGGTGGACCGCCTCGTGCCGGACTTCGCAAGGGCGGGCGCGAACGTGATCAGCTTCCATCCAGAGGCGTCCGACCATATCGATCGCACTCTATCACTGATCCGGGACCACGGTTGCAAGGCGGGATTGGTATTCAATCCCGCCACGTCTTTGAACTACCTGGACCACGTGATGGACCGCGTCGACCTGGTGCTGATTATGTCGGTGAATCCCGGTTTCGGTGGACAGTCGTTCATTCCCGAGGCACTGAATAAGCTGCGCGAGGCGCGGCGGCGCATCGACGCGTATGCGGCACAGACGGGCCGCGAGATCCACCTGGAGGTGGACGGCGGCGTGAAGGCCGACAATATCGCGCAAATCGCGGCCGCCGGCGCCGATACGTTTGTCGCGGGTTCGGCAATCTTCGGGCAGCCCGACTACCGACAGGTGATCAACCAGATGCGCGCTGCACTCAGACGGTGAGCGCGCGATGACTGACACCAGCCTGACACCGGTTGCCGATGACAATCGCCGCGGTGCGCCCCCCATCAGACCGGTCGAGGCCGCGATCGTCGATTTGGATGGCACGATGGTCGATACCGCCGGCGATTTCACGGCGGCGCTCAACACGGTGCTCGGCGAGCTCGACTTGCCGCCGATCGATCAAGCCGAAGTCGTCGCCTACGTCGGCAAGGGCTCCGAGCACCTCGTGTGCAGCGTGCTGTCGGCACGCCTGCCGCCAACCAAGGTCGAGCAGCGGTTCGATGTGGCACTGGCCAGGTACCAGCGGGCATACGCGGTGGTCAATGGTCGCCACACGCGGCTCTACCCGGACGTGATCCGCGGGCTGGACGCATTCAGGGCTGCGCGGATCAAGCTTGCATGCGTGACCAACAAACCGCTTCGATTCGCGCTCGAGTTGCTCGAGCAGTATAACCTGCGGCCGTATTTCGAAGTGGTGTTCGGCGGCGACAGCCTGCCGCGGAAAAAGCCGGACCCGTTGCCAATGCTAGCCGCGTGCGACGCGCTCGGCGTGCCGCCCGCGCAGGCGGTCGCGATCGGCGACTCGGAAAACGACGCGCGCGCGGCGCGCGGCGCCGGGCTCGCGACGTTGACCGTACCATACGGTTACAACCACGGCCAACCTGTACAATCGATCGACTCGGATGGTATAGTGGGTTCGCTGCTGGAGGCGGCCAACCGGGTGACGGCGCCACACGCCGCGCAATAGCATCCGTCCCAGGGTATCCGCAACATCGTCATGTTTCTAAACAGAAAACGCAGTCTTGGCAGTATCGACCGGGGAGCCTGGCCCTGGCGCCGCTGGCACGCCTGAGCGCGATTGCGCGTCGAAACCCGTTGCTTGCCGGGTTTCGATTTCCCCGTTTTTTGTTTTCGTTGTCGCCCCCGGCATCGCGGCCGTGTCCGCGCTACGCACCATGTAGCGCCGCCGCGTCCCGGTACGTTGGCTTCGGCACCTATGCTGCGGCCGGGCCGCGACATTGGTTCAGTGCATACCGCGCCGTGCACCGAGCACCAATAGGACAATAGGACTTGCCAACATGACCGAGCTTGAATTCCAGTCCCTTGCCAACAAAGGTTACAACCGCATTGCGCTGATTGCTGAGGTGCTCGCCGACCTTGATACGCCGCTGTCGCTGTATCTGAAACTCGCTCACCCCGAACGAGGAGGCGCGAATTCGTTTCTGCTCGAGTCGGTGGTCGGCGGCGAACGCTTCGGCCGCTATTCATTCATCGGCCTACCCTCGCGCACCTTGCTGCGTACGCGGCAAGCTGACGGCACCGGCATCACCGAAGTGGTGTGCGACGGCCAGGTCATCGAAACGCACGAAGGCGATCCGTTTGCATTCATTGCGCAGTTCCAGGCGCGTTTCAAAGTCGCGCTCCGACCCGGCATGCCCCGTTTCTGCGGCGGCCTGGCGGGCTACTTCGGCTACGACGCGGTGCGCTTCATCGAGAAGAAGCTCGCGCATTCGACGCCCAAGGACGATCTGGGCCTGCCGGACATCCAGCTGCTGCTGACCGAAGAAGTGGCAGTGATCGACAACCTGGCCGGCAAGCTCTACCTGATCGTCTACGCCGATCCGGGTGCACCGGAGGCGTACACGCGCGCCAAGCAGCGGCTGCGCGAATTGCGCAACCGGTTGCGCAGCCCGGCCCAGCCTCCGGTCACGTCGCCGACGGTGCGCACTGACACCTATCGCGAGTTCGCCAAGGACGACTATCTGGCCGCGGTGCGCAAAGCCAAGGAATACATTGCCGCCGGCGAACTGATGCAGGTGCAAGTCGGGCAGCGGATTTCGAAACCGTTTCGCGACCATCCCCTGTCGCTGTATCGCGTGCTGCGCTCGCTGAACCCGTCGCCGTATATGTATTTCTACAACTTCGGTGACTTCCACGTGGTCGGCGCATCACCTGAGATCTTGGTGCGGCAGGAAGAGCGCGGCGGCGAGCAGATCGTGACGATCCGCCCGCTAGCCGGCACGCGCGCGCGCGGCAGTACGCCGGAGCGCGACGCGCAGTTGGCGACGGAGTTGCTGAACGACCCGAAGGAGATCGCCGAGCATGTGATGCTGATTGATCTCGCGCGCAATGACGTCGGCCGCATCGCGCAAACGGGCTCCGTGGTCGTCACTGACAAGATGGTGATCGAAAAATACTCGCACGTGCAGCATATCGTCAGCTCAGTCGAGGGCAAACTCAAGCCCGGCATGACGCCCTTCGATGTGCTGCGCGCCACATTCCCAGCCGGCACGCTGTCCGGCGCCCCGAAGGTCCGCGCGCTGGAATTGATCGATGAACTTGAGCCGGTCAAGCGCGGCCTGTACGGCGGCGCGGTCGGCTATCTGTCATTTTCTGGCGAAATGGATCTGGCGATCACGATCCGCACCGGCGTGATCCACGACGGCAACTTGTACACGCAGGCCGCCGCCGGCATCGTCGCTGATTCGGTGCCTGAAGCGGAATGGCAGGAAACTGAGAACAAAGCGCGTGCCGTATTGCGCGCCGCCGAGCACGTGCAGGATGGCCTGGACGCGCAGTTCTGACAGGCCCGCCCCCATTGAGCGACGCGTGCCCGCCGCCAACCAGATTGAACGCGTGAACGCGTTGTCGGCAGCCGCACTGTGTCATTTGGGTCGACAGGCCCGCGCGCGAAACGCTACAATGAACCCGACCGACCCGGCCAACGCGCCGGGCCGCTATTTCAGCCAGGCGTAACCCATGCTTCGAACCACGTTGACCCGTGCAGCCCAGTGGTGGCGCTTCCGCTAGGAAGCGGCACGTCGTGGTTCGCCCACCGCACCTTGCCGCCGTATCCGGTGGCAGGTTGACAACCCTGATAGTGCTACGGTACGGCGGCTCCAAGCTCAAGGAGATTGCCGATGCCGTTGACAGATCCAGTCGTCGCCAACACGCCCGAACCGCTCGATGCGGGCCCCGTCGTCCCTGCTGTGGCACGCGCAACCGGTTGCGCGTGCAACGTCCGCGCGCTGCGCGCCCGGGTTCATGTTCGCTCTCGCTTGTGTCGGATGCCTGTGGCGACCCCGCCTGTGGCGGCCCCATGCCGGACCGCATTGAGCAGGTCCGTGGGCCAGCAGCTTCATCGCGTCGATTTTTCGTTCAATATCAGTCCATTGGGTGCCGTATGCTGCTGATGATCGATAACTATGACTCGTTCACCTACAACCTCGTCCAGTACTTTGGCGAGTTGGGCGAGCAAGTGCAGACCTACCGCAATGACGAGATCAGCTGTGACGAGATCGCCGCGCTGAGCCCGCAGCGTATCTGCCTGTCGCCTGGACCCAGCAATCCGCAACACGCCGGCGTGACACTCTCGGTCATCCAACGCTTCGCCGGCCGCATCCCGATGCTTGGCGTATGCCTGGGACACCAGGCGATCGGCGAGGCGTTCGGCGGCCGCATCGTGCGAGCCAAGACGATCATGCATGGCAAGGTCAGCGAAATCGAGACCGATCGGCGGGGGATCTTCGCCGATCTACCGCACCGCTTTCAGGTCACGCGGTACCATTCGCTAGCCATCGAGCGCGACACGCTGCCCGACTGTCTGGAGGTCTGCGCATGGACCGACGATGGCGAAATCATGGGCGTGCGCCACAAGACGCTGCCGATCGAGGGTGTGCAGTTCCATCCGGAATCGATCCTGTCCGAGCATGGCCATGCCCTGCTTGAGAATTTCATCGCTCAAAGCCGCACTGCGGCGCTTACCCGATGAACGCGCGCCCTACCGACGCGATGCCCCTGTCTCCCCCGCTCACTGGCCTAACCCGCACGGAGAACCGGATGCCCATCACCCCTCAGGAAGCGCTGCAGCGTACCATCGAGCACCGCGAGATCTTCCATGACGAGATGCTGCACCTGATGCGGATGATCATGCGCGGAGAAATGTCGCCGGTCATGGTGGCCGCCATCATCACCGGGCTGCGCGTGAAGAAGGAAACGATCGGAGAGATCACTGCAGCGGCAACCGTCATGCGCGAGTTCGCTCACCACGTACAGGTAGCCGACAACCGGCACTTTGTCGATATCGTGGGCACCGGCGGCGACGGCTCGCATACGTTCAATATCTCCACGGCAACGATGTTCGTGACCGCCGCAGCCGGCGCAAAGGTCGCCAAGCATGGCAATCGCAGCGTGTCATCCAAGTCCGGCAGCGCCGATGTGCTCGAAGCGCTCGGCGTCAACATCAACCTAACGCCGGAACAGGTGGCGCAGTCTATCGAGGCGACCGGCATAGGGTTCATGTTCGCGCCGAACCACCATCCGGCGATGAAGAACGTCGCGCCGATCCGTCGCGAAATGGGGGTACGCACGATCTTCAATATACTGGGACCGTTGACCAATCCGGCGGGGGCACCGAACCAACTGCAGGGCGTGTTCCACGAGGATCTGGTCGGCATCCAGGTCCGGGTGATGCAACAGCTTGGCGCAAACCACGTGCTGGTCGTCTACGGGCGAGACGGGATGGACGAAGTATCGCTCGGCGCGGCGACACGGGTCGGCGAGCTGCGCGATGGCCAGGTGCACGAATACGAGATTCATCCCGAAGACTTCGGCCTGCAAATGGTGTCGAATCGCTCCCTGAAGGTCGCCAACGTGGACGAATCGAAAACAATGCTGCTCAGCGCACTGGACAATACGCCGGGCATTGCCCGCGAGATCGTCGCGCTCAATGCCGGTACCGCGCTGTATGCGGCCAACGTCGTCGCTTCGATCGGCGACGGGATCCGGCAAGCGCGTGAGGCAATCGCCAGCGGAGCCGCCCGTGCGAAGGTCGATGAACTTGTCCGTTTTACGCAGCAGTTGAGTCATTGAGCCAAACAGAGCACCATCATGACTGATATTCTCGATCGCATCATTGCAGTCAAGCGCGATGAGATCCGTGCCGCGCAGGCGAGTGCACCTCTGGCAGCGTTGCAACTGAGCGCCCACGCGCGGCGCGGCGACCTACGCGACTTCGTTGCGGCGTTGCGTGCCAAACACGCGCTCGGACAGCCGGCGATCATCGCCGAGGTGAAAAAAGCCAGCCCCTCCAAGGGCGTGTTGCGCGAAACTTTTGTGCCAGCCGACATTGCGTGCTCGTACGCACAGCACGGCGCCGCATGCTTGTCGGTACTCACGGACGTGCCGTTTTTCCAGGGCAGCGCGCGCTACCTCCAGCAGGCTCGCGACGCGTGCCCACTGCCCGTGCTGCGCAAGGACTTTATCATCGACCCGTACCAGGTGCTGGAGGCGCGTGCGATGGGTGCGGACTGCATCCTGCTGATCGCCGCCGCGCTGGAGCCAGCGCAGATGCGCGAGCTGGAAGCGTACGCCCATTCGCTGGGGCTCGCGGTACTGGTGGAAGTGCACAATGCGCACGAACTGGACGTGGCGTTGACGCTAAAGACACCGCTGATCGGCGTCAACAATCGCAACCTGCGCACGTTCGCCGTCACGCTGGACACCACACTTGGGCTCCTCGACAGCATTCCCGACGAGCGTATCGTGGTAACCGAGTCGGGGATCCTGACGCGCGACGACGTGGACCGGATGCGTGCAGCCGACGTTCATACTTTCCTGGTCGGCGAAGCGTTCATGCGCGCGGACAATCCCGGTGCCGCGCTCGCCGACATGTTTTTCGGACTGCAACGTCCATGACGACGATGAGCATCGAACGCGAAATCAAGCTTGCGCTGCCGGCGTCGCAGATCGAGGCCGCCCGCGCGCTGCTCGCCGAGTTGAGTGGACATGATGGCCAACCGACCGCCCTCGCCAATCTCTACTTCGATACGCCCGACGACAGGCTCGCGCGCGCCGGCGGTGCATTGCGATTGCGACGCACGCCTGATGGCTGGCTGCAGACTTTCAAGTTCGGCGGCGGCGCGTCGGACGGGGTGCACAGTCGCCATGAATGGGAAATGGCGGTGGCCGGCGACGCGCTTGAACTCGACGCGCTGCTCGCCGCGTGCGGCGACGCGCAAGCGCGCGCGCTCGTGCGCAACGCTGCGGCGACGCTCGTGCCTCTGTTTCGCACCGACTTCACGCGCACGCTATGGCCGCTTCACTGGACCGGCACACCCATCGAAGCCGCGCTGGACATTGGCGAAGTGCAGGCCGAGGTGGACGGCGCAGTGCGGCGTGCGCCGATCTGCGAAATCGAACTTGAACTGAAGGATGCGCCGAAGGCCAGTGCGCATGCGGCTCTCGACGCGCTCGCCGCCGTCATCAAGCAGCACTTGCCGGGCACCACGTCCGAGGACGTCAGCAAGGCCGAACGGGGTTATCGGTTGCGCAGCGGCCAGTGAACCATCCGTGGTTGCCGGCGCCCCACCCTTCCATCCGACTTTATCGCGATCATGGCTTCCCGCACTAGACACTCCACCACCGCCGCATTGCGCGGTGCCGACGAACAGCGAACCGAGCGCCAGCAACCGTCGTTGCTCGATGAGACGCGGGCCGAACATCGGCAATCATCGTTGCACGGCGACACCGCCGGCGAATCCCGGCAGCCATCGTGGCTCGGCGACGCACAGGCTGCCCCTCGGCAACCGTCGTTGTTCGACGATCCACCGCCCCCGCATGAGTGCACGGTGGCACCATCGCCGCGGTCATGTCCACCGTCTTGCACGACACTCACCCTCGAACAACAATTCGACAGCCTGCCACCGGCGTGGCGCGCGCACCTGGTACCGTTCATCGGCAGTTCGGCATACGCACGCCTATGCGAGTTCGTCGACTACGAGCGCAGCAGCGGCAAGACGGTCTATCCGACGGACGTATTCCGCGCATTGCATCTGACGTCGCCGGACGACGTCAAGGTGGTCATCTTGGGTCAGGATCCCTATCACGGCGAGGACAACGGCGTGCCGCAGGCGCACGGACTAGCGTTTTCCGTCCCCCCCGGCGTCCGGCCTCCCCCGTCGTTACGCAATATTTTCAAGGAGATCGCCGCGAACTTCGACCATGCGGTGCCACGCCATGGCTGCCTGGATCATTGGGCCCGGCAAGGGGTGCTGCTGCTCAATACAGTACTGACCGTCGAGCGTAACCGGGCGGCCAGCCATGCAAAGCGCGGCTGGGAGCAATGCACGGACACGCTGATCGAGCACCTTGCCACGCAACACGAAGGCCTCGTGTTCATGCTGTGGGGCTCGCATGCGCAAGCCAAACGACAGTTACTGCACGGCCGCGGCCACCGGATTCTCGAAGCACCGCATCCGTCACCGCTGTCGGCGCACCGCGGCTTCCTTGGTTGCCGCCACTTCGCGCTTGCCAATGAGCATCTGCGCCAGGTTGGTCGCGAGCCGATCGATTGGCGCGTGCTGTAAGCCGACTGGTGCCCTGCCATGAGTTGACTGGGGCGTGCCTTGAGCCGATTGTGGCCTGCCGGGAGCCGGCTATAAGCCTGCCCGAAGCCGATTGGAGGCGGCCGGAAGCCAACCCCATTCGGGGCGCCGCTCCGTTGGCCGCCCAGTCGGCAGGCCGGAACACCGCTCGGAACTGGCAGTGCTACTGGCGACGTCATGCCCGCACGCCGGCAACTGCGCATCACAGAGCGGCAATTGCCTCGCGCGCCGCCGCCAGGCCGCTTTGTTTGGATTGCTCACCGAGGTTCAGCCCTTCGGCGAAGATGAACGTGACGTCGGTCAGGCCGATAAAGGCGAGGAACGTTTTCAAATAAGGCGTCTGCAAGTCCGCCGGCGTGCCGAGATACTTGCCACCGCGCGCGTTCACGACATACACCTTCTTGCCCGTGACCAGTCCTTGTGGGCCCTCCGCCGTATAGCGGAAGGTCACGCCAGCACGCGCGACATGGTCGAAATACGCCTTCAACTGGCTGGAGATACCAAAGTTGTACATTGGCGCGCCGATGACAATGATGTCGGCAGCCTTCAACTCCGCCACCAAGGCGTCGCTGCGGGCGATGATCGCCTGCTGCTGCGCATTGCGTTGTTCTGCCGGCGTGAAGAAGGCGCCAATTGCTGCTTCGTCCAGGTGCGGCAAGCTATCGGTCAACAGATCCCGCACGACCAGCGTGGCATCCGGATGCGACTGTTGCAGCTTCGCCGTCAATTCATTAGCCAACAGCGTGGATTGCGCCTCCGTGCGCGCAGCGGAATTGATCTGGAGAATCGTAGTCATTTTGGGCTCCGTCAGGTTCAGTTCGAGCGTCATGCCCGGTCAAGAGCCATTCTAGTTTTTGGCACAGCGCGAAAAAGGGGGCTGCGCGACACGGATTGTTGCACTGGCGGAACGATCATCGGCCGGCATGCAACCACGCGTCGCGCGCGCGCTTGGCCGGCGCAGGACTCGTCCGTGCCGTAAGCGTGTAGTTCACCACCTCCGGTGCATCCAGCTTGAGTCGTACAGTACGCAATTCGTCCCGACGGAACGCGTGCACCTGCACCACGTCACCGGGCCGATAGCGTGCCAGCAGCGCATCAGGTCCGCTGCCGGGCACCCGCAACCCATCAATGGCCACCAACACGTCACCCGCGGACAAACCTGCCTTTTGCGCCGCGCCACCGTCGGAGACGCTCGCAAGCGTACAGTCATTGCCGGTACGCAAGCGCGCCCCCAACGATGGGTTGCCGTTCGTGTCGGCAGCAGCCAGTTCAACACCGAACGGCGCGAGTAGTGCGTCCAGCGGCAAATCGCGCGTGCCGTTCACCGCGTCACGAAAGAGCCGGCTCAAGTCCGCGCCGCTCGCCTCGGCAAACAACGCCGGGATATCGGCCGCCTCGACGCCGGTTAGCCGCCCCGCGTAGAAGTCGCGTCCGTAGCGTTGCCACAGCAGACGCATCACGTCATCGAGCGACTTGCGATGGCGCGTCTGCGCCCGAATCGACAAGTCGAATGCCAGCGCAATCAGCGATCCCTTCGTGTAGTAGCTCACGATCGCATTGCCCGCATTCTCATCCTGCCGGTAGTACTTAATCCATGCATCGAACGAGCTTTCGGCCACGGTTTGACGCAATCGCCCGGCGCCGCGCAGCACAGAGCCGATTGTCTTGCCCAACTGCACAAGGTATTCGTCCTGCGAGATCAGCCCTGCTCGGACCAGTATGAGGTTTTCGTAGTACGACGTGAACCCCTCGAACAGCCAAAGCAGCGGCGTATAGTTTTCCCGCGTCAGGTCGTACGGTGCAAACGCCGCCGGCTTGATCCGCTTCACGTTCCAGGTATGGAAATACTCGTGACTGCATAGGCCGAGATACGAGCGATAGCCATCCGTGGTCTGCGGCTTGCCCTTTACCGGCAGATCATCGCGCTTGCAGATCAGTGCGGTCGACGCGCGATGCTCGAGCCCACCGTATCCGTCGCCCACCGCTAGCGTCATGAACACGTACCGGTCCATCGGCGCATGCTTCGTGCGTGGCTCAAACAGCGCAATCTGCGCTTCGCATATCCGCTTCAAATCTGCGCACAACCGCGGCATGTCCAGCGCCGGTACCTTACCTGCCATCACAACGTCGTGCGGCACGCGGTGCGCATCAAAGCGGGCCAGTTCGAACTCGCCAACCGTGACCGGATGGTCGATCAATTCATCGTAGTCCTGTGCGACGTACAAGCCGAACGCGTAACGACGCGTGCCACGTGCCTCGCGCAACGCGGTAGCGACCCGCCAGCCGCGATAGGCGTTGCCTTCAGGTCGCCGGATCTCCACCTCGCACGGCCACTGCTCACGTCCGGCCACGGCTAGGAAGACACTGGTACCGTTAAAAAAACCGAGCGACTCGTCCAGATGCGCGGCGCGCACCGACAGGTCCCACGCGTAGACCTCGTAGGTCAACGTCAACGGGCCGTCCACGGCAGCTGCACGCCACGTGTTCTTGTTCAGCTTGGCGACGGCGACCTTACGGCCGGCCTGGTTCGTCGCCCTCAGCGTCACAATATGGCGTGCAAATTCGCGTACCAGATAACTGCCCGGTATCCAAACCGGCAACATAAACTGCTGGCCGTCCGGCTCCGGATCCGCCACGGTCAACGTGACCTCGAACAAGTGGGCAGCCGGGTGCTTCGGGATGATGGAATAACGAATCGGCTTCATCGGGATACGCAGGTAGGCGCCGGCCCGCCGGCCGGACGAACGAATCGGGAGCCACGGACCGCCACTGGGCGAAACGTCAATGCTGCGCGGACAGAGCCTTGTCGAGTTGCTCGGCCGGCACCGCGCCGGGGAGCCGGCGCCCGTCGGCCAGGATGATCGTCGGCGTGCCGCTCACATTCAACTTCTGGCCCAGCGCCAGGTTTTTCTGCAGCGCGCTGGTATCGCAATTACCGGCCCCGCTCGGTGACTGATGATCGAGCATCCACGCCTGCCACGCCTTCGCGCGGTCCGCCGAACACCAAATCGCCTTCGCCTTCACGTCGGAGTCGGGCGAAAGCATCGGATACAGGAAGGTGTAGACGGTGATATTGTCGAGTCCCTTCAGCGTCGTCTCCAGCCGCTTGCAGTATCCGCAATTCGGATCAGAGAACACTGCGAGTTTGCGCGCGCCATTACCCTTGACAACCTTGACGGCGTTGGCCAGTGGCAGGCTCGCGAAATCGACCTTGTTCAACTCGTCGTTGCGTACCTGCGTCAGGTTCTTCCGCGTGCGAGTCTCCACCAGGTCGCCCAGCACCAGATAATCGGCATTGGCGTCGCTATAGACGATTTCCTTGCCAAGATTGACCTCGTACAGCCCGGCGATCGGCGTCTTAGCCACGCCCTTGATGCTCGCGTCGGAACCAAGCCGGTTCTGCACCGCGGCCTTCACGCTATCTAGGCTCGGATCGGCAAATGCGGAATAGCTTGCCAACGCGGCGGCTGCCAGCAGCGCACCGGCCACCGAGGTCAGCGCGATCGTGCGAATTCGAAGTGTCATCGTGGTTCCTTGTTTGATTGAGCGCACACACGTCAGCCGAGCGCAGCCGACACCAGCCAGCGCTTGATGAATGGCTGCGCGCCGACCATCGCCATCCCGACGTTGCGAATGCCACGGGCCAGACCGCCCGGCAGCGCAAACAACCGCTGCAGCCCATCGGTTGCGATAGTCAACTTTTGAATGTCCTCGCGACGCGAACGCTCGTAACGTCTAAGCAGCGTCAGATCGCCGAGATCACGAAACGGTTCCTTGCGGTTCACCACATCTAGCAACGCAGCGACGTCGCGCAGCCCGAGGTTGACCCCCTGCCCCGCGAGCGGATGGATCAGGTGAGCCGCATCGCCGACGAGCGCCACGCGCGGTGCGATCAGCCGGTCCACTGTCTGCAGCGCCAGCGGAAATCCTTGCGCGGGGGTCACGCCTTCGAGCGTGCCGACCTGACGCAAACTAGCACCGCCCGTGGCGACCTCGATCCGTTCGGCCAGCGCGGCCAGGTCCAGTTGCAACAACCCATTTGCGTGCTCGGTACGGGCGGACCAGACTAGCGACACGTGCGAGTCCGGTAACGGCAGCAACGCGAGGATCTCGCCGTCGATGAACCACTGGAATGCGGTTTCGTGATGCGGCTTGTTGCATCGGAAATTCGCCACAACACCCGTTTGCCGGTAGTCGCGCCGTTTTACCTTCGCGCCGACCTGCTGCCGCACCCACGAGTGCGCACCATCCGCACCGACGACCAGGTCGGCAGACAACACCCGCGCATCGTCCAGCGTCACGCTGACGGCTTCCGGGTGGTGTTGTAGTGCCTGTGCCCGCGATTCGCACCAGGTCAGTAGCGGCTGAAACTGCAATGCTGCGTCGAGCGCGCGTTCGATCAAGCTTGATTCAACGATCCACGCCAGCTGCGGAACCGCCGCCTGAAATGCAGAAAAATGGAGTTGCGCGTGCGCATCGCCGAACACACGCATGTCGTACACTGGACACAACCGCGCCGGGTCAAGCGCTTGCCAGACCCGCAGCCGCTCCAGCAACGCTTGTGAACTGGACGACAGCGCATAGATACGCGTGTCGAACCGATATTCGCTTGGCTCGGGCGCGCGCTGCGCGAGCAACGCGACGCGCAGGCCGGCTTGAGTCAGCGCGAGCGCGGCGGCCTTACCGACCAGCCCGCCGCCGATTACGATGACCTGATGGTTCGAATGTGCGGAATTCATCGGCACATTATAGCGGCCGGGGCCGGCGATCTCGGGCCGAGATACTACGCGCAAGGGCCGCATTTGCGGTCGGCGAACAGGTACACGATTGCACCGGACAACATCGGTGCGGAACGCCCCGTCCAGCACACTAGTACACGGTACGTAATGTATTAATCAACAAACACAAGCCACAGCTTGCGATGCAATTTTTGCATTAACCACTGCGTCGTCAACTGCATGAAGCCCTCACCCGTCCGAGAATATACCGATTATGGCGGATATTAAAACACAGGCAAATCAATGATTACGTAGCTTCGTTTATGTCCTCCCGGAATCGCGCAATTGGCATCCCGCCTCAAGCAAAATCGTTAAAGTGCAAACTCCAATTAATCATGCTGGTTGACGATATGCAAGTAAATAATGCCCTCGCGGATCGGCACATAACGCAACTCGCCGTATCAGGTTCGGCAAGCGATAACCCATTCAGCGCAGAAGACCACAATCCATTTAGAGGTGCTGCCCAGCGGACACAGCAGCCAACTTCACCACGGAAACCCGTTACTCTTGATCAGTTTTACCAATTGCTGCTTGGAGAGAGCTCCCAGGCACGTGATACAGCATCCTTTCAGCCGACCAGCCTCAGGAGAGTGCCCAGCTTCTCGAATTTAGAAGAAGCCAAAGAAAAGGGCGACAAATTTTTAAAAGCATTGAAGAATCCACATGCTAATCCTCTTGACAAAAATAAACTGAGTGCGCAGCATCAGGACCGCGCGCAAAACGACGAGCAGCCCCGGACACCGGAGCGCCGCTCTGCAAAGTACGATACCGATGCATCGCGCTACGCAGCACATGTACGAGCCTCAATGTCAGCAGGTCGCCCGGTGGCTCAACCTACCCATAGTGCAGCGTCCCAGGCGAGTCAACCGGCAAAGCAAAGTCCCGAATCAAAACCGACTCAAGCCCATCGCTCTTCTATAAACGAGATTTGGGACGATGACCTCAATCAGAGCATACTGCAGGCTAAAGCATGGTTGGAAAGTCAATTTAAAGATGTGGATCCCGCAGCGAGTGATGCACACAGCCAAAAGCAGTTGCAGTTAAAGCAGGGAATAACCAAGGCAACCCACACGCAAACGGAATTAATAAACGATCACGGCCTTCCATCATCTATTAAGCCATTTGCACATAATATCACCGGTTCGTCAGAGGCTATTGACCAGCAAAGCCAATTCGCATCAAAGCCAAACATTCTTAAACGAGTCAAGAGTTTTCTCAAGAAAAAAAATAAAACCGAATCCGCGAATGCAAATATTGAAACCGGCATACACCGTCCGACGCGGCAAGATACGACGAATACCGACAGTACGGGGAGGACTAGGCGCTCGTTTGCCAGCATCGCGGCCAGCGTGAGAAGCTTCAGCTCACGTGTCAGTCGGCGTTTCCGTAAGACGCGTCATCATCCAGTCGGCGCGTGATGCCCCCCGGACGGCGACGAGAGGCTCAGCCCGGGTAGCGCTATGCGTCGCGCATCCCGTCGCCGTCGCGCTCGGCGCGCGCAAGCGCGCTAGTCACCTCATGTTTCCTAGAGGCAAACTTGCATCAAATTTGAGCGAGCCTATGCTGCCCCAATAGGGCATCGCCAAGATACCTCATCTACCGCGTAACGCAACAGCCAAGCGTCAGCGTTGATGCATCAATCAGGCACTGCCGGACTTCGGCAGTGCCCGCCCCTTCTGACTCATACGGCTCCCTGTTCAAACCCGCAACCAGGGATTGCGGCGGACTACAGACTCGTGCCATATGGGTTGCCGCCAACATCGACGCCGCTGTAGTCGTCGGTGCTCATCGATAAACTTGTTGCTGGATTGACTGGATACATAGCGGCTCTCCTTGTGAGGAGGTAGTGAAATGCCACGCGTCTTTTCGCGGGGCAGGTGAAAATTAGTCCTCGTTCGGCATCAGAATCATGATGACCAGCTCTGCGTCGTCGCCGGGACCCATGTGCAGGTTCAACCTGACTGCCATGCGTAGAGTCACCATTGGTTGTGCGACGCAGTGACGAAAGACGGCGGTATGCGATACCCGCGACGAAACCGGCGTCGCGCCTGACTGGGCGCAATCCCTACATGCGCAGCTTGGGGCGCTGGTTTTAAGGATACGGCGGGCGTCCAACCCGACGAATCCCCATGTGTCCGTGCAAGCCACGTAAGGGGATGGTGACCTTGCCGCAGAAGCGGCTTTATTCCCTTGTATGACCTCGAGCATACAGGGGCACATATGGGCATGCGCACGCTATACGGAAATGTCGAAACTATCGCAGAGACATACTGTGACAGCGTAGGACGGCCGGATTGTGGCTAGCCAGAACGAGGCGCGCGTACTGCGCGCGCTCAATCGGTTCGGCTGGCTGCCCACAAAGTCGCTTGGTGCGCTACTCTGGCAGCCCTGGTTGCGGAAGCCGGCCAGCGAGCCGGACATGCAGCCGCGGATGCCGGCTCCATCGGCCCGGCTGATGGCGCAGCACACGCTGCGCCGGCTGTATCTAGCTCGCCAGGTACTGCGAGCGCGGGCACCTGATAACAGTCTGATTTACACGCTCACCGAAGCAGGCGTGCGCTGGCTCGCGCAGCAGCTCGGCATGCCGGCGGTATCGGGCAAGGATTGGGTGAGGCGCTTCAGCTCGGCGCAGTTCCGCCACCACAGCATCGCGAACGACATCGCGATTGCGGGTATCGTGTTTTCGTTTTGTATTTTCCCAGTCGCCACATTTTCAGAAATTCTTTTTTCTTGTCCCGAGAACCATTTTCTGGCTATAGTGTTTTTTCAAGCCAGCCACCCAGGAACGGCAGCCGCCAGTTCGCGATGTCTTCGCGCATCATCCCTAAAAAACGGGCATAAACAAACCAGAGTAAGCGCATCGGCCAGGCCGTTTTTCAGTTCATGGCCCAATCTTGACCTCAGCTCGTCAAATTAAACATATTAATAGCTGACGCTCCTCAATATTTCCCCAATTTCTGGGCGCGCGATGGCGCCGAATTGATTGCTTCAGGTGTCTGATTTTTTTGCAATAGGAACAGGCATGGCAGATACTTCGTCGGCATAGTAATCCACGCGCACCACTTGCTCTATCATGCGTTTTCCGTTGCCAAACGTAAGACACAATCCATTTAATTCACTCCGTGCGTCATAGTTATCAACGTATCCGTAATCCTCGATTATCTGTGTAGTCTCATCACCCGTCGGCGGATTCATGAGGTTGGCAATGAATCTAGCCATCGATTTTTTCGTTGAATCTTCTTTACTCAATTTTCAACTCAAGTAACGAATCTTGATTATCACCATAAAAGAGTATTCATGACATCGCGCAGACGCACATTCGCAACCAGAATTACCGGACTTCTCTGATCATCTCTTATAATCCACCTCACATGCCAGCCCGTTCCCTATTACGTATAACAGATACAAGGTTATGATGCTGTATATGCTTTGAAGCTAAAATCCAGAAAATTTGGTTATCGGCAAAAAGGGATGGATGCTGTAGCGTCATCCTCGACCCTGGCTGCCAATTTTTTCCTCACATGAGAACGGCCATCACGACAGCCCCGAAGCATCTATCATCACGGCTTCGACTTCATAGCATCACTTTGTGCAGATGACTCAAAACTTGCAGAACGCTCCTCAAGCAGACTCGGACAAGGCATCGCGCCTGAATGCAGCGGAGTACGAAAACCTTCCGCGCGAAACGCTTATTGAGATGTTGAGGCGACGCGACCGCCAGACCCCATATGGCTTAGTCTGGGAAAGCAAGAACATTGTGCAAGACAAGGCACTGAACCGCGATTTTGTCGCGCTTGAGCTAAACCCCTCGTTGTCGTGCGGTGCGGCACCATGGCGCAATCTCATCATCGAGGGCGACAACTACGATGCCTTGCGCAACCTAGTCAGTACCTATGCCGGGCAGGTCAAGCTTATCTATATTGACCCACCGTATAACACGGGGCGTAAAGATTTTGTTTACAACGACAGTTATTTTGACTCGACCAATCGCTATCGGCATTCGACGTGGTTGGAGTTCATGTATCAGCGGCTACGGCTAGCCAAAGACCTGCTTACGGAAGATGGGGTTATTTTTGTGTCCATCGACGATAACGAGCTATTTAACCTCGGATTGTTAATGAATAAGGTGTTTGGCGAAGGAAATTTCATCGCCAATGTTATTTGGCAGAAAGTCTATTCCCCGAAAAATACGGCCATTCATTTCTCTGATGACCATGAGTACGTGTTAATTTACACTGCCGACCGGAATATTTGGCGACCGAATCCTTTACCTCGTTCAGCAGAACAAGACAAGGCATATAAAAATCTCGATAATGATGCTCGTGGTGTATGGAAGGCCGAAAATATGACGGCGCGCAATCCATATAGCGCAGGTCGGTATCCGGTAACCTGTCCCTCCGGGCGAGTAATCGAAGGTCCGCCGGCGGGCACATACTGGCGAATTTCAAAAGAAAAACTCCTTGAACTGGATGCGGATAATCGAATTTGGTGGGGGAAAAATGGAAATAACACTCCTGCCGTCAAACGATTTCTCTCCGAGGTCAAGCAAGGCGTCGTACCTCAAACGCTGTGGACCTACGACGCCGTAGGCCACACACAAGACGCAAAAAAGCAGCTCAATGAAATATTGTCAAAGGACAGAAACGAAGATGTATTTTCGACCCCAAAGCCATTACAGTTGATGGACCGTATCCTGCGTTTGGCAACAAAACCCGGCGATTTGGTTCTCGACTTCTTTGCCGGTTCCGGCACGCTGGCACAAGCCATGTTGCAACTCAACAAGGAAGATGGCGGCGAGCGCCGTTTCATTCTGGTATCTAACACCGAAGCCACCGATTCCGAGCCGGACAAAAACCTGTGCCGCGATGTGTGCGCGACGCGAGTACGGCGAGCAATCGAAGGCTACACGTCCGCTAAGGCTGGCCAGGTCGAAGGCCTCGGCGGCGATTTCGCATACGTGCGTGCCCGCCACATCCCGACGCATCGCCTGGAAGAACGGCTGGACGATGGCATGGTCTGGTCGTATATCCAGATGAAGCACCATCATCCTCTGTCCGAGCGCGGCAGGCTGATTTCGGTGTCGGCCTGGATGCAAGAGGTCATCATCTATGTACCAAACACCACGGCGAAGATGAAAACCGCCCTGCGCGAAGCACTGGCCGAGCATCCACAAGCCATTGTCTATACCTGGACGCCAGCGGCATTGGTGGATGTGGTCAACGAAAACAACCTGCGAGAAGTGCCGTCCGACCTGACGCGCGGCTTCCGATTTGGCAAGCTCGGGGGCGTTCAAGCATGAGCCGCATCGACCCGTTACCGTTCCAGGAGCGGCATATCGCTGCGCTGGTCGAACGATTCCCGAATCTGCGCGACGACTACAATCGGTTAACGAATCCGGGCGAGTTGAACACGCTGTGCAAGTAGTCGGCGGCCGTCATGCTGCAGGCACCGACTGGCATTGGCAAAACGCTGATTGCAACCGAAGTCGTTGCGCGCTTCTCGTCGCTCGATAACGTCGTCTGGCTCTGGTTCGCGCCCTATGCCACGCTGATTGGTCAAGCCGCAAACACCCGCTCGCAGCGGGCAAAAAAATCATCTTCATTGCGGAAATACAGATTTCGTATGCACCGCATAGCGATGAAATCATCGGCAATCAGGGTGGTCCCACTCCCAACCCATAGACAAAGACCGCACAAAATCCTGTCCCGCAAAACCGTACCCGACTTGCCTGCACCCTTGGCTAGAAGCGCCTCCAAAAACGTTACAATTGCCATTTCCGTGATTAAAATTTATACAAAATCGCTGCGTTTCCGCTCCGATTTGTGCGTGTTGCTCTCGTCGCCTGGCTGCCGCCTTTTCCCGGCATCGCCACCGCTGTCGCATAGAGACAGCGCTTAAACGATTGATACTTCAGGAAATTTCATGAGCCTCAAATGCGGCATCGTCGGCTTGCCCAACGTCGGCAAGTCCACTCTCTTTAACGCGCTGACTAAGGCGGGCATCGCCGCCGAGAACTATCCGTTTTGCACGATCGAGCCAAATGTCGGCGTGGTCGAGGTGCCGGATCCGCGGCTCGACGCTTTGGCACAGATCGTCAAGCCTGAACGCGTGCTTCCAGCGGTCGTCGAGTTCGTCGATATCGCCGGGCTCGTCGCGGGTGCGAGCAAGGGCGAAGGTCTGGGTAACCAGTTCCTGGCCAACATCCGCGAGACGGATGCGATCACGCACGTGGTGCGCTGCTTTGACGACGACAACGTGATTCACGTCGCCGGCAAGGTGGACCCGCTCGCGGACATCGAAGTGATCCATACTGAGTTGGCGCTGGCTGACCTGGCGACCGTGGAGAAGGCGCTCGCACGCTATTCGAAGGCGGCAAAATCGGGCAATGACAAGGAAGCAGTCAAGCTAGCAGCCGTGTTGGACAAGGTACGCGCACAGCTGGACCAGGTACGCCCGGTCCGTGCGATGGATCTGTCCGAGGACGAACGTGCGTTGATCAAGCCGTTCTGCCTAATTACTGCGAAGCCGACGATGTACGTGGCTAACGTGCGGGAGGACGGTTTCGAGAACAATCCGTACCTCGATGCGGTGCGTGGCTACGCAGCGAAGGAAGGCTCGCCGGTCGTCGCCGTGTGCGCCGCCATCGAAGCGGAAATCGCCGAGTTACCGGACGATGAAAAAGGCATTTTTCTGTCCGACATGGGCATGGACGAGCCTGGACTGAATCGCGTGATCCGGGCGGGCTTCAAGCTGCTGGGGCTGCAGACGTACTTCACCGCCGGCGTCAAGGAAGTGCGCGCGTGGACCATCCATGTCGGTGATACGGCACCGCAAGCGGCCGGTGTCATCCATACGGATTTCGAGCGCGGCTTTATCCGCGCTCAGACGATTTCGTACGATGATTACATCACGTACAAAGGAGAACAAGGCGCGAAGGAAGCGGGCAAGATGCGCGCCGAAGGCAAGGAGTACGTCGTCCAGGATGGGGATGTGATGAACTTCTTGTTCAACGTCTAACGCGCTGTTGCCGGCGCGCGGTCCAATAGCGCTCACTGCGCCGCGACAAACTCCGCGAGTCACCCGCCGCCATGTCCGTGCATTGCAGCCGTCCCCGCCGCTACTCAGGCAACGGCAGCGACCAATCGGCATCCGGCACGCCTGCGGCCGCGGCCTGCCGGCGCCCCACAGTCGCACCGGTGGCGTCCCATCCCCGCGTCAACTCCAGCGCCTGGCGCTCGAACAACCGTCGGTAGAAGCCCCCCTCCACGCGAATCAATTCATCGTGGCTGCCTTCCTCGACAATCCGTCCCTTATCCATCACGAGCAGCCGGTCCAGTGTTCGGACCGTGGACAGCCGGTGCGCGACGACCAGCGTCGTGCGCCCCATCATCAGTCGCTCCATCGCCCGCTGGATCAGCACCTCGCTCTCGCTGTCTAGGCTGGAGGTCGCCTCGTCCAAGATTAGGATCGGCGCATCGGCAAGAAAGGCACGCGCGATCGCCACCCGCTGGCGCTCGCCACCGGACAGTTTGATGCCCCGCTCGCCGACCAACGTCTCGTAGCCGTCGGGCAGCGCGGTGATGAAGTCGTGAGCACTGGCCAGCTTCGCCGCACGCTCGATCTGCGCACGGCTTGCGCCGGGCTTCGCATACGCGATGTTTTCGGCCAGCGAGCGATGGAACAACAGCGGCTCCTGCTGCACGATCGCAAGCTGGCTGCGCAGCGACGCCTGCTGGACGTTGGCGATATTCTGCCCGTCGATCGTGATCCGCCCGCCGCTTACGTCGTGCAGCCGCTGGATCAGCTTAATAAACGTCGTCTTGCCCGAGCCTGAATGGCCGACCAGGCCGACACGCTCGCCATGGACGATGCGCACAGAGAAATCCTTGTACAGCGGTGTCGGGTGAGCGCCGTATCGGAACGTCACGTGCTCGAAGCAGATCTCGCCCCGTCGAATCATGATACGCCCCGCGCCCGGTTTGTCGTCGATACCCAAGGGCTGCGCCTGCAACGACACCAGTTCCTCCATGTCGTTGACTGAACGCTGCAGGTTGCGGATGTGCATGCCCACGTCGCGCAGATACCCCTGCAACATAAAGAACATGGTCAGCGCAAAGGTGATATCGCCTACGCTGGCCAAATCGCGAACCCACAGCAGCAGGGCCGCTCCAAGCATCGCAGCCTGCATCGCGACCAACATGCTGCCCCGCACACTACCGCTGATCGTGCCGCGGATCCAAGTACGGCGCGTGCGTTGCCGCCACTTGCCGATCACACGGGCAAGGCGCATGTCCTCGCGCTGTTCAGCGCCAAACGCCTTCACCACGGCATTGCAACTGACCGCGTCGGCCAACGCGCCGCCCATCCGCGTGTCCCACGCATTACCCAGCCGCGCGGCCGGAGCCACGTAGCCAAGCGACAACATCACGGTGACTGCGACATACGCGATCGATCCGATGCCGACCACGATGCCCATCACCGGCCATTGCACGCCGAGCAGCACGGTGGCGCCAACGAGCATCACCAGCGACGGCAACAGCGCGATTAGCAATGTGTCGTTGAGCAGGTCCAGTGCCCACATGCCGCGCGTGATCTTGCGCACGGTCGAGCCGGCAAAGCTGTTCGCGTGCCAGTCGGCGGAGAAACGCTGCACGCGATAGAACGCGCTGGACGCAGTCTCGCTCATCATTTTTAACGTGAGCGCAATGATGCTCAAAAAACCGAACTGGCGCATCAACATGCCACCCAACCCCAGCGTCGCAACAGTCCAGAAGGCCGAAACCGCCGCGCCCCACGCGGCCTGCTTGCCTGCGGCGCCGCTCGCGCCGGTGGCGAGCGCATCGATCAGGCGTCCCGCATAAAGCGGCGTCAGCACATCGGCGAGCGCCGACAGCAACGCCAGTGATGCGATCGCCGCGATCCGCCAGGGCTGCTTGCCCCAATGCGAAAAGGTGAAACCGAGGACAGCCTTGAAGGCCTGCCCGCCAAAGTCGATTTTTTTTCGAGTCATTTGCAACCGCCCACGACTCGCGGGTCGCGGGACTGTCCCAAAAGAGAAACAGAAACGGACAGACGATGCGGACCGGATAAACCGGCGACAAGCAACGGATCTGTCGGGAAGCCGCGCGGGTGCTGGGCAACCCGCACCGGCAGCGATCTAACGATGATGTGGCGCCACACGTGGGACGGCGATCTGCGGCATCAGCATCACCGCGCCTCCCTCGGTGTCTGTTGATCAGAAAAGAAAAGCGGGAATGCCAAAAATCGAATCGTAGCAGCAGCACAATGCAACTGCAAACTACGACAATTTAACATGCTACGGCCACGACCAGGCGGTGTCGCGCCGCAACGCGCTCCACGGCGGTATCCTGCCTTATCGTAGCGACGCATAGCCCCTCACTTCCGGGCGCGCCCCGCCTTGCTCCTCACCCCGGCTTGTTCTATAGCACCGCTTGCACGCGGGCCAAGCTACCACACTGCCGATGCGATCCATCATCGTCGCCCGGAGCCGTACAATAATGGTTTTAGTCAGCCGCGCATGCGCTTCGCGCCCGCGCCAAGCTGCCCCCTCCAGCTTCGTCTCTATTACGCAAACCCGATGGCTCAATACGTCTTTACCATGAACCGGGTCGGCAAGATCGTGCCGCCCAAGCGACATATCCTAAAGGACATCTCGCTGTCATTCTTTCCTGGCGCGAAGATCGGCGTACTCGGCCTGAATGGCTCGGGCAAATCGACCTTGCTGAAAATCATGGCCGGATTGGACAAAGACATCGAGGGTGACGCCACCCCGATGTCTAACATCCAGATCGGCTACCTGCCCCAGGAACCACAACTTAACCCGCAACACACGGTCAAGCAAGCGGTCGAAGAAGGCCTCGGCGAGCTGTTCCACGCGCAGCAGCGGCTTGATGAAATCTACGCGGCCTATGCCGAACCGGACGCCGACTTTGACGCGCTGGCTGCCGAACAGGCGAAGTACGAGGCGATCCTGGCCACCGCCGAAGGCGGTAGCGCCGAGCAGCAACTCGAGGTGGCAGCCGACGCGCTGCGACTGCCGCCATGGGACGCCAGGATCGAGCACTTGTCCGGCGGCGAAAAACGCCGTGTCGCGCTGTGCAAGCTGCTGCTGCAAAAGCCCGACATGCTGCTGCTCGATGAGCCGACGAACCACCTCGACGCGGAATCGGTCGAGTGGCTCGAACAGTTTCTGGTGCGCTTCCCGGGCACGGTCGTGGCCGTCACGCACGATCGCTACTTCTTGGATAACGCAGCGCAGTGGATTCTGGAACTGGATCGGGGCCACGGCATCCCGTGGAAAGGCAATTACAGCAGTTGGCTGGACCAGAAGGAAACTCGCTTAAAGCAGGAAGAGGCGGCGGAGTCCGCTCGTCAGAAGGCGATCCATAAGGAACTGGAGTGGGTACGCCAGAACCCGAAGGGCCGCCAGGCCAAGTCCAAGGCGCGTATCGCCCGCTTTGAGGAACTGAACAGCGTCGAATACCAGAAGCGCAACGAGACACAGGAAATCTTCATCCCGGTGGGCGAGCGTCTCGGCAACGAAGTCATCGAGTTCCAGAACGTCAGCAAAAGCTTCGGCGACCGCCTGCTGATCGACAATCTGAGCTTTTCGGTACCGCCCGGCGCGATCGTCGGCATCATCGGGCCGAACGGTGCGGGCAAGTCGACGCTGTTCCGGATGATCACGGGCCGCGAGCAACCGGACTGCGGCACCGTCAAGCTCGGACCCACGGTCAAACTCGCCTACGTGGACCAAAGCCGGGATGCGCTGGCCGCCGACAAGACGGTGTTCGAGGAGATTTCCGGCGGCGCGGACGTGCTGACGGTCGGCCGCTACGAAACGCCGTCGCGCGCGTACATCGGCCGCTTCAATTTCCGCGGCGCCGACCAACAAAAGCAGGTGGGGAACCTGTCGGGGGGCGAACGCGGACGGTTGCACATGGCCAAGACGCTGATCGCCGGGGGCAACGTGCTGCTGCTGGACGAACCATCAAATGACCTGGACGTCGAAACGTTGCGCGCGCTCGAGGATGCGCTGCTCGAATTCGCGGGATCGGTGATGGTGATTTCGCACGATCGCTGGTTCCTGGACCGGATTGCCACGCACATCCTCGCGTTCGAAGGCGATTCGCAGGTGGTGTTCTTCAATGGCAACTACCAGGAATATGAAGCCGACAAGCGGGCGCGTCTCGGCGACGAGGCAGCCGCACCAAAGCGGCTGCGGTACAAGCCGATCACGCGTTGACATCCGGTCGCGGGCCGCTTATGCGTCAGATTGGCGCAGTACGGGCCTCGAGCCACGCTTTCGCGTCGCCGCTCAAATGCTTGCCGACCCGCTCACGCACTTGCGCGTGGTAAGCGTTGAGCCAGGCCACTTCGTCTTCACGCAGCAACGACCGCTCGATGCAGCGGGTATCGATCGGGCACAGCGTCAGCGTCTCGAAGCAGAGGAACTCGCCGAACTCGGTCGTGCGCGCCGGCTGGCTCAGCAACAGGTTTTCGATGCGGATGCCCCACTGGCCGGGACGGTAGATACCAGGCTCGTTCGACGTGATCATGCCTTTTTCCATCGCCGTGTAGGACTCGGCCGGCGCGTAGTGCGAAATCACCTGCGGTCCTTCATGCACGTTCAGGAAATAGCCGACCCCATGGCCCGTGCCGTGCCCAAAGTCCATGCATGCGTCCCAAATCGGCGCCCGTGCTATCGCGTCTAGCATCGGCGAGCGCACGCCACGCGGAAACGTCGTGCGCGACAGCGCAATCATACCTTTGAGCACCAGCGTGAAATCGCGCCGCTGCTCGGCACTGGTCCGGCCCACCGGCACGACGCGTGTAATATCGGTGGTGCCGCCCAGATACTGACCGCCGGAGTCGATCAACAGCAGACCGTCGCCCTCGATCAGCGCATGCGACTGCGGCGTTGCGCGATAGTGCGGCATCGCGCCGTTGGCGTTGAACGCAGCGATCGTTGGAAAGCTAAGGGACACGAAGCCGGGGCGGCGTGCTCGCGCGGCGGTGAGCTTTTCGTCGATCGTCAACTCGGTGATGCGCTCACGCCCGAGCGCCTGTTCGAACCACGCGAAGCATTCCGCGAGCGCGGCGCCGTCCTGCTCCATCGTTGCACGCACATGGACGGCTTCCGCTTCCGTCTTGCGCGACTTTGCAAAGGTCGACGGATTCACCACCTCGACGAATTTCACACCAGGCTGCACGGCTTGCATCAACCCATACGTGACGCGGCGCGGATCGATCAGTAGCGTGCTGCCCGGCTCAATCGCGGCCAGCGCCGCCGGCGCGTCCCGGTATGGGGCGACGCGCACACCGTCCTGCGCCAGCCGCTCACGCAACACCGCGTCGATCTTGCCGTCGGCCACGTACAGCGTCGCGTGCTGCGGCCCAATCAACGCGTGCGCAACAAATACCGGGTTGTAGCTCACGTCGGCACCGCGCAGGTTGAAAATCCATGCGATGTCATCCAGCGTGGAGACGAAATGCCAGTGCGCCCCCTTGTCGCGCATCGCGCTGCGCACCTGGTCGAGCTTTTGCGCGCGGGTCACGGGCGCGTAGGCGGGATCGTGCTCGTACACCGGCGTCCCAGGCAGCGTTGGCCGGCCGTCCCAGATCAACTCGAGCAGGTCCACGTCGGCGCGCAGTTGCACGCCAGCCGCCTGCAACGCGTCCTGCAACACCCGCGCAGCGGCCAAGCCAAGCGTACTGCCATCCACGCCGACCCGCGCACCGGGTTCCAGGTGTGCGGCGAGCCAGTCCACATGGGGCTGCGCCTGTCCAGCTTGAATCTTTATCAACTCGATGCCGCTGTCGGCCAGTTCCGTGGCAGCCTGCACCCAGTAGCGGCTGTCGGTCCACAGTCCCGCAAAGTCCGGGGTCACGACCAACAGGCCAGCCGAGCCGGTGAAGCCGGATAACCACGCACGGCCCTGCCAGCGTTGCGGCAGGTACTCGGACAAGTGCGGATCAGCAGACGGCACGATATACGCGGCCAGATCGGCTCGTTTCATCGCATCGCGCAGCCGCGCCAGCCGCTCGGCGAGGGAGACCGCCTGGTCGGCGGCGGGTTGTCGGACATTCATTGAGTTCATCGGCGAAAAGGATGTGAGCCAAGCGAGACGGTCACGGCCACGGCCGTCATCGCGCCAAGCACGCACAGCGACCATTCGAGCACTTCGCCATCCTCGAACAGCCCGCTCGCGTTGCCGGCCAGTTTAACCGCGCCGGCGGTCAACGCGCCAACGATAAGCGCAGGCAGTGCCGCCGTGCGGCGTGCTGGATGGCGCCACCAGCCAAAGCCGCCAATTGCGGCGCCCAACAGCAAGGTGCCAATCCAGCCCATCAGCGCATTGTGCCAAGTATCATGGAATTCGCCTGACGAACACCCACGGCCGGCATTGCGTTTCGGTCCTGAATCATGGGGTACGGCTTTAAACAGGCATCGAGATCAGAAACAGGTTTCCATATGGTAGCGCATAGCGACGGTGTTCCCCGCACATTCCGAAAGTGCTGCGCGGGCGATGCAGGATCAGGAACTTGCGCTGCAACGTGAAGCCTTGACGACGCAGCCTCGCATGAATCGACTGGCCGCTGTCCGACACCGTCACGCCATTAATCTCGTGTACGTGCGGCTCGTGCGCGTGGCAGTGCCACTGGCGATCGCCGCCAATCAGGATCCCGGCGGTTAGTCGAATCGGGAAGGTGAACGGCGCCGGGAAAAGTCGCCCAGCACAAGAATATTGGGTATCGTCATCGAACGCCAGCCGGCCGCGATGCGCCGCCCTTAGCACGCCAGCGTCCGGGGTTGCCAACAGCCAAAAAAGTTATAATGACCGCTACTTTTGACGGCAACCAATGCATCTGCTCACCATCGGAATCAACCACCACACCGCGCCGGTCGCATTGCGCGAGCGCGTGGCGTTTCCGCTCGAGCAGATCAAGCCAGCCTTGCACACGCTCAAGGACGCGTGGGCGCGACGCGATGAGGCGCGCATCGCGTCCACCAGCGCCGTCGCGCGTATTGCGCACGCACCGCAAGCACTGGCGGAGGCCGCGATACTGTCGACCTGCAACCGGACCGAAATCTACTGTGCGACTGACGACCGCGCCGCGCGTGAGCATGCGATCGCGTGGCTGTCGAGCTATCACCGGATCCCGGTCGAGGCGCTTGCACCGCATATCTACGCGTTGCCGCAGTCCGAAGCAGTCCGCCATGCGATGCGAGTGGCATCGGGCCTGGATTCAATGGTGCTCGGCGAAACCCAGATCCTGGGCCAGATGAAGGACGCTGTGCGTACCGCGTCAGAAGCCGGTGCGCTCGGTACCTATCTGAACCAGTTGTTTCAGCGCACGTTCGCGGTGGCCAAGGAAGTGCGCGGGCAGACGCAGATCGGCGCGCATTCGGTATCGATGGCCGCCGCAGCCGTGCGACTGGCGCAACGCATTTTTGAGAACATCGCCGGGCAACGCGTGTTGTTCATCGGTGCTGGCGAGATGATCGAGTTGTGTGCGACGCATTTCGCTGCGCACAATCCACGTGAGTTGATTGTCGCCAACCGCACCGTGGAGCGCGGCAGCAAGCTGGCCGAGCGCTTCGGCGGCAAGGCGATCATGCTCGCCGATCTGCCGTCGCGGCTGCACGAGTTCGACATCGTCGTGTCGTGTACCGCGTCTACCCTGCCGCTCATCGGCCTGGGCGCGGTGGAACGCGCGGTCAAGGCGCGCAAGCACCGGCCGATGTTCATGGTGGACCTGGCGGTGCCGCGCGACATCGAGCCCGAAGTGGCCGAGCTGGACGACGTGTTCCTTTATACGGTGGACGACCTCGGCTCGATCGTGCGGGAAGGCAATGCCATCCGGCAGGCCGCCGTCGCGCAGGCCGAGGCGATTATCGAGACACGCGTGCAAGCCTTCATGCACTGGCTTGAGCAACGCAGCATCGTGCCGGTGATCCGTCACATGCACACGCAAGCCGACCGGCTGCGCCGTGTGGAGTTGGAGCGCGCCCAGAAAATGCTGGCACGCGGCGACGATCCCGCCGCCGTGCTCGAGGCACTGTCGCAGGCGCTGACCAATAAGTTCATCCATGGCCCGACGCATGCGCTGACCCACGCGGCCGGCGGCGATCGCGACAAGCTGGTCGAGCTGATGTCCGGCTTCTACCAGCACGCCGGCCTCTCCGAGCGTTAGTGGCGCTCGTCACCCGCCGGCACGCGCGTATCGTCGAGCGTGCCTTCGTTTTCCATTGAACGCGACCCTGTTCGCGCCCTTTGCCAGATGCGCCGATGAAACCGAGTATGCAAGCCAAGCTGGAGCAGCTGACCAAGCGACTGCTGGAGTTAAACGAACAGCTTTCGCGCGAAGATGTCACATCCGATCTTGACCAGTACCGCAAGCTAACCCGCGAGCACGCGGAACTCGCGCCAGTGGTCGAGCAATATGCGCAGTGGAAAACCGCGCGCAACGATGAGGCGACCGCTCAGGAGTTGCTGGCCGATCCATCGATGCGAGATTTCGCGGAGGACGAACTCAGTGCAGCGCGCAGCCGGATGGAGCAACTGGAGTGCGACTTGCAGAAAATGCTGTTGCCCAAGGATCCGAACGACGAGCGCAACATCTTCTTGGAAATTCGCGCCGGCACCGGCGGCGACGAGAGCGCGCTATTTGCCGGCGACCTGCTACGCATGTACCTGCGCTATGCGGAACGCCATCGCTGGCAGGTCGAGATGATGTCGGAAAGCGCGTCGGACCTGGGCGGTTATAAGGAAGTGATCGTTCGCATCATCGGCCAGGGCGCCTATTCGCGGCTCAAATTCGAATCAGGCGGGCATCGCGTGCAGCGGGTGCCGGCCACCGAGACACAGGGGCGTATCCACACGTCGGCTTGCACGGTCGCCGTGATGCCAGAGGCGGACGAGATCGCCGAGATCGAACTCAATCCGGCCGATTTGCGTATCGACACGTTCCGCGCATCGGGCGCCGGCGGTCAGCATATCAACAAGACCGACTCGGCAGTGCGCATCACGCACCTCCCAACTGGCATCGTAGTGGAATGCCAGGACGATCGCTCGCAGCACAAAAACAAGGACCGCGCGATGAAGGTGCTGGCCGCCCGCATCAAGGACAAGCAATATCAGGAGCAGCATGCGAAGGAGGCCGCCACCCGCAAAAGTCTCGTGGGCTCGGGCGACCGCTCCGAGCGCATTCGCACCTACAATTTCCCGCAGGGCCGGCTAACCGACCACCGGATCAACGTGACGCTGTACAAGCTGGAACAGATGATGGACGGCGACCTGGACACCCTCATCGACGCACTCGTCTCGGAACACCAGGCCGAGCTGCTCGCCGCGATGGGCGAAACCGAGTAAGCATATTATGACTTGCGTCGCGCAACTGCTGCGAACCTCGCCGCTGGCCCCGCTGGAAGCGCGGATTCTGCTCGCCCACGTGCTAAATTGGCCGCGTACCGCGCTGATCACGCGTGCTGACGACACGCTGCCGGACGCGTTGTCGGCGCGCTTTCTGGCGTTGCAGGCCCGGCGAGTCGAGGGCGAGCCGATCGCGCAACTAGTCGGTTCGCGCGAATTCTTCGGGCTCGAGTTCGACGTGACGCCGCACGTGCTGATCCCACGTCCGGAGACGGAGCTGCTGGTTGAGTGCGCGCTGGACGCGGTACGGACAATCCCATCCCCCCACATACTCGATCTTGGCACTGGCAGCGGTGCCATCGCGATCGCGATCGCCCATGCGCGCCCGGATGCACGGATCGTCGCCACGGATCGCTGCGCTGACGCGCTGGATGTCGCGCGGCGCAATGCGCAGCGCCTGCTCGGCGACGCGGCACTTGCACCGGCACGGCCGGCGTCGGCCGCGCGTCACGGCCTCGTCACGTCAGGCACACCCACGCAGCCCCGTCTCGCACTACGCCACGGCGATTGGTTCAAGGCGCTTAGCGAACCGCATCGCGCCGCCCCGGCGCGCTTTGACGCCATCGTCAGCAATCCGCCCTATATCGCCGCATCGGACCCGCACCTGCGCGAGGGCGACCTGCGCTTCGAGCCACTGGACGCGTTGACCGACCACGCAGACGGGCTCAGCGCGATTCGCGCGATCGTCACCGCCTCCGTCGCGTGGCTAGCGCCGAGCGGCACGCTATGGCTCGAACACGGGTACGACCAGGCTGAAGCCGTGCGCGCGCTGCTCGACGCGCACGGCTTTGATTCGGTACGCTCTGTGCGGGACCTGGCCGGCATCGAGCGCGTCACCTGCGGCAGCCGCTAGCGAGCCGCAACGCCGGCTCGGGCAGACGAAATCCGCTATCATCTAATCCAAACCGCATTTGAAGCAAGGTCAGCTATGGATACTCAAGAGCGCATCAAGCAAATCGTCAGCGACCATCCGGTCGTGCTGTTCATGAAGGGCACCGCGCAGTTCCCGATGTGCGGCTTCTCCGGCCGAGCCATCCAGGTCCTGAAGGCGTGCGGCGTTGATTCGGTGCATACGGTCAATGTTCTCGAAGACGAGGCAGTACGGCAAGGCATTAAGACGTTTTCGAACTGGCCTACGATCCCGCAGTTGTATGTGAACGGTGAATTCGTCGGTGGCTCGGACATCATGATGGAGATGTATCAGTCCGGAGAATTGCAACAGCTGTTTACGAATGCCTCATGACGCGCGGCCGTCGACACGACGGTTAATCGTCGCGATCACCGGCGCCACCGGCGCCGTCTACGGCGCCGGCGTGCTGCGCGCGCTGCGTGAGTTGGACGGCGTCGAAAGCCATCTGGTCGTCTCCAGCGCCGGCTGGCTCAATATACGGCACGAATTGGGCATCGAGCGTGCGGCACTCGAACAGTTGGCGCATCACGTGCACAATCCGCGCGACATCGGCGCGACGCTCTCGAGCGGCTCATTTCAGACGGACGGCATGATCGTGGCGCCGTGCTCGATGAAAACGCTGGCCAGCATCGCGCATGGCCTGTCCGACAACCTGATTGCCCGGGCTGCCGATGTCACGCTGAAGGAGCGGCGCCGGCTCGTGCTGATGGTTCGCGAAACGCCGCTGAATCTCGCGCATCTGCGCAACATGACGGCCGTCACTGAGATGGGCGGCATTGTGTTCCCGCCGGTGCCGGCGTTCTACAACCGTCCCGCGACGATCGACGAAGTGGTGGCCGATACTGTCGCGCGCGCGCTGGATATGTTCGGACTTGCGGCAGCGCGCTCGCGAGCATGGACAGGACTGGCAGCCGCGCGAGATTAACAACCGACACGACACAATGCGTTGCCTGCGGTCGCATTGATTAGACGGGCGCGCACTCAGGCCCCTGCGCGAGACGGCTCTGCGCACGGTCGCCCCATCGCGACGCATGGCATAATCGGTGCTCGTCTTCCTCACATACGCGCCCCGGCGCCGCCCCCTGCCGCCCGCCTTGCCACCGCCGACAACGCGATGACGGTCGCCATGGCTTGGTGAGGCAGCCCGCCGACCGCTCCAGCCTCGATGACTATCCAAGCATTGCGCCCACTTTCCGTCGCCGCCCGCGAAAACACTGCCACAACCCGTGAAGACGCCTCGCCCACCACCGTCGCGCGACCGCGCACACGCGTGGCCGTCAACCGGAGCGCGGCCCGATGACCTCGTCCCTGTCCATCATGCAGATGGCGCTCGCCGCCATCCAGGACGTGCTGTTCGCGATCGCCGCAGGCTCGATACTGTGCGGCGCGACACTGGCCGCCGTGTTCGCTTCGTCTCGCGACGCGGCACGGCTGCGGCTGCGTGGCTCGATCAAGCAAGCCATGCCCGGCATCCGATTGCCGGCCATCCAATGGTTTTCGTTGTGCGCGCTGGCCATCGCCCAGGTGGTGTACCTGTGGCTGCAGGCCGCCACGATGAGCGGCTCGACATTGAGCGCCGCGCTGGGCATCGTGCTGCGACAGTCGCATGACGGCGCCGCGTGGCTGACCGGGACGACCGGTATCGCGTTGGCACTCGCCGCCTCGCGCATGCATCTGCGCGGCGGCCAAGCACGAGGTGGTCCGCCACCCGGGCCGGGCAGCGCCCCACCCCGTTGGCCGATGCGCATCACGGTGCTGGGTCTCGCGCTGTACGCGGCAGGTAAGGCCGCAGTCAGTCATGCGGCAGGTACGGGGGACTTCAGCCTCGCGCAGGCCGTGTACTGCGTGCATGTCGGAGCGAGCGCCGCATGGGCTGGCGGCGTGAGCATCGCGGCCTTCGTGTTGCCGACGTTCGCATTGCATACACGCGCCGACGGCGGGCGGCATCTGGCGTTTTGTGAACGACTCTCCCGCGCGTCGGCGGTCTCCTTGACGTTGGTCGCGCTCACGGGCCTATACAACGTCGTATGGATCTGCGCCAACGTGCCCGCCCCGCTGGCCGGCACATACTATGGCCGATGGCTTGGCGCCAAGCTCGTCATCGTGGCAGCAGTCGCATTGCTCAGGACACTGAACCGTGCTGTATGGTTGCCGCGGCTGCGCGATGCGCAACACGCCCATGGAGGGGAAAGCAATAGGTTGTCGCCGCGCTATTCAGTCACAGCCGCCCATCTTGGCAAAACACTGTTAGCCGAGTCGGCGCTGCTGGCGGCCGCGCTGATTGCGGCGGCAACATTATCGCACCTACCGCCGGCGTAACGCGTGCGGCGGCGCGAGCCGGCCCGCGTGCCTCGGTGTCAATCAGCGCCGATGCACGCGACGGCACGCCGATACCGATGCCCCCACGCTCAAATACCGACGCCTTCCAGGATTTCCTCGCGCTGTTCCCGCTCGTCCAGATACGCGGTGCGCCAGCCGCTAGACACACCCCACTGATAGAACCCGAGCGAGGTCACCGCGACGACCGCCATGTCCCAGCCATAAGGGATATAGCCAATCCCGCCGAACGGCTTGCTGCCGATGTACGACAGCACTGCCATCACCGGCAGATAGGTGACCATCCACCAGGCTGAGCGCCAGTCCTTAGAGAATCCTTTCCAGCCCGCCTTAGCTTGGTAGTAGAAGAAGACCGGCAGCGCGACGACCATCAGTAGGATGATCTCGCCGGTCAACGGCCATTTTGCCCAATACAAGATCAGCGACGCGCAGACAAACGCAAACGGCGCTATCAAACCCATGCCGGGGATGCGCAGCGGCCGCGCGATGTCCCCGCTGGTGCGGCGCAGCGCCATTAGGCTGATTGGCCCCGTCAAGTACGAGATCACCGTGGCCACCGAGATGACCGCAGCTAGCGAACTCCAGCCACGGAAAAAGAACAGGAAGATGAACGAAACGATCAGGTTGAACCACATCGCGGGCCGCGGCACCCCATAGAGCGGATGCACGCTGCTGAAAATCTTGGGCAACGTGTTGTTGCGCTCCATCGCGTAGATCATCCGGGTCGTCGTCGCCATGTAGGTGGTACCGGTGCCGCTGGGGCTCACAAACGCATCAACGTACAGCAGCATCGCAAGCCAATTCAGGTTCAGCGCGAGCGCAAGCTCGGCAAACGGTGAACTGAAGTTCAACTTGTCCCAGCCCTTGATGATGTCCGCCGGCTTGATGGCGCCAATATACGCGACCTGCAGCAGCACATAGATAACCAGCGCGATCAGAATTGAGCCGACCACGGCAAACGGCACGCTACGGTCCGGATTGCGCGCCTCACCCGCTAGGTTCACCGGACTCTGGAACCCATTGAACGCGAAGACAATGCCGCTGGTGGCCACCGCGGTCAGCACCGCCGACCAGCCATAGGGCGCGAACTGCCCAGTCGCACCGGTCGCGAAGTTGTCCGTATGAAAGCCGGTCAGCACGAGGCCCAAAATGGTGGCGCCCGGAATTAGGAACTTGAAGATCGTGATTGCCGAATTCGCGTGCGCGAACAGCTTCACACCCCAATAGTTCAACAGGAAGTACACGACCACGAGCACAGCCGACAGCAGGAGCCCGGGTAAGGCCAACTCGCCGTGTACGAACAGCGCATGAGCCCAATCATAAGGCCATGAGCTCATATATTGGATCGATGCCTCTGCCTCAATCGGTATCACGGAGACGATCGCGATCCAGTTGGCCCACGCGCTGATGAAGCCGACCAACGAGCCATGGGAGTAGCGGGCATAGCGGACCATGCCGCCCGACTCGGGGAACATCGCACCGAGTTCCGCATAGGTCAGCGCGATCGCAAGGATCACCACCGCGCCAATCACCCATGCAATGATTGCCGCAGGCCCTGCAATTTTTGCTGCCTTCCAGGCCCCGAAGAGCCAGCCCGACCCGATGATTGAGCCCAAGCCGGTCAACATCAGCGCGAATGGGCTGATGTTTCGCTTGATCGAACTATCCACAACATCTCCTAGGAACATGAGCGCGCCTTACCGCTGTGCCGTTTCCGGCTGGCACGTCTCGTGAATACGCGTCACGCGTCGGTTGCAACCGGCGCGAAGTTTAACGGTGGCACCTTTCAACTGGCTGATCAGTTGCGAATCGACGAAACACGGGGCGACCCGACAAGCGTGGAATTAACCCATGCGCGGGTCATCAAACAAATGACAAATGATTAACACAAAGCGCCAGACTCGGCGTGGAAAGCGAGTTCTACGCCCATTTCGATGACGAGGCGGGCCGTTACGAAAAAACGGCGAAAAGGTCGAGACCCGAAGCGACACCGGTTGGAGCGCATCGGGGAAACTACTGAGTTTGCGACAAAAGCATTGACCGGGTCTGATTTTCGCAATATAACTGTGTTTGCAGGATTTCAAGCGGCGAGTGTTGGTGGTTATCCATCTGTAGTCTCCCACGACGGTACTTCGGTTGTTCCTCTCACCCTTCCTTGATTTTCGTGCGCTATCGGGCCTCGGCTCTTATTCATTTTTAAGGATTCGTTTTATGGAAACCGGAACCGTCAAGTGGTTCAACGACGCCAAAGGTTTTGGCTTTATTACGCCGGACAGCGGCGGTGAAGACCTGTTTGCGCATTTCTCCGAAATTCGCATGGATGGCTTCAAGAGCCTTCAGGAAAACCAAAGAGTCACGTACGAAGTGAAGACGGGCCCGAAGGGCAAGCAAGCGGCGAATATTCGCGCGGCGTAAGCCCTTCCCGCCTGGCGCGACGCGCCAATGCCCCCTCTACGCGGGCAGACTGCTGACGAACCCCACGTTCTTCGAAGCGTGGGGTTGCGTCTTTTAGGCGAGCGCGATTTTTTTCATCCGGCGTACGCGTCAATCAAACAAACGCCGCGCGTGGATCCCCAGTCCGGTGGCGACACTGGCTAGACGATCACCGAAGACCTTTTCCGCCCGAGGAAACGCGTCGCCGATCGCCCCGGTCACGCAGCGCAACCCGGTCGAGCCCCCGGTGAAGTACACCGCCCCCAAATCGGCGGCCTGCACGCCGGCCTGACGTAGCGTGTCGCGCGCCGCGTTCGCAATCCGGCGGATCTCGTCCTGCGCCGCCTCCAGCAGTTCCGGCTCGGAAAAAGTCACCGCCAAATCGGACTCAACCTGGGACAAGTCGAGCGTCGCGTCGCCGCCCACGGCCACGTCGATCTTCGCGCGCTCGGCCAGCCCAGCCAGCGCATGGCCGAGCCGCGCATCGATGACGCGCATCAACCGGTCATGGTAGCGGGGCTGCGCATAAACGTACTTGGTCAGCCGCAACTCGCCCACCCGCTTGGGTGCATAAACGGTGTTGATCAGGTGCCAAGTCGCGAGGTCGAAGTAAATTCGGTTCGGCACCTCACGTCCCTGTTCATCCAGTGATTGATAGCCCAACTCACGCATGATCGCCACCAGTTCCACGCGCCGATCGAAATCGGTGCCGGCCACGTGCACGCCGTGGTGGCCAAGCACATCTGCTTGCCGTTCGAGCTTTCGCGCCCGCTCCGGCCCGACCCGCACCAGCGAGAAGTCGGACGTACCGCCGCCGATATCGGCGACCAGCACCAGTTTCTCGGAATCGAGCCGCGACTCGTAGTCGAACGCCGCAGCAATCGGCTCGAATTGGAACTCGATGTGCCGAAAGCCCACAGCATGGGCAACTGTTTTCAATTGGTCCTGCGCCAGACGATCGGCCCGGGGATCGTCGTCGGCGAAGAATACGGGACGGCCCAACACCGCCCGCTCCACCAGCCGGCCCGCCGCGGCCTCCGCACACTGCTTCAGATGATGTAGGAACAGCGCGATCACGTCCAAATAACGCACCGCAGTGCCATCCCCCAATTCAGTGCTCTGCTCGGCCAGCGGCGAGCCCAGAATGCTCTTCATCGAGCGCATCAACCGTCCGTCATAACCATCGATATAGGATTCGATCGCAGCCCGGCCAAACACACGAATGTCCTCGTCCAGATTAAAGAACACGGCCGTGGGCAGGGTCGCATGGTTGCCCTCGACCGGGGCCAGCCGGACGCCATGCGGCGCGGCGTCCCGTGCCGGCAGCGCGACGGCAGAATTGGACGTGCCAAAATCGATTGCGCAATAATTCATTCAATGCTCCTGGGACGGCCGGCTGCGACCTCGCGGCTGACACCACCAACTCGGGAAGGGACAGGTTTTTAGCACGAAGCGGTGCCGCAGGCAAAGCCTCTGTCGCTGTCTGTGCCTGTCCCGTTGGTTCGATCGCAACGCCATGTTACCGGTCGGCAACATGGCGTTGCGATCTTAGACTGAGCGGTAACATGTCAAGAAACGGTATCGCACTGCCGGGCATCTCGTATTGGTGCAGCGCTGGAATGAGTCATGAGTCACAGCAATCAACCCTCCACACAGGGGCGGATGCCGTCCACCAGCATGCCTCGGCGCGCGCCGAGCCGACTACCGGGGTTGTTCGTTTGTCAATGTATCGTGCGAGTTTTCGGAGCGCGAGCACCCGGCGCGCCAGATCGTCACCCGTAACAAGACAGCGTTGCTCGAACGACTGACCGATCTGGCGCGACAGGCCGGCGCACGCGAGCCCGCACGGCTCGGCGCGTCGCTTGCGTTGCTCGTTGAGGGCGTCTACACTGCCAGCCAGACCCTCGATCCGCGCTGCGACGTGATCGCCTCGGCGCCGACTCTGGCCGCCCAGTTGATCGACGCGGCCACCGCGCCCTCCGATGCCGATGCACGATGAACACAAGGGTCACGCCGCCGTCGTTAGCACCACGGTGCGATGGCTCGAACGGGCCGTCATTGGCCTGAATCTATGCCCTTTCGCGAAGTCCGTCCATGTCAAGCGGCAGATCCGCTACACAGTCAGCAACGCCCACAGCGCCGCCGACGTGCTGGCCGCGCTCGATGTCGAACTGCAGGCGCTGGTCGACGCGGATCCGCAATGGATCGATACGACGTTGCTGATATTGCCGGACGCATTTGCCGACTTCTACGCGTTCAACGACTTCCTGCCACGTGCGGACAAGCTTTTGCGTCGGCGCGCGCTGGAAGGCATCGTGCAGATCGCGAGCTTTCATCCACTGTTCCAATTCGCCGGCACCGGTGAGCACGACATCGAGAACTATACGAACCGCGCGCCGTATCCGATCCTGCATCTGCTGCGGGAAGCCAGCGTGACGCGGGCCGTTGACGCGTTTGCGGATGCGGCGCAAATCTACGAACGCAACGAGCAAACGATGCGCGCACTCGGTCACGCGGGCTGGCGCCGCCTGCTGGAAGCGGACGACGAACGCCGTTGATCATGCCGGATTGGCGATCCGCTGCTCGCTCTCGCGGGTCAGCGCCGGGATGAAGAAACGTGGTGCGAGTTCTTCCAGCCCTAGTTCGGCCAACATCGCCGTCAGACGCTCGGACGGCTTGCGACGTGGCAGATTTTTGTAAGTGGCAATGATGAGTTCGTTTTTCAGCGAGTGTTCCCAGCCGACCAGTTCGGTCACGCTAATGTGATACCCATGCGCCTCCAACTGCAGGCAGCGTAGCACGTTGGTCAACTGGCTACCGAATTCGCGCGTGTGCAGCGGATGACGCCATAGCTCGCTCAGCGCGGTGCGTCCGAGCGCCTTCGCCTTGTTGCGCCTCAACACGGCCGCCACCTCTGCCTGGCAGCACGGCACCAACACGATATAGCGGGCCTGCTTGGCCAGAGCAAAGCGGATCGCATCGTCGGTCGCAGTATTGCAAGCATGCAGCGCAGTGACGATGTCTACCGCTGACGGTAGTTTGTCCGATGAGATCGATTCCGCTACGGATAATTTTAGGAACGACATACCAGAAAACCCGAGCCGGGCAGCCAAGTCAACGGATTGGGTGACCAGGTCGTCGCGCGCCTCGATACCGTACAGACGCGAGCCGTCGCCCAGGTTTTTAAAGAACAGATCGTACAAAATAAAACCGAGGTACGACTTGCCGGCACCGTGATCGACTAGCGTCACGTCGCCGCCCTGTTGCTTCAACTCGGCGAGCAGTGGTTCGATGAATTGGTACAGGTGGTAGACCTGCTTGAGCTTGCGCCGGCTGTCCTGGTTAAGTTTGCCCTCGCGCGTCAGGATATGGAGTTCCTTGAGCAATTCGATGGATTGGCCGGGGCGGACGTTGTACTTCTCGGACATGGCAGGTCGAAACACAGGTTCAAGCGCCACGCCGACAAGCGCGGTGGCGCACAGTTGTCACCGGTAGGCCGGTTGCACAATCCGCGCAACCGGCCTACCGGTGACAGTGTACCGAAAAAGCTTGCGGTACCGCTCTTCCGAGCGGTGCGCCCGAGCAGAAGGAATCAAACCCCACCGATGCACAGGTACTTCATCTCGAGATACTCGTCGATCCCGTACTTGGACCCTTCGCGCCCCAGCCCTGACTGCTTTATACCGCCGAACGGGCCGATCTCATTCGATATCAAGCCCGTGTTGATTCCCACCATGCCATACTCGAGCGCTTCCGCCACGCGCCACACGCGCCCCAGATCCCGGCTGTAGAAGTACGCAGCCAGCCCGAATTCTGTCTCGTTGGCCAGACGGATTACTTCATCATCGGTACTGAAGCGGAACAGCGGCGCGACGGGACCGAATGTTTCCTCACGCGCGATGCGCATTGCCTGGGTCACGCCGGCCAATACCGTTGCCTCGAAGAAAGTGCCGCCCAACGCATGCCGCTTGCCGCCGCAGAGCACGCGTGCGCCATGGGAGAGCGCGTCGGCGATGTGCGACTCGACCTTGTCCACCGCAGCCTGGTTGATCAACGGTCCCTGCGTCACCCCCGCGTCGAACCCGTTGCCCACCTTGAGCCGGCTGACCGCATCGGCAAGCTTGCGCGAGAATGCGTCGTACACCGAGTCGTGCACGTAGAAGCGGTTCGTGCACACGCAGGTCTGGCCGGCATTGCGGTACTTCGAGGCGACCGCGCCCTCCACGGCTGCGTCCAGATCCGCATCGTCGAACACGATGAACGGCGCATTGCCGCCCAGCTCCAGTGACAGCTTTTTAATTGTCGGCGCACACTGGGCCGCGAGCAGCCGGCCGACCGGTGTCGAGCCCGTGAACGACAGCTTGCGCACGACCGGATTGGACGTCATTTCCGCGCCGATCGTCTTCGGATCGCCCGTGACCACGCTGAACACACCCGCCGGCACGCCAGCGCGCTCGGCCAGGGCTGCCAGCGCGAGCGCCGACAGCGGCGTGGCTTCCGCCGGCTTAAGCACGATCGCACAGCCGGCCGCCAACGCGGGGGCCACCTTGCGCGTGATCATCGCTGCCGGGAAATTCCAGGGTGTGATCGCCGCACATACGCCCACCGGCTCCTTCAGCACGACAAGCCGCTTGTCGCCGGCGGGGCTCGCCAACGTGTCGCCATTCACCCGCTTGGCTTCTTCCGCAAACCATTCGAGGAATGATGCCGCATAGCTGATCTCACCTTTTGCCTCAGCAAGCGGCTTGCCCTGCTCGGCCGTCATGATCGTGGCCAGGTCGTGCGCATTGGCTAGCATCAAATCGTGCCAGCGACGCAGTACCGCGGCACGCTCTTTACTCGTCTTCGCCCGCCACGCGCGTTGTGCCAGCTGCGCTGCATCGATCGCGCGACGCGTCTCGGCCGCGCCCATCGCCGGAACGGCCGCTAGCGTACGGCCCGTCGCCGGATCGACCACATCGAACGTGCGCCCCTCATCCGCGCCGACCCACGTCCCGCTGACGTAGGCCAGATCGCGCAGCAGCGACGAATCCTTCAACGATAACGCCTGATTGTCCGATCCCATGCTCTTGTTCCTATGCTTGCGCGACGGCGCCGTGCGTCAGCGCGTGTTCAAGTATGTCCAGCCCTCGTCCAGCGCTGCCGGCTCGCTCGTCAGCGGAAAAGGAAGCGAATTACCTTACCATGTACGCTGCCTACGAGCAGCAACAGGCCATGCTCGAGTCGCTTCTTCAGTTGCCGCCCCAGCGTGTCCGGCCCGTGTGCTCAGGCTCTCTTCGACGATCACCTCGAGCACCACATGCGCCGCCGTGCAGGCGAGTGAATGGTCCACGTAGATGCCGCCCAGTCCGCCGGGCTCCGCGGCATCCGTCAGCACGGCCCGGCCGACCATATCGGACAGCAGCATGCCACCGGCCAGACTCTTCGCCATCGTTATCAAGTCCGGTTTGACATCGTCGTGCTGCATCCCACGGCAGCGAGCAAAGCTGTGCATCAACTGGTCCGCCCGCGGCGCCCGTGTCCCGTCGCGGTCCAGCTGCAGGTCGGGCTCGATGATCGCGATTCGACGTCTCGTATGGTCCAACACAGCTTGAGTGGTAAACGATACAGTTAGCAGCGCAGTTGGCAAACTGTATCTGTCCGTCGGCGAGTGGACGGCGATAGAGTTAGATAACGACTCAAGGAGCCACCATGACTTCATTCGATACCGTCAGCGACCTGTCGAACTTCTGGATGCCGTTCACCGCCAATCGCCAGTTCAAGGCCGCGCCGCGCCTGCTAACGTCGGCCAAGGGCATGTACTACACGAGCAGCGACGGCCGCAAAGTACTCGATGGCGTGGCCGGCCTGTGGTGTGTGAATGCAGGCCACGCGCGCGAGGAGATCGTCTCTGCAATACAGCAATCGGCCGACACGCTCGACTATGCGCCGCCATTTCAAATGGGCCATCCGCTCGCCTTCCAGGCGGCGGCCAAGGTGGCCCACATCATGCCGAACGGGCTGGACCGCATCTTCTTCACCAACTCGGGGTCGGAGTCAGTCGATACCGCGCTGAAGATTGCACTCGCCTATCACCGGGCGCGCGGCGACGGGCAGCGCACCCGGCTGATCGGCCGCGAGCGCGGCTACCATGGAGTCGGTTTCGGCGGGATCTCGGTAGGCGGCATCGTCGCCAACCGTAAGGCATTCTCCGGTGCGCTGCTGCCCGCGGTCGACCATCTGCCGCACACGCATGATCCGGCAAGGAACACGTTTTCCCGCGGACAGCCCGAACATGGCGCGCACCTAGCCGACGAACTCGAGCGGCTGGTCGCGCTGCACGACGCATCCACGATCGCAGCCGTGATCGTCGAGCCGGTGGCCGGCTCGACTGGCGTGCTGATTCCGCCAAAGGGCTACCTGCAGCGGCTGCGAGAGATCTGTTCCAAACACGGCATTTTGCTGATCTTTGATGAGGTCATCACCGCTTTTGGGCGGCTCGGCTGCGCGACGGCCGCTGAGTTCTTCGGCGTCAAGCCAGACCTAATCACGATGGCCAAGGCGATCAATAACGCCGCTGCGCCGATGGGCGCGGTAGCCGCGGACAGGAAGATTTACGACACGATCGTGAACGCCGGCGCGCCGGGCGCCATCGAGCTGTTTCATGGCTATACGTATTCGGCTCATCCAATCGCGGCGGCGGCGGCAGTCGCGACGCAGGCCCTGTATCAGCGCGAGGGATTATTTGAGCGGGCGGCAAAGATCGCGCCTTTCTTCGAGCATGCGATCCACGCGCTGCGCGATGCGCCGTACGTGAAGGATGTGCGCAACCTGGGGTTGGTCGGTGGTGTGGAGCTGAAATCACGCGACGGCGCATTCGGTGCGCGCGCCTACGAAACGTTCGTCAAGTGTTTCGAGCTTGGCGTGTTGATCCGCTATACCGGGGAGACGCTCGCGTTCTCGCCACCGCTGATCATCTCCGAACAACAAATCACGCAAGTTTTCGACACGGTGCGCAACGCGTTGCAAACGCTGAAGTAACGACAACGCCATAGCCGCGTATTCGGCCAGCGCCGACGCCATCGAGTACGCTGCTGAAGGAAATAGAGTACAAAGCGTTCATCCGCGTGATCCGTTCGTGGGAACGCAAGCATTTGCTGTTGCCCGTATGACGGAAACCCGGCCCCGCTCTCGCCCAATGTTATTTTTTTCAGCCACCGGCCCAATCACTTCCGACACTACCCGTGCCAAATTGTTGCGTTTTTCTCGCTCCTCTTTCGCATGCGTGCCGATCCCAGTAGGAGAGCCTCGCTATAGTTTAAAAGTGCCGGACATCCAAAGCCGGCAGAAACGGCGGGGGTCAATAGACCGGCCTATCCGATAACTATTCGCTGTTGCTGCGGCTCGATTGCGACATGCCAACCGACGATTTGACAAGATCTATCACTTTCGTGTTATGCCGCGGGGGTGATTGTCCCTATAGCAAAAACAATGCATCGATACGGGGCAGTCATGTCGCTATCTAACGGCAGTCAATTCACCGTTTCTCGAAGACTCGTCTACTGGACACGCGAGCCGTCCCAGGACCTACAACAACAATTGTCCCGACGCAGCTGGCTCGTGTCGGTCGTCGTTGATGGGCATGCCGTCAGGCACGCGCTGCAGCATGTCGATCAGGCAGGCGGGATCCTCGACCTGAGCACGGTGCCCGACACCGAATTGCTGGATGCGCTGGCGGTCTGCCAGGCGGCATCGGACGTAGCCTGGATCGGCTTAGTTGAGCCGCGGCAGCTCAGTATCGCGGCAGTCAGGGCAGTGCTTCGTGACTATTGTTTTGATTATGTAACGCTTCCTGCGTCGCAGCAGCGCATAGCCGATGCAGTTGGCCAAGCATACGGCATGCTCATGCTGCGCGCCCCCCAGGGCCAGTCACGCTCGCGCGAAGGGAGGATGATCGGTACCTGCGACGCGATGCTGAAGCTGTTCGACAAGATACCGAGAATCGCGCGCACCGACGCGCCAGTGCTCATTTCCGGTGAGTCGGGCACCGGCAAGGAGCTGACCGCGATCGCGATCCATGAGCGCTCGCCCCGTGCCAAACGGCCGTTCGTCGCGATCAACTGTGGGGCGATTCCGCCTCACCTGGTCCAGTCCGAGTTGTTTGGCTACGAGCGCGGCGCGTTCACCGGAGCAGTGTCGCGCAAGGTCGGCCGGATCGAGACGGCCAATCACGGCACGCTGTTCCTCGATGAGATCGCGGATCTGCCACTGGAGAGCCAGACCAGCCTATTGCGCTTCCTGCAAGAGCGCACGATCCAGCGCCTGGGCGGGCGTGACACGATCCACGTCGACGTGCGGGTCATTTCAGCCACGCACGCGAACCTGGAGGAAGCCGTCAACGCCGGGCGCTTCCGCGCCGATCTCTATCATCGGCTGTGCGTGCTGCGCGTGGAGCAGCCCGCGTTGCGCACGCGCGGCAAAGACATCGAAGTGCTCGCGCAATGTATGTTCGAACGATACAAGTCGGATGCGCCGCACGTGAAGGGCTTTTCTCCGTCGGCCATGGTCGCAATGCGTCGCTATCCGTGGCCAGGAAACGTGCGCGAGTTGATCAACCGAGTACGGCGTGCCTTAGTGATGACTGACGGCAACCTCCTAACGGCTCACGATCTGGAACTCGAACAGTGGGTGCCGCCGGAGGCCGTGCCGATCATCAAGCCGCCCGTGGTCATCAATGACCATTTGATCGACCAGGCGCTGAAGCGGCACCGCGGCCGGCAAACCGAAGCGGCGCGAGAGTTGGGTATTTCCCGCTCCACGCTGTACCGCCGACTGCGCACCCAGCGTCTTGCGGAGATGGCTACGGACGCGGGATGATCCCAAGCGCGACCGGAGCGGCCCACGCGATGCGACGCTAGAGCGGCAGCGTGTCGGTGCGATGAACCGGCTCGGTGCCATGGCATCGACCGGCTGGGAATACCCCAAACCTGTGCTTCGGTCGTACACTCACTCGCCGAGCAAGCGTGCCTGCTCGGCAATCTCGACGCTCTCGGCAGTGACCCACGGCTTCAGCACATGCGCCATCGCGATGATCGCGTCGACCAGCACCGCGATCTGATCCGATCGCGGGCGATCGGCAATCAACGATGCGATAATGCGGCGGCACAGCTCACACGTCTCAAACCCTGCTCACTGCGGAACGCGGACAAACGGCCGAGTGTCCATCTTCGCACGGGTAGGCGAACATAGCGTTTTGTACCACTGTCGAAGGACGGTATGCGGCGTCTGTAGTCGGCGCCTTCGCGGGTTCCGTCCCCAAGTGCCTACCACAAGGCGCAGCTTCGGCGCTTGGCAGCTCGCTAACGTTTCGCCCGAGAACCGTAATAAGTAGTTCGAGCGGAAGTATCGACACGGATTTATAGCATTGCTGGACGGACAATCGACATGACCAAAGTGAACTTCACGCGTGGAGCCAATGGAAAGCCCGTCGCCACACAGGCACTGGAAGAAGCTTTGGCCGCGATCGACGGACTTTCCGGTGAATGCTTCTTTGGGTATCCGCTAATCGCCACCCCCGAGGGCAAGTACTTCCTCGATGCAACATTTGTCAGTCCAGAGAAGGGGGTTGTCCTTTTCGATTTGATTGAAGGGACAGACGTTGGTGACTACGCCGCCCGCCAAGACGACCTAGCTAACAAAATTGACGCCAAACTCCGTCTCCACAAGGAGCTTGTCAAGGGGCGACGATTGATCCCGGTACTCCAGGTCATCTCCTTCGCGCCAGCGATCAATGATGTTAAGCGACTCGCGCAGAACGGCTACCCGATTGCCAACGACAAGAGTTTGGCAGAAGTCATCGCGTCTATATCATCGTGGGATGACAGCACCGAGGCCCTATACCGGATGACGCTTTCCGCCGTCGAGAGCCTGTCCTCAATCCGCAAGAGCCGCTCGAAGCGAGAAGTCAGCAAACCCAATTCTCGCGGTGCAAAACTCAAGAAACTCGAGGACTCGATTGCTACGCTGGATCATCGCCAGAACCGCGCAGTCATCGAGACTGTGGACGGCGTACAGCGCATTCGAGGCTTGGCTGGGTCGGGAAAAACGATCGTGCTTGCTCTAAAAGCAGCATATCTTCACACACAACACATCCAGATTGGCGCATCGCCGTAACATTTCATACCCGATCATTAAAGGGGCAATTCAAGCGCCTCATTAACAATTTTTGCATTGAGCAGAGTGGCGAAGAGCCTGATTGGTCAAAACTGCGGATAATAAACGCATGGGGCGCCCCAGGAGGTGACGAACGTGATGGCGTTTACTATGAATTTTGCCGCGCTACTGGTCAAGACTTTCACGATTTTCGAACTGCGAGCGCCCGGTTTGGCGGCGACGCGAAAGCATTCGAGGGCGCCTGCCAAGCCGCACTGGGTGCCCTGAAGTCAGCACCTGAGCTCTACGACGCTGTTTTAGTGGATGAAGCGCAAGACTTTGCGCCAAGCTTTTTGCGTCTTTGTTATTCGACGCTGAAATCACCGAAGCGGTTAGTTTACGCTTACGATGAACTACAAAATCTCTCTGGGGCCTCGCTACCTCCTCCGGAAGACATCTTTGGTATTGATACGAAGGGGGCTCCCTTGGTGTCCCTCGGCGATGATACGAGGCGAGACGTAATTTTGGGAAAGTGCTACCGGAACTCGCGGCCGGTGCTTGTTACCGCCCATGCTCTGGGTTTTGGTATCTACCATGATCAGCCCAAAGGCACAGAGACCGGACTCGTCCAAATGTTCGATCAACCAGCACTTTGGAAAGAAATTGGATATAGAGTCAGCCAAGGTACTTTAGCCAAGGGAGAACGCGTTGTTCTCGAACGTACAAATGAGACAAGCCCCGAGTTCCTTGCCGATCACTCGCCCATAGACGATCTGGTTTCGTTCCAGCAATTCAATAATGAGGCTGAGCAAAATACCTGGCTTGTCGACCAAATCAAGAAAAATATTGAAGAGGACGAGCTACGGCACGATGATATCATCGTCATTCACCCAGATCCCGTATCGGCACGCACGCGATTTGGACCGATTCGAAAGACCTTGTTCGATTGCGGCATTCAGAGTCATCTGGCGGGTGTAGACACATTAGCTGATGTTTTCTTCAAGACAGAAACCCCGTCTGTCACTTTCACCGGCATTTACCGCGCTAAGGGCAACGAAGCCGGCATGGTATATGTGATCAATGTACAAGATTGTGATGGTGCTGGGGCCGGGTTAGCCAATCTGCGCAACCGTTTGTTCACTGCAATCACCCGAAGCAAGGCGTGGGTACGCGTGATAGGACATGGCGAAGGAATGTCTCATCTTATTCAAGAATTTCAGCGGTTGAAGCAAAATGATTTTCGCTTGTATTTCACCTATCCCACCGATAGCGTTCTCGGAAAGATTAGAATCGCATACCGCGATCTATCGCCGCACGAAAAGCGACGCTTGGAGCAAAAAAAGGGGCGTGCAGTTGAATTGGTAGACGCCTTGGAACGAGGAGAACTCACGCCCGATGATCTTGATGAAGAAACAAAGCAGAAGCTTCTTCGACTGCTTAGGGACGATGTATGAAGCCCCCGCAACAACCGCGCACGGTCAGAGATGGACATCGAGCAAATCGTGTCACCGTTGATAGAACTTGGAATTGCTGATGATCAAAATTTTCCCGTTCTACGACAACTTTCCGCTCAGGGATGGGAGATCACATTTGGTGGGGCCGAGCACGTATCAATTGCCATGGGCGAAGTCGACTACGAGGTTATTCATCTGGAGCTGTCGGATAAACGTTCGTACAACGTCAAGCTACTCGATGGGGGATTGCTTCAGATGATGTACCTTTTTGAAGGTGAACAGCTCGTCAAGCATCGACTCGCGTATTATCCCTCGCCCAGCTTGCGCGCATTCCAGAATGATCCTGATTCGTACATGCGAGATGAGCTCTTTTTGGATATCGTATCGCGGCGCATCGTGCCCTCCCCCTTGCGATTTGACTTTGATCAAGCAGCCGCCGTCGACATTAACCATCCATGCTGCCACCTTACATTGGGCGATGTTCAGGGATGTCGCATTCCTGTTTCTTCTGGGATAACCCCTCGATGGTTTGCCGAATTTATCCTCAGAAATTTCTATCAAACTGAATCGCACGACTTTGTCGGCCGCCTACCTGCTCATAGGCTTGGTTTTGATGAAGCAATCACCGAAAACGAAAAGCTGTTGATGCACGTGGTAGTTCCAACAATTTAACGAATATCTGACAGCGTGGGAACTTTGACCAGCTCAATATCAATCAGGCGTTCTGCCAGTGCAAGCCCCGGGCCGATTCGGCCCATCCCGAAGGGCCGGAAATTTCCACTTTAAAACTGCCCTGATTGGGAGAGTCTCAGCCTCGCTAACGATGGCATCGATTTCGCAATCCGCCCATGTCTCCGCCCGCTGCACGGGAAGCGTGCCGCCGAGCGCTTCAACCGGATAATCGGCAAACGTAGCGATCCGCCACGAAATCGCCGTATTCCGGTCATAGGTGGCATGAATCGGCTGCAGCACGTCCTAAGTATGGCGTAGGAGAATCTGTGTGAGATTCTCGAATTCTCAATACTTTGTAGGTCTGAATGCCTGAAGTCCATCTAGCGATCGAGACGTTTCTTGCAGTCATCCGGCAAATGAGTTTTTTATCCTAGAGACAAGAAGAACTCAACATGCCGTTTCTCACGCGCTTGGCCAAACGCTATGGCGCGGCGATGAATGCCAAAACCATGCGTCTGCTGTTCATGCCAATTGGCAGCCCCCCACGGCGAACCACCACAAGAAGCTCGACGATGGCAAGCCGGCGAATGCCGGTGGATAGTCTCGGGGATATGTGGCTCTGGAAGAATGGCAATTCAATCAGTAATCACCGCCGCCTAGCGCCTTATATAAAGTCATTCGGTTGTTAAGTCGATTCAAGCGGTTCAGTGCATCAGCGCTCTGCGCGTCGCGCAACCGCTGCTGCTGATCAAGCCACGGCTGTACGCCAGTCGCACCAGCAACGAAGCGGGCCCGCGCAAGCGCTTCCGCGCGCTGCGCCTGAGCGAGCGACAGTGTACGCTGTTCGCTTTCTTGTTCGAGCTGCACGCGTGCGGACAGCGCGTTCTCGACCTCGCCGAGCGCCGTGTACAGTTGCTGACGGAAGTTGACGACGGCTTCCTCATATTGTGTCTGCGACACTTTAATCTGCAGCTGCATCGTGTTCCGCTGAATAAAGGGCAGCGCGAGCCCAAGGCCTAGCGTTGCGATAGGATTCGACAGCGCACGCTCAAGGCTCACACTTGATGTACCAATCGAACTGGTCAGCGTGAACGACGGGTAGAAGTGGGTGCGCGTGATATCAATGTTCGCGAGCAAACTGCGCAATCGGAACTCCGCCGCGCGCAGGTCCGGACGCCGTGCGAGCAGGTCAGCAGGCAAGCCCGCTGGCACTGCCGGCAACGGCCGGTCTGGCAGCGCAGCTGGTTCGGCGGCCCGCGCTTGCGGCGGACGGTCCAGCAAGATCGCGAGCGCGTGACGGTTTTCGGTACGCTGCTGAATCCATTGTGTTTGCATCGCGCGCTGCATGGAGAGGCTCTGCTCGGCTTGCGCGACATCGAGCCCGGAAACCGCGCCGGCCGCATGACGCGCCTGCACCAGCGCGAGCGTGCGCCGCGCATACGCGATGTTCGCATCGCCAAGCGCAATCTGCTGGTTCAGGTAGCCGATCTGCCAATACAACGCGGCCGTCGTGCCGATCAGTGAAAGCCGTGCTGCGTCGCGGTCGGCCTGCGTCGCGTCGGCTTCCCAACGCGCCGCATCGCGCTGCGCGGCGAGCTTGCCCCACAGGTCGAGTTCGTAGTTGAGTGAGCCGGATACGCTGCTCGCGCGTAATGTCTGGTGCGAATCCAGCGTGCGCGAGACGCGGCCGTTGCCGCCTAGCGTCACGGTGGGCGTCAGGTTGGTCGCGACAAGATTGGCCCGCAGCTGTGCGCGATAGACGCGGATCGCAGCGGCGGCGAGATCGTTGTTCACGGCAAGCGCGTCAGCAATCAGCCGATCGAGCACCGGGTCACCGAAGCTGCGCCACCAGTCGGCCGGAATAGACGCTGCCGCGCAAGGCTCAGATGAGCTAGAGGCAGCGCAGGGATGCGTCTGCACTGTCGCGCCGCTCGCGTCGTACACTGTCCAATGGGCAGGCAGGCCCACTGCAGGCAAAGGCTGGCGGCGCGCGTTCGTGCAACCCGCAAGCAACGCGGCGGCGCAGGCGAGCGCGAGCAGGCGGTGGAAAACGCTCGCAATGCGGATCATCATGGCGTCACCTCAATCGCGCGCGAGCGCATCGATCGGATCGAGCCGTGCAGCGTTGCGAGCGGGCATGAAACCGAAAATGATGCCGATCAGCGTCGAACACAAGAACGCGGTGACAATGGAGGCGACAGAGAACACCATTTTCCATTGAGCGACAAACAGCGGGAAGATAAAACTCGTGCCAAACGACAACACGATGCCAATTGCGCCGCCCATCAGGCATACCACAACCGCCTCGATGAGGAACTGCTGCATGATATCGCTCTGCCGCGCGCCGACGGCCATCCGGATGCCGATCTCGCGCGTTCGCTCGATCACCGACACGAGCATGATATTCATCACGCCAATCCCGCCGACCACAAGTGAGATCACCGCGACCAGCGACAACAATAGCGTCAGCATTTGGCCGGTCTTTTCAGCCGTTTTGACCACGTTATCCACGTTGTAAGTGAAAAAATCCTTGCGACCGTGGCGCTGCGTCATCAGCTTCACGAGATTGTTTTCGGCTGCCGTGCTCGGCTGTCCATCGCGCACCCGCACCGTGATGCTGTCAAAATGGCGCTGACCAAACAGCCGGCCGCTCGCTGTCGTGTAGGGTACCCATACGTTTAGGCTCTTTATCTCACCGAACGCGCTCTTCTTGTCCGCCGTCACACCGATCACCACACACGGCAGGTTGCCGATGAGCACTACCTCGCCGAGTGGATTCGAGTTGGCGCCGAACAGCTTGCGACGTGTGTTCTGGTCGATCACCGCCACTTGCGCCTGACGGCGTACGTCGTCAGGACCGAAACCCATCCCTTGAGTGAAGCGTATCCCCCGTACCTGGAAGTAATGTTCGCCGATACCACTCACTAACGCGTTGATGTCGATGTTTCGGTAGCGTAGTAACAAGCTGCGCGACGTCTCGGGTGTCACGCTGTCAAGATAGGGCTGCTCGGCGAGTGCGGCCACATCAACGGGCACAAGCGTTTCGATCGTGCTCGCCTGGCTGTCGCCCCAGTCGCGGCCCGGGAAGATGTTGATCGTGTTCGTGCCAATACTGGCGATCTCATCGAGTATGTAGCGCTTCGCGCCTTCGCCAATCGCAACAATGGATACCACCGACGTGATACCGATGATAATACCGAGCATCGTCAGACCCGTGCGCAGCCGATGTGACATGAGCGCGAGCCATGCCATCCGAAATGCCTCGGCAAAGCGTCCGGCACTCGCCGGCCAGCGGCGCGCACGTAGCGCAGGCGTGGCAGCCCGCGTGTCCACCGCGGAAACGGGTGTACCGCATGCGACCGGTGCGTTTGCCTGTGCAGTTACGTGGTCGATAACGGCAAATGATGTGTCGGCGCAGGCGGATGCGGCCAATGTAGCGTCGGTGGCTACCGTATCCGCGGCCGATACGCTGACATCGGCCGCCGAGCATAGCGTGTTCGTCCGGTCTGCGACGATCTTGCCATCGCGGATCTCGATGATCCGGCGCGCGTGCGCGGCGACATGCTCATCGTGCGTGACAATGATCACCGTATGGCCGAGCGCGTTCAGCTCACGCAGAAGCCGAATTACCTCCTGACCACTCTTCGAATCGAGTGCCCCTGTCGGCTCATCGGCAAGGATCACTTCGCCGCCGTTCATCAGCGCGCGTGCGATGCTGACGCGCTGCTGCTGTCCGCCGGATAGCTGGCTCGGACGGTGCCCGGCGCGCTGCGCGAGCCCGAGCCGCGCCAACAGATGCTCAGCGCGCGCTCGCCGCACAGACTGCGCACTGCCCGCATAGATTGCCGGCATTTCGACGTTCTCTGCCGCGCTCAGGTGTGGCAGCAGGTGGTAGCGCTGGAAAATGAAGCCGAAGCGCTCGCGCCGCAGTTGTGCTAGCTCGTCTCCGTCGAGTTCGCGTGTCTCGCGGCCATCGACCTGGTAGCTGCCGGCGCTCGGATGATCCAGGCAGCCCAGAATATTCATCAGCGTCGACTTGCCGGAACCTGACGCGCCGATGATCGCAACGATCTCTCCCGCGCCGATCGACAGGTTGACGTTTTTCAGCACGACCACATCCCGGTCGCCGGCGGGAAAGTGCCGCGTGACGTTGATGAGCTGCAGCAGCGGTCGGGGCATCGTCAGCGCGCTGAGCTGGTGAAAGTATCGGACGCGTCGCCGATCACAACGCGTTCGCCGGCCTTGAGTCCATCGCGGATCTCGACCTTGACGTTGTTGTTCAGCCCGGTGCTGACTTGACGCGTGACGGTCCTGCCATTGGCATCGAGCACACGTACCGCGTACCGCCCATCCGGCGCCTTCGCTCCAAGCGCGGAAACCGGGATATTGAGCACTTGCCGCGCGACGCCGAGCAGCACACTGACCTGCGCAGTCATCAAGATGCGCAGCCGGTGACCGGGATTGGGCACTTCGAACAACGCATTGTAGAACACAGCCGTATTGAGCTTGGACGAGCCACCGAGCGAATTTTGTTGCGTATCGAGGAAATTCTGCGGCGCGGGCTCGATCGCACGCAACTTGCCATAATAGCGTTTGTCCGGTTCGCCGAGTATCGTGAAGTATGCAGCCTGGCCTGGGTGCAGGCGGATCACGTCAGCTTCCGATACCTGTGCCTTCACCGTCATCGTGTCGAGGTCGGCAAGCTTCAGGATCACCGGCGCCTGCTGCTGCGCGATCACAGTCTGGCCTTCCTGCGTAACAATCGCGACCACCTCCCCATCCATCGGCGCGACGATTCGCGTGTAGTCGAGATTGGCCCGTGCGGTCTCGGTTTGAATGCGGGCCGAGCGAATCTGCGCGTCGAGCGACGCGAGATTCGCATGCTGCACATCAAGCGCCGCTCTCGCCTCTTCGCAATCCCGCCGCGAAGTCGCGTCATCCCGCAGCATTTGTTGCTGGCGGCGGAATTCGAGTTCAGCCTGCCGAAGCTGCGCAGCCGTTGCACGTCTGTGCGCAACGAGGTTCTGCTCGTTGGTTTCCGCCTGACGCAGCGCGTTCTGCAAGAGAACCGGGTCGATCTGCGCGAGCCATTGTCCCGTCTTGACCTTGTCACCGAGCTTGACCTTCAGCGACTTGAGTTGGCCAGAGACCTGTGCACCGACATCAACCTGCTTGAATGCCTGTAGCGTGCCCGTCGCGAGCACCGCATGCTCGAGATCGCCGCGTTCGACATTCGCGGTCAAGTAATGCGGATGCTTGTCCCGAGAAAAGACATGTAGCGAGAGCGCGGCAATCAGAACGACAGCGATAACGCCAGCTATCGCAGCACGCCAACGACGGAAAATCCTTTTCATGAATGGCAGAGTAGTTAGAGCAAATGCAAGCGCATAGAGGCAACCAAAAAGCGAAGCATGATACCGAAAAATATCCGACGCTACCTTTTCAAGGTGTTGCACCTTCACAGCACTGCGGCATGCAGTATCGTTATGGTGCGAGGCATGCAACAATATTTTCATTTTCCGCATTTTTCTCACAGAATAATGAACAATGCCAATGGAGCTGACAAGAATTTCACCCGCCCTCTTGCAAAATCTCAATTTTTTACTACACTGATAATGCCTATGTTATTTTAACGACATAGGTTTAGCCGCTTGCCTACTCGGATAGCGGCTTTCTTTTAACACTACGGGATCAAGGAGATTTTCATGAATAAGCAGCAAGACGTGAAGCATGAAGTGTCGGAATTCCTGTTGGATGATGAATCGCTGATGGAACTGTGCGCTTCTGAATCGACGCTGGGCGGTTCGGGGAAATACAAAGAAGCCGGCGTTGGCCGCTTCTTGGACTAAGTGTAGCTTGATATAAAACAACGCTAAGCAAATACCTTTCAGTACTGCTTCGAATGTATCTCAGGTTTGCACGAATCCTAGATGTATTGTGACGCATACTAAGGTTTTGCTTAGCGTTTCCTTATAGCCCCGATACATAACAATCGTAAAAAAATGCCGCATCATTTGATGCCCAATGTGTTGGGAGCCTGTTTCGCTAGGCAGATTATCTTGCTCGATGTGGTGCACGATCGGTACGCTGTTTTGACCGAGAGGCAATCTGCGGTGTAGGCGTCACAGCTTGGGCTGGATATTAAGCGCTTTTCTCAGACTGGCACGATACAGAATTCAGCCATTCTGGAAGAATTAAAGCGTGCTAATTGGATTAGCGCCACCTCGTTTCCAGAAGCTGACGCTAAGTTGAACACGTTGAGCCTGAGCCCCTCGCCGCAAACAGGCGGGATACCGGTCAATGTGAATGCCTGTAGCGTGCCCGTCGCGAGCACCGCATGCTCAAGATCGCCGCGTTCGACATTTGCGGTCAAGTAATGCGGATGCTTGTCCCGAGAAAAGACATATAGCGAGAGCGTGACAATCAGAACGACAGCGATAACGCCGACTATCGCGGCACGCCAACGGCGGATCTTCATGGATGGCAGAGCAGTTAGAGAAAATGCAAGCGCATAGTGGCAACCAAAAGTGAACCATGATACCGAAAAATATCCGACGCTACCTTTTCAAGGTGTTGCACCTTCACGGCACTGCGGCAGGCAGTATCTTTATGGTGCGATGCGCGCAACAATATTTTCAGTTTCCGCATTTTTCTCACAGAATAATGAACAATGCCAATGGAGCTGACAAGAATTTCACCCGCCCTCTTGCAAAATCTCAATTTTTTACTACACTGATAATGCCTATGTTATTTTAACGACATAGGTTTAGCCGCTTGCCTACTCGGATAGCGGCTTTCTTTTGACACTACGGGATCAAGGAGATTTTCATGAATAAGCAGCAAGACGTGAAGCATGAAGTGTCGGAATTCCTGTTGGATGATGAATCGCTGATGGAACTGTCCGCTTCTGAATCGACGCTGGGCGGTTCGGGACAATACCGAGAAGCTGGCGTTGGCCGCTTTTTCTGATCTACTACACTAATCCTGCCCATGTTGGCTTGAACGGCATAGGGCGACCAGCCGCCTGCCTACCGGGTAGCGGTTTCCTTTCCACTACGGGATCAAGGAGATTCTCATGAATAAGCAACAAGACGTAACGTATGAAGTGTCGAACTTCCTGTTGGATGATGAATCGCTGATGGAACTGTGTGCTTCTGAGTCGACGCTGGGTGGTACGGGGCAATACAAAGAAGTCGGCATTGGCCGCTTCTATGATGGAGCGTAACTTGATATAAAACAGCGCTAAGCAAATGCCTTTAAGTACTGCTTCGAATGTATCTTAGGATTGCATGAATCTTAGATGTATTGTGACGCATACTAAGGTTTTGCTTAGCGTTCTCTTGTAGTCACGATACAGAACAAAAAAATGCCGCATCATTTGATGCCCAATGTGTTGGGCGCCTGTTTTGCTAAGCAAATTATCTTGCTCGATGTAGTGCGTGATCGGTACGTTGTCTTAACCGAGAGGCAATCTGCAGCATTGGCGTCACAGCTTGGTCTGGATATTGAGCGCTTTTCCCAGGCTGGCACAATTCAGCATTCAGCCATTCTGGAAGAATTAAAGCGTGCCAACTGGATTAGTGCCACTTCGTTTCCAGAAGCTGACGCTAAACTGAACACGTTGAGCCCCTCGCCACAAACAGGGGGAATGTCGGCCAATGGTTGGAAGTTACCTGACGATGCTTTTGCGCATCGACCTGCTTGGACAAACATCGCCAAAGCCACGCTCATCTTGAGATCCGTGCACCGATGCGCAGCGCGGCGCGGAATGGCCGGGTTGTTGCAGTTATGCAATCAAGCTCACCGTGAGGCCGGAGCAGGCTTGCGTGTCAGCCAGCCGGAAGATTATGCACCCTTTGTGAACACGCTCAATTGGGCCTGCCTATTTTACCCCCGGCCAACCAAGTGTTTGGAGTGGTCAGTCGCGCTGACTGTGCTGTGCGCGCGTGCCGGCTTGGCATTGAAATTGGTGATCGGCGTGCAATCTTTTCCGTTTTATGCACACGCCTGGTCGGAAGCCGGAGAGGTGGTGATTGGCGATAGCCCACTCAGACGCAAAGAGCTATCCGTTATTCTGGAATGCCCTCATCCTCTGCTAGCACTGCCCCTATGACCCTACTCGGCATCGCCTATCCGAAGACGCAGGATTATTTAACACAAAAACGGGATTGGAGGTTCGTACGCGACCCATCTAACCAGATTGCAGGTGCACTTTGGCATCAACAAGACAGGGCCAAGACGCGTGCCCTATGTGGGCAATCTGGCACGCACTTCTACTGTTTTTATGGTTCAGCATTTTCGAAGCTAGACCAGAGCGAAATTAAGGAAGACGACTTGCAGGCAATTGCGGCAGTAGGTCCCGCGCATCTCATGGCTCGATTCTGGGGTAAATATTTATTTATCTGCTTTGACCTGACTGCCAAAAAGTTGATCTGCTGCAGCGATCCAAGTAACCAATGGCCTGTATATTGGGCATGGTCCAGCCGTCACGGTTTGCTTTTTTCGGATACGATCACGTGCCTGCATCAAACCTTGGTGGAGAGCGGCGAGCGTCCGGCATGGAATAAAAAGTTTTTTACGACATGGTTACGCACGGGTACCGTACAAAATGGTGAGCTGCCGTTTGATCGTATCCAAGAAATTCCGGCAGGCTGCGCTGTCTCCTATATCGATGATGGTCAACCGCAAATCGTGACGGTTTGGGATCCCCTCAAGCACGCAGTAGAAGATGACACCCAAACCCCATTCGGCATTTTAAAGAATTATCTTAACCGGTTTGTATCGTTGGCCGATCGGCCCGTGCTGGAACTCTCCGGAGGTCTGGAATCCAGTTCCGTGCTGCTGGCAATGCGCGCAGTCTCCTCTGCTGACCATCCACTGTCTTGCGCGCATTATTACCATGCCGGTGTCGCTTCATCCAACGAGCTGGAACATGCGCGTCACGTTGCACAAAGCGTACAGGCTCATCTCCATGAGGTGGATACGAGGGTATTATCGTTTACCCCTGTTCAGTCTGTTCCGCGGGTGGCTAAACCACATATCCGATATTGCTTGCTTGCGTTTAATCAGTATTTTGCAAGCCAACTCGAGAAAGGAGAGCATACTCAGTTGATCAGCGGGCATGGAGGGGATTCGCTCTTTTTGGCGCCTCCGCCTTTCAGCGCGCTTGCCGATGCGGCACTGACATGGCAATGGCGACGATTAGTGCGCGTGGCGATGGACCTGGCGCTCATTTACAGAGCGCCTCTGATTCAAGTGGCAACGGGCGCAGCCCGATCGTTATTTTCTTCAGATCCTTTTGAAAATAACGGCAGCACACTCGATCTTCTATCTGAAGAAACACAGCACGAGTCGTTCGATCAACGAGCCCATCTGCATCCGTTTCTCCAGCAAAATAAGGTTCGTTTACCCGGTCAGCTCTATCAGCTGGCTTTGGCTTTTTTGACGCTCGACGACATTCGATCGCCCGCCTATCCATTTACTCAACCCACGCATTATCCGTTTCTTTGTCAGCCGATGGTCGAGTTTGCGTTGTCCATACCCAGTTACGATCATTTCGAAGGAGCGCATAATCGCATTGTGCTGAGAAAATCTGTTTCGGCGGCCACAGGGTATCCGAACCTATGGCGACGAAACAAAGGCGAAACATCAGGTATCGATTTGTTGGGCATTCGTGACCACAAGGATCATATGATGGCGCTCTGTCTCGAGGGATTTTTGGCCAAAGAGGGCTATGTCGACGTAAAACGCACACGTGCTGCGATTCAACATAGCAGCAAGGGACATAGCAAATATTTTATGGGCCTCCTTCACCTCTATGCCGCCGAACTGTTTGTTCAAGGATGGCAATGACTAGCGAGTAAAGCGTGATGCAGCATGGTCTCTTCAAAACAATCTTGTTTTTGCTGCATTGCTTGTGGACGCGTGAATGGAAAACGCGTCTTCAGATCATCGCAGCCATTGGCTGTACAGGATGCTCAGTCGGGCTGACCATTATCGCACCGATGTTGCTCAAGTGGCTCATCGACGGTTTGTCCAACGCGGCGCTCTCGGCAGTGAGCGTCTACCTGCTCTGTGTAGCTTACGGCGGCGCGTGGTTTCTGTCACAAGCGACGAACCGTTGCGAACAGTATTTGTTCGTGTTGGTCAATGAACGTATTAAACGCACGATTACGTTGAATTACGTCAGCCGAGTGCTCGGTCAGCCCGCTGCGGCATTGAGTGCTCACCAAACGGGCGCTTCTGTGAGCGAACTCTCGCGCGTACAAGACAGTGCGATGCGTGCAATTATCGGGCTCTTTTGGAGCCTCGCACCGATTGTTGTCGAAATCGCGGTCGTCGGCATCGTCGTGTTCTCATTGTTTGGCCTCGTTTATGCAGCTGTCTTGCTGGGGGTTCTAACCCTTTATATTTACTTTAGTGTATCAACGGCGAAGCGCTGTGAAGCGCTGCAACGCAAGAAAAACCGAGCGTCGGATCGTGCCTCTACGCGGCTGGTCGATACGCTAACGCATGCCGATACGGTCAAAGCGTTTTCGAATGAAGCCAGCGAATTAACCCGACTCGATCGTGTGTTCAAAATGCGCGCCTGGGCGAGTATCCATATCACGCGCAAGATGGAAATCGTTGGCGCCACTCAATTACTGATTGTCGGTATCGGGTTGACCACGCTTACGGCTTTGGCAGGACAAGATATCTTGGCACACCGGCTCACCATTGGTGATTTCGTGCTGTTGAACAGTTACCTGCTGCGATTTACTTTGCCGCTCAGCACGTTCGGCTATGTGGTGCGGGAAGTTCAGATAGGTTTGTTTAATCTATCGGAATTGCTGCACACTATCCGTGTTAGATGGCACTTCGAACCGTTGGGTCCTCCCCTCTTCAAGCAAGCACCGTCGATTGAATTTCGCAGCGCCAGCTTTCGCCATCCGTGCGGTAGACGACTATTGCACCACGCGAATTTTTCGATTCCTGCTGGCGCCTTCTGTGCGCTGGTGGGGCCGAGCGGCGCGGGGAAATCTACGCTCATCAAGCTGTTATTGCGTCTGTATAAGCTCGATGAAGGGCAAATCCTTATCGATGATCAAACGATCGAATCGTTTTCCGAATCGCAGTTGCGTCAGTCGATCAGTTATGTGACACAAGACGCGCATTTGCTGGATCGCTCGATACGCGAAAACATCTGCTTTGCCTGCCCGCAAGCCTCTAATTCGGAACTTGAACAAGTTATCCATTCCTGTGCGCTGACATCCGTTATTGCTGCGGCGAGCCAGGGCCTGGACACGCCGATTGGCGAGCGAGGCAACAAATTGTCGGGTGGTGAACGACAACGTGTGGGACTGGCCCGCGCTTTATTGCGCAATAGCCCTTTGCTACTGTTGGACGAACCAACTGCGGCGCTCGATGCACACACGGAGGCCGATATCTTCAAGCATCTCTATGAGCGTTATCGTCACACCACGCGGCTCGTGATTGCGCACCGACTTTCGGCCATTCAGCATGCGGACTTGATTTTAGTCATGCAAGAGGGTGCGATCGTGGAGACGGGCACGCATAGTAGTTTGCTAAGGCGACAAGGTGTTTATGCCAATCTTTGGCATAAACAGACCCAGCTATCGACAGAACAACCTGACTTATCAGCGGCACGATAAAAATCCCGCACACAGCCATCCGCATGGGCCCCTCAAAACCGGGTGTCGACTAGCCGGTAAGCGCGGGTCTTTGCGATGTAGTTTCGGCGATCATGCACGGCATAGATCAGGTCCGCGCGAATCCATCGCCAAGGGGCCACTTGGCAAGCGCCCGCAAACTGTCGCGGTCGTCATGCATGATCTCTTCCGCCAGCTTCATCTGGCGTTCGAAATCAGGATTATATGGCATAAAAGGGATACGCCTACGAGCTCCATATCTATAGCGGCTATCAAGGTGTATGAGGTAAGACACCAGGCAGCTACAATACAAAGCGCTGACTAATTGCCGGCCGCCAACCTAGCTGAAGTTAACAATTCTTTTAAAGTTGACAATGGACTTTGATCCCGCTTCCACGCCTAATAGCGCTCAGGCTGCCGTCTATGCGATACCAAGCCAGCATAGCTCTGCGGCCACTGCCTCACCGCTGCCCCCACGCTTAGCAGCGCGGGCGAATACTGGCGTACAGCAACGCCCGACGACGTACCATAACCTGCCGCCTGAAATCCTTCAACGGGTGGCCGCCCACATGTCGTTATTCGACATCCCTAACCTGTCAGCCGTAGACAGACGGACCTACCACGCACTCAAAGAGTGGCGACTAAGCTGGTTTTGCACCAGAAACGCCAACGATGGCCCTGTGCCAAATCTCACATCGGTGCAACGGTTACTCACTGAAATTGAGCGCATCCGTGCGGAGCCGATGCTGCGTGCCGAGCCACTTCAAACGCTGTCGAAGCAGTTAAGTGGTTTGCCTGAAGAGCAACAGAGAGCAGCATTCCAACAGGTCTTCGAAGCTGCAGGCCGTGTACCAATGCGAGGCCTGCAATTACAAAAAGACATGATCGTATCCATAGCCTGTCTTTCACCGCAACGCGAGTTGTATGAGTTTGCCTATGCCGACGCCGAACGACGCCGCCCTGGACAAGGTAGCACCTGGGCCGCCCTTGCATCAGTTCGAAGAGAGCTCCCCATTGACCCTTTGCAGTTTGCAACCGAATATCGGGCTTTTATGAGCCGGCTTCCCGCATTGAGCCCCGCCGAGCAAGCTGAACTGATCAGAAAACTGGCCGCACTGCTAATCGAATTTGATCCCGACCACTATCCTACAGCTACGACACTCACTGAATTATACGAAACGCTGATCCAATGGGTGCAACATTTGCCGGCGTCATACCGCGGCGCGCCGATCGGCGCGTTGGCCAGAGAACTATGGCTGCTGTCAGAGGAACAAATATCTCTATACTATGCCAATCTACGGCACTTAACGCTGTCTCTGCCAGATCACCAATTAGGTGAGACGTTACGCTATCTGTTACAAGCGGTGCTAGACTTACCGTCAGCTCAGCAACAAGCATACGAGCTACCGCGACTTGAACCCATCATTGAACGTGTGCTGCCCGAACAGCGGGCACTGGCGGCGATTGAGCTTATTAGATACGCACCAGACCTGTACGACAAAGGGCTAGCCAAGCAAATAGTCCAGCGTGCACTAAGCTTGATCGATAGCAGCAACGAAACCATCCAAAACATGCCGTCAGCGCAGCGGGCATCATTAGTATCTAAGCTGACACTGAGTACAATTAGATTAAACGAACATGAAGCGCTATCCCAACAAGTGTGGCAGCGTGCACTACGTTTACTTGACAACTGCGATACAAAAGACGTGTTCAACGCACTTTCTCCACTTTCTAAATTGCCATACTGGAATTCGGTTTTACTCTTTTCTGACCAGCAATGGGAAGACGTCAAAACCGAGGTCATAGCCTTTGTCGAACGTAATCGTAAGAGGTATAGTGGTTTTGATCGTCTGCTCCAAGATCTTGAACACTATGAAAACAGCATGAGAGAAACCTGAACCTCGCAATCAACGCTGAAGATGATGTGGGATCGTGGACCGATGCGGTGGTGGTACCAGATTGGACTTTGACAATTTTACGGATACCAAATAGGGTGGACAATGAAGCCAGAGAAAGTCAATGAAGGGTAATCCCCCCAAAAAACCGGTGGGAACAGAAGTAGAATTTCTCGTTAAGGGAGTTCTACGCAATGAAAAAGTCGAGATTCACGGACAGCCAGATCATGGAGGCGCTCAAGCGCGTGGAGGCAGGGCTGGCGGTACCGGATCTGTGCCGAGAGCTGGGCATTAGCACAGCGACGTTCTACAAGTGGCGCTCGAAGTACGGTGGCATGGACGTGTCGCTGATTGCGCGGATGAAGAAACTGGAGGCCGAGAATGCCCGGCTGCGTAAAATGTACGTCGAAGAGAAGATCAAGGCCGAAATCGTTTCGGAGGCACTCGCAAAAAAGGACTGAGGCCATCTCGCCGGCGCGAGATAGCCATGCACGCGGTGTCCAGCCGAGGCATATCGATCCGGCTGGCATGTGAGGCGTTTGGGATCAGCCAGAGCTGCTATCGGTACGCCGGCCTGCGCAATGCCGAGAACGAGGAGATTGCGAACTGGCTGCTGCGCCTGATCGACAACCACCGGAACTGGGGCTTTGGGCTGTGCTTCCTGTACCTGCGCAATGTGAAGGGTTTCGGCTGGAATCACAAGCGCGTGTACCGGATCTATCGCGAACTGGAGTTGAACCTGCGGATCAAGCCACGCAAGCGGCTAGTCCGGCAGGTTCCGGAACCGCTGTCGGTGCCCACTGCCGTCAACCAGCTCTGGTCGATGGACTTCATGCACGACCCACTGACCGACGGACGCAGCATCCGACTGTTTAACGTGATCGACGACTTCAACCGCGAAGCGCTCGGCATCGAGATCGACTTCTCGCTGCCCTCGCAGCGGGTGCTCCGTGCGCTGCGGCAGATCATCAGTTGGCGTGGCCGGCCAAAGGCGATTCGGTGTGACAACAGGCCCGAGTACCTGAGCGCGACGATCACCGAATGGGCCCGGCAATACGGCATCAAGCTCGACTACATCCAGCCGGGTAAGCCTCAGCACAATGCGTATGTCGAGCGATTCAACCGGACGGTGCGCTACGAATGGCTGTCGCAGTACCACTGGAAGGACCTGGAGCACGTCCAGCGTTTCGCGACCGACTGGATGTGGACTGACAATCACGATCGCCCGAACATGGCCTTGGGCGGATTGACGCCAAAACAGCGGCTGGCCATGGCCGCATAGTTTCTACTTCTGAACCCCGTGGAAAACGGGGAGATTACCCAGCCCACTCTGGTAAAATAGGGTGATGCGTCCACCGTGCGCGCCGGTCCATCGCCTCGCCACAGCGGCTTACGTTTAGTTAAGCGTGGCGACCATTTCAATTTTAGGTGCTACCGAGCGCACCAGCTTTTGAACGCCGTGGCCAGGATTGGCTTGCCGTTGTGATACAACCAAGCCGGCCTTTTCCAGCATACGCACGTCCTTTGTGACTGCGGTACGCTCACGATGTAACCGGCGCGAGAGTTCAGCGATAGTCTGAGGTTCGCTAATAATCTCGTGCATTAAACGCCGCCGTGCTTCGGAGAGCACGGTGAACATCCGTTGCGGGTCCTCGAACGACAAGGTAATTTTCTCGGGGAACACCTTACCAGCATCGGCGCGGCGCGCTGCCCCCCGGGCACGCTCGAAAAAACCTGCAATATCACCTGTACGAACAACAACCTTAGTCATCGTTTTACCTTCCTATACTGAAAAATAATATCCTGCCATTCTTGTTGAAAGCGATCCAGCGTGGCTTCGTAACTCTCAAACTCGACTGGCTCAACTGCCCCCATATAATGCCGGTGATGATAGCCGTGGGCATTATCGAAACCCAAAACCCGACCATTATCACGTGGATAAATTTCATGATTAATGTAAGCCAAGTTGTAACGCGTCACCACGTTGCGCCCCGCTTCTCTGCATCCCCATACTTCATAACTTAAAAGACCGCCACCGGACTTGGCCTTGAGTTCGAAGCGTTCTTGCTCCAACAAAATTTCTTTAACCTTTGCCATACACTTCCTCAGCCGTGCACTATGATAGCACACCTGAGGCTAGACTTGGCGCATCAGGAGGGCCAAAGCTTACGGGCGACCTTGCGCTGGCTAGCAAGGCTACGGCGGCTTCAGGCCTGCCTCGCCTTCCTTCAGCACGCCAATAATCTGTTCTTCGGTGAATCGTTTCTTCACGACCACTCCTTTTCAGAATGGACTCTACACCGTCACCGTACTAATCTCGGGGAGCAAGTCAGATCTGGTGGGAATCAGATTGCCGCTTTCCGCTCTTCACGAACAGACGGTGAAGACGCAACGCTTACCCTGCGCATCCAAATCGTGGGTGAGCTTTCCGCACTGCTCAATCGGTTAGCCGCCCGGAAAAGAACGCACAACCCACGCTCAACGCGTTTGATTGTCGATGAGTATGGACGCCCGCTCGGGCAGGCCGCACTGCGCTTTCGCTTCGATCGCGCCCGCGACGTAGCAGGCATTGATAAAAAAGACTTTCAGTTTAGAGACCTACGGGCGAAGGCGGGGACGGACAAGGAAAGTGCGACCGATCTACGTGCAGCGCAATCGTTACTGGGGCATGGCAGCGTGGCGATGACAGAACACTATGTCCGCAAGCGTGGCATGCAAGTTACGCCTACCCGGTAAGCGCGGCAATACTGGAAACGAGATGTTAACGCTGAAGTACATTAGTTTTTTCACACTTTGTGTGAATCTGCTAGCGACGACGGCCAATCCCCACGGTGTTCAGTTTATCGCAGGCGGGCAGCTGCCCGGTCTTGAGCACACCGCAATTCGTGCCATTGCGGTTCTAGCGCTGCCCGTTATAAGCCGAGGCTGGTGACGAACCTATTGTGGCCTATGGTAGAAGGGAAGATGTTCGGCACGCAGTTGGCACTCGTTACCCCTCGTCTCCAACTCTAGCCGCTGCTGCCTAGGCCGCTCCAAATTAGGGTTGCGTAACCACGGTATATGCGCGAGTATTGTTGCACGACTGGACTTATTGAGGCGGCTGCGTTCCGTAAAAGCCGTGATTTCGTTGACGGCATCTTGCCATTTCTGGTCGCTCATTGCGGTTGTCACGCCCTCTTGTCTTGCCTTGCTCAGCACGTCCAGTATTTCCGTTGCAACGTAGCCGTTAAACAGCCGTAGCATAAGCTGCCATACCTGCTTTGAGCGCATGTCATCCAACTGGTAACTATATCGCAGTAGGGCGAGTGCGACCTGATGACGCCCTATGGTCCCCATGGCCGAACATAATAAAGGCATATGCGCAAATATCATTGCACGAGTGGGCTCAGTGACGTGGTTACGTTCCACAAAAGCCAAAATTTCATTGACGGCATCGCTTCGTTTTCCACCATGCATTGAGTACTCTATGGCGGACATGAGCCTTGAATCACTAAACAACTCCAATAATTCCGCTTCACTGCTGCCATCAAGCAGCTGCAGCGCACGCTGCCATACTTGCTTTGAGAGCACGTCATTCAGATAGGGACTACATTCCAGTAGGCCGAGGGCGGCCTGCACACGCTGCGCGGGCAGCACGCGCAGTAGCGCAGGCTCCAGTAATTGAAGTTCGTGCGCGTGTTGCTCGGGTGGCAATCCAATTAAACTTAGTGGAAGACGGCGTAGCGCCATTCCCAGTTGCTCGTCCGAAAGCGATAACGCCAGTTGTCGCATTTCTGCATAGCGCACGGCACGCTCTGCTTCGGGCAAAACCCGTGTAGCAGCGGCCAACGCGCCGACCGATGCGCCTTGCTGAGAAGGGGGCAGCGATTGTGTTTGCTGCAGCAAGGCCACATAGGCCGAAAGAATATTGCTTTCGTTAAGTCTTGGGTCAGCCAATGCTGCGTAGCGCCTGACGGCCTGCTCTGCTTCGGGCGAATCCCGTATAGCAGCATCCAAGGCGCTGCCTCGCTGAGAAGCAGCCAGCTGCTGTAGCAAGGCCAAAGAGGCCGAGTCGGGGGCATTGCCTCTGCTAAGTGTCAGTCGATCAGCCAATAGGGGGATCAGCTTGGCTTGTTCAGACGGGTCTAGGTGCGCAAGCCGGTTGAGCAACGCCTGGTACCTTTCACGCTGAGGTGCTTGTGAGTTGAAGCGTCGATAGTCCACCTCCCCAAGCAACTCGGCCAGCTCGGGCCAGAAATTCTCTTGGTCAGGTCGACGTCTTTCGGCCATTGCATAGGCAAAATCGAATATGCTTTGCGGGCATGTGTAACTGCGCTGGGATAATAGCAACCTTTTTTGTATTCGAAAGCCTTGTTCCGGGATATGCTCGGCCGCCACGAACAGTCGTTTGAATGCTTCGACTCGCTGCTGCGGGGGTAAATATATTAATCGTGTAGAGAGTGCCAGGAGGGGTTCGACCCGCAGTTCCGGTCCAGCCTGGATACGCTCGATATCTTCAATCAGCTGTTGCCACGACGCAAAATCACAGACGTTGCGTGCTTGCTTGGTACAGCGCGCGGCCCATCGCCTTTCCTCCATTAGGTGATAAGTGCGCTTGTCCAGTAGTGAAAACGCAGGGATATCCTTAGCCGGCAAATGATCCGCAATAGTTAAAATCACGTTAACCGGCAGCGCAGTGTGAGTTTTCGGCTTTTTTAGCGATGTGTCGGGTGCCGGACTCGCCGAACGCTTTATGCCCGTGGGCGGTGCAGCCGTAGGCTGTGGGCGGGCTTGTTCGTCGCTCGCGTAAATGGCGGCCTGCGTGTTCAAAGTGGCGTTTAGATCAAAGTCCATCGGCAAGCTTAGCAAAAAGTGAGAAGAGCGCAGCGCGAAGCGATACTGCACGCACGATAGCCTAATGTCGCATGGCCACCCAGGCGGATACGAATAGGATTACGCCGACTTTATAACACGTAAGTGAACGGTTTTCTGAACCCTTGCTGATAACGCATGTACAAAGTCGGTCATCTTGAATTTGGCGCGTTAACAAGGTAGAGCAAAGATTGCCCGCCAAAACTCGCTGCGCGGCTGTATTGAAGTCAAAATCGGCCTATCCTCTGGCTATTGCCACGGTATTGGGGTCTTCTACTCGCTGGGCTCGTTCTTGTTATTTTAAAAAGGCAACGCTAAGCGCCAAACGGCGCACGCGCATCCAGGTGCGACAAAAAGCATCATCGAACAAGGCCATCACCCATCCAACACTCAATACACAAAGGCGTTTCCCAGACAGCGGCGACACAATTTTGTTTGCAAGCGACGTGTGTAAATACGCGTGGTTGTAGCTCAGCTAACAAGAGTTTCTTTGCCACGCTTGGCGCTGTCGCGCTCATTGCCGGCTGATACGGTCCTGCTTCGCCTAGTAGGCAAGCTTGTCAAGTGTGCGTCAACCTTTTCGTCTCGCCAAGATGGGCGTTATCGCATCGCCAACTCAGCCGTGCTCTTATTCAATCGCCGATCGGCCGGTGACGGGGGCACTCTCTGCATGGTCAGCCCTCTTCCATCGGCTGGGATGGTAACTGGCGGCAGCTTCTTGTTGTTGGCGAGTCGTGCAGCACCGATCGGCGTGAAATGCTTAACTACCAGTTGACCCTTCGGAGCGCGCTACGCGGCCTCCGTCTTGCCAGCAAAATTAATTTTGTAGAACAAAAAAAGCGGGCCCCATTCGCTGGGACCCGCGTCAGTATTGGTGCCGGCTGCAGGACTCGAACCCGCCACCTGATGATTACAAATCAACTGCTCTACCAGATGAGCTAAGCCGGCATAGCCATATAGTATACTACAGCCGCTAGTCTGCGGCAAAAAATCATTTGATCACTTTCAGATGCTTGCGACTACTGTCCTTCCGACTCTCACCCGCGGCCTCGCCGGCATCGGGCCCTTGCACACTCGGACTCTCTGCGTGCTGCCCGCGCTGCGCCTCACGGCCGACCGCGGCCGACCCGCTCTGTTCCGCCTGCTGCAACACGCGCTCACGCAGCACGCGTTGCTTCTCCTGCGGCGTCATATCGTAAAATTCATCTGCCGCGAGCGCCTCGAATTCCGGCGCGCCTTCAACCGGCTCCTGCGGAATCCCCTCGACCGGGAACGCCATTCCCTGCCCGTTCTCGCGCGCATAAATCGCCAGAATATTGCCCACCGGCACCTCGATCTTGTGCGACTTGCCGGAGAAGCGCGCGAGGAATTCAATCACGTCGTTGCCCATTTGCAACTGGCTGGTCGCATCGAAGCTGATGTTGAGCACGATTTCGCCGTCACGCACGAATTGCCGAGGTACGCGCGTGCGGTTATCGACCTTCGCCGCGATATGCGGCGTAAATCCATTATCCGTGCACCACTCATAGAGCGCACGCAACAAGTAGGGCTTAGTGGAAATCTCTTGCATTATTGTTCCTTGAACTGCCGACGCGTCGCGCCCGACACACGGGCGCCACACCGGCAAGCAGTGACGGCTGGGGACGCAAGCCCGCCGCCGCTTAACGACGCATCACCTTCTCGGATGGCGTCAACGCCTCGATATAGGCAGGCCGGCTAAAAATGCGTTCCGCATATTTCATCAGCGGCGCTGCATTCTTGGATAGTTCGATGCCGTAGTGGTCTAGGCGCCATAACAACGGCGCGATCGCGACATCGAGCATCGAGAATTCTTCGCCCAGCATGTACTTGTTCTTGACAAAAATCGGTGCCAGTTGCGTCAACCGGTCTCGAATCGCCGCACGCGCGCGCTCGTGCGCTTTCTCGGCGGTCTTGCCCTTCTCATTCTCGAGCGTGCCAACGTGCACGAACAGCTCTTTCTCAAAGTTGAGCAGGAACAGCCGTGCACGGGCACGCTGGACCGGATCGGCAGGCATCAATTGCGGATGGGGGAAACGCTCGTCGATATACTCGTTGATGATATTCGACTCGTACAGGATCAGATCGCGCTCCACGAGGATCGGCACCTGCCCGTACGGGTTCATCACCGAAATGTCCTCCGGTTTGTTGAACAGGTCAACATCGCGGATCTCAAAGTCCATGCCTTTTTCGAACAGCACCAACCGGCAACGCTGGGAGAATGGACAAGTGGTGCCGGAATACAAAACCATCATTTTTACTTTCCTCAAAAAACCGAAGGGCCCGTGCTGAGAAGACCACCCCATGCCGGTCTTCTTCGCTGCCAGCCCCACACCGCTAACGGTGTGTTTACTTGATATCTTTCCAGTACGCGGCGTTGAGTCTCCAGGCGCACAGGGTCAGCACGCCGAGAAACAGCAGCACCCACACGCCTATGCGCTCGCGCGTTTTGCGTGCCGGCTCTGACATCCAGGCAAGGTAGGAGACAAGGTCGGCGACAGACGAATCATAGTCTATCGGCGCAAGCGTCCCGTTGGTTACCTGGGTAAAGCCGTCGAACTGGTGCGTCACCTCACCGTTCTCACCTTTATGTTCAATGAATTTCGCGTCGCGCACGCCCTGCAGTTGCCACAGTACATGGGGCATTCCGACATTCGGGAACGCGAGGTTGTTCCACCCAGTCGGCCGCGTTGGGTCGCGATAGAACGTGCGCAAGTACGTGTACAACCAGTCCACGCCTCGCGCGCGCGCCTCGAGCGACAAGTCTGGCGGCGCGACGCCAAACCACTCCTGCGCATCGGCCGGGCGCATCGCAACGGTCATCGTGTCACCGATCTTGCCGCCGCTAAATAACAGGTTGTCCTCGATTGCCTTGTGCGAAATGCCGATCGACTGCAGCTTGCTATAGCGCAGCATGCTCGCGCTGTGGCAGCTCAGACAGTAGTTCACAAACAACTGCGCGCCATGTTGCAGCGACGCGAGATTGTTGGTGCGGTCCGGCGCGCGATCGAGAACGATATCCTCCTCGGCACGGGCCACGCCCAACGTGGCAGCCAGCGCCGCTATCAGCAGCGCAAGTATCGAAAGCCATTTCTTCATCGGTATTCTCCGTTCGCGTCCGATTCCCGCGTTCAATGCGGCTTGAAGGTCACGCGCTCGGGCGGCTGCTTGAATGTGCCCAGGCGAGTCCAGAACGGCATCCCAAGGAAGAATGCGAAATACACTAGCGTGCAAGCCTGCGCGATCACGGTCGCGGCCGGGGAGGGAGGCCGCGTGCCGAGAAAGGCCAGTGTCAGAAAGACGACGACGAAGATCCCATAGAAGAATCGATGAAAGCCCGGACGATAGCGGATGGATTTGACCGGGCTACAATCGAGCCACGGCAGGAAAAACAGCGTGAGAACGGCGCCGCCCATGACGATAACGCCCCAGAACTTGGCCTGGGTGCTGATCATCGCGAGGATCACGAGCACGGCAGCCACGACCGAGCCAATCTTCTTCACCCCCCCGCGGGCCTTGATCAAGCCAAGCACGCCGAGCAACCCGGCTACGATCATCAACACGATCTTGAAGTCGTCCGTCGTCGCGCGCAGCATCGCGTAGAACGCGGTGAAGTACCAGACCGGTGCAATTTCGGTCGGCGTCTTGAGTGGGTCGGACGGCACGAAGTTGTTCGCCTCGAGGAAATAGCCGCCCATCTCGGGTGCGAAGAAGATGATCGCGCAGAACACGAGCAGAAAGACGCAGACGCCAAAAAAGTCGTGCACCGAGTAGTACGGATGGAACGGGATGCCATCCAGCGGAATGCCGTTTGCATCTTTCTTGGCCTTGATCTCGATGCCATCGGGGTTGTTCGAGCCGACTTCATGCAGCGCGATGATGTGAACAACGACCAGACCGATCAGCACCAGCGGAATCGCGATCACGTGAAACGCAAAAAAGCGGTTCAACGTGACATCCGATACGACGTAGTCGCCACGGATCCACAGCGACAGGTCCGGACCGATGAACGGAATTGCGGAGAATAAGTTCACGATGACCTGCGCGCCCCAGAACGACATCTGGCCCCATGGCAACAAATAGCCGAAGAACGCTTCGGCCATCAGGCACAGGAAGATCAGGCAGCCGAAGATCCACACCAGTTCGCGCGGCTTGCGATAGGAGCCATACAGCAGCCCCCGGAACATATGTAGATAGACGACGACGAAAAACATCGATGCGCCGGTCGAATGCATGTACCGAATCAGCCAGCCCCACGGCACTTCGCGCATGATGTACTCGACCGACGCAAACGCCAGCTGCGAGTCGGGCTTGTAGTTCATCACCAGGAAGATGCCAGTGACGATCTGGATCACCAACACGAGCAGGGCCAGTGAGCCGAAGAAATACCAGAAGTTGAAATTTTTTGGCGCGTAGTACTCGGATACGTGCGCCTTCCAGGTGGAACTCAGCGGAAAGCGGCGATCGATCCAGCCGAGCAGGCCCGTGCCTTCATCAGGATTGTCCGTCGTCGCCATTTACGCCTCTCCCTTCTCGTCCTGGCCAATCACGAGCTGCGTGGCCGTCTTGAACATGAACGGCGGTACATCGAGATTTTGCGGTGCGGGCTTATTCTTGAACACGCGGCCGGCCAAGTCAAAGGTCGAGCCATGGCACGGACACAGCCAACCGCCCGGCCAGTGGGCCGGCAGGTTCGGCTGGGGACCTGGCGAAAAGCGCGGGCTCGGCGAACAGCCCAGGTGCGTGCAGATGCCCACGAGCACGAGGATGTTCTTGTGCTCCGGACGGGAGCGGTATTCGTTCTGGCAGTACTCGGGGAGCGGGATCGAAAAGGGATTCTGGGTATGCGGATCGGCGACCTCGCCATCGGCCTTGATGACCTCGGCCAACATCTGCTCGGTACGATTGATGATCCACACAGGCTTGCCGCGCCATGCAACGGTCATCATCTCGCCGGGTTTCAGCGCACTGATGTCCACTTCGACCGGCGCGCCTGCGGCCCTGGCCTTTTCGGACGGTGCCAGCGATGCAGCAAACGGCACCAGGGTTGTCATGCTCCCCACTCCACCTGCTACTGACGTCGCTATCAGCCAGGTACGGCGGCTGCCATCGACGCGATTGTCTTCCTTGTCTCGCATCACACGCCCCACTTCTTGGTTGGACTCCAGTCTTCCTTCGGCTCTCCACTTATAGTGTGCGGGAATGTAGCCGCCATTTACAAGCCTTGGTTACAGCCTGCCGCGTAAAAGCTTGCTACGCAAGGGTTTGGCGACACCGATTCGCACAGCGCGACATCTAGAATTAAGCAAATACTTAACAAAATCACAAAATCGACGCCGCGCGGGATCCGCGGGCGCGGCGACTGACGCACACTCCATGGTAGGCTCAACCCGGCGGTGTGATGTGTCTGGTGCGGGGACGTGATGTGCCGAAGGCGAGCGACGCGGTCTGCGGCGGTGCATACATACCACCCCTGGCACGGCACGGCACGGCACGGCACGGCACGGCACGGCACGGGTGCGACAATACGCCGCATCATTCGCTCCTCGCCGATGCATGCGAGTTTGCCGGTGCAGATATCGACGCAGCCCAACTAGACCGGATTATCGATGTCGATAAACAGATGTTCCAAGCCGAATGTGTCGGCCAAAAGGGCCCCGATGGCCTGCACGCCGTAACGTTCGGTCGCATGGTGGCCGGCCGACACATACGCCACGCCAGACTCCGCCGCCAAGTGGGTGGTGGGCTCGGATACTTCACCGCTTAGGTAGACATCGGCACCGGCCCGAATCGCATCGTCGAAATAGCCTTGCGCGGCGCCGGTGCACCACGCAACACGGCGCAACTTGCGATCGGGATCGCCGAGCACGAGCGGCGCGCGCCCAAGCGTATTGCCGACCTGTGCGGCCAGATGCGACAGCGACGTGGGCATCGGCAGCGTGGCGATGAAGCCGAGATCATTGTCACCGAACCGTGCGTCGGCCAGCCAGCCCATCCGCGCACCGAGTTGCGCGTTGTTGCCCAATTCCGCGTGAGCATCCAGCGGCAGATGGTAAGCCAACAGGTTGATGTCATTCTGGATCAGAAGGCGCAGTCGCCGATACTTTTGGCCCGTGATTTGCGGCGCTTCGTTCTTCCAAAAATACCCGTGATGTACGAGCACCGCATCAGCTTTCCAGTCGATCGCCGCCTCGAGCAACGCCGCGCAAGCGGTCACGCCGGTGACCACCCTCTCGATCCGGCGACGGCCCTCAACCTGCAAGCCGTTGGGGCAATAGTCCCGGAACCGCGACGTTTCGAGCAACCCGTTCAAGTACAATTCAAGTTCATTTCGATCCATGCAGGCCCCATAAGTTCAAATGCTTAGACGCTTTTGGCTGTTCTTTGCGCAGGCGGTGACGGTACTGCTCGCGTTGATGTTCATCGTCGCGACGCTCAAGCCGCACTGGCTGCAGCGCCAAGGTAACCTCGGGCAACAGCTGGCGTCCCCGATCGTCGCGCTGCAGGAGGTCGCCCCGGGCATCGCGGGCCGCGGACTGGTCACATCCTATGCAGACGCCGCCCAGCGCGCAATGCCGGCGGTGGTCAACGTATTTTCCAGCAAGGACGGCGCTCAGATGCCGGATCCGCGCGCCAATGACCCACTGTTCCGCTATTTCTTCGGCGATCGCAATTACGAGCGAAAACGCCAGGAGCCCGCGTCCAACCTCGGCTCCGGCGTCATTGTGAGCTCGGAGGGCTACATTCTAACGAACCAGCACGTGGTGGACGGCGCCGACGAGATTGAGGTTGCGTTGGCTGACGGGCGCACGGCGAACGCGAAAATGATCGGCGTGGACCCGGAAACGGATCTGGCGGTGCTCAAGATCAATCTACCCAATCTGCCAACGATTACGCTCGGACGGATGGAGAATGCGCGCGTGGGCGACGTCGTGTTGGCGATCGGCAATCCGTTCGGGGTCGGCCAGACAGTGACGATGGGCATTATCAGCGCGCTTGGACGCAATCACCTAGGGATCAACACGTTCGAGAACTTTATTCAGACCGATGCGCCGATCAACCCGGGCAATTCCGGCGGCGCACTGGTCGATGTGAACGGCAACTTGCTCGGCATCAATACCGCGATTTATTCGCGCAGCGGTGGCTCGCTGGGAATCGGCTTTGCCATTCCAGTGTCCACGGCGCGCAGCGTGCTTGAGAGCATCATCACGACGGGCACGGTCACGCGCGGCTGGATCGGCGTCGAGCCTCAAGACGTGACGCCGGAAATCGCGGAATCGTTCAGTCTGCAGCAAAAATCGGGAGCGATCGTGGCGGGCGTGCTGCGAGGCGGACCGGCGGACAAGGCCGGTATCAAGCCGGGCGATATCCTCGTGAAGGTCAACGATGAGGACATCACCGACACGACAAGCCTGCTCAACGTGATCGCGCTGATTCAGCCCGGCACGGTCGCGAAGGTGCACCTGTGGCGCAAGTCGCACGAAATGGACATCGACGTGACGATCGGCAAGCGCCCGCCGCCACCCAAGCAAGCGCTGGACAACGGCGACGACGATGAGTGACGGGTGGCGCCGCGCGGCGCTCAGCAGAAAGGGGCGCACGACCCGCCCGCGCCGCTATTTTGCCTCTTCGCTTCGGGGCTCGCTGTCCGGCTGTCCCGTGACCAGCAGCCGTGCCGCAATGATCCCGAGTTCGTATAGCACGACCAGCGGCACCGCGAGAATGAGTTGGGAGAAAACGTCGGGCGGCGTCACGATGGCGGCGACCACGAACGCGCCGACGATTACGTACGGGCGCACTTCTTTGAGCTTCTTCACCGTCACCCAATTCAGCTTCGCGAGCAGCACGACGACGATCGGCACTTCGAATGTCACGCCGAACGCGATGAACATTGTCAACACGAAGCTCAGGTAATTGTCGATATCCGTCGACATCTCGGCGCCGAGCGGCGCATTGTAGTGCGCCATCACGCGGAAGACGGTCGGAAAAACGACGAAATACGCGAACGCCATCCCGCACAGAAACAGCACATAGCTGCTCGAAACTAGTGGCACCACAAGCTTTTTCTCATGTTGGTACAGGCCCGGCGCAATAAACGCCCAGATCTGGTACAGCACCACCGGCAACGCAATCACGAACGCTACCAGCATCGTCACCTTCATTGGCACGAAGAACGAGCCTGTGACGTCGGTGACGATCATCTTGCCACCTTTGGGCAGGTTCGCCATCAGCGGATGAGCCAGCAACCGGAAAATGTCCGGCGCCCAATAGACCAGCGACACGAACACTACCAGCACCGAGACGGCGGCGCGGATCACTCGCGTGCGCAACTCGATCAAATGCGAAATAAACGTTTCTTCGGTGTCTGGTTTCTGCGGATTTTGCGGAGCTTCGCTCACAGCGGCCTGGGACGGAGAAAAAAGTGGACAGGAAACGGTATCGGATCACAGGAAACGGATCGGACGCCGCAAGTTGGGCGGCGTATGCCGCGCCACGCGGGCCGCGCCGGACTGTACACGGGTACGGCGTGCGGCAACCCGTTTGTACCACACCGGCGTCGCCGTGCGCTGGACTCGCCAGTTTTTGCGCGATGAGGTCCGCCCCGCTCCACTGTACGAGTCGTGCCAAATCGAATTCGGCGTGCCGGTGCCGACACCTTGCTCGGCACTGTCCGTGCTCAGGCCGGTGCCGTCACGCCAAGCATCAGTCAACTCGGTTTGCGCCTGCTGCACGTGCTCGTGAATCGAGGTTTGCATATCCCGCGCGGCATCTTCGAAATCGGATTTCATCTTGCGCAACTCGTCCAACTCGATCTCGCGCATCACCTCCGCCTTGACGTCGTTCACATAGCGCTGGGCACGGCCGAACAATGCGCCCGCAGTGCGCGCCACACCGGGCAGCTTCTTCGGGCCGATCACGATCAGCGCCACGACGCCGATCAGCGCCATCTTGCTAAGGCCTAAGTCGAGCATGGCGGGGAGCCAGACAGCGCACGAGCTGCGCGCTCAACGCGCATCGCGCGAACCGGCCTTCTCCTTCGCGTCGACATCGATCGTATCGGAGCGTGGCAGTTCCTTGTGCGGGTCGGTGCTAGCCTCTTTCGCGTCGCGCATACCTTCCTTGAAGCCTTTGATCGCACCGCCGAGGTCGCTGCCGATGTTGCGCAGCTTTTTCGTGCCGAACACCAACGCAACGATCAACAGCACGACCAACCAGTGCCAAATACTCAATGAACCCATAAAAACTCTCCGATTTCGAATGCGTGCGGTGTATCAGCCCATCCTCAACCACGGCCGCGGGCCGGCCAGGATATGCGCGTGCAGGTGGTAGACCTCCTGCCCGCCGCCCGGCCCGGTGTTGATCACGGTCCGGAAACCGGTTTGCCCGCCGGTGTACGCGCAACCCAATTGCTCGGCCAGGCGCGCCACTAATATTGCCATTCTACCAAGCAGCGGTGCATCTTCTTCCGTGCAATGGGACAGTGTTTCGATATGTTTTCGAGGAATGACCAGCACGTGCACGGCAGCTGCCGGCCGCAGATCGTGGAACGCGACGAATTCGTCGTTCTCGAACACCTTTTTGCTCGGCAACTCGCCGCTGGCAATCTTGCAAAAGATACAGTCGGATTGCGTCATATCACGTCTCCAGTCAGCCCACCGTCATGCCGCCGCCCGCACCGGCAACGGCTTGTTGTCGTTCAGATACAGCCATCCCTTGATGATCCGGTAAAGTACCCAAACGCCGGCGGCGAACCAGATGGCGAAACCGATCACAATCACCATCGTGACGAAACCCACGCCGCCCCACACCAATCCCCACCAGAAGGTGCGAATCTGCCAATCGAAATGCGCGGCGTACGGCGTGTGGGCGACATCGTCACGCTTGACGTAGTTGACGATGACAGCAATCAGGGCCGACACGCCGCCAGTGAACCACACCAACGCGTAGAGCGCGTACAACAGATGGGTAAGCGTTCTGAGCGAGCGCAGCCGCTGTTCGTCCAGCGGCGCACGCTGGGCCATGCGCACCGCACGCTCGTTGTCATCTAACGGATCATTCATCGCATCGCTCCGCAGCACTGCCGCATGGCTCAATCACCATCCTGTTCGCGCTCGCGCCGCTTGCGCAACGCCTTTTCCTCAATGCCCGATAGGCCCTCGCGGCGTTGCAGTTCGGCCAGCACGTCATTGGGCCCGACACCATAATGCGACAACATGACAAGACAATGGAACCACAGGTCGGCCACCTCGTTCACCAGCGTCGCGCTCGAGCCCTCGTGGCGCGCGTCCTTGGCCGCCATCACAACTTCGGTGGCCTCCTCGCCGATCTTTTTCAGAATCGCGTCGTCGCCCTTGTGGAACAGTCGCGCGACATAAGAGGCTTCGGGATCGCCCCCCTTGCGGCCGTCAATCGTCGCCGCCAGCCGCAACAACACGTCGCGCGGGGTGTCGTTCACGTCCCGCGCACGCCTGGCGTCAGCCGTCCCGTACAGCATAGGTTGAGTAGGGTGGGTCATGAATAGATGCTTTCCGGATCCTTCAGGACGGGGGCGACCGATATCCAGCCGCCGTCGTCCACGGTGCCTTCAAATTTCTGAAAAAAACACGAATGCCGGCCGGTATGGCAAGCAATGCCGGATACCTGCTCGACCTTCAACAGCACGACATCCTCGTCGCAGTCCAGCCGCACTTCGCGCACGTGCTGCACATGGCCGGACGCCTCGCCCTTGAACCACAGTTTGTTACGCGAGCGGGAAAAGTAGACGGCACGCCCCAGCTCGATGGTCTTGGCCAATGCTTCGCGGTTCATCCACGCGAACATCAATACATCGTTGCTCGACGCTTCCTGCGCGATCACCGGCACCAGGCCGTTCGCGTCCCATTTCACCTTGTCCAGCCAGTCGTTGCCGTCCATTACTGCCTCACTGCAATGCCACGTTCGGCCATGAACTGCTTCGCGTCGCCGACCGTGTATTCGCCATAGTGGAAAATGCTGGCAGCCAATACCGCGTCCGCACGGCCATCGGTGACCCCGTCAGCCAGATGCTGCAGCGAGCCCACGCCGCCCGAGGCAATGACTGGCACCGACACCGCGTCCGATACCGCGCGCGTGAGCGCCAGATCAAATCCACTTTTGGTACCGTCCCGGTCCATGCTGGTCAGCAAGATCTCGCCGGCTCCGAACTGCGCCATCCGACACGCCCATTGTACGGCGTCAAGCCCAGTCGCCTTGCGGCCACCGTGCGTAAACACCTCCCAACGTGGCGCCTCATGCGAATCGCCGACCTGCTTCGCGTCAATCGCAACGACGATGCACTGCGAACCGTAGCGCTCGCTTACGTCGCGGACGAACTGCGGATTGGCCACCGCGGTGGAATTGACACTGACTTTGTCAGCGCCTGCGTTGAGCAGCCGCCGTACGTCCTCGACGGTGCGCACGCCACCGCCGACCGTCAGCGGGATGAACACCTGCGCGGCAACCGACTCGATGATCGGCAGGATCAAGTCGCGCCCGTCGGACGTCGCGGTAATGTCCAGGAACGTGAGTTCGTCAGCCCCCTGCTCGTCGTAGCGCCGCGCGATCTCGACCGGATCGCCGGCGTCGCGCAGTTCGACGAAATTGACGCCTTTGACGACCCGTCCGGCGGTCACGTCAAGACACGGAATGATGCGTTTCGGTAAAGCCATGAAAGTAGGTGCTGAAAAGTGAAACGCGTGGGGCCAGCGCGACGGCGGCGCCCGGGCAGCCGACCCACGGCGCGCGCCGCAGCCTCAGGCGCTGGACTCGCGCAGCGAATCGGCAAGGTTCTGCGCAGCCGTGAAATTGAGTTCGCCGGAATAGATCGCGCGCCCACAAATCACACCCTCGATCCCCTCGTCCTCGACGGCGCACAGCGCGTCGATGTCGGCCAGGTTAGACAGCCCGCCACTGGCGATCACCGGAATCTTGACCGCCTGCGCGAGACGCACGGTCGCTTCGATGTTGATTCCCTGCAACATACCGTCGCGGCCGATATCGGTATAGACGATCGCCTCGACGCCGTAATCCTCAAACTTGCGCGCCAGGTCGATCACCTCGTGCCCGGTCAGCTTGCTCCAGCCGTCCGTGGCCACTTTGCCGTCCTTCGCGTCCAGCCCAACGATGATATGGCCGCCGAATGCACTGCACGCATCCCGCAGGAATCCCGGGTTCTTCACCGCGGCCGTACCGATGATCACATACGACAGTCCATCGTCCAGGTACCGCTCGATCGTATTGAGGTCGCGAATCCCGCCACCGAGCTGCACAGGAATCTCATCACCGACCTCGGCGATGATTGAGCAAATCGCATCTTCGTTCCTCGGCTTGCCGGCGAACGCGCCGTTCAGGTCGACCAGATGAAGCCGACGCGCACCGTTATCCACCCAATGACGGGCCATGGCCGCCGGGTCCTCGGAAAAGACCGTCACCTGGTCCATATCGCCTTGCTTCAGGCGCACACATTGACCGTCCTTGAGGTCGATGGCCGGGATGAGCAACATAACTATCGCGTGTCAGTCTGGAGTAAGAAATTCATTGGGCTGCCACCACGTTGCGGTGTGACGGCAGGTCTTTGCTAGTTTAGTACAAGTTGTAAGGCGGCCCCGGCCGGCGCACGACCCAGTGCCGAAGGCTGCGCGCCACCGAACACCGAACACCGAACACCGAACATCGGATACCGGATACCGGATACCGGATACCAGATACCAGATACCAGATACCAGATACCAGATACCAGATACCAGATACCAGATACCAGATACCAGATACCAGATACCAGATACCAGATACCAGATACCAGATACCGGCAATCATCATGGATCCCACCGGACAAAATTGCGATACAGCCGCAACCCCACTTCCGCGCTTTTTTCGGGATGGAACTGCGTGGCAAAAATGTTATCCCGTGCTACCGCGGACGTAAACGGCGCGCCGTACACGGTTTCACCCACGGTGTCAGACGCGTCGTCGGGTACCACATAATAGCTGTGCACGAAATAGAAGAAGCTCTGGTCGGCGATGCCATCCCACAGCGGGTGGAACCGAGTCTGCCGCACCCGGTTCCAGCCCGTCTGCGGCACCTTGAAGCGCGAGCCGTCGTCCTGCAGCTTGCTACCCAGTTGAAAACGCATGCACTTGCCGCCCAGCACGCCCAGGCCCTTCGTATCAGCCTCCTCGCTCCAGTCGAACAGCATTTGCTCGCCCACACACACGCCCAGGACCGGCTTAGTGCGTGTCGCCTCCAGCACCGCGTCCTGCAGCCCCGAGGCGGCCAGCGACGCCATGCAATCGCGCATCGCCCCTTGTCCGGGCAGCACCACGCGATGCGCGGCGCGCACCTTGTGCACGTCGCTAACCACTTGCACGTCGGCCTGTGGTGCGGCGTGCAACATCGCCTGCCAGACCGAGCGCAGGTTGCCCATTCCGTAGTCGACAATCGCTATCGAAGTTTTCATGCAGACCCGCTTCTGATACACATCCTTCCCAAAACCGCGCGGGGTGGTCGCGCCACCCGCCCCGCGCGCTGTTCGCCTGCTACCTGAGTACCGGTAGCAGTATTTTCAATCAGTTCGAGCAACTCGCACCAGTAGTGCGACTTGTTCGCATACACGATGACGGTACTGATCGTCCCCGGCCCCGTCAGCAACGGAATCGCCAGCGGCAAGACGGCCACGCTGTTCTTCACCTTGGCCTCATCGCGCTCCTCGGCGGTGCTGCGCGCGTTGCCCAAGCGACGCCATCGAAATGCCGAAGAAAGAGATAATGTGCTCGCCGGCCTGATCTCCGGCAACGCGCGGTTGAGCAACGGTGGCAACGTGTTCTACAGGCTGCCCTTGGTTGACGGGATCTGTCCAGCCGCGCGCTCATCGATCTCGGCGGCCATGCGCAGCGCCCGGCCGAACGCTTTGAACGCGGTCTCGACCTGGTGATGCGCATTCAAGCCGCGCAAGTTGTCGATATGCAGCGTGACGCCGGCATGATTGACGAAGCCGCGGAAAAACTCGATCGTTAGATCGACATCGAAGTTGCCGATCCGCGCGCGCGTAAACGGGATATGAAACTCCAGTCCCGGGCGTCCAGAAAAATCAATGACGACGCGGGACAATGCTTCGTCCAGCGGTACGTACGCGTGACCGTAGCGGCGAATGCCCTTACGGTCACCGATCGCCTTGGCGACAGCCTGGCCCAGCGTAATGCCGGTGTCCTCGACCGTATGGTGGTCGTCTATGTGCCAGTCGCCGAGCGCGTTGACCTCGAGATCAATCAAGCCGTGGCGGGCAATTTGATCCAGCATGTGATCGAGAAACGGCACCCCGGTGTTCAGCTTTTGCTGGCCGGTGCCGTCCAGATTGACCTTGACCCGGATTTGCGTTTCGCTCGTGTTGCGCACGACTTCCGCAATACGCATGAATATTCCTGAAAATGGCGGAAAAGTTAAACGGCGACTCGCATGCGATCAAACCAGCACATTGCTCAACGCAGCCAGCAATTGTGCATTCTCATCCGGCGTGCTGACCGTGATCCGCACGCACTCAGCCAGCAATGGATGCATTTTACTCACGTTTTTGATCAGAATCCGTGCACCGAGCAACGCGTCGAACACCGCAGCGGCATCTGGCACGCGCACCAGCAGGAAGTTCCCCGCACTCGGAAACACGTGAGCACCAGGCAACGCGCCGATCGCCTCGGCAAGTCGCGCCCGCTCGGCACGCAACTCAGCGGCCTGCGCATCGAGCACTTCTAGGTGATCGAGCATAAAATCGACGGTCGCCTGCGTCAGCACGTTGGTGTTGTAGGGGGGACGCACCTTGTCGAGTTCGTTGATCCAGGCTGGCAAACCGACCAGATAGCCGAGCCGGATACCGGCCAGGCCCAGCTTGGAGACGGTGCGCATGACCACCACGTTGTCGAACTCGCCGGCTCGCGACATCCAGCTGCGCTGCGCGAATGGTTGATATGCTTCGTCGATGACCACCAGCGACCGGTTGGCCGCGCGCACGACCCGCTCGAGATCCGCGTCGTCAAACAGCGTGCCGGTCGGATTGTTCGGGTAGGCCAGATAGATCACCGCGGGCTGGTGCACAGCAACGGCCTCCAGCATCGCGCTCCCATCCAGCGTCAGATCGGCATTCAGCGGCACACCCACGAATTCCAAATGGGCGAGCTTGGCCGACATCGCGTACATCACGAAGCCGGGCACCGGCGCCAGGAGCTTGGCACCCGGCTTCGCGCACGCGGTCGCGATCAGGCTGATCAATTCGTCCGACCCATTGCCCAGCAGCACGTCGCAATCAGCCGGCACCTGCATCGCGCGCTTGAGCTTGTCCAGCAGCGCGCCGGGCCGCGGCAACGGGTAGCGGTTCAACGCAACCTGTGCGAGCCGCTCGCCGAGCCGGTCCGCAAGCGGCCGCGGCAGCGCGTAGGGGTTTTCCATGGCGTCCAGCTTGATCAAGCCGGCGGCATCCGGTACCGGATAGCTCGTCATCGCAAGCACGTCCGCGCGAATGATGTCCTGGGGTATCGTCATAGTCTGGTATCCAAGCTGTCCCGCCTGCCCGCCAGTGCGGTCAGCCGCCGGTCTTCATCCGATACTCAGCGCTGCGCGCGTGCCCCTGCAGGCCCTCACCATACGCGAGTTCCGCGGCAATTTCACCCAGCGTCTGCGCCCCTTCGGGGCTCACTTCAATCACGCTCGAGCGCTTCAGGAAGTCATACACGCCCAACGGCGACGAAAAGCGTGCGGTACGGGAAGTCGGCAGTACGTGGTTCGGGCCCGCACAATAGTCGCCGAGGCTCTCGCTCGTGTAACGGCCGAGGAAGATCGCGCCAGCGTGGCGAATGTGCGGCACCCATTGATGCGGCTCGAGCGCCGATACCTCCAGGTGCTCCGGCGCAATATCGTTGGCGATCGCGCATGCCTCGGCCATGTCTCGGACCTTAATCAGCGCGCCGCGATTCTGCAGTGAACGGGTGATCACGTCGCGCCGCGGCATCGTCCCAATCAGCTGGTCAATCGCCTCCTCGACGCGCCGGATGAATACGGCGTCCGGACACAATAGGATCGACTGCGCGAGTTCGTCGTGCTCGGCCTGCGAAAATAGGTCCATTGCGACCCAACGCGGATCGGTGGTGCCATCGCACAACACCAAGATCTCCGATGGGCCGGCGATCATGTCGATGCCGACCGTGCCGAACACTCGTCGCTTGGCGGCGGCGACGTAGGCATTGCCCGGTCCGCAGATCTTGTCCACGGCCGGGATCGTATCCGTACCGTATGCGAGCGCGCCGATGGCCTGGGCGCCCCCGATGGTCAACACCCGGTCCACGCCGCCAAGCAGCGCAGCAGCCAGCACAAGGTCATTGGCCACGCCGTCCGGCGTCGGCACTACCATCACGATCTCGCGCACGCCGGCCACGCGCGCCGGAATCGCATTCATCAGCACCGACGACGGGTAGGCGGCCTTACCGCCGGGCACGTACACGCCGACGCGGTCTAGCGGCGTGACCTTTTGGCCGAGCACCGTGCCATCCGCCTCGGTATACTGCCAGCTGTGGCTGCCGCATTCGATTTTTTGCTTGTCGTGATACGCGTGCACGCGTGCCGCCGCCGCCTCTAACGCTGCCCGGCGCTTGGGTTCCAGCGCATCCAGTGCCGCCTGTAGCTGGGCAGCCGGCAATTCCAGGGACGCAACGCTGTCCACGTCCAGCCGGTCAAAACGCTTCGTATATTCCAGCACAGCGGCATCGCCGCGTAATTTGACATCAGCTAAGATCTGCGCGACCGAGCGCTCGATCGCTTCGTCTTCGCTCGCCTCGAATGCGAGCACGGCCGCCAACGCCGGCTTGAAACCGGCATCCGAGGAGTCGAGTTTGCGGATCTTGATCGCCATACGAGTTCCTTGTGTCCCGTGATGCGGGCCTCACACGCCGGGCGTCCCGGTATCTGCGCGGCGCCCGGCCACGGCTTGTGCCCCGCCCTTGCTGGCGCGCTCGAACGCTTCGAGAATGGGCTTGAGTTTTGCACGCTTAAGCTTGAGCGCAGCCTGGTTGACCACCAGCCGCGACGAGATCTCCATGATCTGCTCGACCTCGACCAAGTTGTTCGCACGCAGCGTGCCGCCGGAGCTGACCAGGTCGACGATCGCATCAGCCAGACCCACCAACGGCGCTAGCTCCATCGAGCCATACAACTTGATCAGGTCCACGTGCACGCCCTTGGCCGCAAAATGCTCGCGCGCGCTGTTCACGTACTTCGTGGCCACCCGCAGTCGGGCACCTTGCCGCACCGCATTCGCATAATCGAAACCCTGCGGCACCGCGACTGACAATCTGCAGCGGGCAATGTTCAGGTCGATCGGCTGGTACAGTCCGTCGCCGCCATGCTCGAGCAGCACGTCCTTGCCGGCCACGCCGAAGTCGGCTGCGCCATACTCGACGTAGGTTGGCACGTCGGTCGCCCGCACAATGATCACGCGCAAGCCCGGATCTGTGGTGGGCAGAATCAACTTGCGCGACGACTCCGGATCCTCGGTCACCGTGATTCCGGCCGCCGCCAGTAGCGGCAACGTCTCCTCGAAGATACGGCCCTTGGACAGCGCCAATGTCAACGGCACGCCCGGCCCGACCGGCGCCAACGCGCCCGGCATGTTGGCCGTGGCCGACGTGCTCATGCCACCGCTCCGCGGGCTAAACCGTCCCCTTCGGCAGCGCGTGCCTGCCCGACAGCCTCTTGCGAAGCCACGGCGGCGGCATCTTGCAAGGCCGCTGCTGCGGCGTTTTGCGCGGCATCGCCGCGCGCATCGTCCGTATTAATCGGTGCATTCGCGCTAACACGGCTGACACTCGCGCCCAGCGTGCCCAGCTTGGTCTCCATGCGGTCGTAGCCACGATCGAGATGGTAAATCCGGTCGATCAGCGTCTGCCCGTCGGCCACCAACGCGGCAATGACAAGGCTGGCCGACGCGCGCAGATCCGTGGCCATCACTTTCGCGCCGGACAGCTTGTCCACGCCGGTCACCAGCGCCGTATTACCGTCGATCGTGATATTCGCGCCAAGCCGGTTCAGTTCCTGCACGTGCATGAAGCGATTCTCAAAAATCGTCTCCACCACTTTTGACGTCCCAGTCGCAATGGCGTTCAGCGCCATGAACTGCGCCTGCATGTCGGTCGGAAACGCCGGATACTCGGCGGTGCGAAACGATACCGCACGCGCACGGCCTGGCATCCGCAGGCGGATCCAGTCATCGCCGGCCGACACTTGCGCGCCCGCCTCGCGCAACTTGTCGATGACGGCCTCCAGGATCAGCGGGGTGACGCCGCGCAGCGTGACGTCGCCACCCGTGGCAGCGGCTGCGCACAGGAACGTGCCGGCCTCGATGCGGTCCGGGATCACCGCGTGGCGCGCGCCGTGCAAGCGCGGCACACCGTGCACCACGAGCCGGTCCGTGCCGATCCCGTCGATTTTCGCGCCCATCGCGACAAGCAAGTTCGCCAGGTCGGTGACCTCCGGTTCGCGCGCCGCGTTCTCCAGCACGGTTTCCCCGTCCGCAAGCACCGCCGCCATCAGCAGGTTCTCCGTGCCAGTCACGGTAATCATGTCGGTGATCACGTGCGCGCCCTTCAAGCGTCGCGCCCGCGCATCGATGAAGCCGTGCTCGATCGAGATCGCCGCGCCCATCGCGGTCAATCCCTTAATATGCTGATCGACTGGGCGCGCGCCGATCGCACATCCGCCAGGCAGCGACACTTGTGCATGACCGAAGCGCGCCACCAGTGGCCCAAGCACGAGAATCGACGCACGCATCGTCTTGACCAACTCGTATGGCGCCACCGGCTTGTCGACCTGCGACGCGTCCAGCGTCACTGCGTTGCCGTTCACCTCCGAGCGCACCCCCATCTGGCCGAGCAACTTCAACATGGTTCGCACGTCCTGCAGGTTCGGCACGTTCTCCAGCTGAACCGGCTCCGCGCTTAGCAGGCTTGCGCACAGGATCGGCAACGTCGCATTCTTGGCACCGGACACCGTGATCTCGCCATTGAGGCGGACCCCGCCGTCGATCAGCAATTTATCCATTGATTCGCTTCCGCGTTGTGCGGCCGGCGGGCGCGACGCATGAACCGCCTGGGCCGCTGGGGCGCCGTTCGTCACGCCCAGGTTATCTCGTTTAATTCGCACTCGAATCCTGCTTCATCGATTTTGCCATTCAGTTGGTGTCAGCGTCTTCATGCTCAACGCGTGAATCTCCTCGCGCATGCGTTCGCCCAGCGCCGCATAGACAAGTTGGTGCCGCGCAATACTGCGCTTACCCTCGAATGCCGAGCTGACGATCGTCGCGAAGAAGTGCTGGCCGTCGCCTTCGATGTCGATACGCTCGCACGGCAAGCCGGCTTCAATATATTCCTTGACTTGTTCCGGGGTAGGCAACATCGCAAGTCCCTCTCAGTATGCTTTCAATTGTGGGTCGCGACGCACGCCGGGCGCGACGCCTTGACCGATTCTCATGCTTCAATGACGCAGTTTGTACCCGCTCGCCAGCAAGCGTACCGCCAATGCCGCGACGGCGACGAAAAATCCCCCCACCACTGCTAGACTGGCAAGCGGCGCCACGTCGGACGCGCCGAAAAAGCCGAAGCGAAATCCGTCGATCATGTAGAAGAAAGGGTTCAGGCGCGATACGTGCCGCCACAGGTCCGGCAACGTATGCGTCGAATAAAACACGCCGGACAGGAACGTTAACGGCATGATCAGGAAATTCTGGAATGCCGCCAGTTGGTCGAACTTCTCGGCCCAGATCCCAGCGATCAGGCCCAGCGTGCCAAGGATCGCCGCGCCAAGCACGGCGAACGCGACAATATACAGCGGCGCGGAGAACGGCACCGGGATGAACGCAATGGTTACGACGAATACCCCCAGCCCGACAGTCAAGCCGCGCACGACCGAGGCCAGCACGTAGGCGCAGAACATCTCCCAGTGCGACAGCGGCGACAACAGGGCGAACACTAGGTTGCCGGTGACCTTGGACTGAATCAACGACGACGAGCTGTTCGCAAATGCATTTTGTAACACGCTCATCATAACCAGTCCCGGAATGAGGAAACTCGTGTACTCGACGCCAGGATAGACCTGGACATGGCCACGCAACGCGTGGCCAAAGATAGTCAGGTACAACAACGCGGTCATCACCGGGGCCAGCACGGTCTGGAAGGCCACCTTCCAGAACCGCAGCACTTCCTTATAGAACAGCGTCCTGAAGCCTGTCATGCCAGTCCCTCCACGACCTCGGGCGCATTCATGATCTGCACAAACACGTCTTCCAGATCGGCCTTACGCACGTCGATCTCGTCGAACCGACAGCCGGCCGCACGGCATTGCGCAAGAATCGGCTCCACGTCGTCATACGAGTCCAGCCTCAACAGGTGCTGCCGACCCGCCGGATCGGGCGTGCCGACCGCCAGGGCCCGGACCTGCGCCGGCACCCCACCTGCGCTCACGCGCACGAACAACTGCAGTCCGGTGAAGCGCTGCAGCAACGCACCGGTGCGCTCCAGCGCAACCACCTCGCCACGGCGCAGCATGGCAATGCGGTCGCACAGCGCCTCGGCCTCTTCCAGGTAATGCGTGGTCAACACGATCGTATGCCCTTCGCGGTTGAGCCGCGCGATGAATTTCCACAGCGTCTGGCGCAATTCCACGTCCACGCCTGCGGTCGGCTCATCCAGCACGATCACCGGCGGCCGGTGCACGAGCGCCTGCGCGACCAGTACGCGCCGCTTCATTCCGCCGGACAACGCGCGCATGTTGACGTCCGCCTTCTCGGTCAGATCCAGATTGGCCATCACCTCGTCGATCCAGTCGTCGTTGCGGGCCAAACCGAAATAGCCGGATTGAATGCGAAGGCATTCACGTACAGTAAAAAAGGGGTCGAACACTAACTCTTGAGGCACCACGCCAAGCGCGCGCCGCGCACGCCTGAAGTCTGTGACGACATCGTGGCCCCGCACCGCGATCGATCCTTCGTCCGCGCGCGCCAGACCCGCAAGTATGCTGATCAGCGTCGTCTTGCCTGCGCCGTTGGGGCCGAGCAATCCGAAGAACTCGCCATCCTCGACGGTGAACGACACGCCTTTAAGCGCCTGCAAATCGCGATAGCGCTTCTTGACGTTGTGGATTTCTATGGCTGACATGAGTGTGCGGCGCAACGGCGCCGGCAGAGTTTGCAGACCTGCCCGTGCAGGCTGCGCGGGCGGGCAATGGCCTATCGACGGCCTGGAAAACGCTTGATTATAGGCGAAGTCGGCGGGTCGCCGCGAGGGGGGCCGATTGGCCCCGTGGCCTACGCCGTCACCTGGAACAACGTGACAGCGTCAATGTCGGCGGGACAAAACCAGCGTCTGGACGCCGTAGGCTTGGGCAAGGCTGGCCAATCCGTCGGGCAGGTTCAGGATCGAGAACGATGCCGCGTGACGCACGCGAGCCGCACGTTGCCACGCCAGCAATACCGCCAACGCCGACGAATCGAATTGCTGCAGGCAGGCGCAATCCACGCCGGTCGCGCCGCCGGCGATATGGTTCAGGCCAACCTCGAGCACAGCGTTCGCCGTCGCGAACGTCAGGGCCTGCCCCGTTTCGAAGATTGTCACGATGTGCTCTTGGCCGCGGTGGCCGGCGTATTTTTCTCCGATAGGTAGGTGATCAAGCCATCGATCCCGTGTTGCTGGATCTGTTCATTGAACTGTTGCTGGTATGTTTGCACGAGCCACGCACCGGCGACATTCAAATCATAGACCCGCCAGCCATGGGCGGTCTTCTCCATCCGATAGTCGAGCTGGATCGGCCGACCATTGTTAATCACCGTCGAGCGTACGACGACGTCGGTATCGGTCGGCGCCGCACGCAGCGGCTGATATTGAATTTCCTGATTGCCGACCTGCGACAGCGCCCCGGAATAGGTCCGAATCAGCAGCATCTTGAATTGCTCGACAATCTGCTGCTGCTGTTGCGGCGTCGCGGTGCGCCAGTGCCGCCCCATGACTAGACGCGTCGTCCTCGCAAAGTCGGTGTACGGCAGAATTTTTTGGTTAACAACCTGCGTGATCCGGTCAATGTCGCCGGCTTTGAGCGACGGGTCGGCGCGCACGATGCTCAGCACGTCGGTCGTTACCGATTTCAACAGCCCATCCGGTGTGCCTGTATCAATGGCCGGTGCTTCGGCAAACGAACCGGCACTGAACGACAGCAGCGTGGCAACGACGGGGATCAGTAAAAATTTTTTCATTAACTCAGTCCTATCGATTGTTTCTTTCCGCTATGGTCAACGATCATCGAACATTGGAGCGAATTGCGCAGTTCGAGTTTCCTTCACCGCGAAGCATACTCACCTGAACCGAAGATTCGGGATGCTATAGGGACGGCCGCCGGGTGGAATCATCTGCTGGCTTGGCACGTGCGTCTCCGACGCCAATCGCGCCGCAGCAGCATCCGGCTTGGCCGCGCCGGTCGGCTCCTGCCGTTGTAGGGCCGATGCCCCCTGCGCTGCGTCGGGCTGCGGTGCAGCGGCCGGTACAGGCGGTCGCGTCGCCGCGGGGTGGGCAGGGCCGGCGCCCGCAGTCTCAGCAGCCCCAACAGCTCCGGTAGCACCAACGGCCGCGCCGGCAGCCGGCGCACCTTCGGCGCCAGGCGTCGGTATGCCATCGTCAGTCGGGCCGGTGTCAGCGTCCGATTCATCGTCGTACGCGGGCGGCGGCGGATTGCCATCCGAAATCAGGTACTGGCGCCGTTGCAAATGGGCGTTGCGCACAAACGAGTACTTGTCGAGCGCCGCATTAGACAGCAGGTCGGTCGCACCGAGCAGCGCCGCGCGCGTGCTGACAATGCGCACACCATATAACGTCGTGCGCAGCCAGATCGGACGCATGTAGGCAGTCAGGTCGCCCTGCCAGTCGACCAGCAGGCCTGCCGCGTCGCGCACGGTGCTAGGCCCGAGTAGTGGCAACACGAGGTACGGGCCGGGCGGCACACCATAGTGGCCCAACGTGACGCCGAAGTCCGACTGATGCTTCGGCAACCTGGCCTGGCTGGCAAAGTCGAACAGCCCGCCCAGCCCGAACGTGCTATTGATCGCCACGCGCATGATGTCTTCCGTGCCCGCGGTGATCTTACCTTGCAACAAATTGTTGGCGGCGATATACACATCACCGATGTTCGAGAAGAAGCTCGACACACGATCGCGAACGAATAGGGGCAACGCCCAGTTATAGGCGCGCGCCACCGGCTTCATCGCCACGCGATCCAGCGTGTCGTTGAATTCGAACATCGTCCGGTTAAACCCTTCCAGCGGGTCTTGCTTCGACGGCGTCTTCACCGTTGCACAACCGCCCAGCGCTATCGCAGCAGCCGCGGCCACGACGGTGGCTCGCATCCTTGTCATTGTGCTTCCCCTCAGTGTGCCGTCGCGCTTGCCGGCGCGACTTGGATTTGAGATGCGCCAGGGCTAGCCGCGGCAGGCGCGGCCGACTTGCCCGCACCGGCATCCGCCGCCTTGCTGTACAGGAATTGGCCGATCAGGTTTTCCAGCACGATCGCGGATTGCGTCATCGTGAGCGTGTCGCCATCCTTGAGCAGCTGTTCGTCGCCCCCTGGATCCAGGCCGATATACTGCTCGCCGAGCAGACCCGAGGTTAGGATCTTGGCCGACGAGTCCTTCGGAAACGTGTACTGCTTAAATACGTCGATCGTGACCAGTGCCTGGTAAGTCTGCGTATCGAACCCAATGCTCTGTACGCGGCCCACCGTCACGCCGGCGCTTTTGACCGCCGCGCGCGGCTTCAGTCCGCCGATGTTGTCGAATTTCATCTTCACCGAGTAGGTGGCTTGAAACGACAGCGAACTCATATTGCCAGCCTTGAGCGCCAGGAACAGCAGCGCCACAAAACCGAGCACCACGAACAAGCCGACCCAGAAGTCCAGAGCGTTTTTCTTCATCGTCATCCCATTGGAATAGCTATTACCGCTGCGTGCTACACGGGGATCGCGCACGCAGTCGTGCCGGCACACCATAGCGCCGGGCCCATCCATCAATTGAACATCAGCGCGGTCAGCAGAAAATCCAGCCCAAGTACCGCCAGCGATGCGAATACGACCGTCTTGGTCGTCGCGCGCGACACGCCTTCGGGGGTCGGCTTGGCTTCATAGCCTTGGAACAGCGCGACGAAGGTCACCGCAAAACCGAACACGACGCTCTTGATCACGCCGTTGCCGATGTCCTGCCGCAGGTCGACGCCCGATTGCATTTGGGACCAAAACGAGCCAGGGTCCACGCCGATCAATATCACACCGACGAAATACCCGCCGACAATGCCGACCGCGCTGAAGATCGCCGCCAGGATCGGCATGGCGATCACGCCAGCCCAGAATCGCGGTGCGACGACGACCCGGATCGGATCCACGGCCATCATTTCCATCGCGGTCAGTTGTTCGCCCGCCTTCATCAGGCCGATCTCCGCGGTCAGCGACGTGCCGGCACGTCCCGCGAACAGCAACGCAGTGACCACCGGCCCAAGCTCGCGCACCAGCGATAGCGCGACCAACAGTCCGAGCGCTTGCTCGGAGCCGTAGCGATTCAGCGTGTTGTAACCCTGCAAGCCCAGCACGAAGCCGACGAACAACCCCGAAACAGCGATGATGACGAGTGAATAATTACCCAGGAAGTGGATCTGCTGGGTGACGGTGCGCAGGCGCCGCAGCAATGGGAAGCACTCCAATGTAAGCCGCGCGAACATGCGGGCGCCGTAGCCCGTGCGTGAAAGGCCGTCGAGAACGGCGCGGCCGATCGTGGCGATCATGCGCTACTCTCCTGCGCGCGGCGCGGTGCCGAGACCGAAGTCCGCCTCCAGCGGCGCGCTCGCATAGTGAAAATGAAAGGGACCGTCAGGCGCGCCGTCGATGAACTGCCGCACGCTCGGATCCTGCGACGCGCGCAACTGCGCGGGCGTGCCCTCGGCGAGCACCCGCCCATTCGCAATGAAATATACGTAGTCCGCGATCGCAAACGACTCCGGCACATCGTGCGTCACGAGGATCGACGTGGCGCCGAGCGCGGTATTGAGGGTGCGGATCAGGTTCGCGGTAATGCCCAGCGAAATCGGATCCAGTCCCGCGAACGGCTCATCGTACATCATCAGCTCAGGGTCGAGCGCGATCGCCCGGGCCAGCGCGACCCGGCGCGCCATGCCGCCTGAGACTTCGGACGGCACCAAGTCGCGTGCGCCGCGCAAGCCGACCGCGTTGAGTTTCATCAGCACGAGATCGCGGATCAACTCCTCTGGCAGGTCCGTATGCTCGCGCAGCGGGAATGCGACGTTGTCGAACACCGACATGTCAGTAAACAACGCCCCGAATTGGAATAACATGCCCATTTTGCGCCGCGCCGCGTAGATCGCCTGGGGGCCCATTGCACCGACGTCCTCGCCACGGAACAGCACCTGGCCTCGGTTGGCGCGCACCAGCGCACCGATGAGCCGCAACACCGTCGTCTTGCCGCATCCGGAGCCGCCCATAATCGCAACTACCTGTCCACGCTTGAAACGCATGTTCAGGTTCTGGAGCACGAGCCGTTCAGCGCTGTAGCCGAAAGCAACGTCGCGAAGCTCAAGCAGGATATCGGAGGCAGTTGGCGGCACGTAGGCAGTCATCAAAAGCACGGAACGCGGATTATAGGGCCTAAAGCGGATCTGCCGCCTGAAACCTCCACGTGGACTGTACGCGAGACCGCTTACACGCCACCTTCACGGCGTAGGGCATTGGCAGGCGAGCCCCGCATTATCGGATAAACCCTCTTTGCAACGCAAAGATTGCTTTTTCGACGTCGTGGGCTTGCGTTACCGCGCGCACGACCGCGGCACCGCGCACACCGGTGGCCAGCACATCGCCCAGCGTCTGCAGATCGATGCCACCGATTGCCACGCAGGGCACCACGCCGTCCAGCAGCCGCACGTAGCGCGCGAGTCGCGCAAGCCCTTGCGGCACGCTGGGCATCGCCTTAGTGGTGGTCGGAAACACCGCACCCAACGCGATATAGCTCGGCTTGAAGTGCAGCGCCACCAATATCTCGTAGTATCCGTGCGAGGACAGACCCAGCCGCAGCCCCGCGTGCGCCAACGCACCGAGGTCCGCGCGCAGCACATCCTCCTGGCCTAGATGCACGCCGTATGCGCCTTCGTCCAGCGCCAGTTGCCAGTGGTCGTTGATGAACACGCGTGCGTCATCATAGCGACGTCCCGCCGCAACGGCGCGGCGCACGTCAGCCCGCAGCACGGCTAACTCGCGCAGATCCGCTGCGTCGCCCGCCCCGTCAACCTTGCGGCGCAGTTGCACGGTACGCACGCCGAGCGCTAGCAGCCGCTCGATCCAGTCGGCCGTCGGCACCACCGGATACAGACCGAGCGCGGCCGGGCACACAGCGAACGGCTGCACCGGCGCATCGGGCAACCCCCGCACGCGCGGAAAGCGCGACAAGTCGCACGGCCATGGATCCTGCGCATGCTCGTCGCCCTGCCGCCACGCCAGGGCGAGACACAACGCATCGTGCGGCGCGCAGCCACAATCGATGAACGCGGCGAACGCCGCGATCCAGTCGTCGCAAGGTGCGGCCTCCAACGTGCGAACCGCATCGCCCTGATGCAACCGCATAGCACGCGCCGACGCGTCTAGTACCGTGGCACCGGCAGCCACCCAGCGCGCGGCATCGGCCGCATGCGGCTGTGCATCGGTCGCCACGATCACGTCACCGGGCCCTGGCTGCGGCGGCGGCGCGAGACAGATACGCATAGGCAGGCAGGCGCGCGGCCAATCACCCAGCCGTGCGCGGATCCGCTCGGCCGCCTCCAGCAGTTCGTCTGCGGGCGGGTAAAAAACCTCGCGTCCCCACGGGAAGGGACTGCTCACACCCGCTCATCCGAGGGCGGGACGGCAGCGCCTTCCGGCGTGCGATAGCCGTCCTGGTGCCAGAACGGCATGCCGACCACCGGCGTACTCGCGTGCGCGCTGTCGCGCTCCAGCATCGGCCCGGCTAAGTACGCTTCGCGACCCGCATCCACCGCGTTCGCGAATGCCCGTGCCATCGCCTCGGGCCGCGCCGCCTGCGACACCGCCGTGTTGAGCAGCACGGCGTCGAACCCCCACTCCATCACCTGACACGCGTGCGACGGCACACCCAGCCCTGCGTCGACGATCAGCGGTACGTCCGTCAGGCGCTCGCGCAGCAGCTTGAGCCCATACGGGTTCACCACCCCCTTGCCGGTGCCGATCGGGGCGCCCCACGGCATTAACGCCTCGCAGCCAACGTCGAGCAGTCGCCGCGCGACGACGAGGTCTTCCGTGCAATACGGTAATACCTTAAAGCCGTCCCGCACGAGGATGTCGGCCGCCTCGATCAAACCGACCGGATCCGGTTGCAACGTGTAGTCGTCCCCAATCAGCTCGAGTTTGATCCAGTCAGTCTCGAACACTTCGCGGGCCATCTGCGCGGTCGTTACCGCCTCTTTCACGGCATGGCAGCCGGCGGTGTTAGGCAGCAGCGCGGCACCCCGGCGCTTCAGCGCGTCAAAAAAACCGACGTCGGCGTCGCCCTGCGCGGCCAACTGGCGCCGCAGCGCGACGGTGACCATCGCGGGCCGCGCGGCTACGAGCGAGGCCTCCAGCGCATGCAGCGACGGATAGCGCGACGTGCCGAGCAACAGCCGGCTTGTGAAGGGCTGTCCGTACAGGATCAGCGCGTCGGCGGTGGAATGCGAATTCATCATTATCTCCGTCAATTTCAGTGCCTCATAGGTCAGGTTGTCGGCTCGCGTGGCATGCCGCCAATGCGTCATCCGCCTGCCACAGGCTTTACGACGTCGATTCGGTCACCTTGCGTGAGCGCACGCGCTGGATGCTGCGCGCGCGGCACGAATTCGCCGTTGATCGCGACCGCGTACGGCGGCACTGCACCATATGAAGCCAGCGCGTCAGCAAGGCGCGCATCGTCGGGCAACGAGAAAGATTGGTTGTTGATCTGGATATCCATGGTTCATGCATCAGTCAAGCACGGCTGCAGCGCAGCCGCACGGTAAAGCATCGGCCAGCGAGAGGCGGCACGCCATGCGTCGAAACCGTCCGGATCTCGCACCTGCGCATCGAGCAACGCGTGCGCGAGCGCCACGGCTTCGCACACCACCTCAGGCGCAATCATATAGCCGTGGCGGTACAGGCCATTGACGCGCAACACCGACGCGCCATCCCACGACAGCGCAGGACGATGGTCCGGCAGTGTGGGCCGGCAATGCGCATTCAACTCGAGGATCCGGCCCTCGCCGAAGGCGGGATGCAGCGAATAGGCCGCCGACAACAACTCGAGCGCCGAGCGCACGCTCACCGGCGACATATCCTCGCCCTCGATCTCGGTAGCCCCGATCACATAGTGATCGTCCTGCTTGGGCGCGATATACAACGGATAGCGCGGATGCAGCAGACGCACCGGCCGACTCAAACCAATGCCCGGCGCATGGACCCGCGCGACTTCGCCCCGCAAACCGCGCAGACCGGACCAGGCCCGTTTCGCACCCAGTCCACGGCAATCGATCACCAGAGCGGCAGCAGGCAAGGCATCCTCGCGCACGCAGGTATGCCAATGCGTGTCGACATGCAACTCGTCGAGCGCGGCCCCCAGCGCCGCCAGCAACTGCCGATTGTCCAGTTGTCCCTCGCCAGGCAGCAGGCGCGCGTCATGAAAGCGCGTACCAAGCGCCGGCTCGGCTTGCGTGACCTGAGCGCCGTGCAGTGCGACAATGCCGTCGCGCAGCATCGTCATGGGCGCGTTCACACGCACGCGCTGCTCGAACAATGGCCATTCGGCGCGATCGGCCGCATGCCAAACAATCAGCGTGCCGTTGCGCTGAAAGAATACCGGTTGTGGCAACTGCGGCAGCCATTCGGCCCAGCGCTCGAGCGACGCGACGCCCAGCTCCACCAGCAACGGCTCGGCACTGGCAGCTTCGGCCAGCGGCGCGAGCATGGCCGCGGCGACCCACGCTGCCGCACTGCGTCCGCTCGGCTCGCCTTGCTCATACAGCGCGACGCGATGGCCCGCACGCGCGAGCCGCCACGCAATGAGACGACCGGACAAGCCACCGCCCAAGACTGCGACATCGGGCGTCGGCGCCGCGTGGCACGCGGCTTTTGAAAAGGGGTCGGTTTGGTGCACGGCAATCGAATCCTATGTACGGGAATCGGGGTACAAGGACGAAACCGGCGAGATTCACGTGCGGGGCCTAACCACAGTGGCGCGCCGGCAGGCACGTCCGCTCCCTCACGGCAAGACAGAATCGGAAACTTCCCGCGCCGATATTACCCGGATCGGGTGCGAAGAAACTCTTTTTATTAAATCACAAAACCGCCGCGGGCCGCAATTCGTTGCTCTGGCACAATGTCGCGCAATCGCCGCTGCCGAAGCGTGCGCCGCCACGCGCCTTAAGCCGGAATTAAGCGGTAGCCGGAACAATCCGCACTGACACGAGTCGGTCACCGTCGCGACGCCCGCGACAGTGCGACGCAGCGGCGCGCCGATGAATGGACCGATTTGAGGAACCCTACATTTGAGGAACCCTATGAATCAACCCGCATCAGGCAATAACGAGCGTATTACCACGTGGAGCCTGATCAAGCCGTATTGGGTGTCAGACGAAAAGTGGATCGCCTGGGGACTGCTCGCGCTTGTGGTCGCGATAAACATGACCATGGTGGCGGTCAACGCATGGTTCAACACATGGCAGCGTGTGTTCTTCGACTCGATCCAACAGTACAACTATCCGGTGTTCAAGCACTCGCTGCTGCAATTTACCGCGATCGCGATGGCGATGATCCTGCTCGGTTCGTACCGCACGTACTTCCGGCAGATGCTGGAATTTCGCTGGCGCCAGTGGCTCACCACGCAATACATGCACGAGTGGCTGTCGGGCCGTGCGTACTATCGGATTGAGCGCGATAAGCTCGCCGATAATCCGGACCAGCGGGTTTCAGTGGACTTACAGGAACTGGCGAGCACGACGCTGGCGCTCTCGCTGGATTTCCTATCCACGTCCGTCACGTTGCTGTGGTTCAGCCATGTCCTGTGGCACTTGGCCGGCCCGCTCAGCTTCACCGTGTTCGGCACCGATGTGACACTACCCGGCTACATGGTGTGGACCGCCCTGCTCTACGCGGTGATCGGCTCGTACGTCACGCATCGCGTCAACCATCCGCTCGTGTCGATCAACTACCAACAACAACGGGTCGAAGCGGATTTTCGTTTCTCGTTGATCCGATTGCGCGAGAATGCGGACCAGATTGCCCTGTACGAGGGCGAGCGCTCCGAGGAAAAAGCGCTGCAAGGCGCCTTCGGGCACATTCGCGACAATTGGCGGATGATCATGCGCTATACGCGGCGTCTGAACCTGGTCGTGGTCAGCTATTCGCAACTGGCCATTGTGTTCCCGTTCATTGCCGCCGCGCCGAAATACTTCGCGAAGGCGGTCAGCTACGGCGGTTATCAGCAGATAATCGGCGCGTTCGGTACCGTCAGCAGCTCGTTCTCATGGTTCATCAGCAGCTACTCGACGCTGGCCGCATGGCGCGCTGTGACTAACCGGCTCAAGGAATTCCGGCGCATTATGGCGCAGCCGCAGTTGCTCGAGTCGACGTCGCGGGCCACCGAACACGGCGGCATTCACACGAGGATGGCCGATACAACGGTATTGCGCGTGCAGGCGCTGCGACTGATGCGCCCGGATGGCACGCCGCTGTCGACGATCGGCTCGTTTGCCATCGCGCCCGGCTCGCGGGTGCTAGTGCGAGGCGCGTCGGGCTCCGGCAAAAGCACACTGCTGCGCTCGCTGGCCGGCCTATGGCCATTTGGCAGCGGCACCATCGAGATGCCCGTCAACGCACGGGTGATGTTCGCGCCGCAAAAAAGCTACGTGCCAATCGGCACACTCAAGGGCGCGCTGTGCTATCCGGCGGCGGCTGACGCGTTCACCGACGCGGACTGTGTCGACGTGCTGCGCGCCTGCCGGCTGGGCGAACTAGTCGATAAGCTCGGCGTGAGCGACCATTGGGAGCGCGTACTGTCGCCAGGCGAACAGCAACGCCTGGCGATCGCCCGCGTGCTGTTGCAAAAGCCCGATTTCCTGTTCCTTGACGAGGCGACCAGCGCGCTCGACCTCGACACCGAGGCGGCGCTGTACCACGTGCTGACGCAACGTTTAGCTCACGCGGCCATCGTCAGTGTCGCGCACCGGGAGTCCGTGCAAGCGATGCATGACAAAACAATCGAAGTGGTACGCGATAACTGACGTGCGGCAGCGTGATAACGGCTGTGCCCCACGCGCGCATAGCGCAGTCACGCCTGGCTGCGCCCGGCCGGAACCGCCGCGAGCGTCGCGTAGCGTGATCCGGCCGGCGTCAGCGTGCTGCTGACCAACGCCAGCGTAGCAAAGGTGATCAACGGCGGCACGGGACGCACCGTTTCGAAATCATGCGTCGGCGCGGGCGGATCACCGCGCAGCCTGGCTAGGGTCAGATGCGGCCGTAACGGCCGCGCAGCGGCGGGCACACCGGCCCGCTCCAGCAGCACGTCGACGCGAGCCGCCCACGCGAGGAACGCCGGCGCGCTGATCAGTTCAAGCGCATACACGCGCGCCCGCCTGGCGCTGGGCAGCATCGCGGCATGCGAGGTGGGCAGCCTGTCCGGCACCGGCGTCAGCGTCGGCCATTCGTCGATCAGCCGTTTTCCCCCGCTCGGCGTCAGTGCGCCAACAAACCGTATGGTCAGATGAATCTGCTCACGCGGCGTCCATCTGACGCCTGCCATATGACCGGCGCGCCATGGAGCGCGCCATGCGTCGATGGCATCGAGAGCGCCGGAGTCGGGAATGAGTGCAACAAAGCAACGCTGCAGTCTGACATCCATCGATGATCCCCTACGGCAAAGCCGCCCTGCTACGCCCGACTCAAACTCAGCGCGGCAACTCCGAGCCCCCCATCAGGAACGCGTCCACCGCGCGCGCGCATTGGCGACCTTCGCGAATGGCCCAAACTACCAGCGACTGCCCCCGACGCACGTCACCAGCAGCAAACACCTTGTCGACCGACGTGTGATACGCACGCTCGCCGTCGGTGCCAGCCCGCACGTTGCCGCGCTGATCCTTGTCAACGGCGAACGCATTAAGCATCGCCGCCGCCGGCTGCGTGAAGCCCATCGCAAGCAGTACCAGGTCTGCTTTCATTTCGAACTCGGAACCGGGCACCTCCTGCATTTTGCCGTCCCTCCACTCGACGCGCGCAGCGATCAGCTTTTCGACCTTGCCTCTGCTGCCCTCGAAACGCTTGGTCGCGACCGACCAATCGCGCTCGCAACCTTCCTCATGCGACGACGACGTGCGCAGCTTGATCGGCCAGTACGGCCACACGAGAGGCTTGTCCTCCTCCTGCGGCGGCTGCGCCAGCAATTCGAACTGCGTGACACGCTTCGCGCCGTGCCGGTTCGACGTGCCGACACAGTCCGACCCGGTGTCTCCGCCGCCAATCACGACCACGTGCTTGTCTTTGGCGAGCAACTGATCCGCGAGCTTGTCGCCAGCGTTGACCCGGTTCTGCTGCGGCAGGAATTCCATCGCGAAGTGGATACCGGCCAACTCGCGGCCCGGCACCGGTAAGTCACGCGGCGTTTCGGCACCGCCCGCCATCACGATTGCGTCGAATTGTTCGCGCAATTCGTCCGGCGACAGGGTGTCCTTCGCCGCATTGTTGATCGTCGGCGGCAACGGCTCCTTGCCAATGAACACGCCAGTACGGAACGTCACGCCTTCGGCCTCCATCTGACGCATGCGGCGGTCGATCTGCCACTTCTCCAGTTTGAAGTCGGGGATGCCGTAGCGCAGCAGGCCGCCAATCCGGTCGTTTTTCTCGAACACCGTTACCTCATGACCGGCTCGCGCCAGCTGCTGCGCGGCGGCCAGCCCGGCGGGCCCGGATCCCACCACCGCGATCTTCTTACCGGTCTTCAGCTTGGGCACTTGCGGCGCGACCCATCCTTCGCTCCACGCCTTGTCGATGATCGCGCGCTCGATCGATTTGATGCCCACCGCGTCGCTGTTGATATTCAGCGTACAGGCGGCCTCGCACGGCGCGGGGCAGATCCTGCCGGTCAACTCTGGAAAATTGTTCGTCGAGTGCAACACCTCGATCGCCTGCTTCCAGTCCTGGCGAAACACGAGGTCGTTGAAGTCCGGAATGATGTTGTTTACCGGACAGCCGTTATTGCAGAACGGAATGCCGCAATCCATGCAGCGTGCGCCCTGGATTTTTGCGTCCTCGTCGGTCAGCGCATGCGCGAATTCCTTCCAGTGCTTCACGCGTTCTAACGGGAGTTCATACGCCTCGTGGCGGCGTTCATATTCGAGAAAACCGGTTGCCTTGCCCATGAGCTTCTCTTAACCAATACCTATTGAGGGGCAGCCCGCTGCACCGCGGCGGGGCTGTCGTGCGTTGACTTGCCGGCGCATCCGCCGTCGCATCGGTGCGCAAGCCGTCAGGCCGCTAGGCTCGGCGCGCTCGCCGCCTTCTTCTTGGCACCGATGTCGGCCAAGGCACGCTTGTACTCGGTTGGAAACACCTTGACGAACTGACGCCGCGACGTATCCCAGTTCTCGAGCAGCGCCTTGGCGCGCGGCGACCCGGTGAACTCGAAGTGGCGCTCGATTAGCCCCTTGAGCAACGCCTCGTCGGTCTGGTCCTGATGCCACAGTGCCGGATCAACAGTGCGCTCTTGCTCGGCCTGCTGCAGCACCGGCTCAAGCGCGACCATCGCCTGATTACATTGGGTCGCGAACGTGTTGCCCGGATCAAACACGTACGCGACGCCTCCCGACATGCCCGCCGCGAAGTTGCGGCCGGTCTCGCCGAGCACGACGACGGTGCCGCCGGTCATGTACTCGCAACCGTGGTCGCCGGTGCCCTCAACGACCGCCGTCGCACCGGAGTTGCGCACGCAGAAGCGCTCACCCGCAACGCCCCGGAAGTACGCCTCACCCTCAATCGCGCCATACATGACGGTGTTGCCGCAAATGATGTTCTCTTCTGACTTGCCGCGGAAGTCATTGGTCGGACGCACAATGATGCGTCCACCCGAGAGCCCCTTGCCCACATAGTCGTTGCCGTCGCCGACCAGGTCCAGCGTGATGCCGCGCGCTAGGAATGCGCCGAAACTCTGTCCCGCCGTCCCCTTGAACTGGATGTGAATCGTATCGTCCGGCAGGCCATCGTGCCCATACTTGCGCGCGATCACCCCTGAGAGCATCGCGCCGACCGTGCGATTCACGTTGCGCACCGGTTGGATGAACGACACATGCTCACCGTTGTCGATCGCCGCCTTCGCCTTGTCGATCAACACATGATCCAATGCCCGGTCCAGGCCATGGTCCTGCGTATCGACGTGCCGGCGCGCCACCTCGGCGCCCGCCTCAGGCATATGGAAGATCCGCGAAAAATCGAGACCACGCGCCTTCCAATGCGCGATGCCCTTTTTCGTATCGAGCAAATCGGCCCGACCGACCAGTTCGTCGAAGCGGCGAATCCCGAGCTGCGCCATGATTTCGCGCACTTCCTCGGCCACGAAGAAAAAGAAGTTCACCACGTGCTCGGGCTGGCCCTGGAACTTCGCGCGCAACACCGGGTCCTGCGTCGCGACGCCCACGGGGCACGTGTTCAGATGGCACTTGCGCATCATGATGCAGCCTTCGACGACCAGCGGCGCCGTCGCAAAGCCAAACTCGTCGGCGCCCAGCAGCGCGCCGATCACGACATCGCGGCCGGTTTTCATCTGTCCGTCGGCCTGCACGCGGATCCGGCCGCGCAGCTTGTTGAGCACCAGCGTCTGCTGCGTCTCGGCCAGGCCCAACTCCCACGGCGTGCCGGCGTGCTTAATCGACGACAACGGCGATGCGCCCGTACCGCCATCGTGGCCCGCGATCACAACGTGGTCGGCCTTGGCCTTGGCCACGCCCGCCGCCACCGTGCCCACGCCGACTTCAGAGACGAGCTTCACCGATACGCCAGCGCGCGGGTTGGCGTTCTTCAGGTCGTGGATCAGCTGCGCGAGGTCCTCGATCGAATAGATATCGTGGTGCGGCGGCGGGGAAATCAGCCCGACACCCGGCACGCAGTAGCGCAGCTTGCCGATGTACGCCGACACCTTGTGTCCGGGCAGCTGCCCCCCTTCGCCCGGCTTGGCGCCCTGAGCCATCTTGATCTGGATCTGGTCGGCCGAGCTTAGGTACTCGGCGCTCACGCCGAAACGACCCGATGCGACCTGCTTGATTTTCGAGCGCAGCGAATCGCCATCGCGCAACGGAATATCGACGACGACCGCCTCTTCACCAATGACCGAGCCGAGCGTATCCCCATTCTTGATCGAGATGCCACGCAGCTCATTGCGGTACCGACGCTCGTCCTCGCCGCCTTCGCCGGTGTTGGACTTGCCGCCGATGCGGTTCATCGCGATTGCCAAGGTCGCATGCGCCTCGGTACTGATTGAGCCAAGCGACATCGCACCGGTTGCAAAGCGCTTGACGATCTCCTTGGCCGGCTCGACTTCATCGAGCGAAATGGCCTTGGCAGGATCGACCTTGAACTCGAACAGGCCGCGCAACGTCATGTGACGGCGGGTCTGGTCGTTAATGATATGTGCGTACTCCTTATACGTCTGATACGAGTTGCTGCGCGCCGAATGCTGCAGCTTCGCAATCGCGTCGGGCGTCCACATGTGGTCTTCGCCACGCACGCGGTACGCGTACTCGCCGCCAGCGTCAAGCATCGTCGCGAGAACCGGGTTGTCACCGAATGCATCGCGATGCAGGCGGATCGCCTCTTCCGCCACGTCGAACAAGCCAATGCCGCCAACGCTGGATGCGGTGCCCTTAAAGTACTTGGCGACCAGTTCGCTGGACAAGCCCACCGCCTCGAAGATCTGCGCGCCGGTGTACGACATGTAGGTTGAGATGCCCATCTTCGACATGACCTTCTGCAGGCCCTTGCCGACCGCCTTCGTGAAATTTTGGATGGCCTTGTCGGCCGACAGCGCGCCCGGCAGGCCGCTGGACATCGCCACCAGCGTCTCGAGCGCCAGATAAGGGTGCACCGCCTCAGCGCCATAACCGGCGAGCAGCGCGAAGTGATGAACCTCACGCGCGGAACCGGTCTCGACCACCAGGCCCGTACTCGTGCGCAACCCATGCGCCACCAGGTGACTGTGAATCGCCGAGGTCGCGAGCAACGCCGGGATCGCGACATTGTCCCGGTCGGTCTTGCGATCCGATACGATCAAGATGTTATAGCCGGAGCGCACAGCATCGACTGCCTCAGCACACAGCGACGCCAGGCGCGCCTCGATACCGGCCTTGCCCCATGCGACCGGATAGCAGATAGTCAATTCGTAGGAACTGAACTTACCACCGGTGTACTCGCCAATTGCACGGATCTTCGCGATATCTTTGAAGTCGAGCACCGGTTGCGACACTTCCAGCCGCATCGGCGGGTTGATGTTGTTCGTATCGAGCAGGTTCGGCTTCGGCCCGATGAACGACACCAATGACATCACCAGGTTCTCGCGAATCGGGTCAATCGGCGGATTCGTGACCTGCGCGAACAACTGCTTGAAGTAGTGGTACAGCGTCTTGTTCTTGTTCGACATCACTGCGAGAGGCGAGTCATTGCCCATCGAGCCGATCGCCTCTTCGCCGGCTTGCGCCATCGGCGCCATCAGGAACTTAATGTCCTCCTGCGTATAGCCGAACGCCTGCTGCCGGTCCAACAACGCCGGCGCACCCTGCGGCTCAGCCGCCGCCACAACGTCCTCCGACTTCGGCTCGATTTCGTCCAGCTTGATGCGCACCGCGTCGATCCAGCTCTTGTACGGTTTCGCGTTCGCCAGATTGTCTTTCAGTTCCTTATCATCGATGATGCGGCCGTGCTCCATGTCGATTAAGAACATCTTGCCCGGCTGCAGGCGCCACTTCTTGACGATCTTGGACTCGGGGATTGTCAGCACGCCGGCCTCGGACGCCATGATCACCATGTTGTCATCGGTGATGAGGTAGCGCGCCGGACGCAAGCCGTTGCGATCCAACGTCGCGCCGATCTGACGACCGTCGGTGAATGCGATCGCCGCCGGACCGTCCCACGGCTCCATCATCGCCGCGTGATATTCGTAGAACGCGCGGCGATTCTCATCCATCAGCGCGTGCTGCTCCCACGCCTCCGGAATCATCATCATCACCGCGTGCGCCAGCGGATAGCCCGCCATCACCAGCAATTCGAGGCAGTTGTCAAACGAGGCTGTATCGGACTGTCCCGGGTAGATTAGCGGCCACAGCTTAGGCAGATCAGCGCCGAGCACGTGGCTCGCGATGGCCCCGGTGCGCGCGTTCAGCCAGTTGACGTTGCCCTTGACCGTGTTGATTTCACCGTTGTGCGCAATCAACCGATACGGGTGCGCCAACTCCCACGCCGGGAACGTGTTGGTCGAGAAACGCTGGTGCACCAACGCAAGCGCCGACACAACCCGCGCGTCCTGCAGATCGCGATAGTAGATCCCCACCTGCCTCGCCAGAAGCAGCCCCTTGTAGACAACCGTGCGCGCCGACATCGACGGCACGAAATACTCCTTGCCATGCTTGAGCTTGAGCGCCTGGATACGGTGGCTGGCCGTCTTGCGGATCACGTACAGCTTGCGCTCAAGCGCGTCGGTGACCATGATGTCCTTGCCACGACCAATGAAGATCTGGCGGATCACCGGCTCGCTGGCCTTCACCATCGGCGACATTTCCATCGTGCCGTCAACTGGCACGTCGCGCCAGCCAAGTACCACTTGCCCCTCGGCCTTGACCGTGCGCTCGAGTTCCTGTTCGCAAGCCAGGCGCGATGCGTGCTCCTTGGGCAGAAAAATCATGCCAACGCCGTACTCGCCGCACGGCGGTAACGTCACACCCTGCCGCGCCATCTCCTCGCGATAGAACGCATCCGGAATTTGGATCAGGATGCCGGCGCCGTCGCCCATCAGCGGATCCGCGCCCACCGCGCCGCGGTGATCCAGGTTATCGAGAATTTTCAGGCCCTGCTCCACGATTTCGTGGCGTTTGCGACCCTTGATGTGGGCCACAAAGCCGACGCCACACGCATCATGTTCGTTTTCTGGCGTGTACAGGCCTTGTGCTTCGGGCAAGCCCTGGCCGACGGTCGGTTGTGTTGCGTCTTTCATGGGGGCACCGTGATTGTGATTGGCCATGCAACCGGCCGGAAAACTCGCGCTTGAGCGCTGCGTCGCTGTCGCTGCGAGTGTTTTCGGCGCATGTCGGCTGGATCAGGAGCGGCCGCGACTTGTGGACACGGAAGCGATGAATCAGCTGGAAATCAAATATACGCGACGAATCAATAGGACGCCAATAAAAATAGACTGATACGTCCCCTATAATATTTGTGTCCATTTTTATTTTAATAAATTGGTTCCATATCAATGTGACGCGCCCCAATACACCTTAGTGTGCCTGCTTCGCCGATCAGGACAGCGTCCGCGTGACAACCCAAACGCACCACCTCTGCCTCTGGCCGTTCTGCATTTAATGCATCATTACGGGCCTGTACGTCGTACGCTCGGTCCAAGGCTACCGTGCCGCTCGAGTAGGAGCCGGAGGGGGGATACCGAAGAGGGAAGTGTCGGAGGGGAAACGCCCGAGGAGACAACTTCTCGAAATGGACCGCCCATGTCGGCTACCTCATGTAGGCTGACTTATGTAAGCTACCCCATGGAGGCGGCCCATGCGAAACCAACCGACAAGGGACTACTCGATATAGAAATATCGGACGTAACGCCGCGACCGAGAAACCATCAGTAGCCACCACTAAGCGAGTTGCTGCTGATGGAGCCGCCGCTGAAAGGGGCGCCCTACGTTGAAGTGGGAGGATCCGTTTCCGAACTACCATTGGCCGGTCCCTCCCCCGATGCCCGTGCCGAAGCGCCATTGCTCGCCCCCGTGTCAGCAGCGCCGAGGCCGGTCGTGGCCCGCCCCGGCTGCGTGTTCCGTGCGCACGGCCCATTACCCGGCCCTGCCTCGCCTGGGCGACCTGCCTCCGACGACGGCACATCACCTGGCGGACGCGCAGCAGTCGAGGCCTCGCCTCCGGCCTCTGCACCAGGCGGCTGCGCACCGGCCGCCCCCTGACCATCGTCGTCCCGCATCTTACGAGGGCGTCCACGCGGCAACGGTGACACGCGGCGGTTCGCCTGCCGGGCCGCCCAGTCACGCCAACTTTCGCTCCCCAGCACCCACCCCTTGAGCGTGGCCTGCTGCAACTCATTGACTGCGTTTTCATCCAACGCCTGCTCACACAGCTGTTTGTATGCGTGCTGGCGCTCGAACGGCGTATTGGCCAGCGCCCAATACAGCGGATGGTCGGTAATCAACGGATCGAGTACGAGGCCAACGTGGTGTCGATAGCTGGACCACCGATACGCGTCAACAGAAGAAACGAGGCGCTCGCGCACCGGACTGAGTTCCACCAGCCGGCTGCACAGCATAAAATACTGTTCTGCTTCGAACACCGTGGCGCGGTAACGCCCTTCCCACAGCGTACCGCGTCGCCCATAGCGACGGTTGAAGTGCGCGACGTAGCGCCTACCCACGGCCTGCATCGCTTTGGGAAGGCTGGACTCCTCGCGCGGCGTCGCCAGCAACTGCACCGCCGATGGCATCAGGACGTACGCGTGGATCGCAAGCTGGTGGTCGCGTGATGCTGTTTTCAGGCATTCAACAAACAGCGCATAATCCTCGTCATCGACGAAAGCAGGCTGGTGATCGATGCCTCGCAGGATTACGTGCTGCGGCTGGTCGGGGACATAAAGACGTGCTAACCGGGCCATTGCAGGAATTTCCGTTTAGATCGCACTTGGTGTATACCCACAGGAGTCAATCATCCCGCGGCGCTCGCGCACGACGCGGCGTGCAAAGCCAGCTGCGTCCAGCTTTAGGGAAAATGCTCTAACGCAGGACTATGGTTCGTTTGAAACGTTGTCTGCATAATGGGTGGACTTTAAAAAAAATGGAGGAGCACAGTGCAATTAATACACATCATCAAAGCCATTCCAGGGCTCGCGGCTATTGCTTGCTGCTTCAATCAGGCACATGCTCAAACGGCTGGCAGCGCCTATATGGCAGCCGGTTGGTTCCATCTTGCGCCGCAAGACAGCAGCGACGTACTGAAAATCACGAACGTCGGCGGCTCCCCCGTCAACATCGCGGTCCTTGGTTCGAGCGCTAGTATCGGCTCCTCCGATACTTTTGGCCTCTCCACAGGGTACTTCATCACTGACAATTTCGCCGTCCAAGCCGATGCGGGCATTCCGCCCAAATTCGACCTGCGTGGCGGCGGCACCCTCGCCTCGTACGGCAAACTCGGAGAGGCACGGCAATGGAGTCCCGCGCTCGTCTTCAAATACTACTTCCGCAATGCGGATGCTGCGTTTCGTCCGTTTGTCGGAATCGGCGTAAGCTACATCTGGTTCACCAACGCGCGGATCACGAATCCAACGTTTGTGTCGCAACAGTTGCATGGCCCGACCTCTGTGGACGTAGACAGCGCATGGGCGCCAGTGTTCAACGCCGGTTTCGCGTACAACTTCAACAAGCACATTTTCGCCAGCTTTTCCGTATCGTTCCTGCCATTTTCAACCGATGCCACACTGCATAGTGTCGCGCAAACACCGGTTGGCGTGCGTAACGTCACGAGCCACACGCGCATCAAGCTGAATCCGCTCGTCACGTTCCTAAACGTCGGCTACCGCTTCTGACGCTCAACGCGCCGGGGGGAAGCCATGCTGACATTCTTCCACCCCGGGAGCGGCGCTTGCAGCTGTACCGCCCGCTTTGGCCCGTGCAACGCTGGCCTCCGTAGTACCTGCCCCGCGCGCTGTCTAGCTCCGCGTGCTATCTAGCTCCGCACGCTGTCTAACTGCGCGCCACCTGCCTGGACCCGCGCACCGCCTACTTCCGTAATGCCCGTCTTGACCGGCGCAGCTATCACCAGCCTTAATCGGCACGGCGCCAACAACCTCCGGGTTGGCCTGCAATGTGCTTCACTGTGTCGGCACTGACAGCCGCATTGCGTACTGCCACCGCCGTCAAGAAGCCAATCGGGGGGCGCAGGACCAATCTAACGTGGCGTATCGACGCGCGCACGCCACCGCTGTTCAGTGCATCTACGCACGTCGCGTGCCACCAAGAGTGGCTTTTTTGCAACACCGTCGAACATTTCGACACTATCTGGAGAAAGCTGGAATGACAAATTTGGAAAATACACGCCAGGCGCTAGAGGATTCGTTCGACAAGACCGGTCGCCACGCGCAGCGTATCGCACACCATGGGCGCCATGCCGTGCAGGACGCCGGCGCTGAAGTACGTGAGCTGTTGTCCGAATTGGAAAATACGCTAACGGACAGTACTCAAGCCGATGTCGAGATTTTGCGCCAGCAATTGCGGGACAAGATCGAAGCCACGCGCTCACGCTTGGGGGATGTCCAGGAGAACGTGAAACGCCGCGCGCAGGCCGCATGGGGCGGGGCGGACGAATATGTCCATGAGCGCCCATGGCAGGCCGTCGCTGCAGCTGCCGGCGCGGCGTTGCTGCTGGGTTTGTTACTGGGACGCGCTTAGCGGCGCGGCATCGTGATGCTGGTACACGCCACATTGACGGACCGATATTTCCACCGACGGGTGGCGTACCTCCACGGTGCCAACCTCTTACGTAGTACGGCATCTTCCTACGGTATGCGAATTACCGGCTCAACGTAGGGGGCTCGCCGTGCGTGGCGCGGCGCAAGCGCGTCGCCCTAGCCGAAGAAGTTCGCGCCGATCAAGTCGATGCGGTCTGTACAGATCGTATCGACGCCCCACTCGACAAGTTCGCGGGCGCGTTCCGGCATATTGACGGTGTAGGCAAGGACGCGCAAGCCGGCTTCGTTGATCTGCGCAACACGTGCGGCAGTTAACTGGCGGTGGTCCACGTGCAATGAGACACAGCCGAGCGCACGGGCATGCTCGCGCCAGTTCGCCGGCATGGCGCCGACCAACCAGCCGCGAGGTAGTTGCGCCGCCACGTTGCGCGCGCCGTACAGCGCCTCAAGGGAAAACGACGAGAGCAGCGCCGGCGGCATGGCGCCCGCCCACCATCGCGCCACTTCGCCTGCCACGAGGCGCCCAGTCAAGGTTTCGCGCCCCGGACACGGTTTAATTTCGACGTTGACGGCCAAGTCCAGCGCGCTACAGCACTCGCTCGCCTGCTGCAGCGTCGGCATCCATTCACCACGGAAACGCCCGTCGAACCAGCTGCCGGCATCCAACCGGGCAATCGCCGTGTACTGTTTGCGCTGCGCAGCACCCCGGCCGTCGCTGGTCCGGTTCACTGTATCGTCATGCAGCAGGAAAACCACTTCGTCGGCGGACAACTTAGCATCGAACTCAACCATCTTGAGCCCCAGCTCCGCGCCGACGCGGATCGCCGCTAGGGTGTTTTCCGGCGCCAGCGTACCACCACCCCGGTGCGCGACCACGCGCGGATAAGGCCAATCGGCCACCTTGCATTCCTCACTTGAACAAAGGTGAAAGCAGCGCAAGTCGACGCGCAGGGAAGGCAAGCGTGGGAGTTTAGCCGTCGTCGATGACGAACAAACGGCGATATTCTTTCAGCGCATACCGATCCGTCATCCCGGCGATGTAATGCGCTATGAGTCTAGCCTGCGTCGCCGCATCATCGCGCTGGTAATCAGGCGGCAGCAAGCGCGGATCGTCTCGGAACGCATCGAACAACCCCACGACCACACGACGCGCCTTATTCGCCATGCGCATCACACGATAATGGCGATACAGGTTGTGAAGCAGGAACTGTTTGAGTTCGCGCGCTTGCGCCGCGATCGCGTCACTGTGCGCGACCAGCGGCGCCGATGCGCGAACCGCATCGACCGAGTCTGGCTTCGCCATCGCCAGGCGTTCAGCCGTCGCGCCGATCAAATCGACGATCAACGTATTGATGATCCGCCGTATTGTTTCGTGGATTAGCCGCCGCCCATCCAACGTCGGATGGGCCTGCCTCGCCAATGCATGATGCTCACGCCACAGTTCGACCGTATCGAGCTGCTCCAGGGCCAGCAGTCCCGAGCGCAACCCATCATCGATATCATGATTGTTGTACGCGATTTCGTCGGCAAGGTTGGCGATCTGCGCCTCGATGGAAGGTTGGCGCCCGCGCAGAAAGCGCTCGCCTAGCTCGCCCAAGCGCCGCGCGTTTTCACGCGAGCAGTGCTTCAAAATACCCTCGCGGGTCTCAAAGCACAGATTCAGGCCGTTGAATCCGCCATAGTGCTCCTCCAACTCATCAACGACTGCCAGACTTTGCAGATTATGCTCGAATCCACCGAACTCGCGCATGCATTCGTTCAGCGCATCCTGTCCGGCATGGCCGAACGGCGTATGCCCGAGATCGTGCGCCAACGAGATCGCTTCAACCAAGTCCTCGTTGACGCGCAGGTTACGCGCCACCGAACGCGCGATCTGCGCGACTTCCAGACTGTGGGTGAGTCGCGTGCGGAACAGGTCGCCCTCGTGATTCACGAACACCTGCGTCTTATACTCGAGGCGCCGGAACGCCGTCGAATGGATGATACGGTCCCGATCGCGTTGGAACTCGGTCCGGGAATCCGGCGCGGGTTCCGGATGGCGGCGCCCGCGGGACAGCCGTGAAGACACCGCATACGGCGCCAGATGATCCTCGAGATCGCACAATGTCGGCACCCTATGCCGAAATTGACCTTCGTACGCACGCTTCACTTACCGACACTCCTTGAACAACGACTGCTGCCGCCCTGCTTCAGCCGCTCGGACGCTGGGGCATGCACTCAGACGCTTGCCGCCAGTGTCGCGCGTACATCAGCATCGGGCGCACTGGTGATCAACGTGTCACCGATTCGCTTCAATAGGATGAACTTTATCGTACCGCTGTCCGCCTTCTTGTCGACCTGCATCAGTTCGACATACCGATCCGTGCCAAGTGCCGGCGCGCGCGTGGGCAAGTGCGCTGCGCCGATCAATCGGCCCAGTCGATCGCGCGTGGTCTCGTCCAGCAGGCCAAGCCGTACCGACAGGTCCGCGGCCATCACCATCCCACAACCGACCGCCTCGCCATGCAGCCATTGGCCATACCCGAGGCCGGCCTCGATCGCATGGCCGAACGTATGGCCAAAATTCAGTATCGCGCGCAAGCCTGCCTCGCGCTCGTCGGCGGCGACCACCTTTGCCTTTAACTCGCAGGAGCGCTTGACCGCCCGTGCCAGCGCCGATGCGTCACAATGATTCAACGCGTCGATATTCGCTTCGATCCAGTCAAAGAATGCCGGATCCGCGATAGCCGCTGTCTTAATGACCTCAGCGAGGCCGGCGGCACGCTCGCGCTGCGGCAGCGTGCCCAGCGTGCCGATGTCGGCGATCACCGCTTGCGGCTGGTAGAACGCGCCGATCATATTCTTGCCGAGCGGATGATTGATGCCGGTCTTGCCTCCGACCGACGAATCGACCTGGGCCAGCAGCGTGGTCGGCACTTGAATGAACGGCACACCCCGCATGTAGCATGCGGCGGCAAAGCCGGTCATGTCGCCGATGACACCGCCACCTAGCGCGACCAACGTCACCTTACGGTCCGCATGCTGACCTAGCAACGCATCGAATATCTGGTTCAGCGTTTGCCAGTTCTTGTGCGCTTCGCCATCGGGCAGCACGATCGTCTGCACACGCTTGCCGGCACGCTCAAGCGCTGCCCGTACCCGCGTGCCGTACAGCGGCTCGACCGTGGCATTGGTCACCATGGCCACCGAAGTCCCGCGAATATGCGGCGCGAACAACGCTTCCCGGTCGATCAAGTCTGCACCGATATGGATCGGGTAGGTGCGCTCGCCCAGTTCGACTTCGATATGGATCATACGGGGCGACTCAACAAGCATTGTCATGGGGCGGCAGAGCATCCTGCGGTGCGTCGCAGTCGGGCTGCGGGCGGATGCCGATCAGTTCCAGTTGCATGAGTACCATATTGACAAGACCATTGACGGTGGGCCGTCCGGTTTCAATCACGAAATGCGCGCATTCACGATACAGCGGATCTCGCAGCGCGAACAGCGACTCCAGCTTGCCGCGCGGATCATCAGTCTGCAACAGCGGACGATTCTTGTCGCGACGGGTGCGCAGCCACAGGTCATGTGGCGTGGCACGCAAATAAATAACAATACCGCGTGCATGCAGCCACTCACGGTTTTGGGGCCGCATCACTGCGCCGCCGCCCGTCGCCAGGACTAGGCTTGGACGGCGCGTCAGCTCGTCGATGATCGCCGATTCCCGTTGGCGGAAGCCATCCTCCCCCTCGTGCTCGAATATCACAGGAATGCGCGCGCCCGTACGGGCTTCGATTTCGTGGTCGGAGTCGACGAAAGGGCGTCCAAGGCGACGGGCAACAGCACGGCCGACCGTCGTCTTTCCCGCCCCCATCAATCCGATGAAAAAAACGCTGGCGTTTGCCGTCGCGTCGAGCAACTGTGTCATTGACATGAATCTACTGGTCCGTCGCGCAGCTTAATTGCAAACGTTGTTGTTTGTCGAGGCCGCAGCGCAGTACCACCGTACTTATGGAGCCGGAACACGCATCGCGAGGGGCCGCGCGAACAGTTTGCGCATCACCCTTCATGCTGCCCCTCGGTTTCTTGTGCGACCTGCTCGGCGGACTGTGACGGACCCGCCTCGGCAGGTCGTAGTGCGTTCGCCCCGGTCGGCTGTAACAGGCCCGCTTCAGCAGGCTGCGGCGGATCTAAATCGCCACCCTGAGAAGAATCCGCTTCGCCACCCTGCAGCGGATCCGCTTCGGCGGCGCCGGGCCGTGGTGTGGCGCTAAAATCCTTGCGTCGCGCCCCGGACGCGGTTGCCTGCAGCCCAGTGACGACGGTGGGAGTAATCAATATGATCAATTCACTATGACGGTCACTCCGGGTGCGATGCCGAAACAAAGCGCCGATCAGCGGGATATCACCCAGGATGGGCACGCGGGCCTCGTCTTGCCGATCGTCCTGGGAATAGATACCGCCAATCGCAACCGTGCCGCCATTTTCAACCTCCACGCGCGTCTGCACCCGCTTCGTATGGATCGCCGGCCCATGTGACATCTCAGAGCCGACACTGTCTTTGGCAATGTCGAGGTCCAGTATCACATGTCCGCGAGGCGTGATGCGCGGCTCAACTTCGAGCTTGAGCGTCGCGCGCCGAAACTGTACCGCGCTGCCCCGCTGCGTACGGGTCTGGTACGGTACTTCGGCCCCCTGCTCGACCACCGCTTTGAAACGATCCGCGGTGATCACGCGCGGGCTCGATACCACGCGGCCGCGCCCTTGCATCTCCAGTGCACTCAGTTCGATGTCGAGCAGTCTCGATACCGATGCGCTCAACAGCCCAATGCCCGCGCTGGCCGGCACAAACCCGGAAAGCGGAGCGGCCAACAGATCGACCATCGGCCCCCGCAGCCCCGCTCCGATGCTACCCTGAGACGCCACTTCGCCAACGGATGTTGGGCTATCGCCACCGTCGCGCTTGAGTATCGCGACTCGTGCACCCAGCGCGCGGGAAAATCCCTCATCCGCCTCAACGATCCGCGCCTCGATCAACACCTGCCGGGTCGGCCGATCGATCGCGTGGATCAGCGACGCGATGTCGGCCAGCCGGCCGGGAACATCGGTGACAAACAATTGATTGGTGCGCGGGTCGGCATTCGCCGCGCCGCGGCTGGACAACAGCCGCTGGCTGCCCGATGCGCAAATCATCGCCCGCACGTCTTCGGCCCGCTGATAATGAAGTTCGAACAGGCGGCTAGCCAGCGGCTCCAGCTGCAATCGTTTCGCGTGCACCTCCAGCAACGCGCGTTCTCGCGCCGCGATTTCGGCCGCCGGCGCGATCCATATCACATTGTCGCGTCGCTCCATTTCGAGTCCGTGCGCTTGCAGCAACGCAGCCAGTGCATGGGACCATCGCACGTCGACCAGATGCAGCGACACTTTTTTGCGAACCTTGTCACTGACGATGATGTTGGATCCCGTGAATTCGGCGAAGGCGCCGAGTACCGTGCTCAGTTCCGCGTCACGAAAAGTCAAGGATATCGGCCTGGCCGCGTCCGCACCATCGCGCACGTTTGTGCCGGAGCGCGAGCCGCTACGCGCGGCCGGTGGGGAGGCGGAAGATTCGGCGCCATCCCGCGTGTCGGCCTTCGGCGCCGGCAACGGCGTCTGCGCAGGTATGGGCTCGGACGCGGGTGCAGACGTAGGTGTGGACGCGGGTGTGGGCGTGGACGCAAGCCTCGGTACGGGCCCACGGCGAGCTGCCGGCGCCGCCGCCATCGCCGAGCTTGGCAGTGACAGCATGCGCACATCGTGCTCGGCCATAGCATGCGACACGGGCCGCACTGTGGCCAGCGACGCGCGGGCATCAGCCAGCGCCCCGGCAAGCCCGGAAAGCGCAACGCCCAGCGTGGCGACGAAACACTGCGCGGCCACACGACGCGTGTTGCCAAATCGAGCGCTGCTCACCCGTAGCCCTCCGCTGGTGGCGCCGATGGTCCATGATCGCTGCGCCCGGCCTCCCAGGCTGCGTCGTCGGCAATTGCCCCCGCCGCCGAGTCGGCACCATCGCCTGGGGTGGCCGGCAGGCGGGGTTTGATCGCGTCGGCCACAGCAATCCGGCGCGACCCGCTCCATATCGTGCCGATCCACACCGGTGATGTAACCGATGCCATGCGAGTCTGGCGTGCGCGGGACCCACTAAAAGGATCCGGTGGCAACGGCGAAGGTGGGTTGCCGGCACGCCTGCGGTCGGCATCGACGCCTCGCTCGGCGGCGGCATCCCGGCTGGCATCATGCACGCGAACAGCATCCGCTGCCAGGCTGCGCGTCGGCAACGGCACGCGGGGCTCGCGTACCCACTCGCGGCCGCAGCCAGCTGCAGCGAGAGCGGGTCCACCGCGCATTCCGTATATCGTCAATAGGGCGCGCAACGAGAGTTGCCCACCGTCCGCTTTCAGTTGAACCTCGTCGGGTATCGCGATCACCGGCAGCGCGCTCAGCGAGCCGAGAAAGGACCACGCGCCGATAAAATCGCCGGATGCGGCCAGCCTAGCCGTCTGCCGGTCGACTGCTTGCGCCTCCTCGCCTCGGCGTTCTCCCACCGCGACTTCGGCGACAGGCTCGACGCTGTCGAGTAATAGGCCCGCACGTGCTGCCAACGTGTCGATCTGTTGCATGTGCTGTGCGACGTCCGGATCGATCCGCACAGTACGCACCTTTTCCAACTGGCGCCTGAGTGCGGGCAACGCGCTGACTTGCCGATAGGCTTGCGCAGTCTTTGCACGCAACCCAGCCACCGCCACGGCCTCGGCGCGCATGCGCTCGTCGTGCGAGGATTGCGACACGTACAGCGTGCCGCCGAACGACAATGCGGCCAACACCCCCATCGTGATACGGAACTGCATGGCCGACCACTGCTCTAGCGGCCTCGCCAATGCCCGACACGACGCAAGCAGCGCCGCCTGGCCGCGTAAGCCGTATAGGGAAGCATCGATTGTGTGCGCCATCATGAAGCCTCTCCAGCGTGGACGGACTGCTCCACACCTCGCGCAACCACACGCTGCTCATGCGGCGACATCGGCGGCCGCGTACCGGCGTGGGTCAACCGCGCAGTAAAGTTGAACGCGCCAGCAGGCGTGGTGCGACCTGTGTCGTCGGTCTCACGATCAGGCGGCACGCGCCGAAACGACAGGACGCTGGTCGAAACCACGCCTGGCGCATGCCGCAATTCATTGAGCCATGCGGATAAAGCGGACTGGCCAGTGGCTTGCCCGCTGACGAATGTCTCGTCGCCGTGCCGACTCAGTTCGGTCAGGCGCACGTCATGGGCTGCGGCTCTCGACAGGCGGTCGAGCAGTGCGAGCAACTGATCCCTACGCACCGCGCGTTGTGTCGCGTGCTCGCAAAACGCGCGGTAGGCACCCAGCTCGGCCTGCAGGCTGGCGTACTCGGCCATCGGAATCGCTGCAGCCGCGAGGTCACTTTCGAGCCGTTGCCGGTTCTGCTCCGCCGCGACGTCATTGCGTCCGGCGGCGGCCGACACAATCGCCGCGACCCCAACGCCGCCCAACGCGGCACACGCAGCACCAAACGCTCTGCGTTGACGAACTCTGCGTCGGCGCCGCGCGCGATGGGGCAACAGATTGAAACCGCCAAGGTCCCTAAGCAGCAACGCACATGCCGCGCGGCAACGCCCGCCACGAGCCCTCGCTGACACACCACTCATTCGAGCACCCCGCGCATCGCGAGCCCGAAGGCGACAGCATACGCAGGACTGTTGCTGCACGGTTGTGTGGCGATCGACGCGCGGCAAAACGGCGCACACCGGAATAGCTGCGGATCGCATCCGAGCGCACCGCGCAACGCATCGAAATCGAGTCCCGCGGCCGCGATCGCGGCAACCTCGCCGCCCACCACAGCTCCCGAGAGGTCGTCAGAGGCCAGCGCGTCACGCAGCGCGTCCAATATCGGGCCCCGGTGCCCAGATAACGCATGCCACTCACGCCGCACCATCGTGCCGCGCAGCAGCCATGTATACACAGTGCCACCGCCGACCCATATCGCGCACCAGCAACAACCGGCGGGCAACACGAGTGCACCCTGCAGCCGGCACGCACGCAGTGCGGCCGCAGCCTCGCCGTCTACCGTACTGAGCACGATGTTCGCAGCCGCTGCCGTGGCGATCCGTATATCGAGCCAATCACGCGAAGCGGCGGTGATCGTCACCGCGTCGGGATCGTCGTCCCGATCCGCCATGAGCCAATCGACGACGATCGACGATGGATCTACGCCAAACAGGCGTTCGGCCTCGGCCAGCACGGCCGGCTCCAATTCGTCGAACGCGGCGCAAGCGTGCTGCACCGAAGCGAGGCCGGGCGTGCGACGCGCCAGCTCGGCAAGCGAGGTCACACCCGTGTAGGTCACCGCCGGCGGCAACGCCATCACGTATCGCACACCGGCGAGAGACCGCCGTATCGGCATACTGTCGCGCAATACGCTCAATGCCCGCGACACGCATTCGGGCCGCAAAATTTCGCCATCCTCCACCACGCCCGCCGGCAGCGGTTGCGCCGCCAGGTGCTCAACGCGCACGTCGGCGCCGTCAGCCAGCCTGCGGCTGGCCACCGCCATCCGGATTTCCGACGGCGTAATGTCGATTCCTGCCGCGAACCGGCGTCCAACGGACAATAAAGCATTCTGCATGTTCCCTCCCTTGCTTCGCCGCGTCGGCCGGAAACCGCTCCGGCTCTGCGCTCGACGAAGCATGCAGACATTGTTGCGAGCTGCGCCGCCGCCGCACATTCGGCTGATCGGCCAGCAGCGGTTCACTCACGCCACGTCGCGCCCACAATAGGCATCCTTGCGGACAGGGGGATCAGTCGTGTCAGCCCGCCCCGCTATAATCGCGAGTTCGTGTTTTTGGTATTCCCATGCAATCGACGACGCCTGACGCCCCTCCTCCTCCGGCCGGCCCAAAGCGCAAACGCGCGCTAGGGTGGCGGGTTCTACTCGCGCTGGGCACCCTACTGATCGGGACGATACTGGCGCTGGCGCTAATGCTGTGCTACGCGGTGATCGTTGCCGAGCGCAACCTGCCGCCGTTAGACGCATTGACGGACTATCGGCCCAAGTTGCCACTGCGCATCTATACGGCGGACCATGTGCTGATCGGTGAATTCGGCGAGGAACGCAGGCGTATCGTGCGATTCGACGAAATCCCGGAGGTAATGAAAAAGGCGGTGCTGGCGATCGAGGACTATCGCTTCTACGATCATGGCGGGGTTGACCTGACCGGCATCCTGCGCGCCGGCGTGGCCAATTTCACCCGGGGCGGCAATGCGCAAGGCGCCAGTACGATCACGATGCAGGTGGCACGCAACTTCTTTTTGTCCAGCGAGAAAACCTACACCCGCAAGCTGTACGAGATGCTGCTCGCGTACAAGATCGAGTCGGCGTTGACGAAGAATCAGATTCTCGAGGTCTACATGAATCAGATCTATCTCGGTCAACGTGCATACGGTTTCGCCAGCGCGGCGCGCGTGTACTTCGGCAAGGATTTGAAGGACGTGACGCTCGCTCAGGCGGCCATGCTCGCCGGGCTGCCCAAGGCGCCATCCGCATACAACCCCGTGGTGAATCCCCGGCGCGCGAAAATACGTCAGGAGTACATCCTGCAACGTATGCTCGAGTTGCACTACATCAACGCGGATCAATACGATGCGGCGGTACACGAGCCGATCGTGCTCAAGACGGTGAGCACGCCGTACAGCGTGCACGCTGAGTACGTGGCCGAGATGGTGCGACAATTGATGTACGCGCAGTATCGCGACGAGACCTACACGCGCGGCTTCGAGGTCGTGACGACGATCGATTCGGCGGATCAGGAGGCTGCATACCGCGCCGTGCGCAAGGGTGTGATGGACTACGACCGTCGCCATGGTTACCGTGGACCGGAAGGGTTTGTCGAATTGCCGCAGGATACCGCCGAGCGCGAACAGGCGATCGATGACGCATTGCTCGAACATCCGGACAACGGCGACCTAGTCGCCGCCGTCGTCACGCAAGCCGGCCCGCACGAGGTTAAGGCTTCGCTGATCGACGGCAACACCGTCACCATCCGAGGCGACGGGCTGCGCTTTGCTGCCGCGGCCTTGTCCGAGCGTGCGCAGCGGAACCAGCGCATCCGTCCCGGATCGATCATCCGAATCACCAAGGCCGCGGATGGTGCGTTCAGCATCGTGCAGTTGCCGCAGGTCGAGAGCGCGCTCATCGCGCTCACGCCGCAGGACGGCGCGATCCGCGCGCTGATCGGTGGCTTTGATTTCAACAAAAGCAAATTCAATCACGTCACGCAGGCGTGGCGCCAGGCCGGTTCGAGCTTTAAGCCGTTCATCTATTCGGCCGCGCTGGACAAGGGACTGGGCCCAGCGACGATCATCAATGATGCGCCGCTGTACTTTCCGCCAACCACACCCGGCGGCCACGCGTGGGAACCGAAGAACTACGGCGGCGGCTACGATGGTCCGATGACGATGCGCACCGCGCTGCAGAAGTCGAGGAACCTCGTATCGATCCGGATCCTGAGCCATATCGGCACGCATTACGCGCAGCAGCACATCACGCACTTCGGTTTCGATGCGGACAAACACCCTGCCTACCTGCCGATGGCACTCGGCGCAGGGCTCGTCACGCCATTACAGATGGCCGCCGGCTATGCGGTGTTCGCCAACGGCGGCTACCGGATCAATCCCTACCTAATTGCCGAGATCACCGATGCGCGCGGCGCGCTCGTCGCGCGAGCGCAGCCGGTGGTGGCCGAGCAGAATGCGCCGCGCGCGGTCGATCCGCGCAATGCGTACATCATGAATAACCTGCTGATCGGTGTCGCACAGCGCGGAACGGGCGCCAAGTCGAACGCACTCAAGCGCGTGGACATCGGCGGCAAGACCGGCACGACCAACGACTCGCGCGACGCCTGGTTCGCCGGCTACCAGCACACGCTAGTCGCTGTCGCATGGATCGGCTTTGACAGCTCGCGCAGCTTGGGCGATCGTGAAACCGGCGGCGGCCTCGCATTGCCTATTTGGATCGATTACATGGGCCGAGCGCTCAAGGACAAGCCCACCTACACCATGCCCCGCCCGCCGGGCATCGAGGACATCGACGGCGAACTGTACTACGCCAATATGCTGCCAGGCTCAGGCTTCGTGGCGACGGTCGGCATGCCCGCCTCGGCGCTGACTGGCGAATCGGCAAGCGCCGCCTCGGACTCGGGTGTCAACGCGAGCGTAGACGAATCCGAACGACAGGACATCATGAAACTGTTTAAGGGTCAGTGAGCACGTCGCACAAGCGCGGCGCGCACGAAAGCATGATGCGCAGCGCGGCGGCTCACGACGCGCGCGCGAGCGTGACCGGCTGGCCCGCATGCAGCGACACCGCGGCGGACAACGTCGCAAAAAACTCGGTCGATGTGCGGGTATCGCGCCACACGCCGTCAACATACTTGAAGTGATACCCACCAGACTTCGCTGCGATCCAGATTTCGTGCATCGGCGGCTGCAAATTCACGATGATCTTCGAATCGTCGTCGAATTCGAGCGTCAGCACGTTTGCGCTGCGCTCGCATTCAACGTCGATGCCCGCCTCGTCGGCCGCATTCTCGATGGCCGTCTGCACGGCGTCGAGCGTCTGTTCGGCCAGCTCCAGGTATTCGGTATCGGTCATGCTAAACTCCACCGGTTAGGTTGACAGGATCTGTCATGCGTGTCGTTCAAGGATTGTCGGGCATTGTAGCGGGTCCGCGCGCACGTGCCATCGCGATATCGTATGGTATCGTGGCCTGGTGCGTCGCCGTGCTCGCGGGCTGTGGACAGCGCGGCCCGTTGTACTTGCCCAGTGTGCCGCCGCTGCCTGAACTGCCGGCTTTCATCGCACAACCGGCGTCCGCCACCGCGGCGGCGGCGGCCAGCAGTGCCATAGGCGCATCCGCGACGCTCTCCCCCGACCTATCGCAGCGCGGCCTTCGGACCGCGCCCAACCTGTCTGTCCCGCGGTCTGCCTCCGATACTGCCCAACCTGCCCGCTGATTCATGGTCAATGCCTTCGCCTACGTCAACGGTGAACTGCACGTCGAACGCGTGCCCGCCGGCCAGCTCGCCGAACAATACGGCACGCCGCTCTACGTCTATTCGCGCGCCGCGCTGACCGACGCATACCAGGCCTATGCGAGCGCGTGCACCGGCCGCTGCGCGAAGATCCATTATGCGGTCAAGGCCAACAGCAATCTCGCCGTGCTAAACGTGTTTGCGCGCCTGGGCGCCGGATTCGATATCGTTTCCGGCGGCGAACTCGCGCGCGTACTCGCCGCCGGTGGCAAGCCGCAAGACGTGGTGTTTTCCGGTGTTGGCAAGAGCACCGCCGAGATGCGCATCGCGTTGGAGGCGGGCGTGCGTTGCTTCAACGTCGAGTCGCTGGCCGAATTGGCGCGACTGAACCAGGTCGCCGGTGAATCGGGCCAGATCGCACCGATATCGCTGCGTGTGAACCCCGATGTCGATGCGAAGACGCATCCGTATATTTCGACGGGCCTCAAGGCGAACAAGTTCGGCGTCGCCTTCGACGATGCACGTGCGGCGTATCGCGCGGCGCTGGGCATGAAACACTTGCGCATCGCGGGCATCGACTGCCACATCGGCTCGCAGATCACCGAGATTTCCCCCTACCTCGATGCTATCGACAAGGTACTCGAGTTAGTCGCGCAAGTCGAGGCAGATGGCGCACCAATCGGCCATATCGACGTCGGCGGCGGCCTAGGCATTCGCTACGACGACGAAACGCCGCCGGACATCGGCACGTTCGTCAAAACGATACTGGACCATTTCGATCGGCGTGGACATGGTCATCGTGAAATCTGGTTTGAGCCTGGCCGTTCGCTGGTCGGCAATGCGGGAATCTTGCTGACCCGCGTCGAATACTTAAAGCCGGGAGCAGTCAAGCATTTCGCGATCGTCGATGCAGCGATGAACGACCTCGCTCGCCCCGCCATGTACGACGCGTATCATGCGGTCAATGCGGTCGCGCCGCGCGATGGCCAGCCACCGGTGACCTACGACATCGTCGGCCCAGTGTGCGAGAGTGGCGACTGGTTGGCTCGTGATCAGTCACTCGCACTGGCGTGCGGCGACCTGCTCGCGATACGGTCAGCCGGCGCGTACGGGTTTGTGATGAGCTCGAACTACAACACCCGCCCCCGAGCCGCCGAGTTACTTGTGGACGGCGCGCGGGTGCACGTGGCACGCCGACGCGAAACGCTCGCGCAGTTGATGGACGGCGAATCGACACTGCCCGACTGAACAGGGTGACCGCTCAGAAGGTACCGCCGGCGTGCGGCGGTCGCGATCGGGCCATCACCGTGCAGCGGCGCCGCCTAGAGCTTGCCGTAGCTGTGCAAGCCGGACAGGAACATATTGACGCCGAGGAACGCAAAAGTCGTCACGAGCAAACCGGTCAGTGCCCACCATGCCGCCGGCGTGCCACGCAACCCTTTCATTAGCCGCATGTGCAGCCAGGCCGCGTAATTCAACCAAACGATCAACGCCCAGGTTTCCTTCGGATCCCAACTCCAATAGCCCCCCCAAGCCTCGGCAGCCCACAACGCACCAAGAATGGTCGCGATCGTGAAGAACGCGAAGCCGACCGCGATCGACTTATACATCACGTCGTCCAGCAATTCGAACGAAGGCAACCGATCGTCCAGCATGCCGCGCTGCTTGAGCAAGTAGGCCACCGACACCATCGCCGACAACGCGAAGCTGCCATAGCCGATAAAATTCGCCGGCACATGAATTTTCATCCACCAGCTTTGCAACGCCGGCACGAGCGGCTGAATGTGTTGCGCGTCGCGTGATATCGAGTACCACATCAGAAATCCGACGGCCGCGCTGATCACCAGCAGCACGAATGCACCCAACGCTCGCGTGCGGTAATGCGATTCATAATAAAGATAAAATAGCGCAGTGATCAGACAAAACAGCACGAACACTTCATACAGGTTCGAAATCGGAATGTGGCCGACATCCGGACTGATCAGGTACGATTCGTACCAGCGCACCATCATTCCCACGAATCCCATCCATACCGCCGCCCAAGTCAGCTTCGAGCCGATCGCGCCGCCCGAGGCCGAGCGCGTCAGCGTGCCGATCCAGTAAAACACGGTCGCGATGACAAACAGCGCGCTCATCCATAGGATCGCCGACTGGCTCGACAGTAGATACTTCAGGAAAAATGTCGACTCGGCCCGTGCCAGGTCGCCGCGATACAGCGCCACGCCGGACAGTGCCAGCACCGCGATGCCCAGCGCCAGCCATCGAACCGGCTTCCAGCGCCAAGCCAGCACGACCAACGCCGGCGCGGTACCGCACAACACGCCGACGTCATACACGTTCATGTACGCGTGATAGCGCAACAGCGCAAAGCCCGCGCCCACGATCACCAGCAACGCGAACAACCAGTCGAGCAACGTCAGGCGGTGCAGCAGCGCACGGGTATCCCAGTCTGATAGCCCGGCCAACGGCCCCTCAACTGACACAGTGGCTTGGGCGGCGTACGGCGGGCGTGACGCCGTATCCACCGCTGAGTCCCGGGCGGGCCGGGAAGATGAATGAGTCAAATCCATAATCTTCACTTTTGCGGGGATCGCAAGGAGGTGGGTGCCGACGTGTCGCTCGTTTGCGACGACGGCGCGTCGTCGCCGGCATTGGACGAACACGTAGCGGCATTGGACGTGGCAACATGCGACGGGCCTACATCGAGCGGCCGCACACCCAGCACCGCACCAAGCGCGTCGCGCATGCGCGCGTATTCGCCAACAAAATCGAGCGTTCTGCGGGCCGTGGACATGGCCATCAGGACACGGGTGCCGCCGTGCTGTCCTTCGGGCTTGAGCCAGATCCACAAGCGGCGTTCGCGCACGTAGAACATCGCAAAGATGCCCAGCACGAGCAGGATGCTGCCAAGATACACGAGAGGCTTGCCGGGCGCGCGGGTCAGCTGAAACACCGACGCCTGGACTTGCTTGAAGGAGTCAAGTTGCAGGTACACTGGCGCGCCGTAGAAAAAACTGTCCGACAACGCGTTAATGGCGCTTTGCATGAAACGCGTATTGTCAGCGTCAGACGGCGCAGGCGGCTCCCCGGCGCGCTCCCGCGCAATCTGCCACACTTCCCAGATCGCCCCTTCGAGCATCCGCAACAACAACTCGGCTGCTTTTGGCTGCTCCGCGCTGGGCACCGAATGGTCAATGAACTCGGCCACGGCCTGGAATCCGCCGTTCGGGGGCGCACCGGCGGGCATGCTGTCGGGGCGCGCGCCGCCGGCGAACAGGTTGAGCACGCGCTGGGCGCTGTCGCGCAAGGGGCCCTGCAATGCGCTATTGCTGGCCGATGGTATCGATCGTACGGCGAATCGGCGCGCCGCCTCGTCGCGCACGGCGGGATCCGCCAGCGCTGCGCGCAGCCGCATCCATTCATTGACGGAGCCGGCGTTGTCCGCCGGAATGCGCAAGTAGCGGAACGGATCATCGGGACGACTGCGCATGCCTGCCAGGAACACTCGCTGGCCATCGATTAGCACCGGCAGCATGTAATTGTTATATTCGTGTGCCTGCCCGCTTTTGTCGCGAATCTTGAACTGCACGGACGGGCCGACATTGCGCAGCTCCACCGGTTTCGAGGTCTTCGCGCCTGACCCCAACCGTTCATCAAACGCCTGTTTGAGCGATTGATGCGATACGCCGCGCGTATCATTCTGCCCAGCGCCGTTGGACACGTTCTCGACATTGATCGCACGAAAATCCGTGAACTCGACGGTGTCGCCCTGTCCGAGCGATTCCAGTGGCATCGATACGCCGATCGTCCCGGCAAGCGGCACGGGCTGGCTGCCGGTGCCAGTCATCGGGTAAGCGCTCATGCGCATGGTCGAGCCACCATCCTGGAAACTGGATTGGTAAATAGCCACGCCGTCGTAGACGAACGGCTTGTTGACTTCGACACGCGCCGGGATGCGCTTGCCGCTATCATGGTCGACCACGACGATGTCGCTGGCGAACAACTTGGGCATGCCAGTCGAGTAATAGTCGACGATAAACTTATTCAACTCGATCGAGAACGGCAAATCCTGGATCAGGGAACCGTTCTGCTGGTTCAGTATTGCCGTGGACACATGCTGGCCTTCCGGCACCCAGGCGTAGCCCCGAAAGGTTGGGTTGGACGCCGACAACCGGTGCTCCGGGCCAATCTGGCTGATCACCTGGTTGGACTGCACAGGGGTCTTGTTAAATAGCCACATTTGCAGCTTGATCGGCAGGTTGCTGTCGAGCAACCCACCGAGGCAAATGACGACGATCGCCAGATGGGCGAAGATATAGCCGAGCTTATTGAATGCGCCACGCTTGGCAGTGATCAGCGTTGCCGTCCCGTCGGGTTCGTCGCGCGGCACGGCTCGCATCTGGTAGCCGAGCCGGCGCACGAGCGCGCCGAGCGCCTGCGCGGCGTGTTCCCGGTCCATCGTTGCCACATACTCCGCGTTGTGGTGGAATGCGCGCAAGCTGCCCTCGCGTACGCGTTCCTTCCAGCTTTTCATGTCGGCGATCATCTTCGGCGCATTGCGAATCACGCACAGCGAGATCGACACGATCAGGAACGCGAGAATCAGCATGAACCACCACGCGCTGTACATCGTGTATAGCCCGAGCGCGCGGAAGATGTCGGCCCAGAACGGACCAAATTGGTTGACGTAGTTTGGGTAGGGGTCTTCCTGCGTCAGCACCGTGCCGATGACGCTCGCGATCGCCAGAATGACCAACAGGCTGATCGCAAAGCGCATCGAGCTGAGCAACTCGATCGCGTCGCGCACAATCCGGTGTTCGGTACGAATCTGCACGCCCGATGTTGAAACACTCAATTCACACTCCATTCGGACGCTGCCCGCCGCCGCATTACCGCAAGCCGCTGATGTAGTCGGCCACCGCCTTGATCTCATGATCACTGAGCCGTGCCGCGATCTGGCTCATCGGCACATTGTTGTTGCGCGTGCCTTCCGCGAACCCCCTCAATTGCGCGATCGTGTAGTCGCTCCACTGCCCGGCCAGGCGCGGATACTGCGCCGGAATCCCCGCGCCGGCAGGCCCATGACAACCCGCGCACGCCGGCACGCCCTTTTCGAGGATGCCGCCGCGCCAGATCCGCTGGCCCACCGCCACTAACGCGTTGTCGCTCGCGAATCCGCGCGTTTGCTGCTGCGATGCGAAATAGGCCGCCACGTTCGCTGTATCCTGGTCCGACAGCGCAGCGGCAAAAGGTGCCATCACGTCGTTCTTGCGCTCCGGTTGCTCCGCGCCCGGCTGCGTCTTGAAATCGCTCAATTGCTTAACGGTATAGTCCGCGTGCTGCCCGGCAAGCTTCGGGAATGCCCCGCTCGCGCTGTTACCGTCCGTGCCATGACACGTCGCACACACCTGGGCGGCAATGGCCTGTCCTCGGTTGAGGTCCGGCTTTGCCGGCGCATCCGCCGCTCCTGCCAACCCCGCCCATCCTGACGCGGCACCGATTCCTGCCAACATCTGAAGCACGACCACAGACCTGCTCAATCGGTTCATTCGCACACCTTGTTTCGTCTTGTAGGGAAGAGAACTGAGGTTCTGCAACAAACGACGGTAGGCAGCCTCCGGCGACCCGGCGGGCACGCAATCGAATCGTCAGTAAACCGTCGCATTGTACAATAACGCGCTATTCGCGATGATGCCAGCCCGGGATTGCCCGGCCACTGCCCTTGCATTGCGCCGCCTTGTTGGTGATCTCATGCCCTTGCTACATCAGTGCCGTTTTTTCACGACCGTCAACCATCTGCGCGACCTGCCGGCGACGATACAGCCGGAAGTGGCGTTCGCTGGCCGCTCCAACGCCGGCAAGTCCACGGCGATCAACGTGTTATGCAACCAGAAGCGGCTGGCGTTCGCGAGCAAGACGCCCGGGCGCACACAGCATATCAATTACTTCGCGGTCGGGCCGGCGGACGCGCCCGTCGCGCATCTGGTAGATCTGCCCGGGTACGGGTATGCCGAAGTGCCCGGCGCTGCGAAGGCGCATTGGGAAGCGTTACTGAGCACCTACCTGACGACGCGGCCGCAAATCCGCGGCCTGATCCTCGTGATGGATTCACGGCGGCCGTTCACGGAACTGGACCGGCGCATGGTCGAGTGGTTCGGCGCGACCGCGCGGCCGATCCACGTGCTGCTCACCAAATGCGACAAATTGACGCGACAGGAAAGCATGAATGCTCTACGCGCTGCGCAAAAAGCCGCCACCGCTTACCAAGCTGCCGGTCTGCGCAGCGAGATCACGATACAGCTGTTCTCAGCCCTCAAGCGTATCGGCCTGGACCAGGCTCACGCACTGCTGGAGCACTGGCTGGCACCTGACGCCGCTTCGCAAGCGGATGCGCAATCCGGCCCCGACGCGAGCGAATAGGCATGAAGTGCCGATAAAGGGGATGCCGATAAAAAAACCCGCCGTCACGCGGCGGGTCAACAGCCTAATCGTAGAACGACAGGCACCCGCTCAGGGAGGAGAAGCGGGGAGTTCCGCACATCGTGCGGCCCTCGCTCGGTATGATATACCAACGGCCTGAAAAGTTTTGGGCACCGCCATCTATCCGACACCGACAACCGACTCGAATACGCACTCCCATGAGCTTCTTTCCCCAGTACCGTCCGCGCCGCATGCGTCGCGATGATTTCTCCCGTCGCCTGATGCGTGAGAACCACCTGACGACGGATGATCTGATTTACCCGGTATTCGTCGTCGAAGGCACGCGGGTTCGCCAACCAGTGGCCTCATTGCCGGGCGTCGAACGTACGTCAGTCGATCTGTTAATGGGCGTGGCTGAACAATGTGTCCAGGCCGGCATCCCGGTGCTGTCTTTGTTCCCGGCGATCGAACCCGCGCTGAAGACACCGGACGGGCAGGAAGCGACCAACCCTGACGGGCTGATCCCGCGGGCGGTACGCGAACTCAAGCGCCGCTTTCCCGAACTTGGCGTGCTAACCGACGTCGCGCTGGATCCATACACGAGCCACGGACAAGACGGCGTGCTGGACGAGCATGGCTACGTGATCAACGACGTGACGTCGGCCATCCTCGTTGAGCAGGCGCGCACGCAAGCGCAGGCCGGCGTCGATATCGTGGCGCCATCGGACATGATGGACGGCCGGATCGGCTCGATCCGCAAAATGCTCGAGAACGAAGGCCATATCCATACTCGGATTATGGCTTATGCAGCCAAGTATGCGTCGGCCTTTTACGGTCCGTTCCGCGACGCGGTCGGCTCGGCGGCCAATTTGGGCAAGGGCAACAAGATGACGTACCAGATGGACCCGGCCAATGGCGATGAAGCGCTGCGCGAGGTCCAGTTGGACATCGAGGAAGGCGCGGACATGGTGATGGTTAAGCCTGGCATGCCGTATTTGGACGTCGTGTACCGCGTGAAAGAGACATTTCACTTTCCAACCTATGCGTATCAGGTCAGCGGCGAATACGCGATGTTGAAAGCCGCCGCGCAAAATGGCTGGCTGGATCACGACAAGGTCGTCATGGAATCGTTGCTGGCGTTCAAGCGAGCTGGCGCGGATGGCGTGCTGACCTATTTTGCACTGGATGCCGCCCGTATCCTGCGGGAACAGCATCGATGATGCCGCCCGCCTCGCATGGGCGCGATCGCAATGGACGCAAGCCAGCGAGAGCGATCCAGCGGGCACAAGCCAGCCAGAGCAAGTTAGCAAGGCGATCCAGCGAACGCAAGCCTGCGAAGGTGGCCCAGCTAGGGCAATCCAGCGGCAGGACCCGCTTCTGGCATGATCCGGCGTTACATCGCCGGTAGCGCTCGCTCTATGACGCTTAGCCGGCGACAGGAGACGAGGTGCCAATCAGGCGGTCCAGGCTTTTCAGGAAAAGCTCCGGCGACTGATAGCCGACGACGCGAGCCAGTTCCCGGCCTTGAGCGTCGAAGAAAACGATTCCTGGCGGTCCGAACAGCCGGAAGCGCCGCAGCAACGCCTGATCGTCGGCGTGGTTCGCGGTGACGTCGGCACGCAGCAGGTCCATCGAGGCCAATCTGGTCCGCACACGCTCGTCACTGAACGTGAACTGCTCCATTTCCTTGCAACTCGTGCACCAGTCCGCATAGAAATCCAACATCACAGGCCGCCGCGCCGCGCCCAGCACCTGGTCTAGCTGTGCCGTCGACGTGACCGGGGCAAACGCAGGTACAGTGGCAGCGATCGTTGCGGCGGTCCCGGGCCCGGTCCGCGCGCCGGCAAAGACAGCGAGTGGTCTGAGCGGATCCGACGAACCGGCAGCCGCCCCAACCAGCAGCGCGACAGCCCACACGGCAAGCGCCGCGGCCAGGCCCTTGCTCAATCGCGCCGCAATCGATGCCGTGCCGGCCGAACAATCAAAAAGCCGCAGGAGCGCTGCCGTGACCATCAGCCACAGCGCCGCCAGCGACATCGAGATCGTGCCAGGCAACACCGGTGTAACGAGCCACAGCGCAACGGCCAGCAGCATCATGCCGAAAATGCGCTTGACGGCGTCCATCCAGCGACCTGCACGCGGCAGCAGCGCACCAGCCCCGATCCCAACGACCAACAGCGGCACGCCATTGCCGAGGCCCATCGCGAACAGCGACGCGGCGCCCACGCCGATATTGCCGGTATGCGCGATGAATAGCAGGATCGCAGCTAGCGGCGCGGTCATACATGCGCCGACAACGACGGCTGACAACGCCCCCATGACAAAGACGGCTGCAAACCGCCCCCCCGCCTGGCGCTGCGATAGCGCATTGGCGCGATCCTGCAGCCCCTGTGGCAACTGAATATCCCGGCCAGCCAACAACAAGCCCCCCATCCCCGCAATCAGTATCGCGAAGACACCGAGCACCCAGCGATTCTGCAACCACGCCCCGAGACTTTGGCCGATCGCCGCGGCCGCTACGCCGAGCAGCGCGTACACCAGCGCCATGCCAAGCACATAGGCTACTGACAGCGTGCAGCCGCGCGCACGCGTCACGTGAGCCCCTTGGCCAACAATGATCGATGACAAAATCGGAATCATTGGCAGCGAGCAGGGAAACAAACTCAACACAATGCCACCGGCAAAGAAAAACGCCAGCACGGCCGATAATCCGTCCTGTTGCAACACTGCCTGCGCATCGTCGGCGCTGAAAAAGCGCTCGATCAACGGACCCGATCGTGCGTTGCCGCCACCGGTCGTCGTCGCACCTGCCACGCCAGCCTTTACCGCCGGGCCGCTCAGATGCACGACGTGCTCGGCCGGTGGGTAACAAATCCCCTGGTCCGCGCAGCCCTGCGACGTCACGATAAGATCGAATGCGCCGCCCGTGCGGGTAATGGGCACCGTGACGACAAGGTTGCCGCGGTACGTCTCGACGTCCTTATTGAAGGTCTGGTCGAACTTAACCTTGCCGGGCGGCAGCTGTGGCACCCCCAGCGCGGCATCGCCCGATCTGACGGCAAACGCAAAGCGTTCACGGTACAGGTAGTAGCCGTCGGCAATGCGGAAATGCAACTCGACCGTCCCCGGCTTTTCGAGCGAGCTGAACTGAAACGCGTCTTGTGGATCGAGAAACCCATCGCTCGCCCACGCGGCGCGGGACGCCAGGGTTGCCCACAGCGCTGCGATAATCAGCGCGATCCCGGTCAACCACGACGCCGCGGCTGAACGTCTGAAAGACGGACTAAACATATGTCGGACGTGATGTCTCCGTGTCGACCCACAACGCGTAGGCAGGCGACGACGCAGCGGACCAGGACAGAATCTCCGGCGTCTGATACGGATGATTTGCGGCAATAAACTTTTCCAACTCGAACGCACGTGTCACCGCCGTCTTAAACAACAGCGGCACCTCGTCCGCGTGCTCGAGCTCGCCTTGCCAGTGATAGACCGAGCGCGACGGCGCAAGTTGCGTCGCACAGGCCGCCAACCGGGCATCCAATACGGTGCGAGCAAGCGTCGACGCCGCCTGGGCATCGGGTAATGTCGTAAGCATCAGGATGACGGTCGATGTCACATGTTCCTCCGGCATCATTGAATGATGAGCGACGACCTGTTGAACACGCCGCCTCTACCGCGATATCGTAACACCCGTGCGTGCCATGCTCGTGCGCCAAACTCGCCTCCAAGTGCGCCATGTAACAAAAAGGCCAAGCTAAGCTTGGCCTTTTTGATTTGCGGACGCAGCGTTTATTCGGCTTCTGCCGCTTCCGCTGCTTCCTCGACGACTGGACGGTCAACCAACTCAACCAGCGCCATCGGTGCGTTGTCGCCGACGCGGAAGCCGAACTTCAGGATCCGCAGATAGCCACCCGGGCGCGTAGCGTAGCGCGGACCGAGCACTTCGAACAACTTCGATACCGACTTGTCATCACGCAATCGCGCAAAGGCAAGACGGCGGTTCGCGACGGATGGTTTCTTGCCCAGCGTGATCAGCGGCTCGACGACCTTGCGAAGCTCTTTTGCTTTGGGCAGCGTCGTCTTAATGACTTCATGCTCGATCAACGAATTCGACATATTACGGAGCATCGCCAAGCGGTGGCTGCTCGTGCGGTTCAGTTTCCGCAAACCGTGACGGTGACGCATTTCAGTTTCCTTGATTCAAAGTTTTGATCCAGCTCTTCTATTGCGCGACTCGATATGAGATACGAGGAGCGCGCACGGGCCGGTACGGGATAAGACAAGACGCGGATTCTAAAAGAATATCCGCGTCGTTGCCAGTTCATTACAACGGGCAGCAACGCCCGCCGATTACTTATCGAGGCCAGCCGGCGGCCAATTCTCCAGCTTCATGCCGAGCGTCAAACCACGCGAAGCGAGCACTTCCTTGATCTCGTTCAACGACTTGCGGCCCAAGTTCGGCGTCTTCAGCAACTCGTTTTCGGTACGCTGGATCAGATCACCAATGTAGTAGATGTTCTCGGCTTTCAGACAGTTCGCGGAGCGCACTGTCAGCTCGAGATCGTCAACCGGACGCAACAGAATCGGATCGATCTGCGGTGCGCGCGACGGCGTTTCAGCCGTCGTTTCGGTGCCTTCCAGCGCCGCGAACACTGACAACTGGTCGACTAGGATGCGAGCCGATTGACGAATCGCTTCCTCTGGCGAAATCACACCATTGGTCTCAATGTTCATCACGAGCTTGTCCAGGTCGGTACGCTGCTCGACCCGGGCACTCTCGACCGCGTAGCTGACTCGGCGAACCGGCGAGAACGACGCATCGAGCACGATGCGACCGATGACCTTGGTGCTTTCGTCGCCATAGCGGCGCACGTTGCCCGGCACATAGCCACGACCCTTCTCGACCTTGATCTGCACGTCGAGCTTGCCGCCCTTGGATAGATGGGCGATAACGTGCTCCGGATTGATGACCTCGCAATCATGCGGCACTTCGATGTCACCGGCGGTCACGACACCCTCGCCTTCCTTGCGCAGCGTGACGGTCACTTCATCGCGGTTGTGCAGCTTGAACACCACGCCCTTGAGGTTCAACAGCAGGTTGACCATGTCCTCTTGCACACCGTCGAGCGTCGAATACTCGTGAACGACGCCGGCGATCGTCACTTCGGTCGGTGCATAGCCGATCATTGACGATAGCAAAACACGCCGGAGCGCATTACCCAAGGTGTGGCCATAACCGCGTTCAAACGGCTCCATGACCACTTTCGCGTGGTTGTCGCCAAGCGAATCCACTGCGATGATCTTGGGCTTCAACAAACTGGTTTGCATAGGTTTTCCTTTTCAATACCCTCGGCTCGTTACACCGATAAGGCTGACCGGTGACAACCTGAAAAACGAACAGCCGGGCCACCGGCGCACACGGGCGCACCCGCGCGGACAAGCAGCTCGGCCGTCGATACGATTAGCGCGAGTACAACTCGACAATCAGGCTTTCATTAATGTCGCCGGCAATATCGCTACGCTCCGGCACGTGCTTGAAGGTGCCTTCAAACTTCTTCGCATCGACCGACACCCAGCCCGGGAAGTTGTTTTGCTCGGCCAGCGACAACGCCTCTTGAATCCGCGTCTGCTTCTTCGCTTGCTCACGCACGGCCACCACGTCGCCAGCTTTCACCTGCAATGACGGGATGTTCGCCACTTGGCCGTTCACGGTGATCGCCTTGTGGCTGACCAGCTGACGCGCTTCAGCACGCGTCGAGCCGAAGCCCATGCGATACACGACCGTGTCCAGACGCGACTCGAGCAGTTGCAGCAGCGTTTCGCCGGTGTTGCCCTTGCGGCGATCGGCTTCGGCGAAGTAACGACGGAACTGGCGCTCGAGCACGCCGTAGATCCGCTTCACCTTTTGCTTTTCGCGCAGTTGCAGACCATAGTCGGACGTGCGTGCACCCGACGTACGACCATGCTGACCCGGCTTGCTATCGAGCTTGCACTTATCGGCGAGCGAGCGACGCGCGCTCTTCAAGAACAGATCGGTGCCTTCGCGGCGGGACAGTTTTGCTTTCGGACCGGTATAGCGTGCCACTTTGCAATTCCTTAACGTTGATTTACGCGGATCTGGCCGATCTGCGCTAGTTCGCGCCCTTTGGGCCGAACGGTGGACTTAGTTGATAAATTCAATGCAGCAAGCCTGCTGCCGTGCACGGCAACAGGCTCCAATACGCTTGCTTGCATCAGATGCGGCGGCGCTTCGGCGGACGGCATCCGTTGTGCGGCACCGGCGTCACATCGGAAATCGCCGTGATTTTGATGCCAAGGCCGTGCAGCGCGCGAACCGCCGATTCGCGCCCCGGGCCCGGACCCTTGATCCGAACCTCGAGATTCTTCACGCCATACTCCAACGCGACGCGGCCGGCCGACTCGGCGGCAACCTGTGCAGCGAACGGAGTCGACTTGCGCGAACCCTTAAACCCTTGACCACCCGACGTCGCCCACGCCAGTGCGTTGCCCTGACGGTCCGTGATCGTGATGATCGTGTTATTGAACGACGCATGGACGTGTACTACGCCCTCGGCGACGTTCTTCTTGACCTTCTTGCGAACGCGTTGCGCCGCGCTGCTGTTCGAAGCCTTAGCCATTACGTTTTCCTGTAACTGTCAGTTCCGCTTACTTCTTCAGCGCTTGGGCTGCACGACGCGGACCCTTACGGGTACGGGCGTTCGTGCGCGTGCGCTGACCGCGCATGGGCAGACCCTTGCGATGGCGGACACCTTCGTAGCAACCGATGTCCATCTTGCGCTTGATGTTCATCGTCACTTCACGGCGCAAATCGCCCTCGACGACGAACTTCGCGACTTCATCGCGCAGCTTTTCGAGATCCGCGTCGGTCAGTTCCTTGACCTTCTTCGAAGTGTCCACGCCAGCTGACGCACAGATCAACCGTGCGCGCGAGGCACCAATACCGAGAATCGCCTGAAGGCCGATCACGGTGTGCTTGTGAACTGGGATGTTAACCCCTGCGATACGAGCCATTGTTTTTCCTCAAACAAAAAGCGCAAGCGTGGCCTTAGCCCTGGCGCTGCTTGTGACGCGGATCCGAGCTGCAAATGACGCGCACGACGCCCTTGCGCTTGATAATTTTGCAATTGCGGCAAATGCACTTAACCGATGCCATCACTTTCATGATATTACCCTTTTTCTCAATCACTTCGCCCGGAATACGATCCGCGCACGAGACAGATCGTAAGGCGTCAATTCCACCGTCACCTTGTCGCCCGGGAGGATCCGGATATAGTGCATCCGCATCTTTCCGGAGATATGTCCCAACACGACATGGCCGTTTTCCAGTTTGACCCGGAATGTTGCATTAGGGAGGTTTTCAATGACCTCGCCCTGCATCTGAATGACATCGTCTTTGGCCATATTCCTTGTGCTCAACGCATCGGGAGATTGCCGCCCTTGAAATTGGCTTTCTTGAGCAGCGATTCATACTGTTGCGACATAACGTACGACTGCACCTGCGCCATAAAGTCCATCGTCACGACAACGATGATCAGCAGCGAAGTGCCGCCGAAGTAGAACGGCACGTTCCAGCGCAGCACCAGGAATTCGGGCAAGAGGCACACGAATACGATATAGATCGCCCCGGCCAGCGTCAGACGGGTGAGAATCTTGTCGATGTAACGCGCGGTCTGCTCGCCCGGGCGAATCCCCGGAACAAAGGCACCACTTTTCTTCAAGTTGTCGGCCGTTTCCTTGCTATTGAACACCAACGCGGTGTAGAAGAAGCAGAAGAAAACAATAGCCAACGCGTACAACATCACGTACACCGGTTGCCCCGGTGCCAACGTCGACGCCAGATCATGCAGCCAACGCATGTTCGCGCCGGAGCTGACCCAGTTCGCGATCGTCGCCGGCAGCAGGATAATCGACGACGCGAAAATCGGCGGAATCACACCCGACATGTTCAGCTTCAATGGCAGGTGCGACGACTGACCACCATAGATCTTGTTACCGACTTGGCGCTTCGCATAGTTCACAAGGATCTTGCGCTGTCCCCGTTCAATAAACACGACCAGATACGTGACCGCGGCAATCAGCACGACGATGATGATCGCCGAGATGATGCTCATCGATCCAGTGCGCACCAGTTCGAACAATCCACCGATTGCGTTCGGGAAACCCGCCGCGATACCGCCAAAGATAATGATCGAAATCCCGTTGCCCAAGCCGCGCTCGGTGATCTGCTCGCCGAGCCACATCAGGAACATCGTGCCGGTCACCAGCGTCACCACCGTCGTGAGCCGGAACATCATGCCCGGATCGATCACCAAGTACGGCTGATTCTCAAGCGCAACCGCAATACTGAACGCCTGAAACGTCGCCAGCGCCACCGTGAAGTAGCGCGTGTACTGGGTGATCTTGCGCTGGCCCGCCTGTCCTTCCTTTTTCAGCGCTTCCAACTGCGGGGACACGATCACGAGCAGCTGCATGATGATCGATGCCGAGATATACGGCATGATCCCCAACGCAAATATCGTGAACCGCGACAGCGCGCCACCCGAGAACATGTTGAACATGGCCAGGATGCCGCCAGACTGGCTTTGGAACAGCTTGGCCAGTTGATCAGGATCGATTCCCGGCACCGGGATATGCGCGCCGATTCGATAGACGATCAACGCCAGCAGCAGGAAAACCAGCCGCCGACGCAGATCACCGTACTTCGGCCCACCACGTCCAGTCTTTGCGAAAGTCGGGCTGTTAGCCAAGAACCTTCTCCGTAGCAAATCCGAGTGACCGCGTCTGCAACAACTTACTCACCCAACGAACCGCCCGCAGCTTCGATTGCAGCACGCGCGCCCTTCGTGGCGCCCAGCCCCTTGATCGTGACCTTGCGCTTGATCTCGCCGGTCGCGATGATCTTCGCACTCTTGATCAGTTCGCCTACGAGGCCCGCTTGCTTCAACGCCAGCAGATCGATTTCGTCGACCGGCAGCTTTTCCAGGTCGCCCAGGCGCACTTCACCAACAAACTCCTTCGTCAGTGACGTGAACCCGCGCTTGGGCAAGCGGCGTTGCAACGGCATTTGGCCGCCTTCGAAGCCCACCTTATGGAAGCCGCCCGAACGCGACTTCTGGCCTTTGTGACCACGGCCCGCCGTCTTGCCCAGGCCGGAGCCGATGCCACGGCCGACGCGACGCTTTGCGTGCTTAGAGCCTGCAGCCGGCTTCAGGTTGTTCAGTTCCATATTCACTCCTTAAGCTCGTGTCGCGCTTAGCCGATGACCTTAACGAGGTACGAGACCTTGTTGATCATGCCGCGCACCGCCGGCGTGTCCTGCAATTCGCTAACCGAGTTCAGGCGACGCAGGCCGAGGCCGCGCACCGTCGCGCGATGCGTATCGCGGGTACCGATCAGGCTCTTGACGAGCTGGACCTTGACAGTTTTTCCAGACATGGTGACCACCCCGCCTTAACCCAAAATTTCTTCGACGCTCTTGCCGCGCTTGGCCGCGATATCGGCCGGCGTGGACTGGCGACGCAGACCGTCGAGCGTCGCACGAACGAGGTTGTACGGGTTCGTCGAGCCGTGGCTTTTCGCCACGACGTTCGTCACGCCCATCACCTCGAACACCGCGCGCATCGGGCCGCCGGCAATCACGCCGGTACCCTGCTTAGCCGGTGCGAGCAACACTTGCGACGCGCCGTGCTTGCCGTGCGCCTCATGCTGCAGCGTGCCGTTCTTCAGCGGTACCTTGAACATATTACGGCGGGCCTGTTCCATCGCCTTCTGGACGGCAACCGGCACTTCCTTGGCCTTGCCTTTGCCCATGCCGACCCGACCATCACCGTCGCCGACCACCGTCAGCGCGGCGAAACCGAGAATCCGGCCACCCTTCACGACCTTGGTCACACGATTGACCGAGATCATTTTTTCGCGCAGGCCGTCGTCGCGTTCGTCGGCCTGAACCTTCGCTTGCATCTTTGCCATGACGAATCCCTATCCTTAGAACTTGAGCCCGGCTTCACGCGCCGCATCGGCAAGCGCCTTGACGCGACCGTGATAGCGGAAGCCCGAGCGGTCGAAGGCGACGGATTCAATACCGGCAGCCTTGGCCTTCTCGGCGATACGCTTGCCGATCAGCTGGGCCGCGGCAACATTACCGCCCTTGCCCGACTTGTCGGCCAGTTGCTGGCGCACTTCGACCTCGACGGTCGATGCGCTCGCCACCACCTTCGTACCGCACGGCGAGAACACCTGCGCGTAGATGTGCTGGTTGGTGCGGTGCACGGCCAGACGCGCAACCTGCAGCTCAGCGATCTTGATACGCGTTTGACGAGCACGGCGCAGGCGAGATTGAGTCTTATCCATGATTGCGCACCTTTACTTCTTCTTCGTTTCCTTGAGGATCACGACTTCGTCGGCGTAGCGCACACCCTTGCCCTTGTAGGGCTCAGGCGGACGGTAGCCACGCACTTCCGCGGCTACCTGGCCGACTTTTTGTTTGTCGATCCCCTTGATGACGATTTCCGTTTGCGACGGCGTTTCCGCCTTCACACCTTCCGGCATTTGATGCACGACCGGATGCGAGAAGCCCAACGACAGATTCAACTTGTCGCCTTGCGCCTGCGCACGGTAACCAACGCCGACCAGCGTGAGTTTGCGCTCGAAGCCCTTCGTCACGCCGTTCACCATGTTCGCGACGAGTGCGCGCATCGTGCCGGACAGCGCGGTTGCCTCGCGCGACTCGTCGACCGGTTGGAACTTCAGTTCGCCGTTGTCGTTGATCACCTTCACAAGCGGGTTCAGTGCCTGAGAAATCGTGCCCAACGGCCCTTTTAGCGTAATCTGCGACTCGCCCAGCGTCACCTCAGCACCGTTGGGCAGAGGAATCGGGCTCTTACCTACTCGAGACATGTTTCACTCTCCTGTCGGGCTTTACGCGACGTAGCAAATGACTTCGCCGCCCACACCCGTGGCGCGCGCTTTGCGATCGGTCATCACTCCCTTCGGCGTGGACACGATAGCGACGCCCAGGCCATTCATGACCTGCGGGATCTCGTTGCGACCACGATACACGCGAAGGCCAGGCTTGGACACGCGTTCCAGACGCTCGATGACCGGCCGGCCGGCGTGGTACTTCAACGCAATGTTCAGTTCCGCCTTCGGGCCATGGGCCTTCACGACGAAGTCGTCGATGTAGCCTTCGTCCTTCAGAACCTGCGCGATTGCGACCTTCACTTTCGACGAGGGCATCGTCACCGCAGCCTTCTCGACCATCTGCGCGTTGCGGATGCGAGTCAGCATATCGGCGATAGGATCACTCATGCTCATTTATGTTGCTCCTTACCAGCTCGCCTTCGTCAGGCCGGGAATCTCGCCGCGGAATGCGATTTCGCGAATCTTGCCGCGCGCCAAGCCAAATTTGCGGAACGTGCCACGCGGACGCCCGGTGATCGCGCAGCGATTGCGCTTGCGGGTCGGGTTCGCGTTGCGCGGCAGTTGCTGCAGCTTCAGGCGCGCTTCGTAGCGCTCTTCGTCGGACTTGCTCGTATCGTCAATGATCGCCTTCAGCGCCGCGCGCTTTGGCGCATACTTCGCTGCGAGACGAGCACGCTTCTTTTCACGTTCGATCAGTGCCAGTTTAGCCACGGTAACCTCAGTTTCTGAACGGGAACTTGAAGCTGGCGAGCAGTGCCTTCGCTTCTTCGTCGGTCTTCGCAGTCGTCGTGATGCTGATATTCAGCCCACGCAGCGCGTCGATCTTGTCGTAATCGATTTCGGGGAAAATGATCTGCTCCTTTACCCCGATGTTGTAGTTGCCGCGGCCATCGAATGCCCGGCCCGAGATGCCGCGGAAATCGCGCACTCGCGGCAACGCGATTGTCACGAAGCGATCCAGGAACTCATACATCGCGCGACCACGCAGTGTGACCATCGCGCCAATCGGATAGCCCTGGCGAATCTTGAAGCCCGCGATTGCCTTACGCGCCTTCGTCACGACCGGCTTCTGACCGGCGATCTTCGTCAGATCACCCACCGCGTTGTCAATGATCTTCTTGTCAGCGACCGCGTCACCCAGACCCATGTTCAGCGTGATCTTGGTGATGCGCGGCACTTCCATGACGGACTTGTAGCCGAACTTTTGCGTCAGTTCGGGAACAATCTTCTCTTTGTAAACCTGCTGCAAACGTGCCATTTTCGACTCCCGACTCAGGCGCTCAGCACAGCACCGGTGGTCTTTAGGAAGCGCACCTTCTTGCCCTCCTCGACCTTGATGCCCACCCGCGACGCACGGCCGTTCGCATCGACCAACGCAACGTTGGAGATGTGCAACGGCATCGACTTGCTTTCCACACCGCCGGTCGTGCCCTTCATCGGGTTCGGCTTCACGTGCTTCTTCACGAGATTGATACCTTCAACCGTCACACGATCGCCCGCAACTGCCAGCACGGTGCCGCGCTTGCCCTTGTCCTTGCCTGCGATGACGATGATTTCGTCACCCTTGCGAATCTTGTTCATCGCGACTCCCTTACAGCACTTCCGGCGCGAGCGAAACGATCTTCATGAAACGTTCGCTACGCAATTCACGCGTGACCGGCCCGAAAATGCGCGTACCGATCGGCTCAAGCTTGTTGTTCAGCAGCACGGCGGCATTGCCGTCGAACTTGATCAGCGAGCCGTCCTGACGACGCACGCCCTTGGCGGTGCGAACCACCACGGCGTTGTAGATTTCGCCCTTCTTGACGCGCCCACGCGGCGTGGCTTCCTTGACGCTCACCTTGATGATGTCGCCAATGCTCGCGTAACGACGCTTCGAGCCGCCGAGCACCTTGATGCACAACACTTCGCGTGCACCCGTGTTATCGGCTACTTCAAGCCGAGTTTCGGTCTGGATCATGGTTTATCTTTCCCAACTTAATCCGGCACGCCACCATGGCGCGGCCGGTCAGTCTTGGTCCCGTCAGCCGATCGGCTGCTTGGGTTAGAACAGCAGCGACGGCAGACGAAACCCGCCATCGCAATCGGTGAATCCTGCGGCGCGGATGACAGCCACCCACACGCGCACTGGCCAACTTAGCCCCACCACTTACCCGCGACGGGGCATCCCTTATATGAGGGAAGTCCGAGATTATATCAAATAATCCCGGACTTGCAACAACTTATTGCGATACTGCGGCGGCTCACGCCGCCTTCGTTCAGATGATGCGCGCCGCTTCAACCAGGCGGGACACGGTCCAGGCCTTCGTCTTCGAAATCGGACGATTTTCCTGGATCTCCACGAGGTCGCCCTCGTTGTACGTGTTCGCCTCGTCGTGCGCGTGGTACTTCTTCGAGCGCACAACGTACTTGCCGTAGATCGGGTGTTTGACGCGATGCTCGACGAGCACGGTCACGGTCTTGTTCATCTTATTGCTGACGACCTTGCCGACCAGCGTCCGCTTAAGCGAGGTTTTAACGCTATCGTTCATTTCTGGTTCGCCTTTTCAGTCAACACGGTACGCACACGCGCGATGTCGCGGCGGACCTTCTTCAGCTGGCTGGTGTTCTGCAGCTGTTGGGTCGCGAGCTGCATGCGCAGACCGAATTGGGCCTTCAGCAGGTCCGACAGCTCCTTGTTGAGCGCGGCCTGATCCTTGTCGCGAAGTTCGGAAGCTTTCATCGCTTGACTCCTTAGGCGCCGATCTGGCGGGCGACGAACATCGTCTTCAGCGGCAACTTCGCCGCTGCCAGACGGAACGCCTCACGCGCCAGCTCTTCGTTAACGCCATCCATTTCGTACAGCATCTTGCCGGGCTGGATCTCGGCGACGTAGTACTCAGGGTTACCTTTACCGTTACCCATCCGCACTTCAGCCGGCTTTTGCGAAATCGGCTTGTCCGGGAAGATGCGAATCCAGATGCGGCCGCCACGTTTGATGTGACGGGTCATCGCTCGACGCGCGGCTTCGATCTGGCGCGCGGTCAAACGGCCGCGCCCGACCGCTTTCAGGCCAAACTCACCGAACGACACCGCATTGCCACGCGTTGCGACGCCCGTATTACGACCCTTTTGCTCTTTGCGGTACTTTCTGCGTTTCGGTTGCAGCATGGTTATTCTCCACTCTTCGCGTCGCCGCCAGCACCGGCACCACTACGGCGCGGACCGCCCCGACGTGCGCCCGGTGCGCCGCCTTCGCCATCACGGCGCGGGCGACGATCGCCCGGGCGGGCATTGCGGCGCCCACGCTTGTCTTCCGTCGGCTCTTCGACGACCGGCAGATCGTTGCGGCCGAGCGTATCGCCTTTGTAGACCCACACCTTGACGCCGATGATGCCGTACGTCGTCTTCGCTTCCGACGTCGCATAGTCGATGTCGGCGCGCAGCGTATGCAGCGGCACACGGCCTTCACGGTACCATTCGGTCCGTGCGATTTCGATGCCGTTCAGACGACCCGCACTCATGATCTTGATGCCCTGCGCACCCAGACGCATCGCATTTTGCATCGCACGCTTCATTGCGCGACGGAACATGATCCGGCGCTCAAGCTGCTGTGTGATCGAATCGGCGATCAGTTGCGCATCGGTTTCCGGCTTACGGACTTCTTCGATGTTGACGTGAACCGGCACGCCCATGCGGCGCTGCAGTTCGGTCTTTAACAACTCGATATCCTCACCCTTCTTGCCGATCACAACGCCCGGACGCGAGCTGAAGATCGTCAGACGCGCGTTCTTTGCAGGACGCTCGATCACAACGCGGCTCACCGACGCGTTCTTCAGCTTCTTCTTCAGGTATTCGCGAACGCCGATGTCTTCCTTCAGCATCCCCGCAAACTGGGTATTGTTCGCGTACCAACGCGACGCCCAGTTACGGCTGACGGCCAGACGGAAGCCAGTCGGATGAATTTTTTGTCCCATCGTGTGACCCCTTAATTCCCGACCGTCACAGTGATGTGACAGGATTGCTTCTCAATGCGGTTACCGCGGCCCTTCGCACGCGCGGTGAAACGCTTCAGCGAGGCCGCCTTGTCGACGTAGATCGTCTTGATCTTCAGCTCGTCGATATCCGCGCCTTCATTGTGCTCCGCGTTCGCGATCGCCGACAGCACCACCTTCTTGACGAGACCCGCTGCCTTCTTCGGCGAGAACGTCAGAATGTTCAGCGCCTTGTCGACCGGCAAACCGCGAATCTGGTCAGCCACAAGGCGCGTCTTCTGCGCCGAAATGCGGGCACCGCGATGAATTGCTTTCACTTCCATCTTGATTGCCCCTTATTTCCTGGCCTTTTTGTCGGCCACGTGTCCCTTGAACGTACGGGTCAACGCGAATTCGCCGAGCTTGTGGCCGACCATGTTTTCCGACACATACACCGGAACATGCTGACGGCCGTTGTGCACGGCGATCGTCAAGCCGATGAAATCCGGCAGGATCGTCGAACGACGCGACCAGGTCTTGATCGGCTTCTTGTCACGCGAAGCTGCAGCCGCCTCAACCTTCTTCAGCAAATGGGCGTCGCAGAACGGACCTTTTTTAACAGAACGTGCCATTGCCTACTCCTTAACGCTTGTGACGGCGCTGGACGATCATCGTCGTCGTGCGCTTGTTGCGACGCGTGCGGAAGCCCTTCGTCGGCGTACCCCACGGGCTCACCGGATCGCGACCCGCCGCCGTACGACCCTCACCGCCACCGTGCGGGTGGTCGATCGGGTTCATTGCAACGCCGCGGACCGTCGGACGGATACCGCGCCAACGATTCGCACCAGCCTTGCCGATCTGGCGCAGGCTGTGTTCCTCGTTGCCGACTTCACCGATCGTTGCACGGCATTCGATATGCACGCGGCGGATTTCACCCGAGCGCAGGCGGACCTGAGCATACGTGCCCTCGCGAGCCAGCAGCATCGCCGACGCACCGGCCGAGCGCGCGATTTGCGCCCCCTTGCCCGGCAGCATTTCAACACAGTGAATGGTCGTACCCACCGGAATATTGCGGATCGGCAGCGTATTGCCTGCACGAATCGGCGCTTCCGAGCCCGACAACAGTTGCGCGCCAACCATCACGCCCTTCGGTGCGATAATGTAACGGCGCTCGCCGTCGGCATAGCACAGCAGGGCAATGTTCGCGCTACGGTTCGGGTCGTATTCGAGACGCTCAACCTTCGCCGGGATACCGTCCTTGTTGCGGCGGAAATCAACCACGCGATAGTGATGCTTGTGACCGCCGCCCTTGTGGCGCGTCGTGATATGACCATTATTGTTGCGGCCAGCCGTGGAGCTTTGCTTATCAAGCAGCGCCGCGTACGGCTTGCCCTTATGCAGTTCCTTATTGACCACCTTCACCATCGCACGACGGCCAGGCGAAGTCGGCTTGAGCTTAACGAGTGCCATGATTACTTGGCCTCCGCTTCAAAATTGATTTCTTGGCCCGGCTTCAGGTTCACGTACGCCTTGCGTACGTCCTTGCGGCGGCCCATGAAACGGCCAAAGCGCTTGGCTTTGCCCTTCACGTTCAGCACGTTGACCGAATCCACTTCGACCTTGAACAACAATTCGACTGCCGCCTTGACTTCCTGCTTCGTGGCGTCCGGCGCAATGTCGAATACGACTTGCTCGTTCTTGTCAGCCACCAGCGTCGCCTTCTCAGAGATCACCGGCGCGAGCAGAACCTGCATCAAACGATGATCGTTCTTGCGCATTTCGCTCATGACAGCAACTCCTCGATCTGGGCGACCGCAGCTTTCGTGACCAGCACTTTCTTGAAGTAGATCAGCGACAACGGGTCGGCATAACGCGGCTCGACAACCGCCACATGCGGCAGGTTGCGCGACGCGAGGTACAGGTTCTCGTCAACGGTATCGGTAATCACGAGCACCGACTCGAGCCCCATGGCCTTGAACTTGGCCGCCAGCAGCTTGGTCTTCGGCGCCTCGAGCTTGATGTCGTCAACGACCGACAGCCGGCCTTCGCGAGCGAGCTGCGACAGGATCGAACAGACGCCAGCGCGGAACATCTTCTTATTGACCTTCTGGCCGAAATTTTCTTCCGGCGAGTTCGGGAAGATACGGCCACCGCCGCGCCACAGTGGGCTCGACGACATACCGGCGCGGGCGCGACCTGTGCCCTTCTGGCGCCACGGCTTCTTCGTCGTGTGCTTAACTTGTTCGCGATCCTTCTGCGCGCGGTTACCGCTGCGCGCGTTCGCCTGGTACGCGACGACGATCTGGTGAATCAGCGCTTCATTGTAGTCACGGCCGAACACGACGTCCGACGCGTTCACACCCGCGCTTTCCTGACCTTGGTCGTTCAGGAGCTTCAATTCCATTGTCACGCCCCCTTCTTCGCGCGAGCCTTAACGGCCGGCGTCACAAAAACTTTGCCGCCCTTGGCGCCCGGCACCGCACCCTTGACGAGGATAAGCTTGCGCTCCGCGTCGATACGTGCGATCTCGAGATTCTGCGTGGTGGTCTTCACATCACCGAGGTGGCCGGTCATGCGCTTACCCGGGAACACACGACCCGGATCCTGCGCCATACCGATCGAGCCCGGCACGTTGTGCGAACGCGAGTTACCGTGCGACGCGCGGCCCGAACCGAAGTTATAGCGCTTGATCGTACCGGCATAACCCTTACCGATGGACACGCCCTGCACGTCGACCTTCTGACCCACTTCGAACAAATCGGCACCGATCACCGCGCCCGGCGACAGCTCGACCGCCTTGTCAGTTTCGATGCGGAATTCCTTCAGGATTTCGCCGGCCTGAACACCGGCTTTGGCGAGATGACCAGCCAGCGGCTTGGTCACACGCGACGCGCGACGCTCGCCGAAAGTAACCTGCACGGCCGTATAACCGTCCGTTTCAACGGTCTTGATCTGCGTCACGCGGTTGTCCGACACGTCTAGCACGGTTACGGGAATCGAATCACCGTCAGCCGTAAAAATACGGGTCATTCCAACCTTGCGACCTACGAGTCCAAGGCTCATCGTTTTCTCCATTCCCGACTGCGATTGGTCAGGGCTGATTACGAAACACCGGCGAACAGGAAGAGACTGATGCCAACCTGTCACACGGCTTTTTAACGCAAATACGCGAAAAGCCTAGCATTGTAGCAAGGCTTTTCGTTTTTTGCAAGCAATCAATGACTTAGGCGCACCATGCCATCGCCATGCAGGGCGCGCCGTCAAGCCGCGTTACTGCAGCTTGATTTCGACGTCAACGCCCGCCGGCAAGTCGAGCTTCATTAGCGCATCCACGGTCTTGTCGGTCGGATCGACGATGTCCAGCAGACGCAGGTGCGTGCGGATTTCCAGCTGATCGCGCGACGTCTTATTTACGTGCGGCGAACGCAGGATGTCAAAGCGCTGGATGCGCCGCGGCAGCGGGATCGGGCCGACGAGGATCGCGCCGGTGCGCTGTACCGTCTCGAAAATCTGCCGCGCTGATTGATCGACCAGCTTGTAGTCGAAAGCTTTCAGGCGGATACGGATTTTCTGCTTTTGCATGACATTTCCTGTAAAGAGCGAGGCGATATGGCACCGCCATAACCAAAGAACGTGAAGCAGGCCCCCAATCGAGAAACGGGCAGCCCGCTCCGGACACTATAATGTACCGCTACAGCAAACCAGCGATTTTACTCGATGATTTTGGCGACGACACCGGCGCCGACGGTACGGCCGCCTTCGCGGATCGCAAAGCGCAGGCCTTCTTCCATCGCGATCGGTGCGATCAACTTGACCGTGATCGACACATTGTCACCCGGCATCACCATTTCCTTGTCCTTGGGCAACTCGATCGAGCCGGTCACGTCCGTCGTGCGGAAGTAGAACTGCGGCCGGTAGTTGTTGAAGAACGGCGTGTGGCGCCCGCCCTCATCCTTGCTCAGCACGTACACTTCCGCCGTGAAGTGCGTGTGCGGCGTGATCGTGCCCGGCTTGGCCAGCACTTGACCACGCTCCACATCCTCGCGCTTAGTGCCACGCAGCAGAATACCCACGTTGTCCCCGGCCTGGCCCTGGTCCAACAGCTTGCGGAACATCTCCACGCCCGTGCACGTCGTCTTCGTCGTGTCACGGATGCCCACAATCTCGATTTCCTCGCCGACCTTGATCACCCCGCGCTCCACGCGCCCGGTGACCACCGTGCCACGACCCGAGATCGAGAACACGTCTTCCACCGGCATCAGGAACGTGCCATCCACCGCACGCTCGGGCGTCGGAATGTACGTGTCCAGCGCATCGGCCAGACTCAGGATCGCCGCCTCGCCCAACTCGCCCTTATCCCCTTCCAGCGCCAGCTTCGCCGAGCCCTTGATGATCGGCGTGTCGTCGCCCGGGAACTCGTACTTGGACAGCAGCTCGCGCACTTCCATTTCCACCAGCTCGAGCAGCTCTGCGTCGTCCACCATGTCGCACTTATTCAGGAACACGATGATGTACGGCACGCCCACCTGACGCGCCAGCAGAATGTGCTCACGCGTTTGCGGCATCGGGCCGTCTGCGGCCGACACCACCAAGATTGCGCCGTCCATCTGCGCCGCACCCGTGATCATGTTCTTCACGTAGTCCGCGTGACCCGGGCAGTCCACGTGCGCATAGTGACGCTGCTCTGTCTCGTACTCGATGTGCGCCGTGTTGATCGTGATGCCACGGGCCTTCTCTTCCGGCGCCGCGTCAATCTCGTCGTACTTCTTCGCTTCGCCGCCAAACTTCGACGACAGCACCGTCGCGATCGCCGCCGTCAGCGTGGTCTTGCCATGGTCAACGTGACCGATCGTGCCCACGTTCACGTGCGGCTTGGTCCGTTCAAATTTACCTTTAGCCATGTTTCTCTTCTTTCAATAGTGGTTCGTGAATGAGTTTGCCGACCGATCACTTCGCTTTCGCGTTGATGATCGCATCAGCCACGTTACGCGGAGCCTCGGCATAGTGCTTGAACTCCATCGTGTAGGTCGCACGGCCTTGCGTCAGCGAGCGCAGCGACGTCGAATAGCCGAACATTTCCGACATCGGCACTTCCGCACGGACGATCTTGCCGCCGCCGACCATGTCTTCCATGCCCTGCACGATGCCGCGACGACCTGACAGGTCGCCCATCACATTGCCCATGTACTCTTCCGGCGTTTCGACTTCGACGGCCATCATCGGCTCGAGAATCACCGGATTCGCCCGGCGCATCGCTTCCTTGAACGCCATCGAGCCGGCCATCCGGAACGCGTTTTCGTTCGAGTCCACGTCGTGGTACGAACCGAACGTCAGGTGCACCTTCACGTCGACGACCGGGAAACCGGCCAGCACACCGCTCTTGAGCGTTTCCTGGATACCCTTATCGACCGCGGGGATGTACTCGCGCGGAATCACGCCGCCCTTGATCTCGTCAAGGAATTCATAGCCCTTGCCTTGCTCGTTCGGCTCCAGCGTGATCACCGCATGGCCGTATTGGCCGCGACCGCCGGACTGCTTGACGAACTTGCCTTCGACGTCCGCCGCCGAGCTGCGGATCGTTTCGCGGTACGCAACCTGCGGCTTGCCGACCGTCGCCTCGACGTTGAATTCGCGCCTCATCCGATCGACCAGGATTTCCAGGTGCAATTCGCCCATGCCCGAGATGATCGTCTGGCCCGATTCCTCGTCGGTCTTGACGCGGAACGACGGATCCTCCTGCGCCAGGCGGTTCAGCGCGATGCCCATCTTTTCCTGGTCGGCCTTCGTCTTCGGCTCGACGGCCTGCGAAATCACCGGCTCCGGGAACACCATACGTTCAAGCACGATCGGGTTGGCCGGATCGCACAGCGTGTCACCGGTGGTCGCCTCCTTCAGGCCGACCGCAGCGGCAATGTCGCCAGCGCGCACTTCTTTGATTTCCTCGCGCTGGTTCGCGTGCATTTGCAGAATCCGTCCGACGCGCTCCTTCTTGCCCTTCGTCGAATTCAGCACGGTATCGCCAGAATTGACGACGCCCGAATACACGCGGAAGAAAATCAATTGGCCAACGAACGGGTCCGTCATGATCTTGAACGCGAGCGCCGAGAATTTCTCGTCGTCGGATGCGTTGCGCTCTGCATCCTCACCACTCTCGGTCTCCCCCTTGACTGGCGGAATGTCGACCGGCGACGGCAGGAAGTCGATCACCGCGTCCAGCATGCGTTGCACACCCTTGTTCTTAAACGCGGTCCCGCACAACATCGGCTGAATTTCGCAAGCGATCGTACGATCGCGCAGCGCCTTGACGATCTCAGCTTCAGTCAGCGCGTCGCCACCGAGATACTTTTCCATCAGCGTCTCGCTCGCCTCAGCCGCCGACTCGATCATTTTCTCGCGCCACTCGTTACACGTGTCCACGAGTTCAGCCGGAATATCGGCATATTCGAACTTCGTTCCCTGCGACGCGTCGTCCCAAATGATCGCCTTCATCTTCAATAGGTCGACGACACCCCTGAACGACTCCTCCGCACCGATCGGCACGACGATCGGCACCGGGTTAGCCTTCAGGCGCGTCTTCAACTGGTCGTACACCTTGAAGAAGTTTGCGCCGGTACGGTCCATCTTGTTCACAAACGCGAGCCGCGGCACCTTGTACTTATTGGCCTGGCGCCACACGGTTTCCGACTGCGGCTGCACGCCGCCGACCGCGCAGTACACCATGCACGCGCCATCGAGCACGCGCATCGAGCGCTCAACCTCAATCGTGAAGTCCACGTGTCCCGGCGTGTCGATGATGTTGATGCGGTGTTCCGGGTAGTTGTTACCCATGCCTTTCCAGAACGCCGTCGTCGCAGCGGACGTGATCGTGATGCCACGTTCCTGCTCCTGCTCCATCCAGTCCATCGTCGCGGCACCATCGTGCACTTCGCCGATCTTGTGGTTCACACCAGTGTAAAACAGGATGCGCTCGGTCGTCGTCGTTTTGCCGGCGTCGATGTGAGCGCTGATACCGATATTACGGTAACGCTCGATAGGAGTCTTACGAGCCACTTTAATCTCTCAAGAGGATTGCGCAGCGGAAGAACCGCGGTGCGCCTTAACACAAACGGGCGAGGCGCTTCGGAAGCGCACCCGCCCGGAATTTCCTTCTCCGTTTACCAGGCTTTCCAGCCTAAACGGCCGTTAGAAACGGAAATGCGAGAAAGCTCTGTTCGCTTCCGCCATCCGGTGCACTTCGTCGCGCTTCTTCATCGCGCCGCCCCGACCTTCCGCGGCCTCGAGCAGTTCACCGGCCAGGCGCAGCGCCATCGACTTCTCGCTACGCTTTTTCGCGGCCTCACGCAACCAGCGCATCGCCAATGCCATACGACGCGACGGGCGCACTTCGACCGGAACCTGGTAGTTCGCACCTCCAACGCGGCGGCTTTTCACTTCAACCACCGGCTTCACGTTGCTCAGCGCGACAGTGAACACTTCCAGGGGGTCCTTGCCGGCCTTGCCCTGGATTTGCTCGAAAGCCCCGTACACGATGCGTTCGGCCACTGACTTCTTGCCCGACAGCATCAGTACGTTCATGAATTTTGCAACATCAACATTACCGAACTTCGGGTCCGGCAATATTTCCCGCTTGGGGACTTCGCGACGACGCGGCATTTCTGTTCCTTTGACTGTTCAGTTGGAGCGGTTGCTTTCCCCACCCCGCGGCCACCAACTAACCCGATCCATCTCACGACTAACCAGCTTGGCCGGGTGACCACTTACTCGATAGCACCGATCGATCCGGCACCACCGCCTTTGCATCGACGGGCGATGCAGCTTACTTACCCGCCTTGGCGCGCTTCGCACCGTACTTCGAACGAGCCTGCTTACGGTCCTTGACGCCTTGCGTGTCGAGCGAGCCGCGCACCATGTGGTAACGCACACCCGGCAAGTCCTTGACCCGGCCACCGCGAATCAGCACGACCGAGTGCTCCTGCAGGTTGTGGCCTTCACCACCGATGTACGAGATGACCTCGAAGCCGTTCGTCAAACGAACTTTCGCGACCTTACGAAGCGCCGAGTTCGGCTTTTTTGGCGTCGTCGTGTACACACGAGTGCACACACCGCGACGCTGCGGACAGTCCTGCAAGGCCGGACTCTTGCTCTTCACATGCTCCGAAGTGCGGCCTTTGCGAACCAATTGATTGATGGTTGGCATTGTTGATTCCTGGAAATAGATAAAACCGGACGACGCAGGCCCGGGCAAGCGAACCTGAATGGCTGCACGCACGCCACCCGATGAACCGACACCGGAATATCGGCGGCGATGGTGCCGTGCCCGCCATGCTAACCATCGACCGGCCCACAGTGACACAGAGGGCGACCAGCGACGCGAGCGCACTTCCGCCGAATACCGGAACCTGGCATAGTAATCCAAAATTTGCAAGTACGTCAACAGTTTGCGTGCATTAGATCACGCCGGCGGAGCGACTACCGCCGTCAATCGTCGTTGATCACGTCGAGCAGCTCGTCACCGAAGCGCTCGAATTTGCGCGCACCCAGACCCGGTACGCCGCGCAACTCATCGAGTGAAACCGGCGCGCTGCGGGCCAGTTCGGCCAACGTCGCATCGTGAAAAATCACGTAGGCCGGCACGCCATCGGCCTTGGCCGTCTCGCTGCGCCAGGCGCGCAACCGGTCCCAGCGCGCACGCTGGCGTGGCGACATACCGGCGGTCGGATCGGTGCGCTCGCCGCGACGCGCGCCATCCGCCTCGCGCACCCGTTTGGGTTTAGCATATCGGCGCAGCGTGATGTTGCGCTCCCCCTTCAACACCGGCTTGCTCGCCTCCGTGAGCACCAACACGCCGTGGCCTCCGTGATCGACTGCAAGCAGGCCGAGCGCAATCAACTGACGGAAAATCGCCCGCCATTGTGCCTCTGACAACGCCGCGCCGATACCAAAAGTGCTTAACGCGTCATGCCTTCGCTGCTTGACGCGCTCGGTTGCATTGCCACGCAATATGTCGATCAAGTGGCCCGCGCCAAATCCAAAGCCGCTGGCCCGCTGCGCACGGTACACGCACGAGAGCGCCATCTGCGCCTCACGCGTGCCGTCCCAGGTTGCCGGCGGCTCCAGGCAGGTATCACAGTTGCCACATGGCTGGCCCGTTTCGCCAAAATAGCCGAGCAGATGCACGCGCCGGCATCCAGCCGTCTCGCACAACCCAAGCAACGCATCGAGCTTCGCCGTTTGCACTCGCTTGTGCAGTTCGTCGGCCTCGGACTCGTCGATCATCTTGCGCTGTTGCACGACGTCGCCCAGCCCGTAGGCCATCCATGCGTTGGATGCGAGGCCATCGCGGCCGGCCCGGCCGGTTTCCTGATAGTAGCCCTCGATGCTCTTAGGCAGGTCTAGATGCGCGACGAAGCGTACATCCGGCTTGTCGATCCCCATTCCAAACGCGATTGTCGCGCACATTACGACACCCTCCTCGCGCTGAAAGACCTGCTGGTGCCGCTGGCGAAGCTGCGCGTCCATGCCGGCGTGATACGGCAACGCGCGCAGCCCCTGCTGCACGAGCCAGTCGGCCGTCTCCTCGACCTTGCGCCGCGACAGGCAATAGACAATGCCCGAATCAGTGGTGCCGTCCACGTTGGTGTGCTCGGCTCGGATAAAGTCGAGTAATTGCACACGCGCGTTGTCCTTCTCGACGATCCGGTAACGAATGTTCGGCCGGTCGAAACTCGATATAAACACCCGAGCGTTGTTCAGCGCGAGCCGCTCGATGATTTCCTCGCGCGTGAGCGCATCCGCCGTCGCGGTCAACGCGATGCGGGGCACCTGCGGGAAACGCTCATGCAACGCGGATAGCTGCATGTATTCGGGCCGAAAATCATGGCCCCACTGCGACACGCAGTGGGCTTCGTCGATCGCAAACAACCCTATCCGGCTGCGCGCGAGCAGTTCCAGAAACCGCTCCGTCAGCAGTCGCTCCGGTGCAACGTACAACAATTGCAACTCACCGCGCGTGAACGCGCGCTCGGTTGCCGCCGCCTCGGCTGCGGTGAGCGCCGAGTTCACATAGGCCGCCCGCACCCCCGCCTCGGTCAACGCCGCGACCTGGTCCTGCATCAACGCGATCAGCGGCGACACCACGATGCCAGCGCCCAGGCCGGCTTCGTGACGCACCAGCGCGGGAATCTGGTAGCACAACGACTTGCCGCCACCGGTGGGCATCAGCACGAGGCTGTCGTGCCCCGCTGCGACATGTTCGACGATATCGGCCTGCGGCCCGCGAAACGCCGGATAGCCGAAGACCTCTTTAAGCAACGCAAGACAGCGGGACATGCAACTCCACGGATGGGAACGGCACGCAGCGTGCGCGTTCGGATCAGTGCATTTTACCAATCACGCGCGGGAAGCGATATCTGCCCGATGGCCGATGCAGGCCGCCGTCCAGTAGTCACTTGGGCAGTTCGGCGCGCCGGGCCTGCGCCGGCCTCGGCATGGCCAGCCCCAGCTCATTGTGCAGTGCCTGTAAATATCGTCCGCGCAGGAAGCGGCATTCCTGCTTGAGCATGCCATAGAGGATGAAATCCGTGCCATCTCCGGCACCCTCGCGCATGAGGCCTTCACGCCGAAAACCTAGGTGCTCGTCGAGCCGCTGCGCACGCAGGTTATCCGCGCGCACCAACCCTGTCACCCGCCGGCAGTTGAGCACCACGAACGGATACAGAAAGACCGCCGACAGGAACGCCGGCGTCAGCAGATGACGCGATTCCAGCATCGCGCAGTGCATCAGCACGTTCGGGCCGTTATACCCCTGGTACACCACGCCAGCCACGATATCGCCGTCTTTTTCGAGCCCGATCGTCGTGCAGTCGTGGTAGCTCGTCTCGCCCGTTGCCGCAGCGACGAAACGCATGACCTCGTCGCTGCGGTGATACACGATTCGTCGCATAATCTGGTTCAAACAGCGAATTAGGTTGGCAATGGAATGCCGAATTGCTGCAGCGTCGGATTCACGTTATCGGCAAACTTCTCCTGATTTTGCTTCTTGTGCACCGCTTCGACGATTGCAGACACAATCGTTGCGATCACGCCGGCAATTTCACCAATTGGCCCGAGTGCATCAAGCACCGTCGATACCGCGCTGACGATCCCGGCAACCGCTTCGCCCGCCACGTTACCCGCGACGCGGGCAGCGGTCGTCGCAATCTTGGTGGCGACTTCACCCGTTTCTGCCGCAGCCTCACCAGCCGCCCCGGCGCCACGGGTCAGCCATGAGCCAATGTCCTTGGTATCCTTGACCGCGTCCTTGATCGTGTCGATGATGTCGAGCGGATTCGCGCCGGATGAGCCGTTGCTGCTGGAGGTGGAATCGGCATTTTGCGCACTGTCCGCTGCGCCGCCGCCCGCCTTTTCGAACAACTGCGCCAAGTTCTCCATTTCGGGCGGCAGTTTCTTCTTCAGGTACTCGCCCACGGCCGGATCATTGGCCAGTGTCTGGATGTCCTGCGTGAGCACTTTAACTGTCTCGTCGACGTTGCGTAAATGATCGCTACCGCCGGCCTGCACGTTGATCAGCGTCTGCATCAGCTTGCACATGACCGCGGCCTTTTGCTCCGCCGTGTACTTGTCCGGATGAGCGAAGATGTCCTGATTCAGCGTACTGATATCGGTATTGGCGGTGAGGTTTTTCAAGCCTGCGTCTTTCAAAAAGCTCAGGTCGGATTGTTCGTCCGTCGGCGCCTCATCCTTGATGAAACTGGTCAGATTGTCGTCGTTGATAAGGTTGTCGGCCTTGTTCGTCGCCTTGTCAACGCCGGCGCGGTCAAGCGCGTCGAACCCGCCGTTGGTCGACAATGCCTTCGCGGCATTCTTCAGCGCGTCGCTGAAACCGCTGTTGTTTTGTAGATCGGAGACCTGCTGTTTAGTCGCCACCATGCCGCCGCCCTTTCCGCCGTTGTAGTTATGGTTCTTGCCACCGGCATCCTGATGGCCCGTGGACTGGCCGGTGATCGCGATGTAGGCTTGCAGCAGTGCAGCCGAGCGCGCCGTTGCCAACGAGTCGGGATCGGCGTCTGGGTGCTTCTTCATATACTCCTGGATATTGTTATCGGCCTGTTCCAGGTTTTTATGAACCGATTTTAAAAAGTCGCCCATTTTTCCCTGGTCGACCGTTCCATCATCCTTCAATGCACCGGTTCCTTGCAACGCACTCTTGAGCGACGGATTGTCGTTGACATACTGCAGCGCGGCTTGCTTCATCTCATCGGTGGCCCCATCGACTTGGCCGCTCAGGATCTGCATCGCGGCAATCGGGCGCTCCAACTGGATGCATTGATCGGCCGAGGCCATGTCGTTCCACTTCGATAAGTCATCACCTTCGTACTGGTCAATGAAATGATCAAGGGTGGCATACTTCGGATCGCCTGGAATAAACTCGTCGTCACAACCACATTCTGTCGTGTCAGTGTTCGTGTCGGCCCCGTCCACGATGGTCGAATCATCGTCTGACCAATCCTGCTCGTCGTTGACGGTAACGAACGGCGCACGGATTACAAAGGCGCGGTCTCCGAAGGCTGGTGAAGCCGATGTTTCGCTGCTCGATGGCGTATTCGATGCGGTGCCGAACGGGCTCGCTTTCGTGCCGTCGCGCGCCGTCTGCGTCGGGGGAGCCCATGTATCGGTCTCCGAGTCGCTGTCCTCGACATCGGAGTCTTCCCACTCCAAATCTAGGTAGGACAGCCCCAACAGGCTCAAGTGGGGCGGGAGTTTATCACTCTGTGCGTCCAACTTGTCACCCTTGGCGTTGGCTTCAGGAGTTTGCAGTCCCGTGTTGAGCCATGGGCCACTCCACTGCTGCACTAAGGTATTCATCGAGTTTGGCTCCTCTCGGTGGCGCGCCAGCAACAGTGGTGCGCAAGACATGCCCTGCGGGGCAACGGATCGTGAATCGATTATCAGCATGTCGCCGAACCAGGCTCCGGAAACTGCGAACTGCCGTGGCTTGATGCGAATCCCTGTCTCGCCCTATGTGACAGTTGGCGTCCGCCGCCTTGAAGACCCTGGCAGGCCGGATGCCAACTGCACCCATTCCAACTTCTCATTGTCGACCGATGTCCGCTGGCCCTGGCCCTGGCCCTGATCTTTGATCCCGATCCCCTACCTCCTACCCCCTGCCTCTTGCCTCTAATCTCCAACCGCTGAACGCTCCTTTGATCCACATAAAGACAAAACCCCACGCACTCTCGTACGTGGGGTTCAGTGTTCAGCCATCGGGCGCCGCAGGCTGACAGTCTGCCAACACGCGGTGCCTAGCCGGGCACGCTGTCATGCGGTCACAAGAGGCTGCCGGCGCCGCAACCTGTCGCCGGCAGCATGCGTCACTCGTTTCCCGAATGCGGATGCTCGACCGGCGTTTCCGGCGTGGCGAAGTCGAATGGGCTCGCGTGCTCTTCCTCTGCCGCAATCTGCTCGAAACGCTCGCGATCCGCCGTCTCCTTGCTCTTGCGCGCCTTGTGGAACGCAAGCCCCGTACCGGCCGGGATCAGGCGACCGACGATCACGTTCTCCTTCAGGCCACGCAGGTCGTCGCGCTTGCCCATGATCGCGGCTTCGGTCAGCACGCGCGTCGTCTCCTGGAACGAGGCAGCCGAGATGAACGAATCGGTCGACAGCGACGCCTTCGTGATACCCAGCAGCACGTTCTCGTAGGTTGCCGGCCGCTTGTCTTCCGCGATCATCCGGTCATTCTCGTCGAGCATGTCGGAACGCTCGACTTGTTCGCCCGGGATGAACCGCGTATCGCCGTTGTCAACGATTTGCACGCGGCGCAGCATCTGGCGCACGATCACTTCAATGTGCTTGTCGTTGATCTTCACGCCCTGCAAACGATACACGTCTTGCACTTCATCGACGATGTAGCGCGACAGCGCTTCGACGCCCTGCAAGCGTAGGATGTCGTGCGGATCAGCCGGCCCGTCCACGATCATCTCGCCCTTGTTGACAACCTGGCCATCGTGCACAAGCACCTGCTTTTCCTTCGCGATCAGGAATTCGTGCTGATTGCCGTCCAGATCCGTGATGACCAGGCGCTGCTTGCCCTTCGTGTCCTTGCCAAACGACACCGTCCCGGTGACTTCCGCCAGGATGCCCGCATCCTTCGGCGAACGCGCCTCGAACAACTCGGCAACCCGTGGCAGACCGCCGGTAATGTCACGCGTCTTCTGCGACTCGGTCGGAATCCGCGCCAGCACTTCACCGACTTGGACTTGCTGACCATCCTTTACCGTGATCAGCGCACCGACCTGGAAGCCGATCTGCACCGCATGCTCGGTTCCCGGAATCTTCACTTCATCGCCGGTCGCATCGAGCAGCTTCACTTGCGGACGCACGCTCTTGGACGACTGCGAGCCGCGGCGCTTGGAGTCGATCACGACGAGCGTTGACAGGCCGGTCACTTCGTCGATCTGCTTCGCGACGGTCACGCCCTCTTCGACGTTCTCGAACTTCACCGTGCCACCGTACTCGGTGATGATCGGACGCGTCATCGGGTCCCACGTCGCGAGCTGCGTACCGGCCTTGATCTGCACGCCGTCCAGCTGCAGCAGCGTCGCACCGTACGGAATCTTATGGCGTTCGCGCTCGCGGCCGTGATCGTCCGCGATGACCACTTCGCCGGAGCGCGAAATGACGATCTGCTCGCCCTTCGCGTTCGTGACATAGCGCATCGTCGCGGTGAAGCGCGCGGTACCATTGGACTTCGCCTCGACGCTAGAGGCCACCGCCGCGCGCGAAGCCGCGCCACCGATGTGGAAAGTGCGCATCGTCAGCTGCGTACCCGGCTCGCCGATCGACTGCGCGGCGATCACGCCGACCGCCTCGCCCACGTTCACCAGCGAGCCACGTCCCAAGTCGCGACCATAGCACTTCGCGCACAACCCGTAGCGCGTTTCGCAGGTCAACGGCGTGCGCACGCGCACTTCATCGATACCGAGGCGCTCGATTTCCTCGACTGCGGTTTCGTCCAGCAGCGTGCCCGATTCGTACAGTGTCTCCTGGGTTTCCGGATCGACGACGTCGGCCACCGCGACGCGGCCGAGAATCCGGTCGCGCAGGGCCTCGACGACTTCACCGCCTTCGACCAGCGCCTTCATTGCCACGCCCTGGCTGGTGCCGCAATCGTCCTCGACCACCACGAGGTCCTGCGTCACGTCAACCAAACGACGGGTCAGATAGCCCGAGTTCGCCGTCTTCAACGCGGTATCCGCCAAGCCTTTACGTGCGCCGTGCGTCGAGATGAAGTACTGCAGCACGTTCAGGCCTTCGCGGAAGTTCGCGGTAATCGGCGTCTCAATGATCGAGCCATCCGGCTTGGCCATCAGCCCACGCATGCCCGCCAATTGGCGAATCTGCACCGCCGAACCACGGGCACCGGAGTCCGCCATCATGTAGATCGAGTTGAACGACTCCTGGCGCGTCTCGTTGCCGCCGCGGTCTACCACCGGTTCGGTCGACAGCTGCTCCATCATCGCCTTGCCGACCGACTCGGACGTCGCCGACCAGATGTCAACCACGTTGTTGTAGCGTTCCTGCGCGGTGACCAGGCCCGACATGTACTGGCGATCGTATTCCTTGACCTTTTTGGCGGCCTCGCCCACGATCGTTTCCTTTTGCGGCGGCACGAGCATGTCGTCGACGCAGATCGAGATCCCGGCACGCGTGGCCAGCCGGAATCCGGACTGCATCAGCTGGTCAGCGAAGATCACTGTCTCGCGCAGGCCGCAACGGCGGAAGGCCGTGTTAATTAGCCGCGAGATCTCCTTCTTCTTCAGCGGTTTGTTTAGTACGCTGAACGGCAAACCCGGCGGCAGGATCTCCGACAAGATCGCACGGCCAACGGTGGTCGCATACAGCGAGACCTTCGGCACAAACTTCGGCGCACCGTCGGAGCGATCCTCGTTGACCACCATCTCGGTGATCCGCACGTTCACGCGCGAGGCCAACTCCACTTCTTTGTTCTCATATGCTCGCAGGACTTCGCTCACGCCGGTGAAGGTCATCCCTTCACCCTTCGCATTGATCGCTTCGCGCGTCGCGTAGTACAGACCCAGCACGATATCTTGCGACGGCACGATCGACGGATCGCCGTTGGCCGGGAACAACACGTTGTTGGACGCGAGCATCAGCGTGCGCGCCTCCATCTGCGCTTCAAGCGACAGCGGCACGTGCACGGCCATCTGGTCGCCGTCGAAGTCGGCGTTGAACGCCGCGCACACAAGCGGGTGCAGTTGGATTGCCTTGCCTTCGATCAGCACCGGCTCGAACGCCTGGATCCCCAGACGGTGCAGCGTCGGCGCGCGGTTCAGCATCACCGGGTGCTCGCGGATCACCTCTTCGAGGATGTCCCACACGACCGGCGTCTGGCTTTCAACTTCCTTCTTTGCCGCCTTGATCGTCGTCGCGACGCCCATCACCTCAAGTTTGTTGAAGATGAACGGCTTGAACAACTCGAGCGCCATCAACTTCGGCAGGCCACACTGGTGGAGCTTGAGCGTCGGACCGACGACGATCACCGAGCGGCCCGAGTAGTCGACGCGCTTGCCGAGCAGGTTCTGGCGGAAGCGGCCGCCCTTGCCCTTGATCATGTCGGCAAGCGACTTCAGCGGTCGCTTATTGGCGCCGGTCATCGCCTTGCCGCGGCGCCCATTGTCGAGCAACGAGTCGACCGCTTCCTGCAACATCCGCTTTTCGTTGCGCACGATGATCTCGGGCGCCTTCAGTTCAAGCAGACGCTTCAACCGGTTGTTACGGTTGATCACACGACGATACAGGTCGTTCAGGTCCGACGTCGCGAACCGGCCGCCGTCCAGCGGCACCAGCGGACGCAACTCCGGCGGCAGCACCGGCAACACCTCGAGAATCATCCAGTCCGGCTTGATGCCTGAACGCTGGAATGCCTCGAGCACCTTCAAGCGCTTCGCGTACTTCTTAATCTTCGCTTCGGAGCCGGTGTTCTTCAGCTCGGTGCGAAGCTGCTCGACCTGCGCATCGATGTCGATCGAGCGCAGCAGCTCGCGCACCCCTTCCGCGCCCATTTCGGCGCGGAACTCATCACCGTACTCCTCGACCTTATTGTAGTAATCCTCTTCGGTCATGATCTGCCGCGCCTTGAGCGGCGTCATGCCCGGATCGATCACGACATAGGCTTCGAAGTACAGCACGCGCTCGATGTCGCGCAATGTCATGTCGAGCACCATGCCCAGGCGCGACGGCAGCGACTTCAGGAACCAAATGTGCGCGACCGGCGAGGCAAGCTCGATATGGCCCATGCGCTCGCGGCGCACCTTCGCGAGCGTCACCTCAACGCCACACTTCTCGCAGATTACGCCGCGGTGCTTCAAGCGCTTGTACTTGCCGCACAGGCACTCGTAGTCCTTAATTGGGCCGAAGATCTTCGCGCAGAACAAACCATCGCGCTCCGGCTTGAACGTGCGGTAGTTGATGGTCTCCGGCTTCTTCACTTCACCAAACGACCACGACCGGATCTTGTCCGGCGAGGCCAGACCGATCTTGATCGCATCAAAAATTTCTTCTTGTTGGACTTGCTTGAATAGATCGAGCAAAGCTTTCATCGCTTCTCTCCAGTAGTCCGATTAGTTCCGGTCCAGGTCGATATCGATACCGAGCGACCGGATTTCCTTCACCAGCACGTTGAACGACTCCGGCATCCCCGCGTCGATCACGTGGTCGCCCTTCACGAGGTTCTCGTACACCTTCGTGCGCCCCGTCACGTCGTCCGACTTCACCGTCAGCATTTCTTGCAACACATACGATGCGCCATACGCCTCAAGCGCCCACACTTCCATTTCCCCGAAGCGCTGACCGCCGAACTGCGCCTTGCCGCCCAACGGCTGCTGCGTCACCAGCGAGTATGGGCCGGTCGAGCGCGCGTGCATCTTGTCGTCGACCAGGTGGTGCAGCTTCAGCATGTGCATGTAGCCGACCGTCACCGGGCGTTCGAACGCCTCGCCCGTGCGCCCGTCGTACAGCGTCACCTGGTTCTTCGACTTCGTCATCCCAAGCTGCTGCGCCACCTCATCTGGGAACGCGAGATCGAGCATGCGCGAAATCTCTTTCTCGTGCGCGCCGTCAAACACCGGCGTCGCGAACGGCACGCCTTCCTTCAGGTTCTGCGCAAGCTCGACGATTTCATCATCGGACATTTCGTCGATCGACTCCGGATGACCCGATTCGTTATAGACCTTTGTCAGGAACGATCGCAGATCCTGCACTAGCGTCGCTTTCTTGGCTTGCAGCATTTCGCCGATACGCCAACCCAAGCCCTTTGCGGCCCAGCCCAAGTGGGTCTCGAGAATCTGGCCGACGTTCATCCGCGACGGCACGCCCAGCGGATTCAGCACGACATCGCACGGACGGCCGTCCGCCATGTATGGCATGTCTTCAACCGGAACGATCTTGGAGACAACACCCTTATTCCCGTGGCGGCCCGCCATCTTGTCGCCCGGCTGCAAGCGGCGCTTGACCGCCAGGTACACCTTGACCATCTTCAGCACGCCCGGGGGCAGTTCATCGCCTTGCGTGAGCTTCTTGCGCTTTTCCTCGAACGCGAGGTCGAACTGATGGCGTTTTTGCTCGATCGATTCCTTGATCGCTTCCAGTTGCGCCGCTGCGTCCTCGTCGGCCAGCCGGATGTCGAACCAGTGATAATGGTCGAGGTCATCCAAGTATTCGCGCGTGATCTTCGCGCCCTTCGCCAGCTTCTTCGGACCGCCGTTCGCAATCTTACCGTCGAACATCCGTGCCAGCCGCTCGAATGCGTCGCCTTCGACGATGCGCAACTGGTCGTTCAAATCCAGCCGATAGCGCTTGAGTTCGTCATCGATGATCTGCTGTGCACGCTTATCGCGCTGGATCCCTTCGCGCGTGAACACTTGCACGTCGATCACGGTGCCGGTCATGCCCGACGGCACACGCAGCGACGTATCCTTCACATCGGATGCCTTCTCGCCGAAGATCGCGCGCAGCAGCTTTTCTTCCGGCGTCAGTTGCGTCTCGCCCTTCGGCGTCACCTTGCCGACCAGCACGTCGCCCGCTTCGACTTCGGCGCCGATGTAGACGATGCCCGATTCGTCCAGGCGGCCCAGCTGTACTTCAGCCAGGTTCGAGATGTCGCGCGTGATTTCTTCCGGCCCGAGCTTCGTGTCGCGCGCCACGACATTGAGCTCCTCGATGTGGATCGACGTATAACGGTCGTCGGCGACGACGCGCTCGGAGATCAGGATCGAGTCCTCGAAGTTGTAGCCGTTCCACGGCGTGAACGCGACCAGCATGTTCTGGCCGAGCGCGAGCTCGCCCAGGTCCGTCGATGCACCATCGGCGATCACGTCGCCACGCGCGACACGGTCGCCGACCTTCACGATCGGGCGCTGGTTGATGTTCGTGTTCTGGTTCGAGCGCGTGTATTTGATCAGATTGTAGATGTCGACGCCGACCTCACCCGCCACCGCTTCGTCATCGTTCACGCGAATCACCACGCGACCCGCGTCAACATAGTCGACCACGCCACCGCGGAACGCCTGCACCGTCGTGCCGGAGTCCACCGCGGTCGTACGCTCGATACCGGTGCCAACCACCGCTTTTTCCGGTCGCAGGCAAGGCACCGCCTGCCGCTGCATGTTCGAACCCATCAATGCACGGTTTGCGTCATCGTGCTCGAGGAACGGAATCAGCGAGGCGGCCACCGACACAATCTGCGACGGTGCGACGTCCATATATTGGATCCGGTCCGGCGTGACCATCAGCGTTTCGCCAGCTTCGCGGGCTGAAACCAGCTCGTCAATCAGCTTGCCTTCGTCGTCGATCGCCGCATTCGCCTGCGCGATCACGTACCGACCTTCCTCGATCGCAGACAGGTAGTCGATTTGGTCGGTCACCTTGCCGTCGATCACCTTCCGGTACGGCGTCTCGAGGAAGCCGTATTCGTTCAGGTGCGCGTACAGCGCGAGCGAGTTGATCAGGCCGATGTTCGGACCTTCCGGCGTTTCGATCGGACACACTCGGCCGTAGTGGGTCGGGTGCACGTCGCGCACCTCGAAGCCGGCGCGCTCACGCGTCAAGCCGCCCGGTCCCAGCGCAGACACACGCCGCTTGTGCGTGATCTCCGACAGCGGGTTGGTCTGGTCCATAAACTGCGACAGCTGCGACGAGCCGAAGAACTCGCGAATCGCCGACGAAATCGGCTTCGAGTTGATCAGGTCGTGCGGCATCAGGTTCTCGCTCTCGGCCTGGCCAAGACGCTCTTTCACCGCCCGCTCCACGCGCACTAGGCCAGCACGGAACTGGTTTTCGGCCAGCTCGCCGACACAGCGCACGCGGCGGTTGCCGAGGTGGTCGATATCGTCGACCTCGCCCTTGCCATTGCGCAACTGGACCAGAATCTTAATCGCCGCGAGGATGTCATCGTCGGTCAGTGTCATCGGGCCGTGAATCTCGTCACGACCGACGCGGCGATTAAATTTCATGCGACCGACCTTCGACAGGTCGTACGCATCCTCGCTATAGAACAGACGGTTGAACAACGCCTCGACCGCTTCCTCCGTCGGCGGCTCACCCGGCCGCATCATCCGGTAGATCGCGATGCGCGCAGCAGTCTTGTCGGTGGTCTCGTCGATACGCAGCGTCGACGAGATGTACGGACCCTGATCCAAATCGTTCGTGTACAACGTCTGGATTTCGTTCACGCTCGCTTCGCGCAGCTTCTCGAGCACGCTCTCGGTGATCTCGTCATTCGCATTGGCGATCACTTCGCCGGTGTCCGCGTCGATCACGTTTTTCGCGAGGACACGACCGATCAGGTAGTCCTCCGGCACCGAGATGTACTTCGTCTTCGCATTCTCGAGGTCGCGGATGTGCTTCGCGTTGATGCGCTTGTCCTTCTGGACAATAACCTTGCCGTCCCGGTCGGCGATGTCAAAGCGCGCGACCTCGCCGCGCAGCCGCTCGGGCACGAATTCCATCTGCGCGCCTTCGTTCATCAACGTGAAGTTGTCGAACACAAAGAAATTCGCCAGGATCTGCTCAGGCGTCAAGCCGATGGCCTTCAACAGAATCGTCACCGGCATCTTGCGGCGACGGTCGACACGGAAGTACAGAATGTCCTTCGGGTCGAACTCGAAGTCCAGCCACGAGCCGCGGTATGGGATGATGCGCGCCGAGAACAACAGCTTGCCCGAGCTGTGCGTCTTGCCCTTGTCGTGCTCGAAGAACACGCCCGGCGAGCGGTGCAACTGCGAGACGATCACGCGCTCGGTGCCATTGATCACGAACGAGCCGGTCGGCGTCATGAGCGGAATCTCGCCCATGTACACTTCCTGCTCCTTAACTTCTTTGACGACCGGCTTAGTCGGCGATTCCTTGTCGAGGATCACCAGGCGAACTTTTGCCCGCAACGCGGAGCAATAGGTCAAGCCGCGCTGCTGGCACTCTTTGACGTCGAACGCCGGCGACGACAGCGCATAGCTGACGAACTCGAGCCGAGCAAAGCCATTGTGCGAGACAATCGGGAAGACCGATGTGAACGCAGCCTGCAGCCCTTCCGGCTTGCGTTGCGTGGCAGGCACATCCGCTTGCAGGAAAGTGCTGAATGATTCAAGCTGGGTGGCCAGCAGGAAAGGAACCGGGTGAACGATGGGGCGCTTCGCGAAACTCTTGCGAATACGCTTCTTCTCGGTGAAGGAATAGTGCATACGATCTCCGAATCACGGCGGGGTGGTTCATTGCTCCGACAGCAGTGAACCGGATTGCCCGAGTGTTCACCGACTGAGACCCTGTGGCCGTCCAAACGCTCGAACGGACCAAGAAGCTTGGTGGTTGGCCGCTACCAACCGCTGGCTGACGGCAGCGGATGCCCATGTTGCCCGCTACCCGACCAAACTTGCCTTCTGCAGTCGCTTCAGAAGACAAAGAAAAGGGCATGTGCTCTGCACGGTGACCTTTTCTTTGACTTCTCTGGCGATCATCGCGGTGCCCGACCTGCATGGCGCCCGCCAGATTCACAAAGCGCAAAAAGGCTGACGGTCCGAAACCGCCAGCCCTTCGCGCAAAATGCCGAAAGTTATTTGATTTCAGCTTTTGCGCCAGCGTCTTCGAGCTTCTTCTTCGCTTCTTCAGCGGCAGCCTTGGGCACCGCTTCCTTCACGGGCTTCGGTGCGCCGTCAACCAGGTCTTTCGCTTCTTTCAGGCCCAGGCCCGTCAGTTCACGAACGGCCTTGATGACCGACACCTTGTTCGCACCGGCTTCGAGCAGGTTGACCGTGAATTCGGTCTGCTCTTCCGCCGCCGCAGCAGCACCGCCGCCGGCACCCGCCGGACCCGCAACGGCCAGCGCAGCGGCCGACACGCCAAACTTCTCTTCGAACGCCTTAACCAGCTCGTTCAGTTCCAGAACCGACATCGCGCCAACGGCTTCCAGGATGTCTTCTTTTGCGATTGCCATTTAAAATACTCCTAACTTGGAATTTGGATTCTCAGCCAACGATCCGCGGCCAACCGGGCTTGCGCCCGGCCGCCTGTCAGGCCGCCTCGCCCTGCTTCTTTTCGGCCAGCGCGGCCAAAGCACGCGCGAAGCCGGAAACAGGTGCCTGCATGACGCCCAGCAGCTTCGCGAGCAGTTCCTCGCGGCTCGGAATGGAAGCCAGCGCTTGCACGTCAGCCTTGTCCATCACCTTGCCTTCGTAGGAGCCGGCCTTGATCACGAGCTTGTCGGTGGTCCTGCCAAAGTCATGGATGACCTTGGCTGCCGCGACTGCATCGTCCGAAATGCTATAAATCAAGGGACCGGTCATCTGCTCGGCGAGCGGGGCAAACGGCGTACCTTCGACCGCGCGACGCGCGAGCGTGTTCTTCAACACGCGCAGGTACACCTGTTGCTCGCGCGCCTTCGCACGAAGCTTGGTCAGATCGCCAACCGCAATCCCACGATATTCGGCCAGCACGATGGTCTGAGCTTTCGCGACTTGCGCAGAAATCTCAGCCACGACGGCCCGCTTATCTTCACGATTGAGTGGCACGTTTAACCTCCAGATTCGGTCCGCTAGGGGTCGTTCCGACCACGTCGCGCACCGCGTTTCATAAACGGCGTCCGAGGTTGTTAGGAGTATTTCCGCCGGTACACCTGTCACAGTGTCCGGTTTCCATTCTGCAAAACTGTTTCGGGTTCGCCATCTGCGTTGGCTTCTGATTAAGGTCAGGCGATACAACCACCCTTCCGCCAACGGTCTTTGACAACCGGCTGCGTCGTCCCACAGCAACGACACAACCGCCCAAAGCCTGTGTGCGGCGAAGCGCGACCATCGTCGCATCTCGCCGCGTTATCGATCGTTACGCGACAACCGTGCTCGAGTCGACGCGCACACCGACGCCCATCGTGCTCGACACCGCGATCTTGCGCAGATAAACGCCCTTGCTCGTCGCCGGCTTCGCCTTTTGCAGCGCGTCGACCAACGCGGCAAGGTTGGACTTCAGCGCGGTCGGTTCGAACGACGCGCGGCCGATCGTTGCATGGATGATCCCGGCCTTGTCGACACGGAACTGCACCTGCCCCGCCTTCGCGTTCTTCACCGCGGTCGCCACGTCCGGCGTGACCGTGCCCACCTTCGGATTCGGCATCAAGCCGCGCGGACCCAGGATCTGGCCGAGCGTACCCACCACGCGCATCGTATCCGGCGACGCGATCACGATGTCGAAATTCAGATTACCCGCCTTCACTTGCTCAGCCAGGTCTTCCATCCCGACGATGTCCGCGCCCGCGGCTTTTGCCTGCTCCGCCTTGTCGCCTTGCGCGAACACGGCAACGCGCACGCTCTTGCCGGTGCCGGCCGGCAACACAACCGAGCCCCGCACCACTTGGTCCGATTTTTTCGCGTCAATACCGAGCTGCACCGCGACATCGATCGACTCATCAAACTTAGCGGTCGCGCATTGCTTCACGAGCGCGAGCGCATCGTCCACGGGATACAGCTTCAGGTGATCGACCTTGCCTTCCAGTGCCTTCAGGCGCTTTGAAACCTTGGCCATTTACACACCCTCCACGGTAATGCCCATCGAACGGGCGCTGCCAGCGATCGTACGAACCGCCGCATCGAGGTCGGCTGCGGTGAGATCCGGCATCTTCGTCTTGGCAATTTCTTCGGCTTGTGCGCGCGTGATCTTGCCCACCTTGTCCGTGTGCGGCTTGCTCGAGCCTTTGTCGACCTTCGCCGCCTTCTTGATGAGCACGGTTGCCGGCGGCGTCTTCAGGACGAACGTAAAACTCTTGTCCGCATAGGCGGTAATCACGACCGGCGTCGGCAGACCCGGCTCGAGGCTCTGCGTTTGCGCGTTAAACGCTTTGCAGAACTCCATGATGTTCAGGCCACGCTGACCCAGCGCCGGGCCGACGGGCGGCGACGGATTGGCTTTACCTGCAGGAATCTGCAGCTTAATAAAGCCGATGATTTTCTTTGCCATTTGAAACCTCGGGTGAACGCCTGGCGTTCGGTGAGTGATAACGCGCTTTCCGGCAAACCGTACCAGCGCTCCTCAACAGCCAATGAAGCGGGCTGTCAACACTTTGCCGCGTGACGCGTTGCGTCACGCACGAAACCCATATCAGACCTTCTCAACTTGGCCGAACTCAAGCTCAACCGGCGTCGCGCGACCAAAAATCGTCACCGAGACACGCACGCGCGACTTCTCGTAATTGACTTCCTCGACGCTACCGTTGAAATCTGTGAACGGACCTTCCTTGACGCGAACCAGCTCCCCGACCTCAAACAGCGTCTTCGGCCGCGGCTTTTCGACGCCCTCCTGCATTTGCGACATGATCTTGTCGACTTCGCGCTGCGAGATCGGGCTCGGACGGTTCCGTGCGCCGCCAACGAAACCGGTCACTTTAGCGGTATTTTTCACCAAATGCCAGGTTTCGTCTGTCATTTCCATTTCGACCAACACATAGCCCGGAAAGAACCGGCGCTCGGTGACCGACTTATGCCCGCCCTTGATCTCGACGACCTCTTCGGTCGGGACCAAGATCTGGCCAAATTTGTCCTGCATGCCAGCACGCTCAATGCGCTCCTGAAGCGCACGTTGCACGCTTTTCTCCATACCGGAGTAGGCGTGCACGACGTACCAACGCTTTCCACCCGATGACGCTGCGCTATCGCTCATATCATTTCCAACCTAGAATTAGCGAGAAGATGACCCATTCGATGGTCTTATCGCTAACCCAAAGATAGATCGCCATCACGAGCACGAAACCGAATACGACCAACGTCGTCTGGCCAGCCTCTTTGCGGGTTGGCCACACGACCTTGCGCACCTCGCGGTACGAGTCCTTCGCGAATGCAATAAAACCCTTGCCTGACGCAGAGGCGAGCGCCGCCGCGATGCCCGCGGCAATGCCGACCACCAGCGCCGCACCACGCACATACCACTCGTGCGTACCCAGCAGGTAGAACCCGGCGATCCCGGCGATCACGAGCAATACGCCCAGCGCAAGCAAGAGCTTGTCGCTTGCGGTATTCACAGTTTCGACGGATGGATTCGCCATAACACCTTAAACGAACGCGCCGCATAAGCGGCGCTGTAGTGGCAGGGGCAGAGGGAATCGAACCCCCAACCTTCGGTTTTGGAGACCGACGCTCTGCCAGTTGAGCTATACCCCTAAAACCCTGTTGAGGCGGCAACCGCCGCCCCTATCGTGATCATCGAATAACTGGCTTACTCGATGATTTTGGCGACGACACCGGCGCCGACGGTACGGCCGCCTTCGCGGATCGCAAAGCGCAGGCCTTCTTCCATCGCGATCGGTGCGATCAACTTGACCGTGATCGACACATTGTCACCCGGCATCACCATTTCCTTGTCCTTGGGCAACTCGATCGAGCCGGTCACGTCCGTCGTGCGGAAGTAGAACTGCGGCCGGTAGTTGTTGAAGAACGGCGTGTGGCGCCCGCCCTCATCCTTGCTCAGCACGTACACTTCCGCCGTGAAGTGCGTGTGCGGCGTGATCGTGCCCGGCTTGGCCAGCACTTGACCACGCTCCACATCCTCGCGCTTAGTGCCACGCAGCAGAATACCCACGTTGTCCCCGGCCTGGCCCTGGTCCAACAGCTTGCGGAACATCTCCACGCCCGTGCACGTCGTCTTCGTCGTGTCACGGATGCCCACAATCTCGATTTCCTCGCCGACCTTGATCACCCCGCGCTCCACGCGCCCGGTGACCACCGTGCCACGACCCGAGATCGAGAACACGTCTTCCACCGGCATCAGGAACGTGCCATCCACCGCACGCTCGGGCGTCGGAATGTACGTGTCCAGCGCATCGGCCAGACTCAGGATCGCCGCCTCGCCCAACTCGCCCTTATCCCCTTCCAGCGCCAGCTTCGCCGAGCCCTTGATGATCGGCGTGTCGTCGCCCGGGAACTCGTACTTGGACAGCAGCTCGCGCACTTCCATTTCCACCAGCTCGAGCAGCTCTGCGTCGTCCACCATGTCGCACTTATTCAGGAACACGATGATGTACGGCACGCCCACCTGACGCGCCAGCAGAATGTGCTCACGCGTTTGCGGCATCGGGCCGTCTGCGGCCGACACCACCAAGATTGCGCCGTCCATCTGCGCCGCACCCGTGATCATGTTCTTCACGTAGTCCGCGTGACCCGGGCAGTCCACGTGCGCATAGTGACGCTGCTCTGTCTCGTACTCGATGTGCGCCGTGTTGATCGTGATGCCACGGGCCTTCTCTTCCGGCGCCGCGTCAATCTCGTCGTACTTCTTCGCTTCGCCGCCAAACTTCGACGACAGCACCGTCGCGATCGCCGCCGTCAGCGTGGTCTTGCCATGGTCAACGTGACCGATCGTGCCCACGTTCACGTGCGGCTTGGTCCGTTCAAACTTGCCTTTGGCCATATTCGACTCCTAACAGGAATTTGGTCCGTTGCGCCGCGCGCAAACGCATCACCGACACTTGCTGGTGCCCATGGGCAGGATCGAACTGCCGACCTCTCCCTTACCAAGGGAGTGCTCTACCACTGAGCCACATGGGCGAACATCTGAAACGCTGGAGCGGGTGAAGGGAATCGAACCCTCGTCGTAAGCTTGGAAGGCTTCTGCTCTACCATTGAGCTACACCCGCGAGGTGCTTCCACCCAGTACCGCTGCCGTAAAATTCTGGTGGAGGAGGTTGGATTCGAACCAACGTAGGCGTAAGCCAACAGATTTACAGTCTGCCCCCTTTAGCCACTCGGGCACCCCTCCGCAGAGAACTGACGATTATCGGCTAATTAGTTGCAAGTGTCAACTGCCCTGCACCCACCCGCCGACCTGGTACTTGGTGACCGTCAGTCGTTCGCCTTCCGGCAAGATAGCAATTGTCAACTACGCGGGTGCCGAAGGCAAGCGATATGCGTATCGCCGACGGTTACCGGTGTTCCGGTGCAGCGAATTCGCCGTGTCGGAGCACCGGTTTGAGGCGCGACTCATTGAAGAGCCGGTGCGGCCGTCGCTCGCGTACCCGTTAGTACCAGAGCGGCCTGACGTGAGGCATCGGTGGCCATCACCAGCAGCTTGCCACTGTCCAGCACCGCCGCACCCGCATACACTGTGCCGGGTGTCGCGCAAGGCGCGGGCCCGGCCGTGACCGTCACGTCGTACAGATTGCCCACCGTGCGCGGCTGAAACGTACCCGTCAGCGTGCACGCATTGGCCGTCCGGGCGTTCAGCGTGCCGCCCGCATCGATCTGCAACGTGACACCCTGATCGTCCACCAGCGTTTGCGCGACCCCGTCACTGTACGTTCCAGCTAACGCCGCGAGCGTCGGCTGCCGCTCGTACAGCCCTTGGTAGGTTGAGCCGAACTCCACCCCCACCGTACCCGACGCATTCGTGCTGCGGCCGCACAGGCAGTCCTTGTACACATAATTTGCGTCTACCCGTTCCGCGTCGCTCGTGCGCTGCGCGAAGTCATAGCGGATCGCGTCCGTCGAGGTGAACGTGCCGCTGGCCTGCGTGCCGCTCGTCGTACTGGTGCCGCTGACAAAGCCGCCCAATCCCGGCGTGCCGCGGTCGTAGGCAATCCAGAACACGCCGTCATCCCGAACGATACCCACCTCTCGCTGACCCGGCGTCGTCATGCCCACGTAGTATCCTTGCGCAAGGCTCACTACGGGCCGATTGCCGTCATTACCCGGACGGCTGCCCGTATGCCCGCCATTCGGACCGCTTCCGGCATTGGCGCTCCTATTGGCTGCTGAAGGTGAAACCTCTGTCAGCCCGCTGTTACATCCTGTTAGGATTCCAACAGTAATGGCCGCAATCGCAATCGACACCGCCTTCATTTTTTCATCTCCTTTTCGTTGAGCCGGATTTACGTTATCCGATACAGATCGTTGCTTAACCGCCTTCGCAGCCTCGGTCTGCTAACGCACAAAGTTTGGGAGGCCCAGTGGGGGACAGTGCGACAACGGCTGCGGTATAGGGCTCATAGGCTTGTCTGATAAGGCACTTGCCGCGACGGATGGGAATGCATACGGATCCCGACGCTTGCACCGAATTCGTTTATTAAACGTCGGCTTCGCATCGTCTTTATGGGCGCTTCGCGACAGAATCGAGATGTCCAGATAGGAGCAAGCGCCATGGATGACCGACCTAGCGTCGGGCTCAATTGCGTCATGCAGTTGGTGTAGGAAGGCGGCTATTCGTGATTGGTCGCCGTTTGAAGCGCCTGGCTATCGTCAACCGTCTCACCTAGGAGGCTATCGATATCATCGTGGATCACACCATCTTTGGCTTGTATGTCGCACGAATGTTGAACTGAGCGGCGCGTTTCCAAAGCTATTTCGAAAGGGCTGCAAGGCGGATCAGAGGCCGGAATTGAAGTGACGAGCCGAGCGATCGGCCAATGGGCGTACGGCAACGGCGTGACGCTGAAATTGTTCAGCCGAGCAAACCGACGCAGAACGCATTCATCGAGTCGTTCAACGGCAAGTTTCGCGATGAATGCGTCAATGGGCAATGGTTGACGAGCCCCGCGCATGCTCGGGCTGCCCATCACGGCATAGCGCTAGGGCTGCAACGAAGAAGGACCGCACAGCGCACTGAATTACCTTTTACCAGCAGAGTTTGCGGTGAAACATCGGGCAGCAGCGGACGCTCCTGCCGCTTTTCATGAAATTGGTACTTTGCTAAAAACCCGGTTGGCCCTAAGAAGCTAAGAAGGCAAGTTAAATTTGTCGAGTTTCTTCTAGGCAGGCAGCGCGGGACCGCTACAGCCAAGCGCGCCGCCTGTTCAATGCTGCGAAATGTCACCTTGTAGCCACTAGGACGGCATAATCGAGCACATCACCCAGTAAAAAATGAGATTTGGTGACTAACTTACCGGAGCATAATCTGGGCTTTTAATGCAGTCGTAACGTCTTTAGCTGCTTGGTTCATAAGATTAGAAGAAGTCGGTTTCCAGTCGTTGCCGTCCCACACGCTCCAGGAGTTATTTTGAAGATCCAGCTTTTCAGCATCCGGCAGCAAGTTCCCGTCCTCCCCGATATAAGATTTCGTCGGTTTGAGAGCACCTTGTATTGTTGAGCCGCTGATACCTTGCATTGGGCCGATGGGGTCCATATCCGCTCCTCATAAACAGTTAATAAAACGCATCGCATCGTAAACGCGTTGCGCGTTACCCAGTGTGCCGATGGCACCGTGAGACCGGATGCATTTTCCGAAATGAACCAGCGCTATACGAAGCACGTCATCTCATCTCGTTCATGCTGCAGACCAAGCCTGGGTGTTATGCGTTTCTCGGCACAGGAACTAGCACGCATCGCACCGCGGGGCCCGCACTGGGCCCGAGCGGGTTGCATCACGCGAGCGATGACTTCAATGACGAGGGGCGTGGGGGACGGCGCGACTGATTGGGTCAAGCTCGTCCATACGAGGTGGCACTGCAGCGAGGGGGGCCACCCCACTCGGTCCAGGCGGTGCACGGCACCATTGCAGTGCTGTGCACGAGCAGGCGTACTCAGCGGTGGGCCGCAAAGCCCAACGCCCGCTTCGGGGAGGGAAGCGGGCGTTGGGGGGCAAGGGGGGAGCCTGACGATTACCTACTTTCACACGGGCAATCCGCACTATCATCGGCGTGGAGTCGTTTCACGGTCCTGTTCGGGATGGGCAGGGGTGGGACCGACTCGCTATGGTCATCAGGCAAAAGGGGGAGCTGTCGCGCGGCGGGGCGCGCCAGCGAATCTGGAACAAGAAGCAGCCGGTAGGATTATGTCGTCGAGGACGGCACAACGGTAAAACGGACCAGTTATAGGATCAAGCCTTACGGGCCATTAGTATCGGTTAGCTGAGCGCATTACTGCGCGTACACACCCGACCTATCAACGTCCTGGTCTTGAACGACCCTTCAAGGGGATCGCGTCCCCGGGGAAGTCTCATCTTGAGGCGAGTTTCCCGCTTAGATGCTTTCAGCGGTTATCTCTTCCGAACATAGCTACCCGGCGATGCCACTGGCGTGACAACCGGTACACCAGAGGTTCGTCCACTCCGGTCCTCTCGTACTAGGAGCAGGCCCCCTCAAACTTCCAACGCCCACGGCAGATAGGGACCAAACTGTCTCACGACGTTTTAAACCCAGCTCACGTACCTCTTTAAATGGCGAACAGCCATACCCTTGGGACCGGCTACAGCCCCAGGATGAGATGAGCCGACATCGAGGTGCCAAACACCGCCGTCGATATGAACTCTTGGGCGGTATCAGCCTGTTATCCCCAGAGTACCTTTTATCCGTTGAGCGATGGCCCTTCCATACAGAACCACCGGATCACTATGACCTGCTTTCGCACCTGCTCGACTTGTCGGTCTCGCAGTTAAGCACGCTTATGCCATTGCACTATCAGCACGATTTCCGACCGTACCTAGCGTACCTTCGTACTCCTCCGTTACGCTTTGGGAGGAGACCGCCCCAGTCAAACTGCCTACCATGCACGGTCCCCGTGCCCGATTCAGGGCACTAGGTTAGAACCTCAAACAAACCAGGGTGGTATTTCAAGGACGGCTCCACGCAAACTAGCGTTCGCGCTTCTAAGCCTCCCACCTATCCTACACAGATCGGTTCAAAGTCCAATGCAAAGCTACAGTAAAGGTTCATGGGGTCTTTCCGTCTAGCCGCGGGTAGATTGCATCATCACAAACACTTCAACTTCGCTGAGTCTCGGGAGGAGACAGTGTGGCCATCGTTACGCCATTCGTGCAGGTCGGAACTTACCCGACAAGGAATTTCGCTACCTTAGGACCGTTATAGTTACGGCCGCCGTTTACCGGGACTTCAATCAAGGGCTTGCACCCCATCATTTAATCTTCCGGCACCGGGCAGGCGTCACACCCTATACGTCCACTTTCGTGTTTGCAGAGTGCTGTGTTTTTATTAAACAGTCGCAGCCACCAGTTTATTGCAACCCCTTCACCCTTCTGGCGCGAGCCAGTCAAGCTAGCAGGGCGTACCTTATCCCGAAGTTACGGTACCAATTTGCCGAGTTCCTTCTCCCGAGTTCTCTCAAGCGCCTTAGAATACTCATCTCGCCCACCTGTGTCGGTTTGCGGTACGGTCTCGTTAGACTGAAGCTTAGAGGCTTTTCTTGGGACCCCTTCCGATTGCTTCGCAGCTTAAACGCCGCTCGCCCCACACCCTTGAATTACGCGCCCGGATTTGCCAAAGCGCCTTCTCCAATGCAGGGACCGGGATTTCCGACACCCGGACAACCTTCCGCGATCCGTCCCCCCATCGCATCTAACGACGGTGCAGGAATATTAACCTGCTTCCCATCAGCTACGCATTTCTGCCTCGCCTTAGGGGCCGACTCACCCTACGCCGATGAACGTTGCGTAGGAAACCTTGGGCTTACGGCGAGGGGGCCTTTCACCCCCTTTATCGCTACTCATGTCAGCATTCGCACTTCCGATACCTCCAGCACACTTCTCAATGCACCTTCGCAGGCTTACGGAACGCTCTCCTACCATGCGCACTTAGCGTGCGCATCCGCAGCTTCGGTAACTGGCTTAGCCCCGTTACATCTTCCGCGCAGGACGACTCGATCAGTGAGCTATTACGCTTTCTTTAAAGGGTGGCTGCTTCTAAGCCAACCTCCTGACTGTTTTCGCCTTCCCACTTCGTTTCCCACTTAGCCAATTTTAGGGACCTTAGCTGGCGGTCTGGGTTGTTTCCCTCTTGACGTCGGACGTTAGCACCCGGCGTCTGTCTCCCGTGATTGCACTCTTCGGTATTCGGAGTTTGCTATGGCGAGGTAATCCGCAATGGACCCCCCAACCATGACAGTGCTCTACCCCCGAAGGTGAGACACGAGGCACTACCTAAATAGTTTTCGGAGAGAACCAGCTATTTCCAAGTTTGTTTAGCCTTTCACCCCTATCCACAGCTCATCCCCTAACTTTTCAACGTTAGTGGGTTCGGTCCTCCAGTACGTGTTACCGCACCTTCAACCTGGCCATGGATAGATCACTTGGTTTCGGGTCTACGCCCAGCAACTGTTCGCCCTATTCGGACTCGCTTTCGCTACGCCTGCCCTATCCGGTTAAGCTCGCTACTGAACGTAAGTCGCTGACCCATTATACAAAAGGTACGCCGTCACCCCTTGCGAGGCTCCGACTGTTTGTATGCATGCGGTTTCAGGATCTATTTCACTCCCCTCCCGGGGTTCTTTTCGCCTTTCCCTCACGGTACTGGTTCACTATCGGTCGATCACGAGTATTTAGCCTTGGAGGATGGTCCCCCCATCTTCAGACAGGATTTCACGTGTCCCGCCCTACTTGTCGTACCCCTAGTTCCACATCTGAGTTTTCGCCTACAGGGCTATCACCTGCTACGGCCGCCCTTTCCAGAGCGTTCGGCTAACTCAGAGGCTAAATGGTACAGGCTGATCCCATTTCGCTCGCCACTACTTTGGGAATCTCGGTTGATTTCTCTTCCTGCGGCTACTTAGATGTTTCAGTTCGCCGCGTTCGCTTCACGTGACCTATGGATTCAGTCACGGATGACCCATACGGGCCGGGTTGCCCCATTCGGACATCTGCGGATCAAAGCTCGTTTGCCAGCTCCCCGCAGCTTTTCGCAGGCTACCGCGTCCTTCTTCGCCTGTGATCGCCAAGGCATCCACCACATGCACTTGTTCGCTTGACCCTATAACAAGTCCGTCTTGCAACGCACCGGCTATAGGTTGAGTTTTCGCGTTGTGCCGTATCTTCCAAGCGTCTTTTCAGATCACTCAAAACAATACTTTCAATCACTACCCGTCTATCTTCTGCGCCCATCTCAAGACGCGTCCAATAGACATTACTGCTTCTTTTTCCAGATTGTTAAAGAACGTCACAGCCATACTGCACTGCTTGACCCACGGGTCAATCGCCAACACTCCGTTTGGGAGCGCTCGCGATTGAGCAGTGGTGGAGGCAGACGGGATCGAACCGACGACCCCCTGCTTGCAAAGCAGGTGCTCTCCCAGCTGAGCTATGCCCCCCTTGGGTTCGGGCCGCGCTGCGCGCAGCGCTCGTGGCGCACACCAGACTCGCGTGGTGGGTCTGGTTGGATTCGAACCAACGACCCCCGCCTTATCAAGACGGTGCTCTAACCGACTGAGCTACAGACCCTTCGTCTGTCCCTGTGACTTTCACAGCCGATAAGCGTGAGTACTTGAAGCGCAGACTTCTTGCTCCAGAAAGGAGGTGATCCAGCCGCACCTTCCGATACGGCTACCTTGTTACGACTTCACCCCAGTCATGAATCCTACCGTGGTGACCGTCCTCCTTGCGGTTAGACTAGCCACTTCTGGTAAAACCCACTCCCATGGTGTGACGGGCGGTGTGTACAAGACCCGGGAACGTATTCACCGCGACATGCTGATCCGCGATTACTAGCGATTCCAGCTTCATGCAGTCGAGTTGCAGACTGCAATCCGGACTACGATCGGTTTTTTGGGATTAGCTCCCCCTCGCGGGTTGGCAACCCTCTGTTCCGACCATTGTATGACGTGTGAAGCCCTACCCATAAGGGCCATGAGGACTTGACGTCATCCCCACCTTCCTCCGGTTTGTCACCGGCAGTCTCCCTAGAGTGCTCTTGCGTAGCAACTAAGGACAAGGGTTGCGCTCGTTGCGGGACTTAACCCAACATCTCACGACACGAGCTGACGACAGCCATGCAGCACCTGTGCGCCGGTTCTCTTTCGAGCACCCCCACCTCTCAGCAGGGTTCCGACCATGTCAAGGGTAGGTAAGGTTTTTCGCGTTGCATCGAATTAATCCACATCATCCACCGCTTGTGCGGGTCCCCGTCAATTCCTTTGAGTTTTAATCTTGCGACCGTACTCCCCAGGCGGTCAACTTCACGCGTTAGCTACGTTACTAAGGAAATGAATCCCCAACAACTAGTTGACATCGTTTAGGGCGTGGACTACCAGGGTATCTAATCCTGTTTGCTCCCCACGCTTTCGTGCATGAGCGTCAGTATTGGCCCAGGAGGCTGCCTTCGCCATCGGTATTCCTCCACATCTCTACGCATTTCACTGCTACACGTGGAATTCTACCTCCCTCTGCCATACTCTAGCCTGCCAGTCACCAATGCAGTTCCCAGGTTGAGCCCGGGGATTTCACATCGGTCTTAGCAAACCGCCTGCGCACGCTTTACGCCCAGTAATTCCGATTAACGCTCGCACCCTACGTATTACCGCGGCTGCTGGCACGTAGTTAGCCGGTGCTTATTCTTCCGGTACCGTCATCCAACCTAGTTATTCGCCAGGCCGTTTTCTTTCCGGACAAAAGTGCTTTACAACCCGAAGGCCTTCTTCACACACGCGGCATTGCTGGATCAGGGTTGCCCCCATTGTCCAAAATTCCCCACTGCTGCCTCCCGTAGGAGTCTGGGCCGTGTCTCAGTCCCAGTGTGGCTGGTCGTCCTCTCAGACCAGCTACAGATCGTCGCCTTGGTAGGCCTTTACCCTACCAACTAGCTAATCTGCCATCGGCCGCCCCTTGAGCGCGAGGCCCTTACGGGTCCCCCGCTTTCCTCCTCAGAGCGTATGCGGTATTAATCCGGCTTTCGCCGGGCTATCCCCCACTCTAGGACACGTTCCGATGTCTTACTCACCCGTTCGCCACTCGCCGCCAGGCCGAAGCCCGCGCTGCCGTCCGACTTGCATGTGTAAGGCATGCCGCCAGCGTTCAATCTGAGCCAGGATCAAACTCTTCAGTTCAAACCTGTTACTTGTTCGGGCCACAAAGGACCCTGTCGCTCAACTCAAAACGTTGACAGGTTTCGATTCTCTCAAAACCTACCTTCATTTCGTATGAGACTTAATGATTCTTTCGCATCGCCCCACCCGGCTTTTACCACCCGGGCGCAGCACGCCTGCACCATCAAGTACCCACACTTATCGGCTGTTACTTGTTAAAGAGCATCGCAACCGTTTCGCCTCAACCTAGCCGGCCTCGGCCCCCGCATCGCGTCGCTGCATCAGCAGCAGAGAAACGAGATTATGAACACAATCTTGCGAAGCGTCAACAACTTTTTTTACCACTCCGGTGCGATGCTGATCGCCTCACACCCCGTTGCCCACCCCGCCCGCTGCGTTTGCTCCTTCAGCGGCCCCGCTACTGCCTGCAGCGAGGGTGCGAATCATAGGCCAATAGCACGCTCACCACAAGAGCTAGCAAATATTTTTTTCAGCGCAAGCCTTGCCGCCAACTCGGCCGGCCACCGGCATGACGCGCCGCCTAACCGGCAGCGGGTTCACAGGATAAAAAGCTATTAACCGACCGGTCGGTAGGTTTATACTGCGTAGAGAATCCTGATGGAGACTCCCCATGTATACGCAATCGCTCGACCTACCGGGCAACACCGCGCTGGCCGACAGCCCCGTTGCCAGCATAGATCAGCAGCGTTTTGACGCGCGCATCGCCGCGGACGACAAGGTCGAGCCGCAGGACTGGATGCCCGATGCCTATCGCAAGACGTTAGTGCGGCAAATCTCACAGCACGCGCACTCCGAAATCGTCGGCATGCTGCCCGAAGGCAACTGGATCAGTCGTGCGCCGAGCTTGAAACGCAAGGCGATCCTGTTAGCTAAGGTGCAGGACGAGGGCGGGCATGGGCTGTACCTGTACAGCGCCGCGGAAACGCTGGGCGTGTCGCGCGATCAGATGCTCGATGCGCTGCACAGCGGCCGTGCAAAGTATTCGAGCATTTTTAACTATCCCACGCCGAGTTGGGCCGACGTCGGCGTGATCGGGTGGCTAGTCGATGGCGCTGCGATCATGAACCAGATCCCGCTGTGCCGCTGCACGTATGGCCCTTATGCGCGCGCGATGATCCGCATCTGCAAGGAAGAGTCGTTCCACCAACGCCAAGGCTTCGATGCGTTGCTGGTCATGATGCAGGGTACCGCAGCACAGCGCGAGATGGTGCAACAGGCCGTGAACCGCTGGTGGTGGCCAGTGCTCATGATGTTCGGTCCGAGCGACAAAGACTCGGTGCACAGCAACCAGTCCGCCAAATGGGGTATCAAGCGCATATCGAACGACGACCTTCGGCAAAAATTTGTCGATGCGACCGTCGAGCAGGCCAAGGTCCTCGGCGTCACGCTGCCCGATCCGGATTTGAAGTGGAATGAGGCGCGCGGCCACTACGACTACGGCACAGTGGACTGGGAAGAATTTTGGCGCGTGGTCAACGGCGACGGCCCCTGCAACCGCGAGCGGCTGGCCACGCGTGTGAAGGCGCATGAGGACGGCGCCTGGGTACGCGAGGCGGCGCTAGCGTACGAGGCCAAGCAGGCTCGGCGCAACAAACAGAAAGCGGCGTAGTGGTGCGCCAGCAAGGATCGAGGAGGAACCCATGAGCAAAGAATGGCCGATTTGGGAAGTATTTGTACGCAGCAAACAGGGGCTGGACCACAAACATTGTGGCAGCCTGCATGCGGCGGACGCACAAATGGCGCTGCGCATGGCGCGTGACGTCTATACGCGCCGGCAAGAAGGTGTGAGCATCTGGGTCGTACCAGCCGCGGCGATTACCGCATCGGCGCCCGAAGAAAAGTCCGAACTGTTCGATCCGGCCGGCGACAAGATATACCGCCATCCGACCTTCTACCAGTTACCGGACAAAGTCAACCACATGTAAAGTCAGGACGGACCACGCCCATGCCAACGCAACACCATCTGGCGTATGTGCTGCGCCTCGCGGACAACGCCTTGATTCTCGGCCAGCGCAATGCTGAATGGACCGGGCATGGCCCGGTCCTCGAAGAGGACATCGCGCTGGCCAATATCAGCCTGGACTTGATCGGCCAGGCCCGGCTGCTCTATACGCACGCCGGCTCACTGGAGGCCGCGCTCACTGGTCAAGCGCGCGATGAAGACGACTACGCGTTCTTCCGTGAGGAGCGCGAATTCCGCAATTACACGATGCTCGAGCTGCCGCACGCCGGCCCGTATGGCGGCACTGTACGCCCCGACCGGGACTATGCGGTAACGATCGTGCGCCATTTTCTGTATTCAACGCTGATGCTGCTCGTCTGGAATGCGCTGCTGCACTCAAGCGATGCCGAGTTGGCCGCGATCGCCGCCAAATCGCTCAAGGAAACGCGATACCACGTGCACCACGCGCGCGACTGGCTGGTACGGCTTGGCGACGGCACAGACGAATCACATCGCCGCACACAGGCCGCAGTCGACTTCCTGATGCCGTACACGAGCGAGTTCTTCTCCGGCGACGAACTCGAGCAGTCCATCGCGGCACAGGGCATCGGCCCGCGGAACGCGACGCTGCAGCCAGACTGGTCGGCGCATGTCCGGGCGGCGCTCAACGAAGCCACGCTTGCGTGGCCGACCATGGGTCAATATGTGACGACAGGCAAGCTGGGCGAGCACTCCGAGCACATGGGCTATCTGCTGGCGGAAATGCAGAGTCTGGCCCGCCAGCATCCCGGCGCCCGCTGGTAGGACGGTGCGGGCCACTCTCGGCCCCATTCCGGCATTCGCACCGGCTTCCGAATTCGACAGAGAAACGCATGCCAGACAGTTCGACCGACACTTCACCCGTTGCCCGCGCGTGGGCGGCGCTGGACGCGGTACCCGACCCGGAAATCCCGGTCGTGTCGATCCGCGAACTCGGCATTCTTCGCGACGTGCGACAGGCACCAGACGGCGTCATTGAAGCGGTGATCACGCCAACCTACTCGGGTTGTCCGGCAATGGCGCAGATCGCCGAGGACATCGGCGCGGCGCTGGATGGCGTGGGGCTCGCGCCGCACCGTGTCATCAGCGTGCTCGCGCCTGCATGGACCACCGACTGGATCACCGAGGGCGCGCGCGAAAAGCTGCGCCGCTACGGGATCGCACCGCCGTCACGGACTTGCGCGACGCAGGGAACGCAAGCGCAGCAGCCGGTCAGGATCGTGTCGCGCGACGAACGCGAGCAAGCGCAACAGCCCGCCTGCCCGCACTGCGGCTCGCCGAACACCGAGCGGCTGTCGCAGTTCGGCTCGACCGCGTGTAAGGCGCTATACCGCTGTATTACCTGCCGTGAACCTTTCGATTACTTCAAACCATATTAATATGGCCACTGTGCAATTTCATCCGCTGCGCATCCGCGAAGTGCGCGCCGAAACGCCGGACGCAGTCTCGGTCGCTTTCGAGGTTCCTGTCGAACTGCGCGATGCGTACCGGTTCACGCAAGGGCAGTTCGTCACGCTCAAGGCCCATATCAACGGTGAGGAAACGCGCCGCTCGTATTCGATCTGCGTCGGCGTCACCGACTACGAGCGGGACGGCGAATTGCGCATCGGCATCAAACGGGTGCGCGGCGGCCGCTTCTCGAACTTTGCGTTCGACACACTGCAACCGGGACACACAATCGATGTGATGACGCCCGATGGTCGCTTTTTCACACACTTAAATGCCGATCACGACAAACAGTATCTCGCGTTCGCGGGAGGCTCGGGCATCACACCGGTGTTGGCCATTATCAAGACGACCTTGGATGTCGAGCCGCGCAGCACTTTTACGCTGATCTACGGCAATCGCAGCGTCGACGCAATCATGTTCGCCGAGGAATTGGAAGACCTGAAAAACCGGTACATGAACCGGCTGATCCTGTATCACGTGCTGTCGGACGATGTGCAGGATGTCGAGCTGTTCAATGGCGTGCTGGACCGGGCCAAGTGCGACGCCTTCCTGCAATCGCTGGTGCCGGCCGAATCGATCGACGAAGCCTTCATCTGCGGACCAGCGCCGATGATGGATGCCGCCGAGGACGCATTGAAAGCCGCCGGGGTGCCGCAACAGCGCATCCATGTGGAGCGCTTTGGCACGCCGCTGCCGCAAGCCGGCGTACCACCGGTCGAAATAACCGAACACACTCCTGCGGCGGACCTGGAAATCATGCTCGACGGCAAGCGCCGCAAGCTGCGCCTGCCCTATGAAGGCGTGAGCTTGCTCGATGTTGGATTGCGCGCGGGGCTCGCGCTGCCGTACGCGTGCAAGGGCGGCGTGTGCTGCACGTGCCGCGCCAAGGTGATCGAGGGAGAAGTCCGGATGGAGAAGAACTACACGCTCGAGCCCCAAGAAGTGGATGCCGGCTTTGTCCTCACCTGCCAATGCCACCCGGTCAGCGAACGCGTGGTAGTCAGCTACGACGAACGCTGAGCCGGCACTGCGCTGTCGGCCGTTCTCATTCGCTGCGTCGCCGGCCACGATCCGGAACGATCGCTTACACTAGCGCCTGTTCACATATAGCCTGGCTCGCGCAGCGCACTGGCGGCATGCCGGGAACCGCGCAGCGCGGGCCCGCTTACCGCGTAAGCGGGCGACTTCTATGACAACAATCCATATTACCAACGGGGATGTGGCGGCCGCCTCGCTTCGTGCAGCGCTGGCCAGTACACAACGCAACGAGGAGGTCCTTGCGTTGCGTGACAATCTTGCATTTGGCCCGATCCGCGCTGTCGACAGCGACGTGCATGAACGCGCGGCGTTCTGGCAGCAAGTCCTCGACGAACGGGACCGGGATGTCGTGTCCGAACTGAACGAGCAGAACGCCACGTTGGAACGTCTCGTCGGATCAGCAGCGACGAATATCGTCGTCTGGCACGCGCAAAGCGCGTCGGACCAACTGATGCTGCGTCGGGTTGCATGGTATCTGCGCACCCAACCGCAACGGCTCAATGAAGTGGCCCTTGGCACACGCGAGTTGCCACGCGAGACCGCGCCGCGTGCCGACGGCGCGAGCACAATCGGCATGTTCGGCGCCGACGCGCTGGCCGCGCGCATCCGGAAGGCCGCGCCGATTTCGGTGTTGCGCATCGGGCGGCTTGCGCTGGAGTGGCAGGACGTGCGGCGGCTCAATGGCGACGTGCGATGCTGGCGCGAGAACCGCTTCGTGACCGGCACCTATGCGCCGATCGACGACGCATGGTTACAGCATACCGATGATCGATGGCAAATGGCGACCAACGTTGCCGCCCAGGTCATGAAGGTCGACTTCGGTGTCTGCGTGACCGATGCGATCGCGTTGTGGCGGTGCAGGGAACTGGTCACGGCCGGCCGCCTCGCGCTCAGCGGCGAGGCGCGTCAACAGTGGCGTGATGTGCAAGTGCGGCGGCCGTAGGCCGGCGACGTGTATGTCACGCTAACCGGACAGATCCTCAACCGAATTGCCCCATGGCCCGCACCCGAGCTCCTGATCACGAAAGCCAGCGCGAGCAGATCTTGAATCTGGCCGCCGAGAAATTCGCGCAGACCAGCTACCCGAGCACGTCGATGGCGGAACTGGCCGCGGCCAGCGGCACGTCGAAAGCGCGCCTGTACCATTATTACGAGAGCAAGGAGGCCATTTTGTTCGATTTGCTGGACCGGTACACGAAGCGACTAATGCTGATCATCGCCGAGGTCGAGGGCGCCAGTCAGCGACGGGAACTGAACGAGCAGCAAACCTTCGCGGAGTTAATCCGCGCTTTCCTCGCTGAGTACGAAACGTCGCACACGCGACATGTCGCGTTGCTCAACGACGTCAAGTATCTGGTGCAAACGCAGCGCGAAATCATCCTGGACCGGCAACGCGACATCGTTGCCGCGTTTGCACGCCAGCTGGCTCGCGCCTATCCGCGGCGCGTGACCAAGTCCAACCAAATGGCGCTCACCATGATGGTGTTCGGCATGATCAACTGGACCTTCACGTGGCTCAAGCCGAGCGGCACGATGACCTACGCGAACTTCGCAAACGAGGTCGTCGCCGTGCTCGAACGCGGACTGGTCGCGCCGCCGGACGTTGCAGCAATCGTGCCCTAGCTGTGACAATCCGCCCCGCGTTGGGGCTCAATAGCACCCACAACGCCTGTCATAAGGCGTTTTTACGCTACTTGATGGCGGTTTTAGAACATCCATTCCAATCCAACTCAGGGTTTTCCCGGAGAAATTTAGGGTTTTCCTGTAAAATGCATATTGCAGTGCATCAGAAACTGATGCGAGCTGGGCAGGCGGTAAGCCCGCCGCCCGCAGGAGAACCCGATGAAAGCGTTGAACTCGGCCCCTGGTCCGATAACGGTGCATGATTTGCGCCGCGCCTCGCCAAAAGCGGCGCTCGTGCGTGAATTGTCGCCACGCGATTGCGTACGGCTGCACACACACTTCCTGTCGCTGAGCGATGACGACCGGCTGCTGCGGTTTGGGCAACGGGTTCCCGACCATCTGATCGAACACTACGTCGAGGGTATCGACTTTTCCCGCGATACGGTGTTCGGCGTCTTCGACGACAACCTCGAGTTGGTTGGTGTCGGTCATCTTGCCTATCTGCCTGACAACGGCGACAAGCGTACCGCGGAGTTCGGCGTGTCGGTGCTTGAGTGCGCCCGTGGCCGCGGCATCGGCACGCAACTGTTTGAGCGCGCCGCGATGCGTGGCCGGAATACCCGCGTGACGACGCTGTATATGCATTGCCTGTCGCGCAATTTGACGATGATGCACATCGCGAGGAAGGCTGGCATGAAAATCGAATACGCGCACGGGGAAGCCGACGCATACCTGACGCTGCCGCCAGCAGACCCATCCAGCATCATGGCCGAACTGCTGCAAGAACAGGCTGCGATGTTCGACTACGCGATGAAGCGCCAGGCGCGGCGCGCGTCCCAGCTATTCGATATTTTCCGCATGGTGCCTGCCGGGCTGGCCGCTTGATACCCTCACGCCTCACTGATGGTGTGAGGCTGGACGCGTCAAACCATCGCTGCAGATAGTCCATGTCGCCGGTCATCGCATAGCACGCTACGACCTCTGGCCACGATCCGACCGCGGCACGGAAGGCTGCCGTCGGCGTCGCAGCGCTTAGCCGGCGCGGCGCACACCCTCAGTGGGTGCGTCCGCGCGCGGATCATCGTCCGTCCCGCCTCCCAATCCGCCCCACTTTTCCAGCCGCACATTCACTTACGCCAACAAGCCAGCCCCACTGCGCCGGGACCGAGCAACGCAACGTATCCGCGTATCCCCCTCACGCCTCCAGCCAACACTGTCGCTGGCCTGTTGCCAGGCAGGAGCGCGTCCTACCGCTGCGCATGTGGGGGATTGACCCAAGTGCGAATATTTTGGGCAACGACAAAAATAACGCACTGAGTCCACGTGTCCACAAGACACCACGACTCTTTTGAAGCTTTGGTGATCTCAAGCTCTAATCGGAGGAAGGCAAACCGGAGCTGTGGACCGCCATGAAATGCGTGACCGAGTCGTCGAGTCCTCCGCCTCCGTCGATGTGGATCCTGAACGCGTGCGCAGCCGGCCAGCGAACTCAATATCCGCTGGCCTGATCCGCCGCTGATTCAAGAGGCGCGCGTCGCTGGCTACGGCAGCCGGCAGGGACAACCGACTGCAACGATGAGGCGCCGCTCAGCCAACGCGTGCGTTGGCCGATGCCACCGCAGTCATGTTGATGATGCGGCGCACGGTGGACGCCGGCGTCAGAATGTGCACAGCCTTTGCTACACCGAGCAAGAATGGCCCGACCGTTACGCCCTCCCCGCCAATCATCTTCAGCAGGTTGTACGTAATGTTGGCCGCCTCGACGTTCGGCATAATCAGTAGATTCGCCTCTCCGCTGAGCGTGGTGCCGGGCATCGCCTGCTTGCGGATTACTTCGGACAGCGCCGCATCGCCGTGCATTTCGCCGTCGACCTCTAAGTGCGCGGCACGCTCGGCAATCAACGCACGAGCCTGCGCCATACGCTGCGAGGAAGCCGTCGGCACGCTGCCGAAATTTGAGTTCGACAATAATGCGATCTTCGGCACGATGCCGAATTTCTCGACCTCGCGCGCCGCCAGGATCGCCATGTCGGCAAGCTGCTCCGCGCTCGGCACTTCGTTCACGTAGGTATCGCAAATGAACAAGTTACGGCCAGGCAACATCAGCAGGTTCATCGCCGCATAGTGCTGCGCGTCGCTGGCGCGGCCCAGCACCTGATCAATGTACTTTAGATGGCTATGGAACGATTCGATCAAGCCGCACACCATGCCGTCGGCGTCGCCGAGCCGCACCAGCATGGCGCCGATCAATGTGTTCGACTTGCGCATCGCGGCCTTGGCCACTTCGGGCGTCACGCCCGCGCGCGCGCCAAGCTCGTGGTAGTCCTGCCAGCACCGATGGTAACGCGGATCGTCTTCCGGATCGACGACCTCGAAGTCGTGGCCGGCGCGCAGCTTCGAACCCATCTTCTTCAACCGCATCTCGACCACGGCCGGACGTCCGACGATGATCGGCTTGGCGATGCGCTCAGTCAACACGAATTGTGCGGCGCGCAGCACGCGCTCGTCCTCGCCCTCGGCGAACACGATCCGTGCGTTGGACGCCTTGGCTGCGGCAAATACGGGTCGCATTACCATGCCGGTGCGGTACACCGTCGTGGCAAGCTGCTCCCGATAGGCTTCCATGTCGGTGATCGGACGCGTCGCGACGCGTGAATCCATCGCCGCCTGCGCGACAGCTGGCGCGATCTTGATGATCAGTCGCGGATCGAACGGCTTCGGGATCAGATACTCAGGGCCGAATTCGAGCGTGTGGCCCTCGTACGCCTTAGCCACCTCGTCGCCCTGGTCACTTTCCTCGGCCAGCTCCGCGATCGCGCGCACGCAGGCGAGCTTCATCTCTTCGGTGATCGTGGTCGCCCCCACGTCGAGCGCGCCGCGGAAGATGAACGGGAAACACAGGACGTTATTGACCTGATTCGGATAGTCGGAGCGGCCTGTGGCGATAATGCAATCAGGCCTGACCTTCTTGGCCTCCTCCGGCCGGATCTCCGGCTCCGGATTGGCCAGCGCCAGAATCAACGGCTTGCTGGCCATCTCCCTGACCATGTCCGGCTTCAGCACGCCAGCGCTCGAGCAACCGAGGAACACATCGGCACCTTTGATCGCGTCAGCTAGGGTGCGCGCATCGGTGTGCGCGGCATAGCGTTGCTTGGACGGATCGAGATGGCCGCGTCCCTCATAGATCACGCCCTTGGAGTCGGCCACGAGAATATTGTCCTTGCTCAGACCGAGCTTGACCAGCAGGTCCAGGCACGCAATCGCCGCCGCGCCCGCGCCCGAGGCGACCAACTTCACCTCGGCGATGTTCTTGCCGACGACCTTCAGGCCGTTCAGAATCGCCGCCGACGCAATGATCGCCGTGCCATGCTGATCGTCGTGGAACACCGGGATCTTCATCCGCTCGCGCAGCTTCTGCTCGATGTAGAAACACTCCGGCGCCTTGATATCCTCCAGATTGATGCCGCCCAGGGTCGGTTCGAGCATCGCGATCGCTTCGACTAGCTTGTCCGGATCAGATTCCGCAAGCTCGATGTCGAACACGTCGATACCGGCGAATTTCTTGAACAAGCAACCCTTGCCCTCCATCACCGGCTTGGCGGCCAACGGCCCGATGTTGCCAAGCCCCAATACCGCCGTGCCGTTCGTGACGACGCCCACTAAATTGCCGCGCGACGTGTACTTCTGCGCGTCGAGCGGCTCGGCATGGATCGCCTCGCACGCGGCCGCAACGCCTGGAGAGTAAGCGAGCGACAAGTCGAATTGGTTAGACAGCGGCTTGGTCGGAGTGACCGAGATCTTGCCGGGCTTTGGATTCTGGTGATAGGCCAGAGCGCTTTGCTTCAGTTGTTCGTCCATGGTGCGACGTGTAGATAGATGGAAATTGGATATGGCGGGGGCGATAAGTGTACACCCCATGAACTGCTGTCCGATTACACAGGTACGGAAGATCAATCCGCGGCGCGTACCGTGACCCCAGGCGCGGTCAGCCAGCATGGTGTCCGACTGAGCTATAATAACGGGCTACGCGCGTCGCGCAGTCCCGCCCGACCCATCCCCGATTCCAAGGATTTTCCCGATGATAGGCATCGATCGTCAAACGATCTCCGACACCACCGCCAGGATTCTGCTCGAGGTCCAGGCCGTCCACTTCAACGCCGAAAAGCCGTATATCTTCACGTCCGGATGGGCGAGCCCGGTCTATATTGATTGCCGGAAGTTGATTTCTTACCCCCGCGTACGCAGCGCGCTGATGGACATGGCCGAATCGACGATTTATGCCGGTGTCGGTTTCGAGCAGATCGACTCGGTGGCGGGTGGCGAAACTGCCGGCATCCCGTTCGCCGCCTGGATTGCCGACCGCATGGGCCTGCCGATGCAATATGTTCGCAAAAAGCCAAAGGGTTTTGGCCGTAATGCGCAGATCGAGGGGTTTCTGCAAGAAGGTTCGCGGGTGCTGCTGGTCGAGGACCTGACGACCGACAGCCGCAGCAAGATCAACTTCATCAATGCGTTGCGCACCGCCGGCGCGAGCGTCGAACACTGCTTCGTGCTGTTCCACTACCACATCTTCAAGGAAAGCGTGTCAGTGCTCAAGGAGGTCGGCGTCGATCTGCACGCGCTGGCGACCTGGTGGGACGTGTTGCGCGTGGCCAAGGACAACGGGTACTTCGACGCGAAAACGCTAGACGAAGTCGAAAAATTCCTGCACGCACCCGCTCAATGGTCGGCCGCGCATGGCGGCGCGACGGCCGCGCCGCAATAGCGGAACCCATCGAGGTCGATGCCAGATGCGACAAAGCCGCCCTAACGGGCGGCTTTGTCGCATCTGGAAGGCCCTCAGCCGTGGTCGCCGGCGCCGCAGCTACCTTGCAAGCGGATCCGGATGATAGACTGCCTGTGTGTTTACCGGCGCTGCCCGGTCCCGCTCCGGCCGACCGGCACCGAACGCGCTGTGCCTGACTGTTCGTTATAACAACGTTGCGTCAAGGACAGGAGGTTTCCGGCCCATGCGCCCGCGTCGCCAGCAGTCTCGAGCATCTCGCCGTTTGCCTGTTCGCGTGTGGCAGACCTTGCCCATGGCCGGGTGGCTGCTGATCGCACAACCTCTCGCCCAGGCGGATAATGCACCCGCCAACACCATGCCGACGTCGGCGGGCAGCGTGAACCGCCCGTTCGAATTGTACAGCGCGGCGTTGCACCCCAACCAGGACGTGCCGCACGCGCAAGTCTACAACAAGGGCGGCTGCAACGGATTCAACCATTCCCCGGACCTGTCGTGGCGTAACGCGCCGCCCGGCACCCGGGGCTTTGCGGTGACGGTCTTTGATCCCGATGCACCGGGTCGCGGCTGGTGGCACTGGGCCATCGCTGGCATTCCAGCTAACGTCCATCGATTGCCGGCCAATGCCAGTGGATCGGGCTTTTTGAAGTCGATCGGCGCCATCGAGGCCCGCAACGACTTTGGCGATGACGGCTATGGCGGCCCATGTCCACCGGCCGGCAGAGTGCATCGCTATATCGTCACCGTGTGGGCGCTGCGCACTCAGGACCTGCGGCTGGCCAGCGGGCGTCCTGCCGCGATGTTCGAACACGAAATCTCGGTGGCCGCCCTCGCCGCCGCGCGGATCATCGTGACCTATACCCGATAACGGCATTTTTTTCGTAACCGCCACGAATCTATCCCGCCCTGGGCCTTAAAATACCTATTTAACGGTATCGGAGCATAAGGCGGGCGCGCAATGACAACCAAAGTTTTTGTCGACGGGCAGGACGGCACGACGGGGCTGAAAATCAATGAATACCTCGCGCAGCGGCGCGACATTGAGGTATTGCGTATTGACGAGGCGAAGCGAAAGGATTCTGACGAGCGGCGCCGGCTGATCAACGCCTCCGACGTCACGTTTCTGTGCCTCCCGGATACCGCATCGCGCGAGTCCGTGTCGCTAGTTGACAACGACCGCGTGGTAATCATCGACACTAGCACCGCGTTCCGCACACAACCGGACTGGGCGTACGGGTTGCCCGAGCTGAACTACGCGCAGCGAGAAAAAATCCGCGCGAGCAAGCGCATTGCGGTGCCCGGATGCCATGCGTCGGCGTTCGTGCTGGCCATGCACCCGCTGGTCGATGCCGGTATCGTGCCGGCCAGCTTCGTCGCGACAGCCTATTCGATCACCGGATACAGTGGTGGCGGCAAAAAATTGATCGCGGCCTACGAGGGCAACCCGACTCCCGCATTATCGAGTCCGCGCCCCTACGCGCTTGGGCTGGTGCATAAACACCTGCCGGAAATGACGATCCATTCCGGGCTGACGGTAATGCCGGCGTTTACACCGATCGTCGGCGCGTTCTACAAAGGGCTCGCGGTTACGACCTATCTTCCCGCGACGCAATTGGCACGCCGGGTGACACCAGCCGACGTTCATGCCGTGCTGGCCGACCACTATGCCGGCGAAGTGTTTGTTCGGGTCATGCCGCTGGGTGCGCCGGAGAACTTGGACGATGGCTTTTTCGATGTGCAAGCCAATAATGACACCAATCGCGTCGACTTGTTCGTCTTCGGTAACGAAGAGCGCATCATGACGATCGCACGGCTCGACAATCTCGGCAAGGGCGCATCCGGCGCAGCCGTGCAGTGCATGAACCTCGCCATCGACGCAGACGAACGGATCGGATTAACGGCCTGACGTTGCAGGCAGCGGTGACGCATTTTCTACTGAAAACGACGTCATCGCTGATTGTGAAAGCTACCGATAGCATCAAACTGGCTGTGACGGACGGAGAACTCAAGACCTCCCTAGTCCTGACTTACCTGACACTGACGTATAAATCAATTCTGACGCGCGACGTGCGTCGAATCACCGCAGCGGCTTTCGCTGTCGCCATGATGCACGGTGAAAAAAAGCCCGCCGTTCGGCGGGCTGAATCCATATCAGAGGAGACATGGAGGAGACGGCTTCACTATAACAAGTTATTTGGTGCATTGCAACATACTTCTGCCCATACCGGGTCTTCCTACGCAGTGTTGCAACGATACAACTTTCCTACGTCGTGCCGATCCGTCTTTTTTAAGCGCCGACGCGTTCACGACGTCTCGCGCATTGCCGATTTCCGGCACCCGGTGCGCGCATTCCAATACTTATACTTCGCATACTAAGCCGGCACTTAATGCCGCACCAGCGCCATCAGCGCGCCAAAGCCGACGAATGCGCTGCCGGTGAGCCGATTGAACGTCTTCGCCATGCTACGGCTGCGAAGGTGTGCTCCGATCCGCGAGCCGCATCCGGCATAGACCACGTACCAACCAACCTCGATAAGCGCAAACGTTGGCACCAGCACACTGAACTGCGGCCACGTCGGCGCAGCGGCATTAATGAACTGCGGCAGCAATGCGGCAGCGAAAAGTATGGCCTTCGGATTACTCGCGCCCACCAGAAAGCCTGTGCGAAACATCGCAAAGCGCGTGACACGATGCGCCGCATCACGCTCGACCGGTCGCGTATCGGCCGCACCGTGCGGCGCCGACTCCACCGGCGCACGCCACGCCTTGATGCCCAGGTACACCAGGTAAGCAGCGCCGGCCACGCGTAATACGTTGAACATTGCTGGCCAAGCTTGCAGGAATACCCCCAGTCCGGCGGCCGAAACGGACAACATCAGCATCAGCGCCGATAGGCAACCGGCCATCGCCCAACTGCTTCGGCGCAAGCCGTACCGCGCGCCGCAGGACATCATCAACAGCATGTTCGGGCCTGGAATGGCCGATACAACGAACACGGTTGCAACGAAAAGCCACCACGTATGGAGCGTCACAGCGTTCTTTTATCAGGGTCAAATAATACGAGAGCAAAAAAAAGCCCGCCAATGCAGCGGGCTGAATCCATATCGGAGGAGACATGGAGGAGACGGATTTAAGTATAAACCCTAGCTCTTCAAAAACGCAACCCCCTGTACACATCCGCAACGGTCCGGATGAGAGGTCGCTCACCTAGGTTACTTCGGCTGCGCGACAGTGCGCAGGTACGGCTTAAGCCTCTTAAAGCCTTCGGGATACTTTTTCTTCGCTTCTTCGTCGGAGACCGACGTCGGGATGATCACGTCGTCGCCTGGCTTCCAGTTCGCCGGCGTCGCCACGGAATGCTTCGCGTTCAGTTGCAACGCATCGAGCAGGCGCAGGATTTCGTCAAAGTTGCGCCCCGCGCTCATCGGATAGGTGAGCGTGGCCTTGATTTTCTTGTCCGGACCAACGATGAACACCGCGCGTACGGTCGCATTGTCATTCGCGTTGCGCGGCCCAGCACTCGCATTGGGATGAATCATGTCGTATAACTTCGCGACGTTCAAATTTTCATCACCGATCAACGGATAGTTGATCGGATAGCCTTGTGTCTCGGCGATGTCCCCCACCCAACGCTTGTGGTCGCTGACCGGATCGATCGACAGGCCGATCACCTTCGTGTTGCGCTTGTCAAATTCGGGTTTCAGCCGCGCGACGTAGCCCAGCTCGGTCGTGCACACTGGTGTGAAATCCTTCGGATGCGAAAACAGAATCGCCCAATGGTCGCCGATCCATTCGTGGAAACGAATCTGACCTTCCGTGGTATCGGCGGTGAAATCGGGTGCTTCGTCGCCTATGCGAATCGACATATCAGGCCTCCATTGACATGATGAGGGCGCACGGTCGTGCAGCCAACCACGCAACCGCTGCGAAGATCTGCGTCAACCAGTGCACACGAAGTGCAATTATAGGAAGAGTAGCGTGCTCGCCCAACGCCGTCCATCAGCGCGCGTCGTCAAACTTGCCTGCTTAGCCGTCCGGGCCGCTGCGCGATCAACCTCCAAGGCAGTCGACCAGCACCCGTGCTGGACAGTTATCCACTCATGGCGTTGGACAACCTCTGGATAGCCGGATGCACAGCTGTTGCGTGAAATCTGGACAATGCATTGGCAACGCAGAGCCGCAGACGCGTTATCCCACTTTTGCCTGTGCTATCCCCCGACCCCGCATAGCGTTATCAGAACAGTATCGTATTGATCCGTTAACGTGTTTTTGCAGTTATCCACAGCGTGACGCGGTTGTTGTTAACTACTATTACAGATATATATATATAAATAAAAAAATTGAAGGTAAACTGTTACCGTTCCGTTGGAACCGGAATACAGTACGCTGGCACACGCTCAAACGTGCGCTTGGGATCCGGCTCGTCAGGTAACGTGTAGGTGAGTTGGCAACGTCCACCATCCGTGAGTCGGACGGTCAAGGGTTTCTCTGGCGTAGCGAGCGGCAGGAACACCTGCTGATCGTCCAGTACGGTCGCAACCATATTGCCCATGCCATCCAGTACGGGAGTCCCGCGCTGGATCGTCGAGCCGCCCTTTGTCGATACCTCCAGCAGCGCACGGCGTACCGTCGTCACGTTGAATCGGACCTTTTGCACTGAACCTCGTGCGGGCTGCACGGCCCGGTAGCCATTGTCCACGTCGGCGTTGCGTGGCAAGCTACGTGTCGCAATCTCGACAGGCGAGGCCACGTACGCGGGCAGCGACGGCAATATCGCATGGCCAGTGCGATCCGTCTCCACGACACCCGCACGCGTGAGAATCGTCACGCCAGGCACGCCAGATGTCGATACAACACCGAACGTATCTCCGATCCGGTAAGGAGAAAATCCGAACCCGTCGCGGTGTACCGCCAATGAGCCGCTCAATGCCGCCGAGTAGGATAACGCCCGTGACGAACGCAACACACCGGCTGACATACGTGCAAAACGGTTGCCATGACTCACGTCCACGTCGACCGACGTGTCGCCGCGCGCATGGTCGCGCTGAAATGACCCGCTATAGTGCGTTCTGCTGCCCAGCGAATGGTTCATCCGCATGCCGCTCCGGAGCGCCGAGTCTGTCAGCGACGCGTGTGCGCGAACGCCAGTGCGGTCCAGTGGAACACTAACGCTCAGGTATGTCGAAGTGCGTGCCTTGCCAAAACGGGATGAATCGCATCGGGCTACCAGCCCGACCGATACGCCGGCCACTTGCATTGAAATCGCGCCATTCACGTAGCGCCCCGTCGTGCTGCCGGCAACAAATGACTGCCCGTACCCAAGAGCGACCGATCCATAGGGTGCCGCATAGTTCAACTGAACCGAATAATCCATTGCACTGCATCGCCTGCTGTTCGCTCTCGAATCAAAGAGATGGCGAAAGCCTGCACTCCGAGCGCCCGCGGATACACTGGCGGAAAAGTCGCGGCCCAGGTGGCTGCTCACACGTATGCTGGCGCGAATGCCGGAAGCGGATGCCGGTGAATGTCGTGAGGCGAGCAGTTGCGTCGCAAGCATCGGGCCACGCCGTGGCAAGACCGTCAGCGCTGCTCCCGCAGCTTGGTAATGCTGTGCCACGATCGCAGCGGCTGCCGCGCTGCTGGCCGGACCAAGCCAGCCAGCGCCTGTCAGCACGGCCCCGGGAAACGTTATCGTACGGCCGTTGAAATTGCCGAGTGCCAACGAAAATCCTGGTGCATCGACCGCGGCGCCCGCGCCAAGCGACGTAACGGGCACGACGAACTCGCGCCGAGATCCGTCCTCCTCAGTGACCGTCACGGTCAAGTCGGACATATCGCTGTACAGTTCCACGTCGTCTATCGCAAATGGGCCGGGTGGAACGAGCGTTGAATAAATCTGGCGACCGGCTTGCCGGATCACGACGCTTGCCTGTGAAGAAGCAATGCCCTCCACACGCGGTGCACGCAGTTGCGTGCGAAGCAACGCGGTGTCCGGTGTGAGCTGTGCGCCATCGAGTGGGATGCCACCGATTACCCCGTTTGACACTAGGATCTGGCCAACTTGCAGCGTCTTTTGCATATCCGGCAACGTTCGTTGCGCATACGCTCTGTCGTGGAACAAGTATCGGCGGCGCCGCGATTCGCGTAGCGACTGATGCGATCTCACGATCCAACCATAGGCATTAAAGCCGCCCTCCGAGCGCACGTTGAAGTTGCGGCTTGTCCCGGTCGGGTGACGCCACTGAGACAGATAAGCGTCGTAATTGAACAGGCCTGCGACACCGCCGTCATCAAACTGTTTCGGTACGCGCGTTCGGCGACGAACCGCCTGTGGCGGCACAATCAACTCGATGCGGGATGCATGCGGAATCAGTTTTATCAAGGTCTGCGCAAATGCAGCTTGATAGTCGACGCACGGTGACGAATGGGACGCCCCGTGGCTAGAGCTCGCGTCGGCCGGGCTCGCCAATCCCGCAGGAACGTTCAAGCTGGCGCGCTCGAGCAGTTCACGCGTTACGCACAGGCTGCCATCCGGCTTGAAATACGCTTGGATTTCTCCTCGTGATGCGCCGTTTACCCAAAGCGATACGCGGTTGTAACCGGGATCGAAGCGGGCGCCACGTTCATAGTAGTTCGCAAGTTCCACCGGCAGACCGCGAGCGCGCAGCCTATCCAGGTCAAATTTGACTTCACTATCGGTGGCCCACGCAGCGGCGCTCGCGCTCGTGATGCTGACATACAGCAATACAGCGGGGGCGCATCGCACACCCGGCCAAGCGTGCCCTGTGGCGGTGTTACGGTGCTGCACGATGGGTCCCCGCCCAGGCTTAGTGCGAGGCCGTCACTTGCAGATCATATGCACTGGCTGTATAGCCGTAGCGCGTCATCGGGAATAAACGAATCGTCTTAGTGCCGGCTTGCCTCGCCTCACCGACCCGGACTTGTTCGCCGGGCAGAATATAGCGACGGGATAACGTAACCGTGGTCTTGCGCGGCAGAAGCTGGGCACGCTGTTCCAGTCGTACGACATAGTTAGACGGGTTCGATAAAGTCACCATGCCGTCCCGGACCTGTGCCGTTAATCGTTTCCACGGTTCCTTGTCTACGGGCAAAGCTGCCGGCTTGACAATGACCGGAAGGTCTTGCCGCACGATCAAATCGACTGCATTATGGCTGGATAGTTCGGGTGGCAGCCCCTCGAATACGACCCGTTTCATCCGCTCGCATTTTAGTGGCTCCTTGTTGATCAACATGAAGCGAACCAGCTGGGACTCACCCGGCTCAAGTCTGGCCGCCAAAGGTGTGGCCACGATTAGCCTGTCAGGGTCCTCTTTTGTATCGATGATGGCCGTGTGCAAGATAATCGGATGAGCATCGGCGTTGCGCACTTTGATCGCCGCCTCGCCGCTATTTTCGTCGATCAGTACAGCTGAGGTCTCCGGCACGACACCGACTGCGGCGGCATAATGCGGCCCCATTCCGAGATAGGCACATACAAGCGCCTGGATCGCGCATACTACTGCGCGCCAATACTTCAGTACGTTCAATTTGAAATTCCGTCTAGACAACACTGCTTGATGCGAGTTAATACGTTAGCGTAATGGTGGTTTTTCCTTCAAAATCGATAGTATCGGTGAGGTTCAACTGACCGGTCGGTATAATGTAAGGTATGATTTTTAGTGTTGCATCAAAAAGCATACCATTGACAGGACTAATCCCATCCGAGGACCATGTCAACTCATCAAATGGGCCGTTAAGTAGTCGAGAGTCGCCCGTACCGTTATCGAACGCTTCCCACCCTTCCATCCCTTGTTTTCTTCCCAAAGGTTCCGCATCACCTTCGCCCCGTTCGTCCGCGTATCGCATATCATGCAACTCGATTGCGTATACGCCAATCGGTTTGCCATTGGAAGCGAGCGTACCTCTTAGGGACCCAAGTCTTTCACTTAGCGTTGCCGTTGCATTGTCGAGTAGCGTACCGCCTATCGCGAACGGATTAGCAACACCTATATCATCGCTCGATCGGATCGCTATCGACGTAGGCGCGGTGCATTGGATACCAATTTTGACGTCCTGCGGTTCCAATCGCGTCACCATATTTCTCTCCAGATGAAGTGAATCCAAGGTCCCGAGGTTGACTCGCGAAGGGGACAGTTCAGCTATTTCACATGCGCCGGGGTTGATCTTTCCAGTTATAATAAGCTGTTTTTCTTGTTGCCCCTTTTTTTCTGGGCTGGCGAATATTTTGGAAGAACTGCTAAACAACAAAACCAAAAATATAGCGTACGCGATCGGTGATCTCATAAATGCTGTGCGATTAAATGCGTTGCTTACGCGGGTGGCGTTGGCGGACCAGAATTATAGTGGTCAACGCCCATCAATTGTGTCACAAAATACGAGATGATCCGTTGTGATACGAAGCACTGCGTTATGATCTTCGTCCATAACAAGACAAAACGCTTTTACCCCTATCACGCGGCGCGGCGCTTGCCCGGAGAAGTTTTTTTGGATACTGCCGCAGTTTTCGCTCCGCCCTTGCCCGCTTTCGTAACGGGCCCCTTGCGGGCAGTCGTTTTTTTCCGCTTGTCGGCACCGGCCATATCCTCGTCGATGCTCGATCCATCCTTGCGCTGCCCAAGACTGAGCCGCAACAGCTCAGATAAGTCAACCACATCGGCGGCCCGCCTTTTTGCCGAGCTCTCAATACTTGGGATTTTTTTCGTCTTGTCCGCTCGGATCTTCTTTTCAACCAACGCCAGGATGTCGTCCCGGAACGTATCGTGGTAGTCCTCGGGTTTCCATTCGCCGCTCATGTCATCAATGAGCTTCTTGGCCATCTCCAGCTCACGAGCCGTGACGCCAGCCCTCCTCGCGTCGACTTCCGGCAGCGGGAGTTCAGCCAACGCCCGTAGTTCATCCTTCCAGCGCAACGTGTCCAGCGCGAGCAACGGACCCACCGGAATCAGTGCGCCAAGGTGTTGGCGGCCATGCATCACGACCAACGCGATACCGATTTTACCGGTCGCTTTCAACGCGTCGCGAAGCAACGCGTAGACCTTTTCGCCCTTCCGATCCGGCACGAGATAGTACGGCGTATCAACGTACAGAAACGACACGGCCTTCGAATCGACAAAGGTCAAGATATCGACCGTCTGCGTCGAGTCTGGATTGGCCGCGCGGATCTCCTCGTCGGTCAGTACCACATAGCGCTCTTTGTCGTACTCATAGCCGCGCACGATATCCTCGCGCGACACTTCCTTTCCTGTGCGCTTGTTGACCTGCCGATAGCCGATCGGATCCATCGAATGCTTGTCCAGCATCCGGAACGATGGCTTCACCGTCCGGGTGGCCGGATATAGCTGCACCGGTACATGCACGAGGCCAAAACTGATCGCGCCTTTCCAAATCATTCGTGACGCCATGGAGCCTCCTTCGTGTGATCCTGCGGCGCACGCGCGCCGTATTGTCGGCTTATCGCCGCTTGCCGTAGCGTTCCGGTTATGCAAGCTGCGTACCAGCCGGACCAGCTGCGTAGCCCACGTCGTCCGGGAACAACACTTGCTCTTTCGAAACGCCCCCGATATGTCCGTTGAACAATACGATGAGGCCATTGTTGAAATACCAGACCAAAGCCATATACGAATGCGATGTCAAGCAAAACACCGTTGCCACAACCGAATTCAGCATTCGTTCGCTTTGTTCTACCGATAACTAAGAGGATGTTATGAAATCAATCCGTACCGTTGCGACGTTGACCCTGGCCACGCTGATGTTGGGCGCGTGTAGTGGGGGAGGAAAGGACCTCGGCACCGAACTCGGGCTGAGTTCTCCGCAGGCAAGGTTCATCAATGCCGTTCCGATTAGCCCGAATCTGGATTACTACCTAAACGGGCAAGCGAACGCGACCGACGTACAGTACAAGGGCGTCACGCGTTATCGCGATGTCGGCGCAGGCACCCAGACCGCCACCTACAATGCAACCGGCACGTCTTTGACGCTGGCCTCACAGGCATTCAATGCAGCCAAAGGACACCATTACACGACTATTGCAATCCAGGGTTCGCCATCCGCGGTCTCCGTGATCGACGATCCGTATGACAAGGGCTTGCTCTCGGACAAGGCACGCGTACGGGGATTCAATGCGTCGTTTAACGCGCCAAACGTGGACATCTACGTCGTGGCGCCCGGTACCGACATCTCCAGCGTGACACCCACGGTGTCCTCCATCGCCTATCAGCATGCGGTACCCGAATCCGGTCAAGATTCAGTGTACCTATCCGGTGGCACGTATCAGGTCATCGTCACTCATGCCGGCACGAAGACGCCGATTCTGACGAGCGCGCCGGTCAGCTTAGCTAACAACGCCGATTGGCTCGTCTTGACGATCCCGTCGGGCGGCATTGGCGACATCGTACCCGGCAATATTCATGTCCTGGTCGCCCAGGGCAACGAGGCCGATACGTCCGCCCAGGAACTGACGCCTCAATAAAGGAAGCGACACGCTTGCCCGGCTCGATCATTCACCCTATTGCATCGACGGGCAAGACGCCAACTTGCTGCGGCCAATCGCTGGCGAGGCCGCTTTGCTGCTGTTCTCAGCGAGCATCATCGGTTGCGAGATGCTCGCCATCTCTCATCTTTGCGGGCAGCGCCGTCTATATCTGTGTTAGGCCGCCGTCCTCAATGACGTCGGTGTAGTTCCGGTACTGGGGTGACGTCAGCGCAGCTCCGGTGCTGGCACTGGGTGACGTCGACGCAGTTCCGATGCTGGTGCTGGTGACGCGATTGGCCTCGCGCGTCGCATGGCGGGCGCGTTAACTAGCGGTATTGTAATCAAGGCTTGGGTGAAGTGTTACCGTGCTGATGACGGTGACCGTAGCGGGGATGTCGCCAATATAAGGCAGTAACGGCAGTAACAAGATCGGGCCCCGGCGCCGCCAACGCCACGCTGCGCCGCCGGTCATGGTCATGCTCACGCGGCACGCGCGGATTACATCAATTTTCCGACTTCCTTGGATACCGAAGCCGGGGTGCCATACTCTCGCTCCGGAATACGCTTGAGCATCTCTAGCACGCTGTCGTCGGCATGCGAGCGTTGCGCGCATTGAATGACATCTTCCTTGCTGGCCGGGTAGTCCATGCCCTTGAGCGCCTTCTGGATATCAACCGGGCTTGGCGCCTTGCCATGCCCGCTCTGGTGACCGCCCTTATCATGGTCTTGCTGGACGCGGTCACCTTCATGCGCCCGCGCGTGGCTCAATTCGTGACCGGTGTGAGGATGACGGGAAGTCATAACGATCTCCTTTAAAAGCCAATGACACATAAGGGGCGCGGCAGGCTTGCACGCGCCGCGTGATCATCGCGCCGCAAACTGCGTTCCCCGTAGCACATTCCCACACTGCTGCACCGCCGAGCAACGCGCAGCGGCGATACTCAGATGGTGTCACGCGGTTGTAACTTTTTCGAACTTCGCTAAGGCTTGCCCTGATTCGGCGCGCTGCAATGCGGGTGACAGGGTCCGATCGACGCGCGGGTACATCGCTTGCATAGTGCACCCGAGAAAGGCACCGCTGCCTTCATCAACCGGGAGCAGTCACTATGCAAAAAAAAATCGCCCTGATCAGCGAGCATGCCTCGCCGTTGGGTGTGATCGGCGGCGTCGACTCAGGCGGCCAGAACATCTACGTGGCTAATGTGGCCAAGCAATTGGCATTGCGCGGTTGGCACGTTGACGTCTTTACCCGCCGTGACAATCCTCACTTGCCGGAGGTGATGCGCATAGGTCCCAGGATGCAGGTCATCCATGTGCCCGCGGGACCACCCAACGACATGCCGAAAGAAGCGATGCTGCCGTACATGGCGTGCTTTGCCGACTTCCTCATCGACTATTTCAGACGGCAACCCGTGCCCTACGACGTGATGCACGCGAACTTCTTCATGTCGGGTCAGGCGGCGCTGTGCGTGAAGCAACAGCTCGGTGTCCCGCTGGTTACCACTTTTCATGCGCTAGGTCGAGTACGCCGGCAGCATCAAGGCATGGCCGACGCGTTTCCGGACGAGCGTTTTGCGATAGAAGATAAGCTGGTGCAGTGCTCGGATCGGGTGATCGCTGAATGCCCGCAAGACCAGATCGACCTGACGACGTTGTATCCGGGTGACCCGCGACGCATCCGGGTCATTCCATGCGGCTTTGACAGCGATGAATTTCAACCGGTACCGAGGCTCGAGGCCCGCGCGCGACTCGGATGGCGCCCGGACGAGTTCGCCATATTACAGTTGGGACGGCTAGTGCCGCGCAAAGGCGTAGACAACGTGATCGAAGCGCTTGCCCACTTGCCGGCACACCCTGCTCAGCCTACGCGGCTGTATGTGGTCGGGGGCGACGACTATACGCCTGACCCGGAACGCTGTCCCGAATTGGCGCGGCTGATGCGCGTCGCCCAGCAGGCGGGCGTTGCCGAGCGCGTGACGTTTGTCGGCCGCCGCGACCGGGATGTGCTGCGACTGTTCTACAGTGCGGCCGATGTATTTGTGACCACGCCATGGTACGAACCTTTTGGCATCACCCCAGTGGAGGCGATGGCCTGCGCCACGCCGGTGATCGGTAGCGATGTCGGTGGCATCCGCAGCACCGTTGTGGATGGTGTAACGGGCTACTTGGTGCCGCCGCGCGAGCCCGCGGCGCTGGCCCGTAAATTGGTGGCGCTGCGCAGCGATCCGCAACAGGCGGTGGCAATGGGCCTGGCGGGCCGCCAGCGCGTGCAGCGTGACTATACGTGGGATAGCGTCGCCGCACGATTGGCTCAAGTCTATGACGAGTTGTGCGACACAACGCGGCGGCCCGCGTGCGCGGGTGCCTCGCTGGGGGGCAGTCGGCGCTCGCCCATCATGCCGGTAACCGCCACCCCGAACCAGAAGGAGAATGGGTAATGAAAGAATATGGCCGCAAGCGGATTTTGGTCACCGGTGGCGCCGGCTTTCTTGGCTCACACTTATGCGAGCGCTTGGTGACGGCTGGCCACGACGTGCTATGCGTGGACAACTTTTATACCGGCACCAAGGACAACATTGCCCATCTACTCGATGCGCCGAATTTTGAGATGATGCGTCACGATGTGACGTTTCCGTTGTATGTCGAGGTCGACGAAATCTATAATCTCGCGTGTCCCGCCTCCCCAATCCACTATCAGCAGGACCCGGTTCAAACCACTAAGACCAGCGTGCACGGTGCGATCAACTTGCTCGGGCTAGCTAAGCGCGTGAAGGCGCGGATCCTGCAAGCGTCGACCAGCGAGGTCTATGGCGACCCGTCGGTGCATCCGCAGCATGAGCAGTATTGGGGCAATGTCAATCCGATTGGGGTGCGTTCATGCTATGACGAAGGCAAGCGGTGCGCCGAGACCCTGTTCGCCGATTATTATCGGCAGCATCGCGTTGATATCCGCATTGCGCGGATCTTCAATACGTACGGTCCCCGCATGCATCCGGCCGACGGACGCGTGGTATCCAATTTCATCACTCAGGCGCTTGCGGGTGAAGCGCTGACCGTCTACGGTGATGGAACTCAGACGCGCTCGTTCTGCTACGTGGACGACCTGGTCGACGGCTTGATCCGCTTGATGGAGGCACCGAGTCCATTTGCGGAGCCAGTTAATCTGGGCAACGCCGCCGAAGTGACGATCGGCGAGATCGCTCGCGAGGTCATCCGCGTGACCGGGGCCCGTGTGCCAATCCGATATGCGTCGCTACCGGCGGACGACCCGCGGCAACGTTGTCCGGACCTGACGCTGGCCGCCCAGCGCCTCGGCTGGTCGCCGGCCACGACGCTGGCGGACGGACTCGCGCGCACTGTGCGCTATTTCGTCCAACGTGCCGCGCCGAACGTTCATCGGCCCCCTGGCGGTCCGAATGGTGTCCCTGCCGACGCGCGGCGTGCGGTGTCCGCCGCGCATGCTCATGCTGGGCAGGCCGGCGAACTGGCGCAGCAGGTGCAGGCATGACTACACGTTGGCTCGTCATTTCGCCGCATCTGGACGACGCAGTGTTCGGCTGCGGTCGGTTACTTGCCCAAGCGCCCGGCTCGATTGTCGCGACCGTCTTTGCCGGCATACCGCCCCGCGCGATGCCGACGCCACCATGGGACCGCGACGCAGGCTTCGCTTCTGCGCACGAAGCGATGCAGGCCCGTCGCGTCGAAGACCGGCATGCCCTGTCGATCCTTCGGGCCGAACCTCATTGGCTAGATTTCCTGGATGATCAGTACGGATGCACCGTATCTGACGATGCGTTGCTTGACGCGCTTCGCTCGCTGCTGGATACGCATGCGCAGATGGGAGTGCTGGCGCCGGCCGGCTTGTTTCACCGCGACCACCTCCGGGTGCAGCACGCGATGCTGGCGCTGCTTGGCGAGCAATCTGCCACCCGACGTTGGTTCTTTTACGAGGATGCACTGTATCGGCGCAAGGAGGGCCTGATGAAACAACGGCTGGCTCACTGGAAGGCACAAGGTTGGACAGCGCAACCGGCGGCATTGGTGGACGAGGACACAACCGACGGCAGCGCGCTCGCGAAAGCTAAGGCCGTGCGGGCGTACCGGAGCCAGGTCGCGCTGTTCAGGCCCGATACGCTGCTCGACCTCGAGCGCGCGGAGTGTTACTGGCAGTTGCAACGTGTTCCTACGGCATCATGAGCGCGTCGATGGCCAGTCCGCACCACGAGGATCGCATTACGGTCATCGTGCTCACGTACCGGCGACGCGACGAGTTGGCTCGGACGTTGACTCGCCTGACTGCGCTGCCCGAGCGCGTGCCAATCATCGTAGTCGACAACGATTCGCGTGATGGTACCGCGCAAGAGGTCGCGCAGCGCTTTGCGCATGTCACGCTGATCCAGGCGCCAAGCAATCTCGGCGCTGCTGGCCGTAATCTCGGCGCGGCCGCCGCGCGTACCCGCTACATTGCTTTTTGTGACGATGACACGTGGTGGGAGCCCGGCTCGCTATCACTGGCCGCCGATCTGCTGGACGCCCATCCACAAGTCGGTTCCCTGACCGCTCGCGTGCTGGTCGGCCCACAGCGTCGCGAGGATCCAGTCTGCGAGCTGATGCGAACTAGTCCGATTACGCCACCTTGCGCCCTTCCCGGCCCACCGATCCTAGGTTTGCTTGCAGGGGCTACCGCTTTTCGTACCGACGCGTTCCTGGCTGCCGGCGGATACCATCCACGCTTATTCATTGGCGGTGAAGAAGCGGTGTTGGCGCTCGATTTGGCCAGTGCCGGATGGTCGCTCGTGTACGCCCCGCAATTGACCGTGTGCCACTATCCGTCGCCGGTCCGCGACGCAGGCCGGCGGCGCAGCCTGCTGGCGCGCAACGCCGTATGGGCCGCTTGGCTGCGTCTTCCGGCCGGCGCCGCGTTGCAGCGCACGCTGCAATTGGCGCCGCGCGTATGGCAGGAAGGCGGCCTAACGGGCTGGTGGCAGGCGCTGCGCGGGCTCGGATGGGTGCTCAGCGAGCGCCGCGTGATCCCGCCGTACGTTGATCAGATGCGCCGCTGCGTCGAGGCGGCCGAAGCCGGCGGATAGCGGCAGGTCATCCGCTTCACGCGGCGACGTCGCGCAATGCGCGATCCCAGTCGGCGGCAAATCGTGCGATGTTGAACCGTTCCTGCGCATCGCGCCGTGCGGCGTCGCCCCACTGGCGGGCCAGCGTCGGGTCTTTGAGCAAGTGGTGCATCGTGTCGACCAATACGGCGGGCCGCGTATCGGCCATGCCGTTGTGGCCACTGCGCACAACCTGCGCCATCTCGGTTGTTGCCAGCGCAACGATTGGCGACCCGAGCATCATCGCTTCGACCACTGCTAGGCCCAGGCTCGTATAGCGGATCGGGTTGAAGAAGAAACGATAATCCGCAACGAAGCCAGGCAATGCTAAGTTCGGGATTTCGCCGATGCCCCCCAGTTCGGTGGACCCCATCCCGACCAAATCCAATGGCACCGCCTCGCGTACCGCTTCGAATATATCTGCGCCCAGGCGTCGGCCGCGCTTGCGCAGATGATTGACGACCGTCACGCCCTTGGCCAGCGTGCCGCGATACGCAACACCGTCCGGCAGCAGCACACCGTGCTCAATCACGCGTGTGGGTGTCACGCCGTTGTCCCACATCAGCGCATTGAACGGCGTGACGTGCACCAGCAACACATTCGGATCCTGAACCGGATGCAATGTATCGGTCGGATGCTCTCGCGGTGGGTCGTGTTCGACAAAAAGCGCGGGCAATTGCCGCTGTGCTTCGCTGAGTGCGTGTTGCCGGTCTTCGGCATAGTGCTTATGGTGCTGGTACAGCACGCAGTCGAACGAAGCCGCGCGCACCTGATCGTACGGCACCTCGTGCATATTGGGGCCCCACGGCAGGTTTCCTGCGCAGCCGCCATAGCCGGGCGGCGAGCCAGGCTTAGTCACGACATAGAAGTCGTGCGGCGTCTGCGACAAATAATAGAGGTAATTTCCGTGAACGTGCCAAGTGAGAACCCGCAAACGTTTATGCGGCATGGTAAGCCTCCGATTCGAGCATCTGCTCAAGTTGATGCGTAACATCCCGTACGTCGATCGCTGTCGCGCATGCATGCTGGTACGGACAAACGTCGAACATGCACGGCCTGCATGGCGGATAGTTAGCCAATACACGATGGCGTTCCCGATCCAGCGGCGCCCATCGGGCGACATCGCTGCCGCAGGCGATCACCACACTGGGCGTGCGCAATGCCGCTGCAATATGTGACACCCCGGTGTCATTGCATACGAGCATCTTGCTTCGCCCGATCAAGGCGGCCATTACGCCGAGTGACGTACGCCCACACAAATTGACATACGGCACATCGAGCCGGCGGGTCAGTTCGTCGGCGAGCGTTGCCTCGGATGCCGTACCGGTCACGACGATGCGCATGCCGCGTCGCGACAGCCAGTTGGCCACCGACGCAAACCGCTGTGCCGGCCATCGCCGGGATGGCATGCGCGCTCCGGGATGAAAGACCGCGAACTGTTGTGGCGGCAATTCGTGCTGCTCGCAAAGCGCACGGCATGCCGCATGGTCGAGCCGGGTCAGCGGAAACTCCAGGTGTTCGCCCCCATCACCATAGCCCAGTGCCTGCATGAGCCGTGTATAGCGTACGATCTCGGGGACCGACTCAGGCCACGGGATCGTCTTGTCGAGCGGGTATGCCGTGCCGCCCGCTGCCCCGTCGCCGGGCGCCGGCATGAATCCGGCCGTTTGGACTGCGCCGAGCTGCGCGACGATACGGTTGGTATGCGTGCCGCTACCATGCAATTGGATCGCCAGATCAAAACGTCGGGCGCGGCATTGCTCAAAGAACGCTGCAAGGCGCGCCGCATCGGCGGGCTGCTCAGCTAATCCGGGCGCGCCCGGAAACGGCACGAAGTCATCGATGTACTCAGCAAAGCGCTGTGCGAATTGCTTCGCCCACGGCAAGCCGATCAGCGTGATCTTGGCGTGGGGCTCGCCACGCCGCAGCGCACGCAGCGCGGGCACAGCACACAGCATGTCACCCAGCTGCAACGCGCGAAATACCGCTATGCTCGCGTGTCCGGCAGGCTCGCGCCTTGCCTCGCCGACTTGTTTCACTGTATTGGGTGTCATAGGAAAAGCACCTTGAAGTGAAGCGCGCCGCGCAGCCGCCAATACAGCGATACGGGCGGGATTGCAATTGACGTGACGATCATTTCGGCAATATGGGAGGCAGCGCGTGAGGTGCCGCGCAACCGCCGCCAGCAAAACCAGATGGTCACCGCTGCCCAGATGCCCAGCGCCACGCTGCCCGCGCCACGCTGCCCGGCGCCCAGCAATACCGCAGCCGAGAGCAACGCTGCTACGGCGATGTAGTAATGCCAGGGTGGCACCCGACGGATATGCTGGCGGTACACGCGCCGATGCTTCTTGTAGAGCAACGCATCGAAGAACACTTTGGACTGCTGGCCAATGCTTACGCCCCAATGGGCTGGGCGCACCGGATGCAGAACCCGAGCCTGCGGTGCGTTGATAATGGGCCCGACGTGCTCTCGCAGCATGAACATCAGGTCAGCGTCCTCGCGCCAAGCGCGAGTAAAGCGCTCATCGAAGCCGCCGACCTGCACGAGCGCGTCACGGCGCACGAAGCAGTTCGCCGTCGCGAATTCGGCGTGCGCCAAGCCGCTGGCGTCGCGCTCGTAATCGGTCGGCGCGTCATCCAGCGGCACTTCGATGCGCCCCGCAACTGCGCAAGCCGTCGGATCGCGCGCCAGCGCATCGCACCCTTCCCGCAGCCACATCGGATCGGCCATCGTATCGTCGTCGGTAAACGCGATGATCGCTCCTTGCGCGCTGTACCAGCCCGCGTTACGCGCGCCCGCTGGGCCGCGGGTGCGCCAGGCCGGAATGTAACGCACGCGTGGCATGCCGCTGCTGCGCTGTGCGAACGCGTGAACCACGCTCTTTGCGCTGTGACGCGCGCGGTCGTCATCGACCACAAGTATTTCGAAGGCGCTCGGATCAAACACCTGTGCACACAGCGCGTCCAGGCACCGTGCCAGCAGATCGGGGCGTCGATAGGTGGGCACCACCACCGACACCATGATCCGCGTTGCCGTGTCCGGGACGTCGGTCATCGGTGTTTCTCCAACAGAAACGGGCCGATCACCAGCGCGTCGAGCGGCGAGGTCCAGAAGCACTCTAGCGCGTCGCGTGGCGAGCATACGATCGGCTTGCCGCGCGTATTGAACGACGTGTTCACTAACACCGGCACACCGGTCAACCGGTCGAATGCTGTTAGCAGCTTGTGATAGAGCGGGTGCTGATCCGCGTTCACCGTTTGAACCCGCGCTGTGCCATCGACGTGGCGTACCGCCGGAATAGCCTCTTCCCGGCCAGGCGCCACGTTGTACACGAACAACATGAACGGGGCATGCAGCCGACCTGGCTTGCGTGCGGTAAACCATTCGTGCGCTTTTTCCTCCAGTACAGCGGGCGCTACCGGACGGAAATCCTCGCGATCCTTGATGCGGTTCAGGCGCTGCTGCATGCCGGGGTCGATCGGTGAAGCCAATATTGAGCGGGCGCCCAACGCTCGCGGACCAAACTCCATGCGTCCCTGGAACCATCCAATGATCCGGTTGTCGGCCAGCAATGCGGCGGTGTCGGCTGCCACATCGTTCAGCCGTCGGTAGGGTAGTTGCGCCTCATCCAGCAATGCTTGGATGGTCGCCTCGTCGTACGCCGGACCGAGGTAAGCGTGGTCCATCGCTTTGCCGTCGCGCACGCCGCGCTGCTGGAAATCCGTCCACAGCGCGGCGCCCAACGCCGTGCCGGCATCGCCCGCGGCGGGCTGGACCCATACGTCGTCGAAGTATCCGCTGTCGCGGACCTTGGCGTTCATGACACAATTGAGCGCCACACCGCCTGCCATCGCAAGCTGCTTTTCGCCCGTGGTGTGCGCGAGCCACTGCACCATGTGCAGCACGACTTCTTCTAGCATTGCCTGCAGCGAATGGGCGATGTCATAGTGCCGCTGCTCGAGCGGGCCGCCGCGCTCGCGAGCTGGCCCAAACAGCGAGACAAGGTCAATACTTTCGACTTCGTAGTCGCCATTGTCGACATAGCGCACCAGGCGGCGCATCGCGTCCATGTAGGCCGGTTTGCCGAACGACGCGAGCGCCATCACTTTGTACTCGTCCGACGAGTGCAGGAAGCCGAGATAGCGCGTCACTCGCTCGTAAAGCAATCCCAACGAATTGGGCAGATTGACCTGTTTGATGCGTCGATACTGGTGTCCGTCGAATACGCCGTAGCTGGTGGTGGCTTTTTCGCCCCGGCCATCCATTGTCAGCACCGCGCAGCGCTGGAACGGTGCCGCCAGGAACGCACTCGCCTCGTGCGACAAATGGTGTTCGACACAATGCCATTCGAAGGGTCCATCCGGCGTCACGCCGCGCCAACGCTTCTGCAAATGGTGCGGCACTCCGTCGGCTAGTTGCCGCGGCGCGTTGACAACGTAGGATAGGAACAGCGGATCCCACGGCGATACGTGTCCACTTGCCTTGCGATGGGCGGACGGGGATAAAGGCAACGTAAACACCGGCTCTTGTTGCCCGCGATCGATTTGCAGCCAAGGGTCATAGGAATACGCAACGTGGTGCACGTCGCGCAATAAGATGCCCGCTTCCGACAGGCAGTAGTCGATCGCGTGATACGGCAATTCCCATGTCGAGAACGGCACCGGCCGCTTGCCATGCTTAATGTGCGTGAAGCGCTCCTCCTCGGCGGCGGCGACCACCACGCCGTCGCGCACCAGGCACGCGGCGCTGTCGTGAAATGCGGCATTGATCCCCAGGGTATAAAGTGGAGTACGGGTGTCTGGCATGGTCAGGCTCTCGCTATCGCGGTTGCGATTGGAATTACGTTGGCAGGGGACGGACTGCCCAGCTGCCAATAGCACGTGGTCCAGCGCTCGGCCTGGGCAGCATCGTGTCCGTCCAGCAAGCTGCGCGCAGCCGCGACGACCTCATCGACCCCCACGCCAGTCAGGCACGGGTGTCCCGGTTCGCTGCACTCGCTGCGGTAGCAGTATTTGCACGGAACGTCGGTGGACAATACGCGGTGCGGCACGCGCCATGGCGTATGTTGCGGGTTGGTCAACGCATAGAGATCGACGACTGGCGTGCCGACGGCCGCGGCAAGATGCGCCGGCCCGCTGTTGTTGGTAATCAACACATCCGCTGCGCCGACCAACGCGCCCATCTCGCCCAGCGACAACCGGCCGGCCAGCGGCACCGCGCGCTTGCCGACACGTGCGCATACCGCGTCGACTAACGCGGATTCCGCCGCGCTGCCGGTCACCGCAACCGCGTCGAACTGCGGGGCGAGTTGCGCAGCCACTTCGCCGAAGCGCTCCGCTGGCCACCGTCGCGACGGCGCGCTGGCTCCGGGGTGAACCACCAGCCAGCGTCCGTGGCCAAGCTGCGCGAACGGCGCGCCTTGCCGGCGCCGGGCGGCTTGCAGCCGACGCTGCAATGACCGTCGGTCTTGTTCGCTGTAGGCAAATTCCATTTGCCAATTGGTTGTCGTCGCACCGATTGAGCGGACCAGTTCGAGTTGCCGGACCACTTCGTGGCGAACGCGCTGGTGCGGCTCGGTTTCCGCAACGCGGTCAGTCAACAAGCGGTACGGATTCTCGCGGCAGTGCGCCAGACGCAGCGGAATCCCCGCCAGCCAGCACATCATCGCGGCCGGCAAAGGGCTTTGGCTGTAGACCGTGAAGATGACCGCGGCATCAAACCGACCGGCTGCCAGTCGCTCGATCATCGCGAAGTCCGGCGCTGCGTCCGGCGACGCGCTCGGGTGCTTGACCCATGGTGCGTCGTATCCCCACACCTGGTCGACCATCGGCAGGTGCCCATCCAGCGCGGTGCCGACGCTGGAGGTGAGCAGCGTTAGATGACGACGGCCGTCATCACCCTTCAGCGCGCGCAGCGCAGGCGTAGTCATCAGCACGTCGCCCATGTTGTCGAGCCGGACACACAGGATGCGTCGCGCGTTGTTCCAGCCTGTGCTCATGTTGCCGCCTCCTGTCCGATTCTCTCAACGGGCGTGCCGTTGCACTGCGCGGCGATAATGTGGGCCGCGGCGTCGAGCCGCTCGACCACGAAGTCCGGCTCACGCTGTGGGCCGTGCCGCCATTCGGTTTCGTTGCCGCAATCGACTAGGATCGTGCGACAACCTGCACCACGGCCCGCTTCGATATCGTCGAGGATGTCCCCGACCATCCAACTGTATTGCGGCGCGGCGTCCAGGAACGCGAGGGCCTGCGTCAGCAACGCCGATCGCGGCTTGCGGCAATCGCATTCGATCGCGTAGTGCGCCACCGCCCCACTTGGATGGTGCGGGCAATAAAAGAACTCCGCGAGCACTGCACCGTGCTCGCGAAACAGCGCGCAAAGCCGCTCACGCACGGCGCACAGCGCCGCCTCGGGAAAACAGCCAAGCGCCACACCGGGCTGGTTCGACACCACCGCGAGTGGTATGCCCAATGCGCCAAGCTGGCGCAGTGCTTGTGCGGCGCCTGGCGTCAGTACCATGCGCGCCGGGTCGACGTTGTAGGGCACATTCTTCAGCAGTGTGCCGTCCTTGTCCAACAGCACGGCGCCGCGGCTGGCTCCGCGCGTTACGGCCATGATGTTTCCTTCATCGGCAGCACCGTGACTTCAGGGATCACCGTGCCGAGCGGCTGCGTCAACACGAACCGTACGGCCGCGGCCACATTTTGGGGAGGCTGCAGCGTATCGACGTCGATATCGGGAAAACGGTCCAGCAAGAACGGAGTGCGCATGCCGCCGGCCACAATGGCCGACACGCGCACGCCAGCCGAACGCAACTCTGCATGCATCGCATGAGAGAAGCCCAGCAGTCCCCACTTAGTCGCGTGGTAGGCGGAGGCATTTGGCCATGCGCGCTTTGAAGCGGTTGATGCGATGTTGACGATATGGCCGTCGCCTCGGGCCTTCATCATCGGCACGACCGCCCGGCATATCAGGTAGGGGCCGAATAGGTTCGTCATCAGCACGCGCTGCCAGGCGGCGACGTCAACGTCTTCGATCGCGGCCGTCACATCAATCGCTGCGTTGTTCACGACCACATCGAGCTCGCCCACCGACTCGTGTATCGCGTGCATCGCCTGTTGCACCGACGCCTCGTCGCTGACGTCGATCCGCTGCCACACGACCTTGACGCCGTGCTGGCCTAACTCAGCCGCGGTTGCACGCGCCTGGTCCTCATGAAGATCGGCCACGACGATATTCATGCCGGCGCGTGCCAACTCGTCGCATATCGCCGCACCGAGGCCACGGGCGCCTCCGGTGATTAACGCTGTCTTGCCGGTGAGAATCGGGTTCGTTAAGTCTGCAGTCTGTGCCACGTTCGCTCCTTCAGTGAGTCAGACGTTTGTCAAGACAAACGTTCTGGCTCCTGTTGAGCGAATGGCGTGCCCGCCCCTAACCCAATGCGCCCACAGACGACCAAGCGCATACAGCAGCCATTCCAGCCAGGTCGACGCCTCGACCCGTTACCCATTTTTATAATGGCATTGGCAAAAACGCCCAGGTGCAGTGCGACGGGGTACGGGGCGCGGGTCCGCGTTAGTGATCACAGCGCTAGCGTGCCCGCCGCCGCTTCAGCGCGGTGCTGCGCGATAGCGCGCAGGCAGTGCGCGACACATCCGGCCAACGCCTCGTCAAACCATGGTTGGGCCCCAGAGACGCCCACCACGATGCCGTGTTGAGCCACACTGCCCCACAGGTTCGTGTCACCGCGGCGCAAACGGTGCGGCTGGCTGCACTGGACAAGCCGGCTGTCTATACCGTGCTCCCACGACAGCCGCGCTTTGGCTCGTGCATACGCGCGGTAATCGGCGTCCCACTGCGCCGGATCTGGCATCGAATGCTCGTACAGGATCGCGTCCTCGAAGCACGCGTCGCTAGGACCGAGTGCCGGATCCATCACGACGATATGCAAGCACCCGCTGTCGCCGACGACTGTGTTGTGCAGCGCCGCCGATAGCGTCGGCAGCAACATCTCGATCGCGGCGCTGGCCGCGCTGCGGTCGGCATATAGACTACCGCTGCGGCGTGGGGTGGATAGGTTCCCTAGCGGGCTGGGCGTCGTCAAGCTCATCAGTTTCTCCTTGAATGAGTGGCTAATGCTCTGAGTGCGGCAATCAAATCGATCGCCTTGACTGGCTTGGTCAGATAGCCGCGAAAACCGGCTTCGACGGCACGCGCCCGCTCATGCTCACTTGAGTAGCCGGACAGCGCGATTGCTTCGATCCGGCACGCGGTGTCGTCTGGACACGCCGCCTCAAGCTGCTTGACACGGGCCATCATCGAATATCCATTTTCCTCGCCCAGGTCGATGTCGCAGACCATCACGGCCGGCCAGTCGTCGCGCCGCGTGCGCCCAAGGTAGTCCAGCAGTGCCTGGCCGGATTTGAACGCCGCGACCTGCGCTCCGGCGCTGGTGAGCAGCGCGGACAGCGCGTCGCGCGCCTCCTCGTGATCATCCACACAGGCCACGCGTACGCCCTCCAGTCGCGCGGCGCCGAGCGCCTGCAGCGGTTGCGGCGCGAGGCCGTCAGCGGCGGGCAACTCCGCGACGGCCCGCAGCGGTAACGTGATGTGGATCGTGGATCCGACATCGTCGCGGCTGCGCAAGATATACCCACGCTGCTCCTCAAGCACGGCCTGGAGTGACTCCAGATCCAACAATGACAACTCCGGCGTCTCGAGATCCGGCGTGCAGATCGACACGCGTGCATCGTTGTCGTGACGAGCCACGCTTACCTCGATGCGGCTGCCTGCCCCGCCTGCTTCAATGCCGGTGCAGCACAACTGCCAGATAAAGCGCCGCAGCGTCGCCGCGTCGCCAGTGACGATTACGTTGTCGTCGGTGATACGCTTGAACAAGCTCGCCTGATGGCGTACCGCGACCTCCTGCAACGCGTCCAGCACGTTGTCGACCAGCGCACCGACGTTGATCGGCAAAAGCGCAAAGCGCTGTTCGGCGCGCTCCAACTCGCGTTGCTGCGCCTGCAACGCCCACATCTGCGCATAGACTCCACCCTTCTCTAGCAGGCTAGCGTGGGTCCCCTGCTCGACCAGTCGCCCGTGCTCCATGACTAGGATGCGATCGGCATCAACCACGGTCGAGAGCCGGTGCGCGATGATCAGACTCGTGCGGTGCTCGGCCACACGCATCAATTCCTGTTGAATCGCCCGCTCCGAACGGGTATCGAGCGCCGACGTCGCTTCGTCAAACACCACGATCGGCGGCTGTTTGAGCAGCGCGCGTGCAATGGCCACGCGTTGGCGCTCCCCGCCGGACAAGCGCACGCCTCGCTCGCCGACCCGCGTGTCGTAGGCATCCGGCAGGCGCTCGATGAACTCGCCCAATTGCGCGCCCCGCGCGGCGGCGATAATGTCGGCCTTGGTCGCGTCTTCACGACCGTAGCCGATGTTGTACGCGATCGTATCGTTGAACAGAATCGTGTCCTGCGGCACGATACCCAAGGCCGCCCGCAGGCTGCGCTGTGTGACCAGCCGCAAGTCCTGCCCGTCGATCTTGATTGATCCCGCATCAGGCTGATACAGGCGGAACAACAACCGGGCCAGCGTCGACTTGCCCGAGCCGCTGCCTCCCACGACGGCCACCGTCTGGCCCGGCTCGATCCGGAACGAGACATCCCACAGGATCCTACGACTGGGCTCGTAACTGAAGTCGACATGCTCGAAGCGGATCTCGCCACCACGCACCACGAGCGGCTGCGCCGCCGCAACATCACCATCCTCGCCTGCCTGACCGCGCGCATCCAGCAGCGCAAACAGCCGCTCCACGTTGGTCATCGCGTCATTGGCCTCGCGGAATACGAAGCCCAACGTGTTCAGCGGCAGGCTGACCTGGATAATGTAAGCGTTAATCAGCACCAGGTCGCCAACCGTCATTGCGCCGCTTACCACGTGCTGGCCGGCCAACAACATCACCGCCGCAATGCCCGCGCCGATACACGCACTCTGCCCGATATGCAGCGTGGACAGCGCATATTGATTCTCGATACCCGCGTCCTGCCGTTGCTGCAGCACCTGGTCAAGCCGCTTGCACTCAAAATCCTCGCGTGCAAAATATTTGACCGTGTCGTAATTCAGCAGACTGTCGACGATACGGCTATTGGCCTGGGCTTCCAACGCGTTCATGCGGCGCTGCACCCGCACGCGGCGCCGCGTGAACACGATCGTATAACCCGCGTAGACGGCAAATGTCGCAAAAATAATCAGCGTGAAGCCGCCGCCATACTTGCTAACCACAATGGCGAGCACCGACGCGATTTCGATGAGCGTTGGCACGATCGTAAAGACCGCAACACCCAGCAGGTAACCAATGCCGGCGGTACCTTTCTCCAGGTCGCGTACCACCGAGCCGGTCTCACGCTGCGAGTGAAAGCGCGCGCCCAGATGATGCAGGTGAGCAAACGTACGCGCAGTATAGTCGGCTACGGTGCGCTGCGTGACTTGCACAAATGTCATGTCGCGCACCTCGCTTAATGCATTCGACGCAAAGCGCACCACAGCATAGCCGAACAGCAGCAGGATCGGTATCGCGGCTGGCCGGCTCGTGACGTTGCCCAGCGCATCGACGATATCCTTGAGCAGCAGCGGGACCGCCACCGCAGCCGCCTTGGCTAGCAGCAGCAATGATACGGCGGCCAGCACCCGCGCCCTGTGGTGCCAGATAGCGTGCCACAGGTCGGAGGCGATCCGGGTGCGCAACCCGCTGATGCGGGCCGCGCCTGCGAAGGTGGGCGAAGTCATGGAAGCCAACTCGGTTTTGCGCGTTACGCCGCCATTGCAAGTTCTGTACCGCCGAGTGGCGTGGCTGCCAATGTGGTGAGGACTGCGTGCCGTGGCGCAAAGGTGGTGTCGGTGCTCGGGGCAATGACAGGCGGAGTGTTGCAATTTGTGCGACATGTCCCGAACAGCGTACCGAGGCAAGCTCGAGGGTCGCGATCTCCACCGGCCGGTTTAGCGGTAGACTATTTATATGGATGGATGCCGTTACTGCGGAAAATTTCGCGACGAATGGGATTGCCATGGCCAACAGTGCCGCCGAGCCATTGCCAAGGCACTGCGCCGGCAGCACGCCGGGCTGCCGATGGTGCCCAATACGATCCGCAATGAAATCCCGGCTGGTGCGACGACGCAGCAAGTCATCACAGTATTGTCCCGGCAGCGGTTACGAGCGCGGCGTGGCAATGAGGCGCGGCGCGAACGTAAGGAGATCGACGAGTTGGAACAGAAGTGATGTAATGCTGGCGCGTGTGATGTCGCGTTGGCTGACTGGGGCCAAGTTTGATTTCCGTCAAGAAACCGCAGACCTGGTCCGCCGAGACTCACAGGATGCCTTGTAGGGAGCGTTCCATGGGCCAGTCGATGAGGGCCGCGGTCGTGCACGCGTTCGGAGGGCCGCTGCGAGTAGCAGAGGTTGCGGTATCAACGTCGAGCCTTGCTGCAGCGCGATCGCGATTCGCGTCGAGCTGCGTATCAACGCATGCCGACAGCAAGGCAGGGACTGTCGGGCCGGCGTCGCACGGTACACACCGGAAGTGTAAATAATACTTGTCTTCGGCGACAATCTGGAACCCTTGGCGCAGATAGAATCGCGCGGCGCGCTCGTTGAGCTTGAAAGTCTGCAGCTTGACCGTGCGGCCATCACGATGGGCGGCGTCACATACGCGGTGCAGTAGGGTCGCGCCAATCTGTCGGCCCTGGAATGCCGGATCCACCAACAGCAGCGCGACCTCTACCCCACCGTCTTCGCACACTTGCGTGGATAATACCCCTACCGCCCGCGACACGCCGTCAACCACGATGGCCTGGCACCGTGCAACCGGATAGCTCACTCGGAAAGCCGTTCGGCGAAAATCGTCCTCCCAACCTAGCGTCTGCCTGAAGTAGCCGCTCAGGGAATCCCGGTACAGGTGAAAGAAATATCCGTACTCCTCACGAGTCGCTGCGCGCAGCGCGACCGGCAGTATCGTCGGGCTCCGGCCCGAATCTTCGATTAGCTCGTTCATCGTCTTGCCTATTTGGTTTTCTTTGGTCTCCTGCCCGCACCAGATGGCGCACGATGTGGCCCGCGCGCCGTTCCCGATCCATATCCTGCACCATCGACACCGCCGATAGTGTGCGAAACCGAGCACAGCCGTCTGTTTCGCGCTACAGCCGCGCACGCTTCAACCTAACGAACTGCGGCAAGCTTGCACTGCGAACAACCTGCGTTGCAACAACCCACACCGCAGCGGCCTGCGTCAATCCACCGCGCCGCGGCTAGCTTGCTATGACGGCCTGTCGGGTAGGTTAAGCGGATGAGTATCTTGGTGCAGCTTGAAACCCGGCAATGCTCGCGCGTCCGGGCTCGATGCAAGGTGGAGAGCCTGCTCGACGGCGGCGTTGAATTGGAATGTGCTGGCTCGCGTCAGAATACAGGTCTGGTCTGGTCAGCGTTCGCCCGCTAGGAGACGGCGAATGGTTTGAGGGCCTTGGGGGAAACTGCCGGCCGTTGCGCGCTATTCCCCGTTTTTTAGTCATGGGTCAGCCTGTGCCATGCAGCGCAGCGGCGAACGATTCGGCCCGTGCGGCACACGCTGTGCCAGCACCGGTGCCCTCCATCTCTACCCTCCTCACTCCACCGTCACCGACTTGGCCAGATTTCGCGGCTTGTCCACGTCAGTACCGCGCGCGCAGGCAGTGTGATAGGCGAGCAATTGCAATGGCACCACATGCAAGATCGGCGAGAGCAGCCCATAATGCTCGGGCATCCGAATTACATGCAGGCCTTCGTCGTTGACGATTCGCGTATCCGCATCAGCAAACACATACAACTGGCCGCCCCGTGCGCGTACTTCCTGGATATTGGACTTTAGTTTTTCCAGCAGCGCATCGTTCGGCGCGACGGTGACCACCGGCATCGCTTCGGTCACCAGTGCGAGCGGCCCATGCTTGAGTTCGCCGGCCGGATACGCCTCAGCGTGAATATATGAGATTTCCTTCAGCTTCAACGCGCCTTCAAGTGCAATCGGATAATGCATGCCCCTGCCAAGGAACAGCGCGTTTTCCTTGCGCGAAAATTCCTCTGCCCACGCGATGACCTGCGGCTCGAGCGCGAGCACGCTGTTGAGCGCCGCCGGCAGGTGCCGCAACTGCTTCAGGTACTGCGCCTGAAGACTCGCGTTGACATGACCGCGCAGCCGTCCCAGCGTCACCGCGAGCACGAACAGGGCAACGAGCTGCGTTGTAAATGCCTTGGTTGACGCCACGCCGATTTCGGTGCCCGCGTGCGTCAGCAAGCGCAGCGCGGTGAGCCGCACCATCGCGCTGCTCGCCACGTTGCAAATCGTCAGCGTATGCGAGTGTCCGAGCGCCTGCGCATGCTTGAGTGCGGCGAGCGTGTCCGCCGTCTCGCCGGATTGGGAGATCACCACGACGAGTGACCGGGGGTTCGGCACGGAGTCACGATAGCGATACTCGCTTGCGATCTCGACTTGCGTGGGGATTTTCGCGATCGATTCGAGCCAGTACTTCGCTGTCAAACCGGAGTAGTAGCTGGTGCCGCACGCAAGAATCAGCAGGCTGTCGATCCCGTTGAACACGTCGCCGGCGCCAGCGCCGAACAGCTCGGGATCGAATGCGTCGGTCTGCGCAATCGTGTCGGAGATCGCCCGCGGCTGCTCAAAGATCTCCTTTTGCATGAAGTGCCGGTACGGCCCAAGCTCCACCGCGCCACCATACGCGTTGACGGTGCGTACCTCCCGCTGTACGAGGCTGCCGTCGCGGTCCGCGATCTGCACGCCGTCCAGCGTCAATTCAACCACGTCGCCTTCCTCGAGGAAAATGAAGCGGTCGGTGCTGCCCGCCAGCGCGAGCGCATCCGAGGCCAGGAAATTCTCCTGTTGGCCCAGCCCGACCACCAGCGGCGAGCCGGCGCGCGCGCCGCATACCCGATGCGGCTGATCTTTTGAGAACACGGCGATCGCGTAGGCGCCATGCAGCTGCTTCACCGCTTCGCGCACGGCGGCAAACAAGTCACCGCGATAAAGGCTGTAGATTAGGTGAGCGATGACCTCGGTGTCGGTCTGCGTCACGAACTCGTAACCGTTCGCGCGCAGGCCTTCACGCAAAGTTTCATAGTTTTCGATGATGCCGTTGTGAACCAGCGCAATCGTGTCGTGCGAGAAAATCGGATGCGCATTGTGCGTGACCGGCGCCCCGTGCGTCGCCCAGCGCGTATGCGCGATGCCAGTTTCCCCCGCCAGTTGCGTGTCGCGGATCTGCAGGTCGAGGTCCGCCACACGCGATACGCTGCGGGCGCGCCGAGCGGCGCCATCGACGATAGCCGCTACACCACACGAGTCGTAGCCGCGGTATTCGAGACGTCGCAACCCCTCGACGAGGACCGGGACGATGTTACGTTGCGCTACCGCGCCGACAATGCCGCACATGATGTTTATCCGTGGAAAATGGAGGGTGACCGTTGGGCCGCCTCATCGGCGCCGTACATTCAGGCCTTTTTCTTGGCCGGTCGCGCGTACCCTGGCTTTGCGACCTGCGTTTTCTCGTTCAACACCAGCGCCCCGGCGGGCACGTCGCGCCAGACGGTGGTCCCGGCTGCGAGCGTCGCTCCTGAACCCACGACGACCGGCGCAACAAGCTGCGTACCAGAGCCAACGAATACGTCATCGCCGATCACGGTGCGATGCTTGTTCGCGCCGTCATAGTTGCAGGTGATCGTCCCGGCGCCGATGTTCACGCGCGCCCCGACGTCGGCGTCGCCGATATAGCTCAAATGGTTAACTTTCGCGCCATGCCCGAGCACCGCGTTCTTGACCTCAACGAAGTTGCCCACATGCACGTTGCTGGACAGCACGGCCCCGGGACGCAGCCGCGCATATGGGCCGAGCACGACATTCTCGCCCACGCGTGCGCCCTCGACATGCGTGAACGCGTCCACGCGCGTGCCCGCGGCGATCGTCGCTTCGCGAATCACGCAGTTCGGCCCGATGCTGACGTGGTCACCCAGCACGACGTGTCCTTCGAACACGCAGTTGACATCGATCGACACGTCGGCGCCGCACTCCAGCGTGCCGCGCACGTCGATGCGCGACGCATCGGCCAACGTGACGCCGGCGTCCAGCAGTCGCAGCGCTTCGTTGCGCTGGTAGACGCGCTCCAGGTCAGCCAATTGTCGCTTGCTGTTCACGCCGAGCGTCTCCCATACGTCGTCTGGCTGTACACCGACGACCTCGACACCGTCTTCGATCGCGCGCTCGACGACGTCGGTCAGGTAGAACTCGCGCTGCGCGTTGTCGTTTGTCAACGAGCTTAGCCACGCGTCGAGCCGCCCGCTCGGCGAGATGACGATGCCCGTGTTGATCTCGCGGATTTCCCGTTGCTCCGGGTCGGCATCCTTTTGCTCGATGATCCGTGTGATGCGTCCGGCGCAATCGCGCACGATGCGACCATAACCGTGTGGGTCGTCCAGCGTGACGGTCAGCACCCCATAGTGGCCGTTGGCCGCCGCGTCGACCAGTCGCCGCAGTGTCGAGGCGCGCGTGAGCGGCACGTCGCCGTACAGCACCAGCGTGGGCAGTGCCGGGTCGATGAATGGCAGCGCCTGTTGAACCGCGTGACCGGTACCCCGTTGCTCGGCCTGCAGCGCAAACTGGATATCGGGCGCGGCGACGGCCTCGCGCACGGCCTGGGCGCCATGCCCGACCACCACGACGAGCCGGCTCGGCGTCAGCGCGCGCGCCGTGTCGATGACATGGGACAGCAATGGCCTGCCAGCCAGTGAATGCAGCACCTTTGGCCGCGCGGAATGCATGCGCTTGCCCATGCCGGCTGCAAGAATGACGATATTCACGGCGTCAACGTCCAACGAGTCTCGAAGGGCCGATTTTAGCATCGGGCTTGCTGCATTCCGTCGTGCAACCCACACACGGCGCGCCGGCGTCGCGGCGTCACAGCGCGTCGAATGGCACGATCGGCACGGTGCCGCTGTCGGGCGTTGCACAAGGTTCGTCGTCGAATGCGATGTCGCCGTGCGGATCGGCCACGCCCGTCGCGCGCAGCCCGGCGAATGGAAACAGCCGAGGGTCCATCAAGTGCGACGGCACGACGTCGGACAATGCACTGAACATGTTGTCTACCCGTCCAGGGAAGCGCTTGTCCCATTCCTGCAGCAACGTCTTCATTTCGGCGCGCTTTAGGTTCGGCTGGCTGCCGCACAGATTGCATGGAATGATTGGAAATTCACGCAATTGCGCATATTTTTCCAAATCATTCTCTTTCACATAGGCGAGCGGCCGGATCACAATGTGCTTGCCATCGTCGGACTGCAGTTTCGGCGGCATCCCCTTGAGTTTGCCGCCGTAGAACATGTTCAGCAGCACGGTCTGCAAGATGTCGTCGCGGTGGTGGCCAAGCGCGATCTTGGTCGCGCCCAACTCACCCGCGACGCGGTATAGGATGCCGCGCCGCAGCCGCGAGCACAGCGAGCACGTCGTCTTACCCTCGGGCACGAGGCGCTTGACGATGCTGTACGTGTCCTGGTTCTCGACATGAAACGGCACGCCGCGTGCCGAGAGATACTCGGGCAGTATATGCGCGGGAAACCCAGGCTGCTTCTGATCTAAATTGACCGCGACAATGTCGAAATCGATCGGCGCTCGCTCGCGCAGCCGCAGTAGGATGTCCAGCAACGCATAGCTGTCCTTGCCGCCGGACACGCAAACCATCACCTTATCGCCGGCCTCGATCATGTTGTAGTCAGCAATGGCTTGGCCGGCCTGCCGGGCCAGCCGCTTGAACAGCTTGTTGTTTTCGTAGGCCTGTTTCTGCTCGCGACGGGTCAAGGCCCGCACGGTGGTCTCGGGTGCATGCATGTCAGGCTTCCTTGATACGGATGACTTCAACACCCACTGACTCGCAGTCGGAGTAGACGTCCGGCTTCTCGGTCGATACGCGCACTGCCCGCACTTTCGGATGCGCCAGCATCGCGGCGGCAACGTCATCGCAAAACGTCTCTTGCAGATGGACGTGTCCGCGCGCGACCCGTTGGGCAATGGTTGAGCGCATGAAATCGTAGTCAACGACCTCGGCCAGCTTGTCGGCGCGCGGCGTCGATTCGGCCAGCGGCACGAATAGGTCGATGTTGACGATGACGCGCTGCTCGGCGCGTTTTTCGAAATCATGCACGCCAATGTTGATGGAAATCTCGTAGTTGCGCAGGAACAGGCGCCGACAGTCTGCGAGGCTTGGGTGCGAAAGGGCGGAGAGCATGGGCGATCCAGTCAAAAGTAGAGGCGGTGGCCGCGCGGCATGGCCCGGCCCGGCAGTAAGCACGCAAGCATCGCGCTCACGTATCCGTCATAAACATCACGTCGCGTGGCGACGGCACGAGGTGCTGGCCGCCATCGACCAGCAGCGTCGCACCCGTCACACCGCGCGCGTCGGCCAGGTAGCACACCGCTTCAACCAAGTCGGCCGGCGTCGATGCGCGTCCAAGCGGCGTGCGCCGGTGCGCGTCGCTAAAGCTTTCATCGGTCTGGCTACCGGAGCGCAGCGTGAGTCCGGGCGCGACGGCCACGACCCGCAGCTTCGGCGCGAGCGCCTGGGCCAGCGCCACGGTGGCCGCCTGCAGCGCGGCTTTCGTTAACGTATACGACAGATAGTCCGGATTCATGTTGTACAGCTTCTGATCGAGCACGTTGATGACCGAGCCACGCAACGTCTCGTCTTCGCGCGCCACCTCCGGAATCGATTCGTGCAGCGCCTGCGCGAGCGCCAGCGGCGCGCCGACATTGATCGCCGTCATGTTCAACAACGTGCCGTATCCGAACGTGGCTGCCGTATCCTCGTCAAACAGCGACGCGTTGTTCACCACGCATTCGATGCGCCCGAGCGCGGCGATGCTATCCGGCACCAGGCGCCGCACCTGTGCCTCGTCGGCCAGATCGGCGCGCAACGCGACAGCACGCTGGCCCAGCGCCTGTATGTCGGCGGTCAGCGACTGCGCGTCAGCCTCGGACGTATGGTAGTGGACCGCAATGTCCCAACCCCGCGCGGCCATGCCAAGCGCCAGCGCACGGCCGATGCGCCGTGCTGCGCCGGTCACCAGTGCGACACGGCGCACGGGCGGCGCGTAAGAAGGGGAAGCCGGATACTGACCGGCGCACGACGGGTCGCTCATTTACAATGCGGGAATGAAGCCGAATTCAACGCAGCCTGATAGTTTACCCGTTCCTGACGATACCGAGCTTGCCCACGTTCGTGCGTTAGTGCAGCACATCGCCGGTCAAATCGCTGCGGCCGGAGGGTGGTTGCCATTCGACCGGTACATGGAACTCGCGCTTTATACACCGGGTCTAGGCTACTACAGCGGTGGTCTAGTCAAGTTCGGCCGCAGTCCCGACGATGGGAGCGACTTCATCACCGCGCCGGAACTCTCGCCGCTGTTTGCACAGACGTTCGCCAAGCCGGTGGCCGAGATACTCGGCGCTACCGGCACACGCCACGTGGTCGAATTCGGAGCGGGAACGGGCAAGTTCGCCGCCGGCCTGCTGCGCACGCTGGATGCGCTCGGTGTCGGGTGTGTGCGCTACACGATCGTGGAATTGTCCGGCGAGTTGCGCGCGCGCCAGCGCGAGTGCATTGCGAAAACTGCACCGCAGTTCGCCTCCTGCGTCCAGTGGGTCGATGCGCTGCCCGAGCGCGTGGAGGGCGTGATGGTTGGCAACGAAGTGCTGGACGCCATGCCGGTGCGTCTGTTTGCGCGGCAAAATGGCTTGTGGCATGAACGCGGCGTCGCTGTGGCGGATGCGAGCCGCTTCGTGTTCGCCGATCGGCCGCTGGATGCCGCCGCCGTGCCGGCCGCACTCGCGTGCGTTCCTGGCCGGCACGACTACGTGACCGAAACACACGAGGCGGCTGCCGCGTTCGTGCGCACCGTGTGCTCGGTGCTCGGCCGCGGCGCCGCGTTGTTCATCGACTATGGTTTCCCGGCTGCTGAGTATTACCATCCACAGCGCACGGAGGGCACGTTGATGTGCCACTACCGGCACCGTGCACACGGCGATCCGTTCCTTTACCCCGGCCTGCAGGACATCACCGCGCATGTGCAGTTCAGCGCCATCGAGCAGGCTGCCCACGACGCGGGCGCGCATTTGCTCGGATACACGTCGCAAGCACGCTTTCTGATGAACGCAGGCATCACGGACTCGCTGGCGCAACTGGACCCGGCCGATCCGGCTCGCTTCCTGCCCGCGGCTAATGCGGTACAGAAGCTGCTGTCCGAGGCAGAGATGGGCGAACTGTTCAAAGTGATCGCGTTTTGCCGCGGCCTGGATGGCGCATTGGGCGCGTTTGAGCGCGGCGATCGTTCGCACATGCTGTGACTCATGAGGCTGACCTGTCGATGTTCCGCTGGTTGCTGACCACCTTCATTGCCACCGTGATTCTTAGCGCGAGCTGGCCCTGGCTCGCCCGACTGGGCATCGGTCGCTTGCCCGGGGATCTCGCGCTCAGCTGGCGCGGCCGCCGTCTGCCGTTGCCGTTCATGTCGACGCTGCTGTTGACACTGCTGGGCTCGCTAATCGTGCGGCTGCTCTAGTCGCCGCACAGCGGCGTGGCTCGAGCAGCGTCAGAACCCGATTGAGCGTCTGCGCGCGTGGCGATCGAGTACCACGTCGTGCGCGCTCACCGCATCGCGTCCCGCCAGCCGCGCATTGCCGAAGCCGTGGATGATGGCGCGCCGCATCACGCGCGGCGACAAGGTTGACAGCACGTCCAGCGGCGCCTCTTCGAGCGCTTGCGGAAAACGCGCGCCCCATGCGTGCGATTCGCGGATCTCTGAGTAGATCGACTGGGCAATACGGCGCGCGCCATCGCGATCCGGCGTCGGGATCTCATAGACGTTCATCCGGTTCAGGATGGGCTCCGGAATGCAGTGCATGTCGTTGGCCGTCGCGATCCAAAGCACACTGGATGCATCGATGGGCACTTCGGCGAACTCGTCGATGAACGACTGCGCGGTGTCATGCTCGAGCAGCGCATACAGCGCGCCGAGTGGATCGTACTGCGCATCGCCGCCCGCCTTGTCGATTTCGTCGATCAGCACCAGTGGGTTCGCATAGGCGCCGTTGACCAGCGCGTCGAAGATCTTGCCTGGCTTGGCATTCTTCCACTGTGACGACGCCCCGGACAGAATCCAGCCCGCGGTGAGCGAACTCATCGCGACATAGTGATAGCCGGTGCCGATCAGGCGCGCAAGTTGCCGGGCAAAATGCGTTTTGCCGATGCCGGGTTCGCCCAGCAGCAGCATGGGCATTAACTCGAGCCTGTCGTCGGTCTCGGCCACGAGCGCGATCTGTTTGCGCACGTCCTCCAGCGGCTCGCTAAAGTTTGGGGACTCGGCGAGGAGCGCGTCGATTGACGGCAACCGGTTGGGCTTGACGCAAAAGCGCAACGCGCCGACCTTCAGCATTTTCTCGTAGGTGCTTCGCAACGCCTCGCTGGCGCCATCGGACAAGTCATGTAAGGCCGTCTCGATCTGACTTAAGTCATAGATCGGCTTGAAAGCCGCCACCGCGATTTCCTGCTTGACCATTGCGTTAGTCATATTCACCTCCTCTGCTGCCACGCCGCCCCGCGCGGCGCCAATTCAGTGTATCGGCGTCAATAAGTTGTGCAAGCTAGCAGTCACGCGGCGTTGCTGCCAACGCCGCGTGGTGTCCGCACGCGTGGCCAAACCCCGTTATCATGACCGTTTCGTGCATGCAGAACTCGGCCGCCGTGCGGAGCATGAATCCATCGGGCGATCCGAGTCTGAATCCCTTATGACAAGTCTGTTGAATGCCCTTCGTACACTCGCCACCGGCGTGCTGCTGGCCTCGGTTGCCGCCGTGGCATGCGCGCAGGAGGGTCCGCCGAAGGTACGCTGGGATATTGAAGTCGTGCAGGACGGGCGCAGTGTCGACCATTTTGGCGCAACGACCACGGTCGGCCAAGCGAAGTCGGAGACACACAAGCGTAGCGTCGTGCATGAGCTCGGTTGCCAGAACCAACCGGTGGCCAGCATCGAGTTGTCGCGCACGCTGACCGTGTCGCCGACCCACGTTGACGGCGGCAAGGCGGTTCTGTCGCTGGACGTACAGGAGATCTTTGAGGATACGCGTGCCGCACAGACCGCCGAGGGTTGTGCACTGCCACCGCAGCCGCGTCGAGTCACCGCTGTCCATCCCGGCCTGCTCGTGCCGCCCGGGCGAACGGTAGCGTGGAAGCTGGTGGACCACGACCCGCAACTCGTCTATCGCGTACAGGCGAGCATTGTGGAACAGTGAACGGGTGATGAACTCGCGTAAGGATAGTCGACCGATGCGACACGGCGATACCTTGCCCAGCGTGCCGCGCACCGGTGACAAGGAATTCGTCGCCGTCAGTTGGAATCTGCATAAGGGCCGCTCGCCGCTCGGCTTGCAGGCATGGCAGTCGATGCAACGCTGGATGCAGGCAACGCCGGCCGACCTGTATTTCCTGCAGGAGGCCATGGCGCGCCGGATGCCCGCGCCCGTGCTGGCCAGCAATGGCTTCGGCGAGCCGCTGCAAGGCGCGCTTACCGACGTATGGCAGTGCCAGGCTACCGAAATAGCGCAAGCATTGCGCTTACAGCTGGCGCTCGGGCCAAATGTGTTCAAGCCATCGTGGCGACACGGCAATGCGATCCTGTCGCCGCATCCGCTCGACCTAGGAGGGCGCTGGGACATTTCCGCGCACCGCTTCGAGAAGCGGGGTTTGCTGGTGGCACGCGCGACGCTTTACAACACGCCGATCACATTGCTGTGCGTCCATCTGGCGCTCACCCGCCAGTCGCGATTGCGCCAGATGAACTGGATCGCCCATTGGATCGCCCGCGAGGCGGCAACCGGCCCGTTGGTGCTCGCCGGCGATTTTAACGACTGGAAGAACGACTCGGAGCCGTTGTTCGCCGAGATCGGTTTGCGCGAGGTGGCCTCAACGCTGGGCGAGGCTGGCAAGACGTTTCCCGCATTCTCGCCCGCGCTGGCGCTGGACAAGATGTTCGTACGGGGCATCACGCCAATGCAATGGCTCGAGCCCGCACCCCGCACCGCGTGGTTATCGGATCACTTGCCGTACATAGCGCGGTTGCGGCTGGACTAGGACGGTTCCACGGCGTTGCAACGCGCCTACTACTCGTTGCCCCGCGTGCCGCTCGTTACGTCTGGCGACGCGCCATTGTCCAAGCACCGGATAACTTTGCCGCGACGCGGTAAAATGGTAACGTGCTTAATATATTTAGCCAGACCGTCGCGCGTGCCGGACCCGACGGCCATCGATCCGACTGAAACACCATGAGCAATCTGACCCAACAAACCGTTCTCAGCGTGCATCACTGGACTGACACGCTGTTCAGCTTCACTTGCACCCGCGATCCGGGCTTTCGATTCGATAACGGTCAGTTCACCATGGTCGGCCTGGAAGTGGATGGCAAACCGCTGCTGCGCGCGTACAGCCTGGCGAGCGCGAACTACGAGGAAAACCTCGAATTCCTGAGCATCAAGGTGCAGGACGGCCCGCTCACATCGCGGCTGCAGCACCTGAAAGTAGGCGATCAGGTCTACATTGGCAAGAAACCGACCGGCACACTGGTAGTCGACAATCTGTTGCCCGGCAAGACGCTGTGGTTGCTCTCCACTGGCACCGGCTTGGCTCCGTTCATGTCAGTTATCAAGGACCCGGACGTCTACGATCGCTACGAGAAGATCGTGCTCACGCATACCTGCCGTTTCGTCGACGAGCTTGCGTACAAGGAGTACATCACCGAGCATTTGCCGCAGCACGAGCACATCGGCGAGCTGATCCGCGACAAACTGGTGTATTTCCCGACCGTGACGCGTGAGCCGTTCCAGAATCGCGGACGCATCACGGAGCTGATTGAAACGGGCGGATTGTTCGAGCGGCTCGGCGTGCCGCCGTTCTCGATCGACAACGACCGCATCATGTTGTGTGGAAGTCCGCATATGCTGCGTGACACACGGCAACTGCTCGATGGCATGGGCTTCACCGAAGGCAGCAATTCGGCGCCGGGCCACTATGTGGTCGAGAAGGCCTTTGTCAGTTGACACGCCGGACCACGGGCGAAATCATCACCAGGTCGCTGTCCGCCGTGACCGTGATTTGAGGATGATGAGCATGTCGCGACTCGGCACGGCTTCGTCGGGCAGGCTTTGCAGCACCCTATGCAACGTCGCGAAGCGACAGCGTCTTGGGCGCTCGGTACCCGGTGGGCTTGGGCGTATCACGGCACATGATGCCGCCGCCGCAACACGCCGAATTGCAGACCGCCCAGCCGTCAATATGACGACGCGCCGATAGCCGATAATGGCAAACAGCAAGACCGGTGGCCGTGCGCCCGCACGGCCACCGGTCACTCAGTGCATCACGTCAAAATGCCACATAGGGACCATTGCCTGATGGTGTGGACTTGCCGCTGATCGCCACCGCTACGCGCCGCCCATAGAAAAACGGCATGCCTAGGTCGAAGTAGCGGGGCATCGGCCCGGCCAAATCGTTGAACGCAAACGTATTAGGCGTGCTGAGCAGCATCGACGCATTGCCCACGTTGAGATTGACGGCCTGGGTGGCACCATTCGCGCCCGTCACGGTGAGGATCTTGGTCTGTTGGCCAGGCGGGCAATAGAACGGGTTGCCGGAGCCGCACACGGGCAATGACGCGTCGGTGAAGAACAGGCCGTTGGAGCCGGTATCGGTGAACCCGGTGATCCTCGAGCCGTTGTACGTCGCGCTGAAGCTACCGGAATCATCGGTGGTCGATACCATCACACCGCTGCCCAGCTGGTTGTTGGATGCGGTGCCGATACCCAGCAACAAGGTGCCGCTGACCGAAGACTGTCCCGAGGGGCCGATCGCGGGCATATCGACGATTACGCCATTGTTGTCGATCGGCACGTTCGCCACCGGGTTCGCGATCTGTTGGGCAAGCGGCACGACGGTCTGCACGCAGTTGGACGCACTCGCGCAGTTGAAGTAGGAACTGGCGGCCGCATTGGTCGCGCATCGGTTGCCGCAGTCCACGGCTGCCGCCCCGACACCGAGGATGCCGCGAGAATGCAACTCCGACGTGGTGTTCTCCGAGCGACCTACGACGCAGTCGGATGGCACTGTCGGGAATTTAGTATCATCGATTAAATGGATCGGGATCGCATTGGCGGTCCGCCCACCTAGCGTCACGTCAGCAATGCGCACCGAACCGAACGAATACCCGTCCGCGAACAACGCGCACGATGCAAGCGGCGCATTCGAATTGGGCACGGTGGCCTGCTGCAGCGCGCCGCGCAATGTGGGTGACAATTCCGCGGCGACCACTCGTAAGCCATACGAACCCGTGTCGAGTTGGATGTTGTCAAGCGTCTGGCACCGCGCGGCGTTACCGGCTGCGCAGATGGTGACGGACACAGTGCCGATGTTGGCCACCCGGTCGAGCCCCCGCGCCACCGTGATCGGCACAACATTGGCCGCCAGGGGAGCGGAACTGACCGCCGAATTGGAATGGCCGCCGCTTCCGCACGCGGCCAGCGTCATGGCGCCCATGAGCGCCGCGGCGCGCCATGTGAGCCCGCGGCGTGTATTGACTAGGGTCACGATAGCACTCCTGTGTTCAGCGGATATCCGCTTCGGTCATGCCGGCCGGCAAGGCCCGCGGTAGGAAGGCTTGCCCGCTGAAGTCGCCCATGTGCCCGCCCGAATGTACGACTAAGTCACCGCTGCGCATCCACACCGGCCCGTGGCCGCCCTGGTCGCGGCGTTGCATCTGGATATCGCTGACGTACTGTGGGAAGTAGGTACCCAGCAACGTGCGCATCTCGGGCATTTGAGGACCGGACCAGGCGATGCCGATTACGGTGCCATCGGCGATGTACTCGCGTACCACGGTGCCGGTGGGTAGCATGGTCTGCTGCACGGTATAGGGGGTGGTCGTTGCGCTGGCGCCGGACGCCGTCGATGGCGATGCGGCAACGGCCGCGCGCAGCGTGGCCTGGCTGGATGCGGCGTTGCTCGCGTAGCTCGGCGCGCTGCCAAGGGCGGCGCACGCGTCGTGTGCCACCAGTACCACGCCGAACGTGGCACCAGCTAGTGCGGTGCACGCTGTTTGGATATTCATTTTGGCTTCCTCCTTGAAACACTGCCTTTTCACCGGTTTTCCCGGCACGCCCAGGCCATGTACGCGATGTAACGAATCACACCCGACTTCGTCGGCGCCGCCCAAAGCCGTTGACGGCGCACCGCCAGGACCCGCGCCTGCGGTGCCCCGTTCCTGTTCCAATGGATTGCAATCGTACGCAGCGACGCATTTGCGCGCCCATCTTTTACTCAATCTCAGCGCCCAAGACTGGTCAATAGATCATCGACCTGGGGCTGATTGGTGACGCTGTCGGTACGCCCTTCGGGATTGATCTGCGGACCATAGGGCAGACTCAACGGACTCCCCGTCAAGATGGGGCATGCGCGGCGGCGAGCGGCTCATGCCGATCGGCCGACATGTCCTCGGGCAACTGCACGTTGTTGGCTTATGTCGACACGGGCACTTTCTGCAGGAACGAACGCGTGTCGGCCATCAGTGTACGCACTTGCTCGCCGTCGATCGGTGCGCCATACCACGCTGCCCAACGTGAATCGAGTTTCGTAGAACACTCACGGTGCCTAAATCGGAAAGGAGTATCCCGCCCGCGCTGGAAGGTTTCTATATATGGAGAAAATATTCCTACATGAGCACGGTGCAAATTACACATCGGCAATAGGCCAGTGGCGCGTGGCACAACTCTTAAACCTTTAAGAACAACAAGTTGGCAACGTACTCGCAGGCTGGTTCGAATCTTGCCCCCGCCCCGCCTCGCGGTTGAGCGTGGCATGATAGGGTCCATTGGAACTGCGTGGCGACGGACAGTGCTTCCCAGCGCCTTCGCCGCGTCGTGATGTGCGAGCGGCTTTCGTCGCGCCTCACGATGTGCTAATGCGGCGCAATGGATCGGAATGCAATATTGCGCCGATGTTTCGCACTGTAACAAAATTAAGGTTTTGAAAAATTGCTCGAATTCCTCGCTTTCGCCTAGATAATAAAACTTCCGATCGCGATATCGCGATCCGTCGGACTGACCGCAACTGCGGCATACTGGCGGTCCGATTCGCCGATTTTTTTCCGCGTTGCCCACACGCAGCGCCTCCAGCAACGAGGCGCAGGGCGATTTTTCGTAAGGAGAGCACACAATGCGTATCGCACAAATCGCACCGCTGCACGAAGCTGTGCCGCCCAAGCTCTACGGAGGCACCGAGCGCGTGGTGTCATACCTGACGGAAGGGCTGGTGGAGCTGGGTCACGATGTGACACTGTTCGCGAGCGGCGATTCGCATACTTCGGCACGCCTTGAAGCGGCGTGGCCCCGCGCATTGCGCCTGGACCCGTCCATCCGCGACTGGATGGCGCCGCATATGTTGATGCTCGAACAGGTGCGCCGCGTGGCCCACGAGTTCGACATCCTGCATTTTCACCTCGATTATTTGCCGTTTCCCCTGTTCTCGCAGATCGACACGCCGTTCGTCACCACACTTCATGGGCGCCTAGACCTGCCGGAGCTGCAACCGATCTTTGACAGCTTCCCGCAGGCACACGTCATTTCGATCTCGGATTCGCAGCGTGGGCCGCTGCCGCGTGCCGGGTGGGTCGATACCATCTATCATGGACTGCCGGAAAACCTACTCGTGCCGCAAACGGACATCAAGCCGACGTACTTGGCGTTCCTAGGCCGCATCTGCCCGGAAAAGCGCGTCGATCACGCGATCCGCATCGCCGCGCAGGCCGGTCTGCCGCTGAAAATCGCCGCCAAGGTCGACAAGGTCGATCGCGAATACTTCAAGAATGAGATCGAGCCTCTACTCTCACTCGGCGATGTCGAGTTCATTGGCGAAATCAACGAAGCACAGAAGCCGGCTTTCTTGTCCGGTGCGAAAGCGTTGTTGTTCCCGATTGACTGGTGTGAGCCGTTCGGACTAGTCATGATCGAATCGATGGCATGTGGCACGCCGGTGATCGCTTTCAACCGCGGCTCAGTGCCCGAGGTGGTCGAGCACGGCGTAACCGGCTTCATTTGCGAGGATGTCAACGGCGCAGTGGCCGCGTTGTCGCAGGTAGAGGCGCTGTCCCGCGAACAAATCCGCGCGCGCTTCGAACAGCGTTTCACGGCGCGGATCATGGCACAGCATTACGTCGACGCGTATGCGTCACTGGCGCGCGGCGCGCGCCAGCCGATGCTTCGCAAGGTCGCGGCAGGCTGACAAAGCCGCCCGCGTGGCGGCATCGATCGCATCGGTCTATGCGTCGTCACCCGCAGTGTATGTCGCTCCTCGCCCCATCTATTATGGTTACGACGACGACTATCTCCGTTTTAAGCGGGCTCGCGCTGCGGCGCGAGCAATGCGCGCAAATGGTGGGCGACCCCGGCCTCGAAATTGTTGCCGATGCGCGGGACATGGGGTAGCCGCGCGATCAATCGGGGGTTGGCGTTGCCCATCATGAACGGGTGTCCGACTGACTCCAGCATGTCGATGTCGTTCATGTTGTCGCCGAATGCGATGCACCGTTCGGCCGGCAGGCCAAGTTGCTCGAGCACGAGTGCCAGCGCACGTCCCTTCGACACGCTAGCGGCCATCACCTCGAGGCAATCGGGCAGCGAATACGTCACGTACAACGCATCCCCGAAATGCCGGGCCAGGTTACGCTCGATAACGCGCAGGTCAGCGGCGTCTCCGATGTACAGTACCTTCGCCACCCCTTGGCCATCATGTGCCGCGAGGTTGGCAACCTCGTAGCGAAACCCGGAATCCTGATGGAACGTCAACAGCTGAGGCGCTTCGCGATCGATCAGCCATGCATCGTCGACAAACAAATTGACGATGACACGGCCATGCGTGCCGGCGATATCGGGCGCCATTAGCCGCTTGACGATATCCGCGGGCAAATCGTGCGCATGAATGCGGTTGTCTCGCGCATCGTGCACGCGCGCGCCGTTGGAAGTGACCAGATACGGCCGGATGCCGAGCCGGTCACGGATTCCCGCAACGTCGCGGAAATGTCGCCCGGTCGCGATCACAAAATGCAGGCCGCGCGCTTGCAACTCTTGCAGCGTGGCGACAGTGAACGGATCGACCTGGTGATCGCTATTGAGCAGCGTACCGTCCAGATCAGTGGCGATGACTTGGTACATAGATAGGTCACTGAGAACGAAGTACGCTGGCGAGATACGGCTTGCACGTACGGCCGCGTGCTACTCACGCGCGTGAAACGCGCTAAAGCATACCACTTTAACGCCACTTCAGCGCAGCATGCTCGGCGATTGTGCGGCGGCCATCGACGCCAGGCGCAACGCGCCATCGGCCGAATCTCCAGCCGGAGATACGAAGCGAACCCTCACTGCAGTTCCGACATATTTCGCCATCGGCAATGCCAGACCGCCGCATAGCGCCGCCGGCAGGTTCTCGCCGGCGTCCAGTGTAGCGACCATCGCGTTGATATCGCGGCCGTCCAGCGCGCGCTGTGCGTGCACGATGGCGCGCAAACCAAGCCAAGCGCCGCTCGCCTCGTCACCCGATGGAAATCCATAATCACTGGCTGCCCTGAACTGGCGCCTTTACCGCTCGGTAAGTTAAGGCTTGTCTTCCCCTTTATTTGCCGGATCGGCTGCACGCGCTACCGGAATACTATTCGTGACACAGCGGCCCACCCGACGGTCGTGTTGCTCAGTTGCCGGCAAAGCATGCACGACAGCTTCAATCATCGCGACTGGCAAGACCGCCTTACCTCGATTGCGCAGCAGTTCGATTTGAGATGCGACTTGCTGTGCCGGGTCACCTGAACCGCATTTCACTCGGCAGCATGGAAGGCATGCGCTAACACTTCCCCGGCATGGGCGAATAGCGTATTGTCGGCAGGTATCTTGCGCAACTACGATTGTGCTCGGTACCTTCGAGCGCAAACTTGGGCCACCGTCATCGACGCAAAGACGACAGACGGCCCATGTCCGGTGGACATGGGCCGTCTGGATCGATGCGTATCCGCCTGCGGGCGGACCGGCAAGCCGTTTAGTGGAGCTTCTTCGGCAGTTGCTGGCTACGCAGGCGACGCTGCAGGCGCTTGACTGCGGCGGCCTTCTTACGCTTGCGCACAGCCGTCGGCTTCTCGTACGACTGGCGCTCGCGCAACTCGGCGATCAGGCCATTGCGCTCGATGGTTCGGCGAAAGCGGCGGATCGCCACTTCGAACGGCTCGTTTTCCTTGATAACAATCGTGGTCATGTTGTCCCTGGCTGGTTCAATACATTCATCGCCCTGGCGCCTTGCATTGCCGCTTTCCCCCGCTCACGCAAGATGCGTCGACACGCGGAAGCCCGATGGGCGCGCAGCAGTATTGACGGTGCCCGGAAAATCGGACCACAACTGCGCCGCCCGCATGATGGCGGGCAGGCCCTCAGGGAATATAGGGGGAAGCAAACGCGTAGGCGGGCGCGATGAGAAGCGGTGGAACACCGGAACAGGTCAACCGGGACACCCTTCTCGCTCCAAAGCGTGGCAGGATAGCATAGACCCCAGCGTTTTTCCAGCGTCTCGGATCATCGCGGTGTGAATCATCGTCGCAACAATCGCCGCCGTCGGTGCACGTCGGGGCCGCAACGCCCGGATCGGGCATCTAAGCCCGCTACTGCTTTTCCATGACGAGCAAAATGCTGGATTTGTCGGGAGTTTGGACAAACATTTCCAGCTGCGTATCGTGCATCATGGCGATCCCGCTTGCCGAGGTATTCGGGTAGGCGCAACCGGCGCCGCCATTGAAATTCAGCGTCGCGTCATAGACGTTGCTGTCTACGCGCGGCGCGAGCGTACCGGAAAACTGACAATGCTGTGATAGGCCGACGATGCTCCCCTTGGCGTCCACGGTGAGCCGCAGGGCATCGAAATCGACTTGTGTTTTCCGGTGAGCCATCCCCGCGCCGCAAAAGCTGCCGGTCGCGGCCACCAACGTCGCTCGGGTCCAGCACGGATCATAGCGCGCATTCAGCTGTGCCGTTCTGCCGTCCGCATAGGTCGCCTTGGCCGCGATCGCTTGGCGGGCCGCATACCTGCCGCTCCAGGTCAGCGTCGTTACGCCTGGGTCGCCGTAGTTGTAGTCGATGCCGCTGCCATGGGCGACGCTCCCGTCCCCCGACGCGATCGTACCTGCGACCACGCCGGCCAGCGCACTCGGTATGTCGGCCTTCATGTATCGCACATAGAAACGGCCATCATCCAGCACCAGGATCCGGGCGGACTGTCCGTTCCAGGTTCCCGAATACGGGCCGACGATACCCGTCGGCGACACCTGGCTACCGTTGCACGCCGCCACCGCCACACTCAACACGCCTACCACCGCCATAATTGCCCGCATTTTTCCTCTCTTGTCGATATTCAGGCTTTTTGCGGCCGATGATTTTAAGAATTGAAATTAAGGCGGCGCTAAAATTGCCCAATCAGTAACGTTGGCGACTGCCTGGCATAGTCGCGTTCGCGCCACGGTTGTCAATCTCGTGCGTGTGCACACCGTACTCGGTCGTGGTCTGAGCAATCAACCGTCCCAACGCAGGATTGCCCGGGTACCCATACGTCATGTCCTGGATGAAGAACGGCACCTCGTTGCTCGTGTAAGTTCCTCAAAAATGAGCGTTGCGGTTTACGTAGTAGCCGGCATTGACTAGACAGCGCACATCGGAAACGATAAGGGTATCGACGTTCAGCACACGACAGCGTTCGCCGATGATGCGATGGCCGTCGATGGCCGCTTGCCAATCGACGCGCCATGACGTCCGATTTGCCGGGCGCCCGGCCCACCATCACAATAATAGAGGATATCAAGATGCCCGCCACCCCCGCGACGGATCGTTATTCCAAACCCGCCATTTTCTTGCACTGGGCGATTTTCCTGCTCGTTGCACTCGCCTATGTCGCGATCGAGGTACGCGGCCCGAAGGGCAGCGACAGCCGCACATTCTGGAACACAATTCATTTCTGTTCCGGCTCGCTGGTACTGGCCCTCGCGTCGCTGCGGTTACTCTGGCGCCTGTGGCACGGGGTGCCCGCGGAGGTCGAGTCGACACGCATACTGGTGTTCCTTGCGCGCGTCGTGCACTTGGCGCTGTACCTGTTCATCTTCACGCAGCCGCTGCTCGGCATCCTGATGGTCAACGCCGGTGGCAACCCGGTCTCGCTGCCGATCGTCGGGCTGGACATCCGGCTGATCGGCGCGGATCCTGTCGCGCGGCCACTGCTCAAGGCAATGCACAAGTTCACCGGCAACCTGTTCTACTGGGTGATCGGATTGCATGCGTTGGCCGCGATCGGCCGTCACGTGCTGCTGCGGGACCGGACGCTGCGCCGGATGCTGTAGCCCATGCGCCGCGCGCGGCCGGCGCGGCACCGGCCGTCAGCCCAGATGTCGACGACCCGACGCGCATTGAACGCCGGATTTTCCTATTGCAGTTCGGCCGCCACCCGACTCGTCGTCGCTCGACCATGTCCGAGTCCGAATGGTCAAGTGTCAGGAAGAGAGAGGCCCTGCAGGCTCACACACTCGAGAACCCGTACTACACCAACGCTTCGCAACTGCCGGTCGGCTTTACCAACGATCCGGTTAAGGCATTGGAGCACCAGGACGAGCTGCAGCGGAAATACACTGGCGGACCGGGCTTGCATCTGTATATGGCCGAGCCGCTGTCGTCGGCGCACGCACCTGTGTCACGCCACCTAGCAGATAATCAAGTAACTCGCGCACTGGACGGATTACATGGCCGAACGGCAATGTTTCCGAGCCGCGAAAGAACAATCCTCGCCCGACGTCACCCGAGAGCGCATGGGCCAGCCTCATATCAATGCAAAACTGCCCATGCTTGCCAATGCCATCGCGCAGCCCGCACTGCTGCAGGCAGTCGAATCCGACCGTGCATCGCCGCGGCTTGGCGGCCCGCTGCAGCTTCTGCTCCTTCTCGAGATAGCTGGCCAGCCACGGCGTGCGCACGGCACGCGCAGGCAAGCCGGCCACGCTCATGAACGTCACGATGTCCTCTGGCTTTGCCTCGACCAGCACCTTTTTGAAATTCGGATGCGCGTCACCTTCTTCCGTCACCGCAAACGCGGTGCCCAGTTGCACGGCGCTGGCGCCGAGGTCGAGCAGATGCCGAACCTGCTCGTGACTGTGGATCCCCCCCGCGACAATCAACGGGATGTTCTCCATCTCCAGCCCAAGCGTCTTGAACAATTCGCGCGCGCCTTCCAGCACATGCTGGAACGCATAGTTCGGATGGTCGAACCCATCAAGCGTCGGCGCGCCGAGATGCCCAGCCGCATAACGAGGGTTCTCGATGATAATAGCGTCCGGCAGGCGGTTTCTGCGCATCCACTTTTTCAGCACCAGGCCGATACCGCGTGCATCCGACAAGATTGGAATCAACGCCATGTCCGGAAAGTCGGCAGTCAACTCCGGCAGGTCCAACGGCAGACCCGCGCCGACCACGACCGCACCTGCGCCACTTTCGCATGCCTGGGTGACGTAGGAGGCATATGAAGACACCGCGCGCATCACGTTGACCGCAACCAAGCCATTGCCCGAAGCTAGCTGCAATGCGGCCGCCACTTCCCGGCGCAGCGCCTCCAGATTCAGCGAATCGATCAATTGCCGGTCGCGCGAACGCTGGCTTTGTTCCATTAAATCCGGATGGTGACGGCGCAAGTCCACACTCGAGATCGTGCCTACCGCGCCAAGCGATGCGACAGTTCCCGCCAGACGATGTGCAGACACGCCCACGCCCATGCCTCCCTGTACGATCGGCAGCAGTGTTCTGCCCTTGATCCTGAGGCGTTCGCATACGACATTTTGCACAAGCACGGTTGAACCTCTTGACGATGGCGGGCGAACCCGCTCAAAGCGACAGTGTGCGACACGCAGGGTTGGCGCACCTTAATCTTCGTCAACAAAATGCGCTGCCGGCGCGCACGCCTGGCACCACACATAAGCAGACCAACGCGTCACCTTGCCGCAACGTCGGACCGTACACGTGCGGGGACATCTGGCGCGCCAGCCGTGCCCCGCGCGAATCGCCGCGCGCGATGCCAAAAGGAGCGAATGACGCCCGTCGTGGACCACGACATCTTGGGCTTATACGTCGCTCGAGCGTTGGACCGAGCAGCGCGTTTGCACGGCTATCCGAAATCGCGCCCAACCGGCCAGAGAGCGGAATTTACATTCGTTGATGGAAGTTCGACAGGCGTTCCGATTACGGCATCGCTAGCGCCATTACGCCAATCATCGGTCATCGCCTATACGGCGATTCTGAGATCGCGCCAATACGTCGATCCAATTCGGCTCCGTAGCGGCGATCATTGACAGGTAGTGCGGGCGCGGTCCGAAAATGCGTTTAAGAGTCCAATAGATTGGGGCACCCAGGTCGCGAATGCGGTTGCTGGCTTGAGTGAGGTGAGTAGTGAGATTGTCGTCAAAACCGTGCAGCATGGCGAGTTCGGCGAGCGGCTGATCAATCAATCAAAGCGAACGCAGCGAATGTGGCAAGTAGCAGGCGACTTTAGCAATGATCGCGATGTCACGGGCAGCGGCCACTGGCATTGTATCGATGGTGGAAGACTGATCGACGACGAAAACATCGACAGCGTCGCATCATTCCAGCCCCCTACCAGCGATCACCAGTCACCCACCAGGCCCGGCGACAATACCTCCCGACTGGGGCGGCAATTGTACCGGGCTTGGCTGACCAAGACCCCGATTATCAGAACAGGAATATAGTAACAGGAGGGATTATTATGCTATCGATCTCAATAGTACTTTTTCTGTAAACTTTCCAAAATGTCTTTAAAATCACCGTCCTTCAGCACACCTGTTTTGGCAGCATCCTGGAGGGCATTAGAGTAATAGCTCAAATAATACTTAAGCCCTTCCCTTCCCAGATTGCGGTCTGCCCTTGACAGCTCTTCCAATTTAAGTATGCGGGGAGCGAGCGACTCAGATAGTGATACGCTATTCCCGGATAATTTAAGCTTAATCCTATTTAAATCAATAGGAATATTCATATTATCGTGTTCGTTAAAGTACGACTCGAATTTCTCGCAAACCTCGCTGAAATCGACCAAATTTGGGGTGCCCTGTTCCTGCTCCGCAGATTTTTGCAATAATATTGCTTGAGCTAACACCTTAAGCGCATCACTAAAGAAAAATGGGTTAGGTCTCTCACGCCATGGCTCGGTTTCCATTGCGCTGTGCCTAATTATGTCAAACAATGACGATACGTGTTCGTAGCGCCGATGGTGCTCTTCAGCAGGATCACCATAGACGTCCGACAGAGCGGCATAGTATTCGGGACCACGGTGATATAGTTTATTTAGTGCTTTGATCACAAATGGAATACTATCGGCGTCGAGTCGAAACCTACGTATCAGCCTAAATACGAGTCGCTCAAGATTTTCATCTTTAATGTTATGATAGGACGTGTTTGGATTAATCTCCAATGTAGCCCTTATATTCTGTAGAAGGGGAGATGCCGACTCGGCGCTGGCTCTCTCCACATCGGGTGATCGAGGTGCCAATGGAGTTGCAATTGGAGGCGCTCCCTCCGTTAAAAACGGTAACTGGATATTTTCATTATTTGGGTTGATGTGCTGCTCTGCCGGTGAAGCCCTCAATGCAGCGTTAGCCGCTTGGATGTCCGCAAAACTGGTGGCGATTACCTCCACTGGCTCCACTGTTAAGCGACCTGGTGTCCGGCTCTCCTTCGATAAGACGGATAGTTCAGGTCCGGAAGTAGGTGAAATAAGATCCTTATCATTTGGGCTTAAAGTGTTCGGTGTATTGCCTCCGCAACCCACGAGCATCGTGATTACACTGAGCATAACCGACAGACCTTTAGGTTGCAGACAATGCTTTTTTTTCATCCAAGTACCTTATTAACTGTATTAACTAACATCAGAAATTCTAATGAATTAGATCAATGGATTTCAGCGCAACCTCCGCTACTTTTAGAGACTGTATGGGGAAAGCCGTTTGAGCAAGTGTTGCCAGGAACTGGGCTACGCAGTGACGCAAAAAGGGAAAACACGAAGGCATTCATGCGGATCAGTTCATTAGCGTCAAGCGGTCAAGCCATACAAAATAAGCCATAGGTGCTGTACGCTACTGATACCCTTGGGTGCGTGAGCCTTAATTTCCGCCTTAGGCGCCCAGGAACTGCCGCCTGACATTTATCCCCGCCCATACCGACGCCCGCTTTGCAGGCGCGTAACACCGTTGATTTGCCCATGTTACTGCGCCTGACCACACAGATAATGTCATCAAATTCAATCATCATTCATTCATCGCCCAATGCAACCGATGTTGCGGGTCGTCATTCTAACCAGCGCTTATAAGCTCACGGTACGCAAAACGTTATTGCTCACTTTACACGACCCGGATCTAGTAAATACTTGTCGTGTGTGAACATCATGACGGACCTGTCCGAATTTTTATAGGTGAGGCATATCATGAAAGGCGAAGTCATGGATAGGCCAATGAAAAAACGCACGGTAGCCTCTAGGCGGAGGCCCTTGGGCTGCTGCCTGAATCGCCTAAGGCATGGCTTGGGCAAGCTAGCGAAGGGAGTGATAACATCGCCCAGGGGCAGGACTTGATGCCGGCGTTCAACGAACTCAAGACCGGCGGTTGCCAGGACATCCTGATTGCGGTGATCAACGATCAAGGGGACTGGCCGAGCCATCGGCGCAGCCTATCCCAGCACAGCGGCGCAGACCTGGATCGTGTATCTGATTTGCCACAGCATCGAATATGCCAGCCGGAAGGATCGCAAAACCGCCCCCCCAAGCAACGCTGTTCAATCGGTTCCGGTCAAGTTAAACACTCAGAGGCGGCTGACGCGCCCGCCCAGTAGGCCCCGATTAAACCTGCCCGATAAGAATTGATGCGTAAATATTTCCCGGTCTACATCTCTTGCAAGCCAGTGTGCAAAAATTCCAATGCCCATGCCTCGCTGCACAATGGGCAATTGTGTTCCCCCCTGATCCTAAGACGGCGTAATCGCTGAAGGCCGGGCCCACGTCCCACGGCGTCGGCATCTCGTCGCGTTGCTTCGCTCGCTCCAGGAGTGCGGCACAGATACGCGACTTGCGACAATGTCAGCAAGCCTCCCGGCAGCGAGCGAAGAATGGTGTGTTGTGTCGATAAGATGACTGAAATTAACCGGCAGCTCGCAACGCATTACAAACGCTCGAACAGCAGGCAACCACAGCAAACGGCAAACAGATAGCCCACGCGTGCACGCGCATTCGCAGCGCGTTGCCAGAAGCTAGGCGGCGCATGGTCAATATGGTGGGCGATGGTCTACGGCCCGACTACAGCCCCGCCACGGGCACGGCGCACCCTTGTCTATACTTGTTGTTTCGTCCCGTTTTAGGCCCGATTGTGTGCCCGAACGAAGATTGACCAGCCGCCATGCGTACGCAACGTGTTGATTTAAAATTAAAAACTTTCGATCACCCACTGCCCTATGGCAGGCAGAAGTGAAGCGGCCAGCGCTCGGCAGGCTCCCCCTGCCACCCCCTCCCAATTCTCCAGAGCAATCGTCGGAGGACCCACGGGGGAAACCGGGCGGGCACGCGGCGGCGCGGGGCCTTACGAATTAGCAAAGTAAAATTAGGTCCGGGCATCAGGGACAGATGGGTACAAATTTGGGTACACTGAGAGTCTCAAGCTAGGCCATTCCGGGCCTTTTTCGACGCATAGCTTGCGCGCAAGAGCGAGCTAATTATTTGATTTTTCGACAAATTTGGCGCGCCCGGCTGGGATCGAACCAGCAACCCCTGCCTTCGGAGTTTTACCCACACATTGTAACCCTTTATAAATCAATGCTTTGCGCAACTCGCAATTTGTAAAACCAAAGCTAATCAAGGCCAATCAGGGCTATCCAAGCTCACCCAAACTGTAATTTCACTGTATCTCACACCACATCCGATCATGCGGGTTGGATTTGCGTTGCGGCTGAGGACAGGTTGAACGTAATCCGTCGATGTGTTCGTTCAAGTTCGGTGGAATTCCTTTCCACATCGGATCGAGGATGAAATCGATACCCTCGCGTCGGGCCTGTTTAGCGGCCGGTACGAAGTCGGCGTCTCCGGCTATCAGAACGATTTGATCAACCTGCTTTTTGAATGCCAACGAAGAAACGTCGATCCCGATGCGCATATCAACGCCTTTCTGGCGCACGTCAACCATGACGTCGTCCGGCGTAATATCTGCCATCTGAATTCGCCCAGCCAATAGGTCGCCGACCTTCTCCGGCTTGATTACCCAGGGTGTCAGCGTCGACAGGTGGCCTAAGCGAAGTGCAACCTTTCGCATTCCGCGTAGATGTTCATGAAGTGCCAAGCGAAACACAGCTTCAGGGGATTTGCCGAAATCGATTGATCTTCTGCTGACCGGATTGTGCATTTTCTTGTCCAGTGGCGGGCAATCATAGAAGAAAATTCGATAAAGCTCCCGTCGTTGACGTCGCACTTGTTGCCTGTCCGCTTGTTCATCATATCCTCCGCCATTTCGGCGGGGCTTCGGCGTTAGATGAGCACAGGCCCACCGGTGCGCACATTCCGCAGCTCGCCGTGCATCATGCGCGTTGTGCGGTTCGATAGCGCGAAAGCGCTTGATAAAGAAAGCCCCATCAATCAGGATCGCTGTTGGCATGTCATCCGCCCCTGTTTTTATGACCCCGGAACGCAAAAAAGCCCAAGGGTTCGGCGCGGCGCTGGATGATGTGCGTCGGCGTACTGCCAAGGGCTCCATAAACCAAACGATACCAAAAGATATTTCTTAGTGCAAGACTATGCATGTCTTCGTAGCGCCGAATAGATGCATTGTGGCGCAATGACGTGCATGAAAACGCACGATTCCCGCACACTGGAAAATGTTTGGAAACCCATGTCACAAGGGCTGGCGAGCTGTGCGGCATGGTGCTCGCGTAAGCACAGCTCGCAGGCGAGGAAAGGTCTCGAAATATCAAAAAGTTGACGCTGTTCCGAATCGATGGCAAGCTATTTCAAGGTGCTGAACACACCTTTTCGTAGGCGGAAAACCGCTCCCGTCAGTAAAGCGGCTTTTTTGCGTCCATAGGTTCCGTGTTGTCCTAGTTACGCTGGCAACACTTGCTTATGGCCGGGTGGCGCGCAGCTATACAAGACCCGTAAGGGGAAATCTGCGGGCGGCCCTACGACCGTGTTCAAGTGCCCGGCCGCCTCTCTGACAGGAGGCGAAATTGAACGATTCGTAGGAGGCTAACATGGCCGTGTGCCCCCCTTCTCTTCAACCCTTTCAATGGGATGAAATAGATCTTTTCCAGATTGCCCACCTCAACGGCATTCCCCACGCGACGAAAAGCCGGCTAGCTGTCTGGCCAATGCCGAATTTGGTGTTGGTTAGCCAAGCCATGGCGCAATTGCAGTCGGAGGTGTGATATGTCGCTCACCCGACCACTGCCCCCTCTACGCGAGGTATCCGAGGCCATCGCCAATGCCAGTCACGGGATCGATGCGTTGTGCGAGTTGCTTGGCAAGACAGATACTGGACAGGTACATGCACAGTCGGTTTATCTATTGCTAGACCCGTTGCGCCGTCAGCTGATAAGCGCATCGAGTAATCTAGACGACATACTGTGAGCTTTGCCGCCCCTTACCACCGCGAGGGGCATCATGCGCATGAAAGTGCACCATTCGCGCATCAAACCGCATTATTTTGTTGCACGCTCAAATGCCCTCAGGCCCGCACGGTGCAGGCCTTCCCGGCATATCCCGAATGCATTAAAAGTGCTGTGACAAGCGAAGCGGGCAGGCGAGGAGGGGACCGCGCGACGACGGCTACAGCGCTCGCAGGTGCGCCCCCCCTCATCCCTCTGAAATGGCCGCCGCGACGCGACAGCAGGCTCCGCAGCGGCCTCGCGCGGGCCGGCTGACCCTGCGCAAGGCTATGAAAAGGCGACGGCACATAGACGGCGCGCGGGCGCGCGAGCGCGTCGTGCCGAATATCATGAAAACCAGTGCGACGATCATGCACTGCTGACGGCCGCCGCAGGCGCCGCGGCTCGCGTCCATCAGCGGTACGGAATGGAGGGACGCGCGCGAGCAAGCAGGCGCCACATTGTCCCTTATGGGTTACAATAGCGTCATGTTCAAAGTTCTGACCACCCCCCAATTCGATGAGTGGTTCGACGAGGTTCGCGACCCGATCGCAAGCGCGGCGATTAACGTTCGCATCGAACGTGCAAAGCTCGGCAATCTTGGGTACTGGCGTGCTGTCGGCGAAGGCGTCTGCGAGATGAAGATCGACGTTGGTCTAGGCTACCGCGCCTACTTCGTGCGGCGGGGCAAAATCATCGTCGTGCTGCTGTGCGGTGGTGACAAATCAACGCAGAAAAAAGACATCAAACTGGCGAAAAAGCTCGCCGGCGAACTGGAGGATTAAGTATGAAAATCAGCGAACTGACTGAATTCGACGGCTCGAAGTACCTGAAGGACGAAGAAACGGTTCGTCACTATCTGGCGCAAGCGTTCGAAGAGGGAGATCCGCGCCTGATTCAAGCCGCGCTCGGGAACGTCGCGAAGGCGCGCGGGATGACGGCGCTCTCGCGCGAGTCCGGTGTGAAGCGGGAAGCGCTCTATCGCGCTCTGTCGGAAGGCGGAAACGCGGAGTTTGCAACGGTCATGAAGGTTGTGCGCGCGTTGGGACTGCATTTGACCATCACTGCATCGCCCGTGCATGCGGCGGAGCCTGCTCCCGCGCCGGCGCCAACTCGGACGCGCGTGCGTACCGCCGCGCACGCGTAACGTCATTGGCGGCTGAATGCGATCGGTGTCGCTGGCGCAATGGCGTATGGACCGAAGCGAACCTGCCGCGGCTGGATTCCGTGGCGCCCGAATACGCGTGCGGCAGTGTCTGACATGCCGAACCCGCCCGAGTTGCTTGGCACGATGCCGAGCAGTTGCAGCGGCAAGCGATGCGCGGCAAGTCGATCCTCACGCGTTACATTCTTGCAGAACTCGTCTTTCACGGCGATTTCGGATTGAACCCGGCGTGACTGCCGACACGGCATGATGCGTTAGGCTGATGCCACGCCGATGGCTGGCGCGGCACCATTCGCGGCAGGCATATCGATCGCATACGGCACAAACCGCACGATTTCGTCACCCGCCCACTCGTTGAACGCGAGGAACTGCGCCTGCAATGGCACAATTTCATTGCGCCCGAACACCTTCGCGGCGGTATCCGCTGCCCCAAAGCCGCCGGTATTGCCCGGTACGATCCCCAGCAACTGTGGCGGTACGCGGTGCGCAGCGAGCAAATCGTCGCGTGTGACGTTCTTGATATTGAAGAACTCATCCTTGGCGGCCACTTCCGACACCGGAATCAGCTGGATCCCGTCTTTCTTGCCATGGGGCGCGTAGTAAAAAAGGTTACGGAAATTGCCCGGCCCCTTCGCGCTTTTAAGCGCGGCGCGCATGTCGTCGATGTCGTCCTGATTCTGTGCCGGATCCGTCACGTACAAGATGAAACCGGCATGGCTGCCATTCTCGTAGTAGCGACGTCGAAAGAGCGTCGATGACTCGTTGAGCCACGCCGCGTGTAGCGCGCCGAGGTACTCGGGCAAGCCATACACTTCCTGATTTACGTCCGGCTCGGCCAAATGGTGGATTGTGCCGGGCGTAAATTCGTGCACGGGCCGCCATCCATCTGTCTGTGCATACCGCTCCAGGTCCGTGGCGCGACGCACGTACTTGGCTGGCACCGCTTCGAATTTGAGCGTGCCGCCCAGCCGGTTCGTCTGCCGCTCAAGGTACCCGTTGCCGAACATCAAAAAGTCCAGCGCCCAGCGGCGGAACGTGTCGCGCGACAGCAGCCGGTGCGGCACGAACGTGGACGAGAGTACATTGCGCTTGAAGTACAGCGCCGACGCGTGATGCGTGCCAGCTCGGAACGACTTCGCTAAGCCCGACCAGCTCACCGGCGGCTCGTACCATCCATTGATGGTCGCCAACTCCGTGTAGTCGAGCAGCTCGGCGCGATTGAGCACCGGCACTGGATCGCCAAACGTGAAGGCGCTCGCCCGAGCACGGCAGCGTCGGGCTGACAGGTTGTGAGCGCGCCTTTGCCGCTCGGTTTTTCCCATCATGAACAAATCTCCATAAATCCAGCATGACGAGCCGCCATGCCTTCGAGCGGCTCGTTCGATATCGCGTGCAGCACTGCCCAAGCGAGATCCGCGTGACCGGTTTGCTCGCTGCGGCTGGCCTCATACGTCACCTGACGGCCGCTGGCGGTCAGCGTCTTGCGAATGGCCATAAACGACTGCGCCATGTCGGTCCAACCCGCATCGAACTGCAACCGGGCATGGCCCACCACCGACAGCCCTTTGAGCACGAGCCGGCCCTTCACTTCCGGCGAGTAATTAAACGCAACCACCCGCGGGTAAAACTGACGCACGAGCTGATAGACGCCCTGCCCGATGCCGGTCGTATCGATCGCCATATACGTGACGGTGTAACGCTGCGTGATCTGCTCGATGCTGCGCGCCTGCGCTTCGAAGTCCAGGCCGCGCCACTGGTGCTTTTCCAGTATGCGGAAGGGACCGTCGGCCACCAGCGGCGGCGCCACGACGACGCACCCGGCCGAATCCCCCGACAGCGCCGGGTCGTAGCCGACCCACACCGGGCGGTCACCGAACGGGCGCGCCGCGAGCGGTTTGAAGTCGTCCGTCCACTCCTGCCATGAATCGACCATGCAGCGCTGCAAGTCGGCGAGCCGGAAAATCGACGCGGTGTCGTCGATGAACTGGCACATTAGCAAGTTCGCGTACTCGTCGGCGCTGTACTCATCACGCAGCTCGGCCAAGTCAAAGAGCGTGCAGCCGGCCGCCGCCGCATCCTCGACGGTGACGATCTGACGCCACTGCCGGTCCTCGCACAGTCGGCCACGGGCCAGCGCTTGATGTGAGCTGTCGAGGTGGAAGTGCTCGGCCTTTGCCCGCCCTCGGTTGCGGTGCTCGCCACTCCAAAACGGATACGCTTCATGGCTCATGCTCGATGGCGTCGAAAAGTAGGTCTTGCGCCAGTGCTGATGCATCGCCATGCCGGAGGCGACTTTATTCAGCTCGCGAAAGCGCGGCACCCAAAAATACTCGTCGAAATAGAAGTTGCCGTGATAGCTCTGGGCAGTACGCGCGTTCGTGCCGAGGAAATACAGTATTGCTTCGTTCGGCAACACGATCGGATCGCCCGTCAAATCAACGTCGGCCGCTTCGCGCGCGAACTGCGTGATGTACTGGCGGAACACATGTGCCTGCGCGCGACTGGCGGACAAAAAAATCTGGTTGCGTCCCGTGTCGAGCGCATCGACCAGCGCCTCGCGTGCGAAATACCACGTCGCGCCGATCTGCCGTGACTTCAGAATGTTGCGCGTGCGGTGCTGCCCGGCGCGCCACCACACCTTTTGGTAGTCGAACAGCGACGCGCGAAACGCGTCAACCAGGCTCTCGCGTTGCGCGTCACTGAAATCGTTACGCGTTGGCTTTTTCTTCGGCGCGGCATTACGTGCCGCGATATGAAGATTGAGATCCGCTTCCCGGCCACTTTCGCCGTACTTGCGCACGCGCGCAATGCGTTCGAGTTGGCGCATCAGTAGGTCAATTTCTTTGTAATCGGCGCCATCCTTCTTCTCCTTAGCGATCAGCGTGTTGACACGCCTCTCAGTCGTGAACTCGACCGTATCGATCGGTGACGCGTTATGCCAGCCGTCACGTCGCTTCCATGACTCGACGGTCGCCCGTTTGAGATTCAGATGACGCGCGATGGACGACACACGCCAGCCCTGCCAGTACAGCGCACGGGCTTGCTTGCGGAGGTCAACAGAAAGCGGGCGATAGGCAATGTCCGACATGCCGCACAGCGTACCCGCGACACGCGCGCACGCGCAGCGGCGGCGCTACGTGCCCGGTGCACACACCGACGCGAATCGTTGAATGTGCATGCGCAAACCGCGACCATCTCCTCCACGCTACCTACCGTCCGTTACGCCTCCCATGCCAACCTTGGAACACCCTACCAGCAAGTCGAAGTGGTTTCGCATCGCCGTCGAAGGCGCGACTACCGATGGGCGCACCATCTCGCGCGAGTGGATTGCGCAGATGGCGAAGAACTACAGCCGTACGTTGTACGGTGCACGCGTGAATCTCGAACACATCCGTGGCGTGCTGCCCGATGGCCCCTTTAACGCGTATGGTGACGTGCTCGCACTTGAAGCGCGCGATGAGACCGGCGAGTTTGCCGGCAAGGTGGGGCTGTATGCGCAGATTGAACCGACGCCTAATCTGGTCGAGCTTACGCGCGCCAAGCAAAAGATTTATACGTCATGCGAGGTGGACCCGTCGTTTGCCGACACCAAGCAAGCGTATCTAGTGGGCCTGGCGGTGACCGACAGTCCAGCGAGTCTGGGTACCGAGATGCTCACGTTCGCCGCCAGCGCGCAAGCGAACCCGCTTGCGCCGCGTAAGCAATCGCCACAGAACGTGTTTTCCGAAGCGATTGAAACTGCCATGGAATTTGAGCCGACCGCCCTATCACAGGAGCGCAATGAGTCTGTTTTCTCAAAAATCGCCGACATTTTGGGACTGGTCAAAAAGAAGGAGCAAAGCGACGACGTACGCTTGACCGACCTCGCGTGTGCGATCGAGGCGATCGCCCAACACAGCGGCGACCAACATACCCGCGTCGAGCACTTGGCCACGCGCCTCGATCAGTTGAGCGCCGACTTGGCCGCCGAGCGCGATGCGCATGCGGCGACCGCACACGCCCTGGCTGACCTGACCACGGCACTGTCCAAGCAAAGCAGCGCGCCGCGCCCAGTGGCACTGGGTCAGCGTGGCCCAATCGCCACCGATTGCTAACCCGCTCCTCTTTTACGTTTTCCGGAGACCGACTCCATGCGCAACACCACTCGGCAAAAGTTCAACGCGTTCACCGCCCAGCTTGCCGAACTCAATGGCGTGCCAAACGCAGCCGAGAAGTTCACGGTCGAGCCCAGCGTGCAGCAGACGCTCGAAAATCGGCTGACCGAATCAAGCGAATTCCTGCAACGCATCAACGTAATTGGCGTGGTCGAGCAGCAAGGCCAAAAACTGGGCCTGGGAGTGGGTTCACCAATCGCCAGTACGACCGACACGTCGGTCAAAGACCGCACGACGGTCGATGCCACGGACCTAGATCCGAGTGGGTACTTTTGCACAAAGACCGACTTCGATACGCACCTGACCTATGCGAAGCTGGACGCGTGGGCCAAGTTTGACGACTTTCAAATTCGCGTGCGCGATGCGATCGTCAAGCGCCAAGCGCTCGATCGTATTTGCATCGGCTTCAATGGTACGAGCCGCGCGGCGAGCTCCGATCGTCAGCAACACCCGCTCTTGCAAGACGTCAACAAGGGCTGGTTGCAAAAGTACCGCGAACAGTCCCCAGAGCGCGTGCTCAGCGAAGGCAAGACATCGGGCAAGATCGCCATTGGTGGCGCGGGCGCGGATTTTGCCACGCTCGACGCGGCCGTCTACGATGCGCTATCCAATCTGGTCGAACCGTGGTATCAGGACGACACGGCGCTGGTGGTCATCTGCGGTCGAGGCCTGCTACACGACAAGTATTTCCCGATTCTGAACACGCAAAACGTGCCCAGCGAGCAAATGGCCGCCGACATGATCGTGGGCCAAAAGCGCATCGGTGGGCTGCCAGCCGTGTCGGTGCCGTACTTTCCCGCCAACGCGTTCCTGATTCAGCGGCTGGACCACTTGTCGATCTACTGGCAGGAAGGCGCGCGGCGCCGTGCAGTCACCGACAATCCGAAGCGCGACCGCATCGAGAACTACGAGTCGTCGAACGATGCCTATGTGGTCGAGGACTTTGGCTCGGGCTGTCTCGTGGAAAACATCGAGATTGCCGCCAAGCACGATGCGAGCGACGACACGAGCCGGGCTCGCGCGAAGGATACGCCGTGATCAGTCTGGCCAAACGTCACATTGAGCGCGTGCGGGCTGCCAAGACGGCCACGCTGGCGCAGTCGGGCGAATCGCTCATCGGGGCAAGTCACTATGAGTTGATGCTGGCCAAACTCGCCAGTGACAAGCGACGCTTGAAGGCGATCCAGTCCGTGGCCCGCAAAATCGACGTGAAGCGCGAGGTGCTGCCTGACTATGCCGCCTATGTGGACGGTGCCCTTGCAGGCGGACGCGGTGCGCAGGACGATGTGCTGATGACTGTCATGATTTGGCGCATCGACGCCGGCGATTATGCCGGCGCACTGGACATCGCGCGGTACGCGCTGCGGCATGGCCTGACGCTACCCGACCAGTATGAGCGCTCGACGGCGGCCGCCATCGCCGAAGAGTTTGCAGACGCGGCACTGGCCGCACTACGCGATGGTGGCCCGTTCGACGCCACGCAGCTGGCTGAGGTGCATGCGCTCACGCAGTCGTGCGACATGCACGATCCGATCCGCGCGAAGCTGCACAAAGCGTTGGGGCTGCTGGACATGCGAGCCATCGGTTGCGACAGCCTGGATGACGCCAGCGATCGAGCGCGAGCGCAGGCGGCCTTAGCGAGCCTGCGCGAGGCATTGCGGCTCGATGCGCGATCCGGCGTAAAACAGAGCATCGCTCGACTCGACTCGATGTTGAGCGCCGCGCACGGCTTAGCCGCGCGTTTGTAACGAGCCCCTACGGCCATGGCGGCACCGGCGTTCCTTCGCCACACCTGACGGCAACGCGAGGCGAACGTCGGTCCACCGCCATCTACCGACCTCGAAACCATGAGCGGCTTTTTTGCCATCCCCGATACGCCCGGTCGCGCGGTAGCGCGCCCGCCCGCTACACCAGGCACCGTCGCCAACGACGGGTGGTTTCCTGATATTGATCTCGCCGGCCTGCGCGATGCGATGCGGCTCGATGGCACGATCACGGACGAACGGTTGCGCCTAGCCACACTGGACGCGCTCGCCAGCGTCAATGACGAATTGGCAACGTGGCAGGCCGCCCAGGTCGCGGCCGGCCACGCCGATCTAGCCAGTGTGCCAGCACCGCACGTCGATGGTGTCAGCGTGCACGTCGTGCGCTATCGCCGCGCGATTTACCACCGCGTGCGAGCCGACGTGTTGGAGCAGTATCGCGGCTACGACACAACCAAGGCCGGCGCCAGTCGCACTGAAGATGTCACAGACGCGATCAGCGAAGCGCGGCGTAACGTGCGGTGGGCGATCAACGCGATTCGCGGCATCCCACTGTCAACGATCGAGTTGATCTAATGAAAGTCATTTCACGCCAAGGCGATACGCTTGACGCGCTGTGCTGGCGCCATTACGGACGCACCGATGGCACCGTCGAAGCCGCGCTGCAGGCCAATCCAGGATTGGCGGAGCTGGGCGTGATATTGCCAATCGGCACTGTCGTCGAGCTGCCCGACGCAAGCGCAATCGCGAGCACCGCGCCACTTGTGCAACTGTTTGATTGACAGAGGACCTGTCCGATATGGCCGAACCTAACACCACTACCGCAGCGGCGTTATCCGTTGTGATCGGCATCGTCAGCGTTGTGCCTGGCGTCGACGGTAATGCACTGATTGGTGCCTTCACCGGCGCGGCCCTCGTGGTCGTTTCCTCGAAGGATATGGGGTTATTGAAGCGCACCGCGTATCTACTGATCTCGCTGGTGATGGGGTATCTCGCCGCACCGGAAATTGTGCATGCCACACCGATACGATCGAGCGGCGTGGCCGCGTTCTTCGCTGCGGCACTGGTCATCGTCGTGACGCTGCAATTGATCGAGCGAGTCAAGTCGGCCGATATCTTTGTGTTTCTCAAAAGGAACCGGTGACATGCAGACATCGCTGACTTTCATCGCGCTCGCCGCCTATCTATGCACACTACTGCGGTTACTCGCTTACCGTCGGCAAGGTGCGCGGTACCGCAAGTGCATGTCATGGCTCGCGTGGATATTCATGGCTACGTTGGGCGGTACCGCCATCGATCTAGCGCTTCACAACAGGCCCATTGATCTATTCGATGCCGCGATGGCAGTCTTCATTGCTGGGTTCGCGTGGGCAGTACGGGGAAACGTGGCACGGTTACTGGACCAGCAGGCACAGACGCGATGAAGATTCTGCGTCTGGGCGATCAAGGGCAAGACGTCGCACTGCTACAGCGGCGGCTGATCCGCGCCGGCTACGGGCCGCAACTCACGCATGTGTACGACGCCGCAACTGAGGCGGCCGTCACGGCCTTGCAGATTCACACCGGCCTTGTCGTCGATGGCATCGCCGGACCGAAGACCCTGAACGCACTGGCGCGCGGCGAGCGAGACTCAAAGCACCTGACTGACGCGGATCTGCAGCGCGCAGTCCACACGCTCGGCGTGTCCATGGCTTGCATTCGCGCAGTCAACGAAGTCGAATCGCGCGGCGCCGGTTTTTTGCCCGACGGCAGACCCACGATTCTGTTCGAGCGGCACGTGTTTTGGCAGCGACTGAAGGCGCGCCAGCTGGATCCGGCACCGCTCACGGCGAAACACCCAAACATCGTCGCCCCGGTGCGCGGCGGCTACCACGGTGGCGCGGCGGAGTACACGCGGCTGGCGATCGCCGCTCAAATCGAGTCAGTCGCTGCACATGAGTCGGCCAGCTGGGGCGCGTTTCAGATACTGGGCCAGCATTGGGCGCGGCTCGGCTACGCGAGCGTCGACGATTTCGTCGATCGCATGCAGGCAAACGAGGCCGAGCAGCTGGACGCGTTCGTGCGCTTCGTAGCGGCAGACCGACGGCTGCTCGCTGCGTTGCGTGGCCGTCGATGGGTGCAGTTTGCGCGGCTCTACAACGGCCCCGGTTATAGCCGCAATCTGTATGACACCAAGCTTGCGCAAGCCTATCGCAAGTACGCGCGGGCCACCGAACTCGCCGCATGAAGGAGACCGCATGAGATGGGCGCCTTTTCGATGGACGCTGGCCGCCGCCGCGCTGCTGGCGATGGTTACCGAGTGGCACGTCATCCGTACATTGCACGTGCAACTGGATGGGGCGCGCACCGCTGAACAGCATGCCATCCAAATGAGCCTCGAGCGTGACGCGATTATCGAGCGACTGTTGCGCGATGCACGCGAGAAAGACGCGCAGCGTGCGCAACTCGAACGCACGCGCGCGGCGATCAACACGACGCTCGCAGCCTACCAAAAGGCCTTTCGGAGATTGATCGATGACAACCAGGCCGTTCGCTCCTGGGCCGCTACTGCTCTGCCTGACGATGTTGTGCGCCTGCACGCCTGCCCCGCCATTACCGGCGCCAAAGATTACACTGAACGAATGCGCACGCGTGTCACCGTGCACGATGCCGTCAATGGCGCCGCGCACGAACGGTGAATTGGCTGAGTCGCTGAGCGCGGCCCGCGCCGCGTGGGCCGCCTGTGCTGCGCAGGTTGACATGATCGTCAAGTGTCAGGTTGCCCATCGCGATGAATAAGCCAGCGAGCTTGCGCGCTGCGCTCGTGGCCGCCCTTCCGCCCTTGCAATCGGCACCCGACGCGTTGAGCGTATTCATTGACCACGGCACGCTAGTGGCCACCGGTACGCACTCGCTATCGTTTGAGTATCGGTATGTACTGAATGTGCTGCTCCTGGACTATGCAGGCGACGCCGATGCGGTGATGGTAGCCATCATTGAATGGGTACGTGCGAACCAGCCCGATTTGGTCACCCATGCCGAGGCACGCGAGGACGGCATCACGTTCGAGGTGGATCTACTGAATCACGAAACGGCGGATCTATCGATCAAGCTTAAACTCACCGAGAGCGTCGTGGTGCGCACCGATGCATCGGGCCGACGCGTGATTGAGCATGTCAACGAGACGCTAGCCGAGGCAGTGATACCGGGGGCCGTACAGCCGTGAACGAACTCACGACACTTGAACACTGGGCCGGCGCGCTGCTTGCGCGACTATCACCGGCCGCACGCCGCGCTGCACTGCACGACGTGGCGCGGGCGCTGCGGCAGGCGCAAAAAGCGCGCATTGCTGCGCAACGCAATCCCGATGGCACCGCGTACGCGCCACGTAAGGCGCGTACCAGCGCCCCGCGACTGCGTAACAAGCGCGGGCGAATTAAGCGTACGATGTTTGTGAAGTTGCGCACCGCGCGGCTAATGCGCACCGAGGTGAACAAGCATGAACTAGCCGTCGGATTCGTTGGCCGTGCCTCGCGCATCGCCCGCGTACACCAGTTCGGCGAACGCGAGCAGGTTGCACCACGTGGACCGTACCATCGCTATCCGGCGCGCCGGCTACTTGGCTTGACCGACGCCGAGCGAAGGCTGATTCGCGAGCGACTGCTGGCCCATATAGGTCGATAACTGGCTGCTTCTGCATGCCATGGCCCCTAGCTGGTTAACCCGTTACTTCTGCTCGACCCGCCAACGGCTGTGCGCCGTCATGGCTTAGCCTAAGGTCCTAATCGACAACGCGTGATCCGCCTAAAATCTAGCGAGTGCGGCTCATGATTATGTTTATTCGCCTGCTTTCATCTACATTACGGCGCGGCATCGCTTTGCGCTGCGTGTGTCTAACCTCTTGCTGAACTTGCGAATGGACTTCGATCTAAATGCTGCTTTAAACCATCACCAGGCCTACATCTGCGCGTTGGAAACGTGCCCGCAATCCGCCGCGTCAGCACCACCGCCATTGAAGCCGCCAAGCAGTGCCTTGACTAACACGTCAGCCAGCCGGCGCACGACATACCGCGACTTGCCAGCCGAAATTCTTCAACAAGTGGCTGATCACATGCCGGCTGACGACATCGGCAATCTGTCAACGGTGAACAGCCAGACCTATCAAGCGCTGCAAGAAAGGCGACTGAGCTGGCTCTGCCACCAACGCATTTCCCATATCAGTGCACTGAATCGCACGTCGGTACAACAGTTATTGATCGAAATTGAGCGTATTGGCACCGACTTCCTGCGCGCTGAATTGCTTCAGGCGCTGTGGCTACGGATAAAAAAACAGTACGTAGTGAAGCCCGAGGTATTCATACCGGTCTTCCAAGCCGCAGGCCGTATTCCGAAGCAAGGCTTGCAGGTACAAAAAGACATGATTAAGGGCATACGGGCGATTCCGATCCAGCACCAACGCAATATGTACAGGTTCGTATATGCAGACGCCGAACGACGCTCCCCTGAACAGGGCAGTACCTGGGGGGCGGTTGCGTCGCTGCTAGACAGCTACGTTTATGAAGCGCAGTTTGACCCACCGCAGATTGAAAGCGAATATCGGGCTTTTCTGGGCCGACTTCCCGCATTGGACACATCCGGACAAGCGGAATTGATAGCGGCATTAGCCACACAGCTGGGAGCATTCTCAAATCGTCCCTCGCCCGAATATCCTCCTCATAGTAATGCTTTTACAAGCGCGACAATTATTGAATTATACGAAACACTGTTCCAATGGATGCAACGCCTGCCAGCGTCGCATCGGGGCGCGCCAATCGGCGAACTAGCCAATCGAGTATGGATGTTGCCAAAGGCACAAAGGCCAGTGTACCTCGCCCATCTACGGCATTTGACGTTGTCACTGCCGGATCATCAATTAGGCAGCGCGTTACACTACCTACCAGGTGCTGTAATGATGCTTCTACCACCCGATCAACATGCGCATGAGCTTTCGCTGCTCGAACCCGCCCTGCAGCGCGTGCTACCTGCACAGCGCGATCTAGTGGTTCTCGGGCTGCTTGAAGAAACATCGCGGTTGAACGACGTGCTGTTAAAGCAGGTATGGCAGCGCGCAATGCGCTTGCTGGACGGCAGCAAGGGACCCGGCATAGCGGAAGCGTTCCACCATATCCACATATGGACTGGACTGAAACTCAATAGCCAGCAATGGGAAGCCGCAAAAACTGAAATGAAGGCCTTCTTCGCGCGTAACCAATTCGATCAGGCAACCTACAATGAGATGCTGAACTCTGATAACTATAGTTGGTTCCGCATGTATCAGACACCGTAATTGGCTTGCGGCCGCGATGCTGCACCAAAACGCCCACGCGCGCTGGTCCATGTTGTCACACTCAAAATTCTCATAGACCGCCTTTTTGCCACCGTGGATGTACTTGCGCATCGGCGGCTGTGCACGCGTGCTCGCATGCAAGCCGCCCGACGAATACGGCGGGTCAGTGAGAACCATATCGATCGACTGGTCGGGCAATTCGCGTGCAAAGTGCAGTGCGTCGCTCGGATGCAGTCGATTGACGATCTCAGACAGCGCGTTGGAACAGATAGACGTAGAACTCATGCGAATCAAGCGATAAAGCCCGATGGGGCCGCATTGTCTGATCGGTGCACGTGCCGCTGCACGATGCGCCGGCTGTGTGGGCCGCCGCGACACAGGCCAATGCGTGCACCGCGCTCACGCGCCCGGCAACATGGGCGACATGGATGCCAATGAACTGTGTCGCCTGATCGTCAATCTGATCCGCAAGGGTGTGGTGCTGGATGTCAATTGCGCGAGTTGCCCGCCAACCTGCCGTGTGGCCGTCGGTGACGCAACCGATGCGCAAGGCGCAGGCTTGCAGACCAATTGGATTCCGTGGATAACGCTCGCGGCCGGCACCACACGCGAGTGGCTGCCGCCCACGAAGGGCGAGCAAGTGCTGCTGCTGTGCCCGATGGGCGACCCTGCACAAGGCGTCGCGCTGCGCGGGCTGTTTTCCGACTGCGTTGACACGCCGTCGCGTGATCCGGCCGTGCACACGCGCGTGTATCCGGATGGCGCATGCGTTCGCTACGACCATGCGAGCCACACACTGAGCGCCACGTTGCCTGACGGCGCCTGTGTACAAATCGTGTCGCCCGCTTCCGTCACCGTGCACACGGGCACCGCGATCGTCAAAGCCGATTGCATCACGCTCGACGCCGAGCAAACCACTTGCACCGGCGCGCTGCTCGTTCAAGGCCCCTTCACGTTCGAATCGGGTATGACGGGGCAGGGCGGCCAAGACAGCGGATCCGGCGCGACGATGACCATCGATGGACAAGCGCACTTCACCGGCGACGTCACGTCACAAGGCGTAAGCCTGCCACGTCACACGCACCGCGATCAGGGCGACGGGCAACTGGTGAGCGCGCCGCAATGAAAGGCATGAACGCGACCACGGGACGCACCGTCACCGGCTTGGCCCACCTGTACCAGTCGATTGCGCGCATCATCACCACGCCGCTGGGCACGTGTCTTCAGCGCCGCACATTCGGCTCGGACGTACCAGAACACGTTGACGCGCCCAACAACGGCACGACGCGCACGCGGCTGTACGCGGCGATTGCCACCGCACTGATGCGTTGGGAGCCACGACTAATCCTCACGCGCGTGCAGCTCAGCGGCGAGCCTGCCGAAATGCGAGCGGGCAGGCAGATGGTCGATATTGAAGGCATGACGGCCGAGACCGGCGAAGCGTTCAGTGTGCGTGTGCCGATGTCCGCTTCGGGTTCGGAGCGCCGCGCATGAGCACCACCCCGATTGACCTGTCGCAGCTGCCCGCGCCCGATGTCATCGAGCCGCTCGATTACGAGACGCTGCTCGCGCAACGCAAGGCGCGGCTGATTGCGCTGTACCCGCCCGACGAACAAGCACAGGTTGCCGCGACGCTCGCGCTCGAGTCCGAGCCGATGGTCAAGCTGTTGCAGGAAAGCGCGTACCGTGAACTGATACTGCGCCAGCGCGTGAACGATGCGGCGCGCGCGTTGCTGCTCGCGTACGCGACTGGTGCCACGTTAGACCACTTGGGGGCACTGTTCGATGTCAAGCGGCTGCTCATTTCCGCCGGCGACCCTCAAGCCGGTCGCGATCCGGTGTATGAGGATTGCGACGATTACCGCGAGCGTATCCAACTGGCCCCACGCGGCTTCTCGGTCGCCGGCCCGCTTGATGCGTACGTTTTCCACGCACGCTCGGCCGATGGCCGCGTGCTGTCAGCCGACGCATACAGCCCGTCGCCGTGCGTGATGGTCGTCACCATTTTGTCGCGCGAAGGCGACGGCACGGCCAGCGACGCGCTGCTGGCCGTCGTGCGCGAAGCATTGGAAAAAAAGCGCCCGCAAACGGACGAAGTGATCGTGCGCAGCGCCAAGATTGTCCCCTACACGATTCGCGCGACGCTGAAATTCTTTAGTGGCCCAGACCGCGCGGTGGCCCTCGCAGAAGCGAACCGGCGCACCGCGCAATTCGCGCGCGACATGCATCGCATCGGCCGTGAGGTCACGAAAGATGGGTTGTATGCGTCGATGCGCGTGGCCGGCGTGCAGAAAGTGTTGCTCGACACCCCCGCTGACGGCGTAGCGGTGGCCCGCGATGAAGCGGCCTATTGCACCGGCATTGAGCTCATCGACGGTGGGGTGGCCAATGAGTGAGCTGCTACCACCGAGTGCGACGCGACTGGAGCGGCGTCTTGCCACCACGAATGCACGCCTGTCGGACATCGCAGTGCCGCTGAGCACGCTGATGAACGCCGACGCGGTGCCGCTCTCGTTACTGCCGTGGCTGGCGTGGCACCTGGGTGTCGACACGTGAAAGGACTATTGGCCTGAATCGGTCAAACGCGCGCGCGTGCGCAGCGCGATTCGCATCGCCCGCCAAAAGGGCACGGCCGAAGCCGTGCGGCAAGTGTGCGCGTCGTTTGGCGCGCATGTCGCGATGCGTGAATGGTTCGAGCAGACACCGCGGGGCAAGCCCGGCACGTTCGAGATTGTCATGACCGTGGGCGAGCGCGGCGACCTGCCCTGTACGGCGCAGTACGTGGCCGACATCATCGCCGAAGTGGATCGCGTCAAGCGCGGCAGCGCGCACTACACGTTCACGCAGCACACGGTGCGCGCCGGAACCGTGGCCGTGGTCGCAGCGACCCGCATTGGGCTGTACCGGCGTCTTTTTCTCTCGGATGTTTGACATGACAGGCACGCTTATTACGGTCGCCGACGCGTTTCGCGCCGCATTGATCGCGCCCGGCCACACGGGCACCACTGCGCACCGGGTCACGCACATTGGCTTGTGCACCGCGTCGTTTGATGCGTCGAACCGGTCACTGACGCAGCTGCCCTATGAACTTAAGCGTATTGATACGTTTGGCGGGCAACCGATCGACGCGACGACGATCCACATCACGATGCACGACGACTCGCCCGATCAGTATGCGCTGTACGGGTTCGGGCTCTACCTTGAGGATGGCACGCTCGCCGCGTATTACAGTCAACCGGTCGGGCACGGCCCGATCATGGAAAAATCCGCGGCCGCCACACTGCTGCTGTCCACTGATATCCGCTTCGTAACGATTGATGCGGCCACGCTCGAGTTTGGACCGGCGTCATTCTTAAACCCGCCGGCGACGACTGACGCGCGCGGGGTTGTCGAGCTTGCGACTCAGGCCGAAGTCAACGCCGGCAAAGATGACTCGCGGGTGCTCACGCCGCGCACCGCCGCGCGTCGCTATGCCCCGCGCGATTGGGTGCTCACGCATGCGCTGCCGCTGCGTGGGGAGCTTGATGCGCACGCGGACCTGAACACGCTCGTCACCTCGGGCATCTATCATCAAACGTATCAGGCTGGACACGCGGCGACCTCCTTAAATTACCCTGTTCCGGTGCCAGGCCGGCTGCAAGTGTATGCGGCCGGGCGCTCCGTGTACCAAACCTATTCGCTGTTTAACAGCAGTGTGCATTACACGCGCGTGCGCTACAACGGCTTATGGAGCACGTGGCGACGCCTATTGGATGATGCCTCTGACGTGCTGGTCAACGGCATCGGCGCGTTTTATGGCACGCTCACCGACCTGCCCACGCCGCGCGCGGGCGTGATAGTGGGCGCCAACAGCGGGGGACGCATTGCCTTTCACTGTCCGCACGCGCCAGCAGACCAGCAAGTCTGGGACGTGAAGACGAGCACGAATGCGTTCGACGCGCGCCTACTTGACGACACCGGGGCCACGATCCGCCCTTGGCTAACGGTCAATCGTACGGGCACGAGCGTCACGACAGTGCAGCTTGCGCGCAGCGACGGACGCGTGTTGATCGGCGAAGGCGCCACCGACGACGGGGCGAGCACGTTGCAAGTGGCCGGTATAGCGACCGCCGCCACACCTGCCGTCGGAGATGTGTCACGCAAGCTCGCGACGACACAGTTTGTTGCCAACGCGATCCGTGAGGCGTCCATCGGTCAAATCATCATCGAGGCGCGCACCACCGTGCGGGCGGGCTGCCTGAAACTGGCGGGCGTGTTGATCCAGCGGGACGACTATCCGCAATTGTGGACCTACGCGCAGACTTGTGGCGCGCTCGTGTCCGAAGACGAATGGCCCTATCATCCCGGGTGCTTCTCCACCGGCGACGGTGAGACGACGTTTCGGATCCCCGAGGTGCGCGGTGAGCACCTGCGCTTTTGGGATGACGGGCGCGGCGTTGATCCGGGCCGCGACATCGGCACGTGGCAGGACAGCCAGAACCGCCGACACGCCCACTCGGCAAGGGCCTCGTGGGACGGTGAACATCACCATACTGGGCTGACCGATGAACAAGGCCATCACCAGCATGGCGGCCACGCCCACCCTGTGGGCGACCACCAACACATTTCGCCGTGGGGGGAAAACCACCCTGGGTATAACCCACCCTGGGGATTTCATGGCGGCAATAATCTAATCGGCTCACAACGCACTGATGGGGACAACGTATGGGGCATGACCAGCTGGAACGGCGGGCATAGCCACGGTGTGCATATCGACCCCGCAGGTCTGCACCGCCATACCGTGCACCTCGACGCAGAGGGCATACACACCCATATCGTGACCATTAATATCGACGGCGGCATGGAAGCGCGCCCGTGCAACATCGCGCTGCTCGCGATGATCCGCGCCTACTAATCCGGTCATCTCTTATGCTGATACACCAATACGACCACCAAACCGGCCAATACGTCAGCAGCCGCCTCGCTGACCCGGACCCAATCAACCCAATCCGTTGGCTCATCCCCTCTTGCTGCACCGACGTGCCACTGCCAGAGCGCTAGCGCAATCAATGGCCATTTTTCCGCGACGGCGCATGGGTGCTACTGCCCGACTTTCGCGGCCAGCGCTTATTCCGCAAAGTCAATGGCGCAGCGGCAGAAATCCTTGCCCCCGGCATCACCGCCGACGACGCGGGACTCACGCCGATCCCGTGCCCTGGTGACGAATACGTGTGGACAGACGAGGGCTGGCAGATCGATCCGCGCATCGTCGCGCAGCGCGAGCGCGACGCGGCAATGCGCGAATTTGACCGACGCATGAGCGAGGCGCAGGCGGCCAACGCGGGTAAAGCCGATGCGTATGCGGCGGGCCTGCTATCCGACGAGCAAGTGGCTCTATTCAAGGCATGGAGCCATTACCAGATGGAACTCGTCCGCGTCGTGAATGCCGCCGACTTTCCGGCCCACGTCCAATGGCCGGCGCCCCCGGATGAACAGGCCATTGTCACCAAAGTGCTATCGGAGCGCGTGCTCTCGCAGGTGCACGAGCAAAAAGCACATCGCGCGTCACGCTACGCCGTGCAACATGCCGCCGTGCAACACGCCGATGACACGTCGCTCGACGACGAGCCAGTGCCCGAGCTCGATACGGACACCGCCTCCACGCCCGATGTCTCCGACAGCGAATAGCCGACCATCGTTACCCCATGACCTGCCACCGAAGGAGTGTTTAACATGCCGCAGGACTACCACCACGGCGTGCGCGTCGTTGAAATCAACGAAGGCACGCGCCCGATTCGCGTTATATCGACGGCGATCGTCGGCGTTGTCGCTACCGCCGACGATGCCGATGAGGCGACGTTCCCGCTCGACACACCGGTGCTTATCACCCACGTCGCATCAGCGCTGGGTCAAGCCGGCGAGTGCGGCACGCTGCGCAAGACGCTCACCGCGATCAGTCAGCAAACCCACCCCATTACGATCGTCGTGCGCGTGGCCGAAGGCGACGACGAAGCACAAACCACCAGCCATGTGATTGGCACGGTAACCGACGATGGCCAGTACACCGGCATGAAGGCACTGCTCGCCGCGCAAGCGAAGTTCGGCATCCAGCCGCGCATATTGGCCGCACCGGGCTTGGATACCGCACCGGTGGCGGCTGCCTTGGGCTCGATCGCGCAGGCGCTGCGCGGCTTTGCGTATGTGTCGGCCCACGGATGCAAAACAAAGCAGGAAGCGGTCGCATACCGTCGGCAATTGAGCCAGCGCGAGTTGATGGTGATCTGGCCGGATTTTCTGGCCTGGGATGACACAGTGAACGCTACGGTCGTGGTCCCAGCCACCGCCTATGCGGTTGGACTGCGCGCAAAGATCGACAACGATATTGGCTGGCACAAGACGCTGTCTAACGTCGCCGTCAATGGCGTCACCGGTATCAGCTGCGACGTGTTTTGGGACCTTCAAGACCCAGCGACCGACGCTGGCTACCTGAACGAGCACGAGGTCACCACGCTGATCAACCGCAACGGGTTCCGGTTCTGGGGCTCGCGCACATGTTCGGACGATCCGCTGTTCGCGTTCGAAAACTACACGCGCACCGCGCAAGTGGTCAAAGACTCGATTGCGCAAGCACAGATGCCGGTGGTCGATGGCCCGCTCAATCCATCGTTGCCGCGCGACATGATCGAGAGTATCAACGGCTGGTTCCGCGCTCAGCGCGCCGCCGGCTATCTCGTGGGCGGCACATCCTGGTTTGATCCTGAGCCGAACACGGCCGCCGTGCTTAAGGCCGGCAAGGCGTACATCGACTACGACTACACGCCGGTGCCGCCACTGGAGAACCTCATGCTACGCCAGCGCATCACCGATCGGTATCTGGCCGATTTCGCCGCGCGCGTGGCAGCCTAATAGGAGGGATCGACGATGGGAATGCCCCGAAAACTTAAAGGCTTTAACCTCTTTCACAACGGCACGAACTTCGTGGGCCAAGTGGAAGAGATCACGCTGCCCAAGCTCAAGCGCAAGATGGAGCCGTGGCAAGGCAGCGGCATGAGCGGCCCGGTCAAGATCGACTTTGGCAATGAAGAGATCCAGCTCGAATGGACATGCGGCGGCTTGATGGTCGAAGTGCTCGAACAATACGGCGCGATGCAGCACGACGGCGTGCTGCTGCGCTTTGCGGGCGGCTATCAACGCGAGGACAGCACGGACTACGACTCGGTCGAAATCGTCGTCAAGGGGCGTCACGAGGAAATCGACTTTGGCAGCGCGAAGGCCAAGGAAGACACTCAGTTCAAGGTGACGACCAACGCGAGCTACTACAAGCTATCCGTGAACGGGCGCGAGCTTATCGAATTGGATTTCATCAACATGGCCGAGCGCATCAACGGTATCGACCTTGCAAGCGGGCTGAGTCAAGCGATCGGCCTCTAACACACGGCCCACGCTACGCGTGGGCCACGCATGCGATCTTACCACCGACCCGAAACGATCATGACCGAAATCAACACCACGCACACCGGGGCGAGCGCCACCGAGCTTGACGCGAGCGCGCAGCACACGCACACCTTTGACACGCCGATCAGGCGCGGTGAACAAAGCCTCACGCAGGTCACCCTGCACAAGCCGACGGCCGGCGCGCTGCGCGGCACGGCGCTCACCGCGCTCGTGAATCTGGACGTGGACGCGTTGCGCAAGGTGCTGCCGCGCATTAGCACGCCGATGTTGACCGAGATGGACGTAGTCAATATGGACCCGGCCGACCTCGTGGCACTGGGGGGGATGTTCGCCGGTTTTTTAATGCCCAAGGCGCTGAAAGCGAGCATGGAATCGCCGAGCGCGTAGAAGACGCGATGGCCGACATCGCGACAGTCTTTGGTTGGGCGCCGCGCGACATGGACGGCTTGAGCCTTGCCGAGTTGATGGACTGGCGCGAGCGCGCCCGGATACGTAGCCAACACCCGTGACGATGGACAACGCGCTCAAACTACGGGTCATGTTCGACATGATCGACAATTGCACCCGGCCCCTGAAAACCCTACTCAACAGCACTCAGGGGCTCGCGCAGTCGCTCAAGCACACGCGAGCTGAGCTTGCCGCGCTGGGCAAGCAGCACAAGGCGGTGGCGTCGTTTCGCCAGATGCGCACGACTCTAGCTGCGACCGCGTCAAAGCTCAATCAAGCGCGGGCACGTGCAAAAAGCCTGGCGGCTTCGTTGCACGCGTTTGGCCCACCGTCGCGCCAGATGATCGCTGACTTCGAAGCAGCGAAGCGGACCGCGGCGCGGCTATCGGGCGAGCACGCCAAACAGTCAGCACGCGTGCGCGAGTTGCGCGGCGAACTCGCCAGCACAGGCATTCACACGCGCAACCTTGCTCAGCACGAGCGGGCGTTGCGTGCGAGCATCGCGTCCACGACCGCGGCGATGCACTCGCAGACACGCCAGCTTGAAGCCATCGCCGAGCGCGAGAAGCAGCTGGGCGCAGCGCGTGGCAAGATGCATGCGCTGCAAAGCGCGGCTGGCGGCATGGCGATCGGTGGCTACGCCGCGCGCGCCACGGGCGCACCGATGCTGGGCGGGCTGCGCCAAGCCCTGGGCGAAACGAAGAGCGTCCAGACCGAGCGCGCGCGCATCACGGCGCTAGGCCTGGGCGAGCAGGCGACACAGGACGCCGAGCAGTACGTGCGCTCGATGAAGATGATGGGCGTCAGCACGTCGGAAAACATGACGCTGATGCGCGATGCGCTGTCGATCTTCGCAGACGAGCACCACGCGCAGATGGCGCTGCCAACGCTGGCAAAAATGAAGTTTGCCAATGAGGCGATGTTCGGAGCCGAAGATGCGCACGCGAATGAAGCGCAGTTTATGAACATGCTCAAAGTCATCGAACTGCGCGGCGGCACCAAGGATCAAGCGGCATTCGAGCGCGAAGCCAACTACGTGCAGAAAGTGTTGTCGGCCACCGGCGGGCGCGTTGGCGGCGATGAGTGGCGCAACGTCATCCAGCGCGGCGGCGTTGCCGCAAAACAGATGCGCCAGGACGCGTTCTATTACCAGCTCGAACCGCTGATCCAAGAAATGGGCGGCGACTCGGTCGGTCAAGCGCTCATGTCGGGCTATCAAAACCTGATTGAAGGGCGCACGACGGTGCGCGCGTCGCGCAAGCTGATGTCGCTGGGGCTGCTCGATCAGCACAAGGTCGAGTACGATCCGCTCGGGCGAGTCAAAAAGTTCTCTGACGGTGCGCTGCTCAATTCGCAGCAATTTAAGGCGTCGCCCTTCGAATGGTTGGAGCAAACGCTGCTGCCGGCGCTGGAAAAGAAGGGCATCATCGAAGAAAAGCAGGTGTTAAGCGTGATCGGCTCAATTTTTACGAACCGTACCGCAGCTAACCTGTACTCGACAATGTACTTGCAGCGCGCCCAAATTCATAAAAGCGCGAAGCTTAGCCAAGGCGCGTATGGCATCGAGGACATGCACCAGCTCGCTCAAGCGCAAACAAGCGGCAAGGAGCTAGACGCCTACGCGAAGCTGCGTGATCTTAAAAACGAAATCGGCGAGCGCGTCACACCGATGTACAACGCTGCGCTGGACAAGACGCGAGAGCTTGCCGACAAGCTACTGAAGACAATCCAAGCGCACCCAGAAGCGACAAAAGTGATCGTCGCGCTGGCGGCAGGCTTGGCCGCACTGCTCGCCGTCGTCGGCACGTTCGCGATCGTGCTAGCCGGCGTACTGGGGCCGCTGGCTGTCGTGCGGTTCAGCCTGACCACGCTGGGTATCCAAGCTGGGGTGCTACGCACCGCCTTCGGCGCACTGGCGTCTTTGCTACGCAGCGCGCTGGTGCAAGGCGCTGCCGTGGCGTCACGAGCCTTCGCCCTGCTCAGCCGCGCCGTCATGGTGCTCGGCCGCGTCGCGCACGCGCACCCGTTGCTCGCCATCCTCTCACTGATCGCCACCGCGGCCTTCTTGATCTGGCAAAACTGGGATACGCTCGGACCGAAATTCGCGGCGCTATGGCAGACGATCAAGGGCGCATTCGGTGCGGCTTTCGATTGGATTCAGTCGAAATGGGACGCAACGCTCGACTGGGTGAAATCGAAGTTAGGCGGCATGGGCGCTTGGTTCGGCGACATCGGCGCGCGCTTGATTGACGGGCTGGTCGGCGGTATCACGGGCAGGCTGAACAAGGTGCGAGACGCGATTGCGGGCGTGGCTACGAGCACGGTTAATTGGTTTAAGGACAAGCTCGGCATCCATAGCCCGAGCCGCGTGTTCGCGACGCTCGGTGGCTTTGTCAGCGAAGGCGCGGCGCTTGGCATGCAAGAGCAGCAGCGACACGTCGCAAAAGCCGCGCTTAGCCTCGCAACCACCGCCATCGCGTCGTTCGGCACGCCCGTGCTGTCGGTAGACACGGCGCTCGCCAAGCCGCTCGTGTCGCCCACCGTGCCAATCGACAGCCGGCCGCCACTCGCCACGGCCCCGGCAGCGCAGACGCCGGCGTCGTCACAGCCGGCATCGCACGTGACCATCAACATCTACGCGCAGCCGGGACAAGACGCGCAGGCGATCGCACGCGCCGTCGAGGCCGCGCTCGAACGCCGCGAACGGGCCAAGCAAGCGCGCGCCGGCTCGCGCCTTTCCGATTGATTCGATCATGCTAATGTCCCTTGACCAGTTCGTCTTTAGCCTATCGAGCGCGCCGTTTCACGAATTGCAGCGGCGGCGCACGTGGAAGCATCCGACCAGCTCGCGCGTCGGGGCGCGTGACGCGCGCCAATTCGTCGGCGCGGGCGAGGACACAATCACGCTCAACGGGCTCGTGGCGCCCGAGATGGTCGGCACCATCGCATCGATTCGCGAACTTGCGGCCATGGCCGATACCGGCGACGCTTACGTGCTGGTTGACGGCGCAGGCCATGTCTACGGCGCATACGTAATCGCCGCACTCGATGAGACGCAGACATACCATGCCGCCGACGGCACACCGCGCAAGATCGAATTTATGCTGACACTGGAGCGCGTCGACGATGACGCACTGCGCGTGCAGCGCGGCTGGACAACGCGACAACCAGGCAGATTCTGATGACGGCGTCGTCGAGCAGACACACGCCGCGCATTGCGCGTGTTCATCCGCAACCCGACTACCAGATTTTGCTGGACGGCCGTGACCTGTCGCGCCGCCTTATGCCACGGCTCGTATCGCTGTGTCTGTCGGAGTCAAGATCGGACGAAGCCGACACGATCGACCTCGTGCTTGACGACTCAACAAACGACCTGGCGATCCCTAACCGCGGCGCGCGGATTAAGGTGGCGCTCGGATGGGTAGGCGAGCCGCTGATCGACAAAGGCAGCTTCGTGGTGAACGAAGTCGAGCACAGCGGCAGCCCCGACATCCTCACCGTCCGTGCACGTTCTGCGGCGATGACCAGCGGCATGCAGGAGCGGCGTGAGAAAAGCTGGCACCGGCAGACAATCGGCTCGATCGTGCGCACGATCGCCGCGCGCTACGCGCTGACCCCAGCGGTCGGCGACGCGCTCGCGAAAATCTTAATCGAGCACATCGACCAGACGCACGAATCTGACATGTCGTTTCTCACGCGCTTGGCCAAACGCTATGACGCGGTGATGAACGTCAAAGACCTGCACTTGCTGTTCATGCCGATCGGCAGCGGACGCACGGTAAGCGGCAAGCCGCTCGACGTGCTTGAACTGACACGTGCCAGTGGTGACAGCCATCGCTACCACGTGTCCGAGCGCGAGAACTACGCGGCCGTGCGGGCGCACTACCACGTCAACGGGCGCGCAAAGCGCCAGTCCGTGATCGTCGGCGGCCAGAACAACAAGAACGTCAAGGTGCTGCCCGAGGAGTACGCGACGCAAGCGGAAGCACGCGCGGCGGCGCAAGCCGAATTTAACCGGATGCAGCGCAGTCAGGCGACGTTAAGCTACACGCTGGCGCACGGCCGCGCCGAACTGTTCCCCGAGATGCCCGTCACGGTGTCAGGCTTTAAACCGGAAATCGACGAAACGCCCTGGCTGGTGAAGCAGGCCCTGCACACCATCGGCGAAGGCGGATTTACCACCGCGCTTGAACTGGAGGTGCGCGGCGATCCCACCACCGACCGACACCGATCGCATTTCCGCAAAGGCCGGCCCTAGCCACGAGCGCAGAAAACCAGCGTTAGCGCGGCAACGAAGGCGCTGAGCGGGATATCAACTTTTTGATAAAGTCATGCGGATCAGATTCGAGCGCTCGTAGGAAGTCCAGTACCTCGACAACATCGAGCCGGCGAATACCGCGTTCGACCATCCCATCCAGAGCACGCGCCCAAACGTCTCCCCTGGAATCCGTAACTACAAAAATCTGTTGCGTCAAACAGTTTTTGTTACTACAATAATTTAATGAAGGCGATCTTTGACCCCGCGAAAAATGAAGTCAACAAGTGCAAACACGGTGTTTCGATGGAGTTGGCACACTCTATCGATTGGTCAATGGTCTGGTGTTTCGCTGACGATCGTGCCGACTACGGCGAGTTGCGCGAGATCGGTTACGCGGTAATCAATGAGCGCCTTTACTGCGTGGTGTTCACGCAGCGCGGCGACACGTTTCGTGTGATCAGTTTACGCAAAGCCAATAACCGGGAGATTAACCGTTATGAACAAGCGATCGACGTTGATTCGTAACACTGCGCAGGAAGAAGCTGCGATCGAACGCGGCATTGCCGCTGACCCCGACACGTTCGTGCCCACCGACGAACAATTTGCGCAAATGAAGCGACGTGGTGGGCGGCCGAAACTGGAACAGCCCAAAATCGCTGTGACGGTTCGTTACGACGCGGACGTGCTCCAGCAGTTTCGGGCGAGCGGCGACGGCTGGCAAACTCGTATGAACAATGCGCTGCGCGAGTGGCTTAAAACGCATCCAGTCTGAGGTAGCGTGGTGCGCTTCGCACGCATCGGCTTGCGTGCGTCGGCGCGCGCACGCGACAGACAGCAGCAGAACTGTAAATTGCCCTTACTTTCTTTATGCTGTGAGCCAAGTGTATCGCGACAGCTGGGCGCAGAAATGCAAAAGTCATCGCATGCCGCGCGTCCGCTCTCAAGCGAACCTGAACCAATTCGGAAGTCGATAACCCTATATCCGTAAAGGTAACGCTACTTATTTTTTGTTTTAGCTGCCCGCTCGCGACGCAAGCGCTCGATTTCCAATTTCGCCCGTTCGACGTTCTCAGCCGTACGCTGACCAAACATCGCACGGCGATTCTTTGCTAAACGCTTCGCGCGTCGTGGCGTCGACGTCGCACTCATCGTGGGAAACTTCAGACAGGTCGATAGAAACACTTGCAGTGCGACCTTCCCGGCTTCATTGAGTTGACGGTAGTTATCGACTAGATCTTGCTCATTTCTATCAGCTTCGGTCGAGGCACCTGCTCCGGCCAATGCACTGCTTGGCTGTCTTACTCCCCGCAACACGTAGAGCAAATCCACACCCACATCCACCACAGCGCTTAGATATTTGGCATCGGGTGAGCGCTCGTCCGATTCGTAGTTCGACTGCGCGCGGCGCAATACTCCCCCCACCGCCGCAAACTCCTCCTGGCTTAGCCCGAGGCGCAAACGTTCCTCTCGTAATCGCGTGCCTACATTGCTCATTGGAACCCACAATAATTATTGAAGGGCACATTTGATGCCATTAAACTTACCTTATATACTGCAAGACTATATATTGAAGTATACCAATCATGACTATCACCACAGGCATACGCCGCTCGCCGCACGGCACGCTATAGGGGCGGTTCATTTATGTCGGCCTCACCTAAGTCGAACGCGCCGAACTCGAGCAAATCGCCGCTGATCATCACCGCTCGATCTCAAGCATGGCACGTAAACTCATATCCGTCGGCAAACGCCATTTCACCGCCTCCCACCGTGCCCAGCCCATCGTTCACAGTTGGCAACGCTACTTGCCTTTTGCTTTAGCTGCCCGCTCCCAACGCAAGCGCTCGATTTCCAATTTTGCCTGTTCGACGTTCTCAGCAGTACGTTGATCAAGCGTCGCACGGCGATTCTCTGCTAGACGCTTCGCGCGTCGTGGCCTCGACGTCGCACTCATCCGGGGCGACTTCAGACAGGTCGCGAGAAACACCTGCAGGGCGGCCTTCCCGACTTCAGTCAAGCTTCGGTAGCTCTCAATCAATTCGCGCTCTTCGGCGCTAGTGGTCTCAGCAGGTGCCGCCTCATGGTACCCGGATTCCACCTGTCTGGTCCCGGTCACTATATAAAGCAAGTCGATACCAAGCTCAGCGACAGCGACCAAGTACTTCGCATCGGGTGATCGCTCGCCGGACTCGTAATTCGCCTGCGCCCCTCGCCCTACTTTCCCTACGGCAGCAAACTCTTCCTGACTGAGCCCAAGACGCAGTCGCTCTTCACGAAGACGTGTACCAAATGTTTTCATTTGTATTCATTGATTTTTAGACTCTCAATTGATGGCATTACACTCAACTTTCAGTAATGCAAGGCTATGCGCTGAAGTATACCGATCATGACTCGCACCACAGGTCTACGCCGCTCGCTGCGGCCACGGGCGTAGAAAACCGCTCTTAGCGCGGCAACGAAGACGCTGAGTGGGACATCAGCTTTTTGATGAAGTCGTGCGGATTGGCTTCGAGCGCGCGCAGAAAATTGAACAGCTCAATCACATCGAGCCGGCGATTACCGCTTTCGACCTCAAAGACGAAACCTTGTGGGCGGTCAAGCCGGCCTGCGATGTCTTGCGACCTGTGAGGAATTCACAGTACCACTTGCATTACCACAACTCAGCTTGATTATTGATCAACGCCTTTATTCGCATCGCGAGAGGTCTGCAGCAAACGCCCTTCATCTTCTGCTGCCAGCGCCGCGCGCGCCACGTGCAAATACGTGACCGCTTGGAGTGCTGTCTCAAGGGCAAGAGTCGTAAGTTCCATCGCATCGTCAATCGCGTTGCGAACCTCCAGACGCGTATCAGCGGTCGAGTCTGTACGCGGCTCAGTTAACACCCTTTTCCGGCGAGCACCAGCATCACGCTCCGCCGCAGTCGCCGCGCCGATCATACTGTCAATTTGCTTCATATCGGTGTACATATTTTGGACCTTTACTTACACGTTCACCATCTAGCATCGCTTCAAGGCGTAAGTATGCCCCATAAATTGCAATGCTAACTAATTGCCGAGTTAAATCGGCGAGTAAACTGTAATGGCCCCATATCCTTTATCGTACTATGTCGCGTTTGAAAGTGTATGTAGATGGCGCTTCTAGCATAGGACTTTGGTTTGTGCCGTACACTCAAGACAGAATGCCTGAAAGTATTAAGGCATGAATCGTCTATCAGCGGCATAGCAGCACGGTATCGGCACATACGTAGCAAAGCTTTAAGCTTCGCGTAACCAACACTGAGTTCGTGCAGCGCTGCAATAATCGCTAGTCACACTAAATTACTTTACCTGTCGTACACGCTGCAGTCACACTGTGCCAATGCGCGCCATCGCATGGCTAGTGTGTCGAGCAATAGCCCATATGCAGCGGTGCCATATAGCATTGAGGCAAGACGCACAATCGCCATCCAATAATCACGAACAACGATTCAACCTTTTTTTGTCTTCGCGGCCCGCTCTCTACGTTGTCGCTCGATCTCAGCCATTGCACGCTCAACATTTTCTGCCATACGCTGATCAAGGGCTGCCCGCCGGTTTTCGGCTAGGCGTTTAACTCGTCTATCGGGCGAGTTTGGGTCGGCGTCAAGCGTCATTGATCCAGTATGGACGCAACTAGAAATGAAGGTCTGAACTGCGGCTTTTCCCGCTTCGTTCAGCTTTCGATAGCCATCAACGACTTCGCTTTCGTCTTCGACAAGTGATGAACAGCTTACCTCGCCCGTCAGTACATACCAAATATCAACACCTACTTCGCGCAATGCGAGCAGGTACCGCGCGTCCGGCACACTGACGTCCGCTTCGTAATTGAGCTGAGTTTTGTGTTTCAGCCCACCTAGCGCCGCAAATTCTGGCTGGCTTAGGCCCAACCTCATCCGCTCGCTACGTAACCGCTTCCCTATGCCATCCATTAAAATTCCATAAAACACATTGACATCCATAAAAATGGACGTCAAACTGGGCTAACCGTAACGCAAGAGTAACCGTAAAAGTATACCGGCCATGACCATCACCACAGGCCCACGCCGCACGCCGCGCGGCATGCTATCGGGCAGGTTCGTCTACGTTGGATTGACGTCCGCCGAACGCGCCGAACTTGAACAAATCGCCGCAGACCACCATCGCTCGATTTCGAGCATGGCACGCGAGCTCATTTCCGTCGGCAAACGCCATTTCAATGCCACTTCCACCCCATCTCAAACCCCCGTTCGCAGTTGAATTGAGGAGCACACATGTACCCCGATCCAAAACGCGTTCGCAACCACAAACACACCATTCGCTTCGACGACTACGAACAGGCGCTACTGCTCGCCCTGGCGAATTACCAAGGTGAGCAGCTTGCGGTGATGATTCGCGAAATGGCCATGCGCGAAGCCGCAGCACTGCTGGCTGAACGCCAAGCCTCCATTTTTGACCACGCCAGTGCCTGAGCCAAGGCACTCAACCGCCCACCATGAGTAGCTTCTACGATGTCGGATACCAGCACGGACATTTTTATCCTCGATGCGGACTGCGACGTGCTGGAACGCGTGCGCCAATATCACGGCCTACCATCGATCGATGCCACCGTCGAATGGCTCGTGAAACGACGCTTGCGTCGCACTGCAAAGCAAATGAACGGCCGCGGCCGCGCACTGTATCTCGTCCGGAGTAAGGCGACATGCGGATCCTGAATCGTTGTCCACATTGCCGCACGCGCGCCAACGCGCGCAGTAGTCGCGAAATGTCGTTGACCTTTCGTGAGGTTACTTACCAGTGCACCAACGCGCAGTGCGGCCACACTTATGTCGTGAACATGGAGTTCGCCCGCACGCTTTCTCCGTCTGCAACGCCCAACTTGTCGTTGAATCTGCCGCTGTCGCCACATGTGCGTAGTCAGCTTGCGCAACAGCTAGAACTGTTGGCCTAGCGGCCCAAGTCACTCAACCCGTTTCCCTCGCATCGCGCCCGCGCCGGCGTGAGGGACTTTTTTTGCCTACAAAAAGGAGATCCGCATGGCCACCCTCGCTTCTGCTCCGCTCGTTCTTCCCTTCGATCCAGCTTCGCTGCCCATGGAGCAGCGCCGGCAGTACCTGCGCACCCTTTGGGATGCCGACATCGACCCGTTCGTGTTCGCATGTACCGCGCGCAGGCTCGGCTATGTGATCCATTGCAAATGGGACATCGCTGCCGGTATGCCCGTTTTGCTGCCAATGGTGGCCACGCTGCATTGATACCGATGCATACGTCTATCTCAGACAGCGAGCTGCGACGCGCATGGCAGCGCCTTCGCATGGTCGGGGACTTCGATACCGCCATGCGCCACACCGCTGTTCGTCGTGTAGTGGAAAGCGCCGCGCGTGCCATGCGGGCTCGCTCGACGGACCGCAAGCGGCCTACTGTCCACCGCCGACGCACAACCGCCAAGGACCAAGACGAGTAACACAACCGCGCCGGCCGCCGGCGCACTCACAAGGAACCACGCCATGAAATACTACGTTTTCTGCACGACAGTGCTGTTCATGCTGTTCTTTTCATTGACCGGGCTGTATCTCGCACTCCATAGCGTCCTGCGTCACCTCGATCCGCTATTGGGGCCAGCCACCGCATTCGCCGTCAGCATCTTTACGCTCTGCGCGCTCATTGTTGCGCTGGCATGGTCAGTCCCGTCGCGAAGTGACGCCATGAGCTTGGCTCCCCGCCATGGCGAGCCATTCCATCCGAGCCGCTATCCCATGCAACTCTCTGAGCAACATCCATCACGATGGCCTCGATCGACGAACTGAAACAACGCATCGACCTGCACGACCTCGCCGATCGGCTCGGCCTAAGGCGCGGTCGCGGCGGCGACAAGGCGCTCTATCACTCCCCGCAGCACGAGGACAAGAGCCCGTCCCTGTCGATCTATGTGAACCATCCGAAGCACGGCACCGGCTGGCGCGACCACAGCGCCGACGCCGGCGGCTCGTGCATCGACTTGGTGATCCACGCCCGTGGCGGCACCGTCGCCGACGCCGTGCGCTACCTGCACGATGCCTACGGTATCCCACTGGACCGGCCAACGCACGCCGAGCACCGCGAGAAATCGACCGTCGAATACATCGCCGATCGGTGCTTGGCCGAACGCGATCGCGTGCGCGGCTACCTCAGTGGCCGCGGTATCTGCGCCGCGGCGATGGACACGGCGATCGCCGCGCGCACCCTGGGCTTCAACACCTGGACGAGCTCGAAGGTCGCCGCCGGCGAGGTCGGCCACGCCGGCCCGGCCGCCGCGTTCATCGTGCGCGCGCCGGGCGACGGCCGCGTCGTCGCCGTCGATATGCGCTATGTCGATCCCACACTCAACGGTGGCGTTAAGACGCAGACGCAGGGCGACAAAGCCGGTTACGGCTGGAGCGCTGATCCTCGCCAGCTCGACAAGGCGAAGCGCGTGTTCATCGTCGAAAGCGCGATCAATGCGCTGTCGGTCGATACCTGCGCAATGTCCGGTACCGCCGCGCTCGCGCTGCGCGGCCTCGCTAACGTCAACGACATCGACTTCGCGTTCCTGCGCGGCAAACAAGTCGTCATTTGCCTGGACAACGACGAGCCGTTCTCGGACGACCACCCGCGCGCCGGCCACCGGCCGGGGCCTGAAGCTGCGTGGGCACTCTACGAGCGGCTCACGAGCCTAAATATCAGTGCCGTGCTCGTTGACCAGGCCGGCTGGCTCGCTGACCTCGCGGACGGCGAGACGACACGCAAACCGATCAATGATGTGAACGACTACCTGCAACTGCGCGGCCCGACCGAGCTAGCGCGCGCGCTTGAGCAGATCGAGCCCTGGCTGATCGCAGGCCTGGCCGGCGACGCCACGCGCCGCGGCCGGCCACGCATCTTTCTGCCGTCGCACGACTTCGCGCAATACTGGCGCTTTCGCGTACGCCCGGACTTCACCAGCTACATCACAAAAATGGACCGCAACGAGGAATCCGGCGTTGAAACGCCCGTGATGACGGATCTGTGCGGCTTTCGCATCGCCGGTATCAGCCGCGTGTCGGTCGCAAGCGCAACGTCAACGATGACGGGCGACGCCGACCAAGCGCCGACCGTCTACTTCGCCGTGTCCGTGCAGGCGCCACGGCACGGCGCGCAGCTGATCCGCCGCGTGATGCTTGACGACCAGCTGCACAACGTCGACCAGTGGGGCAAGTTCGGCCCGATCTGGGCGCCAGCGCCGTTCAAGCGCATGGTCAACATCCTGGAGCGCGGCGCCAACCTCGGCGCGCGCCAGGCGGCAAACTTCGTCGGGCTCGCATGGCGCGACGGCCGACTAATCGTCAACGAAGGCCCAGACTGCTATTTCACCGAAGCAGACAAACAATGTCCGTATCACAATCTGACGTTCCCAAGCGGCCCAGTCAGCGACGCGCGCCGCGTCATCACCGCCTACCAAACGACGTTTAAACAGAACGCCGCGACAATCCCGCTTGTGTGGTCGCTGGGCGGCCATCTAAAAGCACTGCTCGGCTTCTGGCCACATATCACGATCCAGGCGAACAAGGGTGCAGGTAAGTCAACGCTGATCAAGCGGCTCGAACGCTCGCTTGCATTCACAATGTTCTCCGGGCAGTCGCTGCAAACGGAATTTCGCCTGCTGACCAGCATTAGCCACACGAGCCACCCGGTCGGATGGGAAGAGCTGTCCGCGCGCCGGCAGGACGTGATCGATAAGGCGGTTGGGCTGCTGCAAGAGAATTACCAGTACACCGTCACGCGCCGCGGCACCGATATGACCGAATACCTGCTGTGCGCACCGGTGATGCTGGCCGGCGAGGACGTACCGGTACGCAGTCTGCTCGGCAAACTCGTGCGCACGACGCTGACCGGCAAACGTGGCCCGCTGCTGCCCGACAATCTGCCGCGCTTTCCGGTCCGGCAATGGCTCGAATTCCTCGCCAGCCTGAACAAGCAGGCTGTGCTTGAGCAATACGCGAAGCTGCGCGACATGGCGCTGGCCCATTGCCGCGCGAGCGGCGAGGACGACGGCGCCAAGCGCATGGCCGGTAACTACGCGGCCGTCGCGCTCGCCTGGCGCTACCTGACCGAGTTCGCCGGCATGGACCCGAGCGAAGGCGACTTCCCGCGCGACCTGCTCACCGAGATGAACGGCCACATCGCCGAGACGAGCGCCGACCGCGAGCCATGGGTCTGGATCATGGAAACCGTGCTGTCCGAGATCGACGGCGGCAATTACAAGCATCCGTTCACGTTCGACACTGTCGATGGTGAGTTCTGTCTGCTGCTGCGCACCGGTCACGTGATGGACCACATCGCGCACACGAGCAGCCTACGTGATAAGTGGAACGGCCTGCCGGTAAAGTCCGACCGCGTATTCAAAGCGCAGCTCAAGCACGCCGGTGTCGTCGTCGGCGACAAGGAAGTGGAGCGTCGCATCTATACCCGTCGTGTGCCGTATCTCACACCGATCTCACTCGAACGCTTAACCGGCTTCGGCCTGCATGTGTCCATTCGTGAAGACTTGGCAACCGACGCGCTTGCAAGGGGGCACGTATGAACCGCTTTCAGCCCTTGCAACCACCGTGCGGCAGTAGCCGCTTCCTTCATTTCATCCAATCGCATAGCGGTCATAGATTGCGCTACTCAGTTCACTTCGCCCCACTCCCTAGCGAGCCGAAACGGCCGGGCAACGTCGCGAGCGGCGCGGGCGCAGGGCCGCACACGGGTTTTGCCACGCGGGAACCGCCCAGGTAGCGCATGCGAGTCGTGGTTTTTGGGGGGGTGCGCTCGTAAGTCCTTGATTCTTGAGAAGAGTACCGCCATGGGTCATGCTCGATTTGCCACGAGTTGGGCCTTTTTTGCCACGAGTCTGGTTTTTGTGCCGGCCCTCCCCACCCCTATCTTATCTCTCTCTAACTTATTGAAAAATAAGAAGAAAGAGTACAAAGAAGGCAAGAAATCAGCCCCAACGCGCTGCCACGAGTCATGTGCGTTTTGCCATGAGTGACGAACGCTGCCTATTTTTTAGGCCACGAGTTTTTGACCCTTGCCATGCCTAAATGATGGCAATTGATGGCAAAGAAATTTGTTTAAAATCAAATGGTTAAATTTGAAAAACTGTCTCATCCATCATTCCATGAGTTGCGCTGCCTGTCCCCCTCCCGCACAGCCTGAAAACGAGGCAATCACGATGCGCACAATGAGTCTGGAAGACGCAGCAGCGTGGCTGTTCACCACGCCCGAGACGGTGTCCGAATGCATCAAGCACCACGGTCTACCGGCCGCAAAGATTGGCCGAGCGTGGGTACTCGTGGACGTCGACGTGATAGATTGGCTCAGACGGCAATACGAAAAAGCAGGCGGGAAATGCGGTTCTACAAACGGCAAAAAAATGGGCCCTGGTGGTTTGACCTCAGCCTCGACGGCTCGCGAATTAGACGATCTTCTGGCACCTCGGATCGCCGGGAGGCGGAAGAATTTGCCGCCAAGGTTGCGAGCGATTACTGGCGGCAAAAAAAGCTCGGTGAGCGACCGGCCGTGACATGGGAAGCGGCTGTCGTGCATTGGCTCAAGCAGAACCAGCACCAGCGCTCGCTCGAGACGACAAAGCAGCGCCTGCGCTGGCTGACCGGTCAGTTGAAAGGGGAGTGCGTGCGCGATATCAATCGGGAGCGCATCCAGGCGCTGATTGAGACGAAGGCAGCGGAAAATTACCGGGGTAGCCCGGTAGCGTGCGCGACGGTAAATCGGCATATAGCCGCGCTCTCGGTCATCCTGCATCACTGTCATGCGCAGGGGTGGATTGACGCGGTTCCTCCGATTCGCAAGCTGCCGGAGCGCAGCGCGCGCCTGACGTGGCTTACGCGTGCACAGGCACAGCGGCTACTAGCCGAACTGCCAGCGCACCTGCGCCAGATGGCGCGGTTCGCGTTGGCAACGGGGCTACGAGAATCGAACGTGCGACTGTTGGAATGGACGCAGGTTGATCAAGCGCAGGCGTTGGCTTGGATTCACGCCGACCAGGCCAAAGCTGGCAAGGTGATTTCCGTGCCGCTGAACGACGATGCCTTGGCTGTATTGAGCGAGCAACAAGGGCAGCACAAGCGCTACGTGTTCGTGTATAGGGGGGCGCCCATCGGCCGTATCTACAATCACGCATGGCAAAAGGCATGTGCTCGTGCGGGAGTAGCGGGGCTACGGTTTCACGATTTACGGCATACGTGGGCAAGCTGGCACGTGCAAGCCGGCACGCCGCTGCCTATCCTTCAGCAGCTGGGAGGATGGGCCAGCTATCAGATGGTGCTGCGCTATGCGCACCTGGGGCGGGACCATGTTGCAGCGTATGCGGCGAACATTGGCACATTAAGGCACAAATCTGGCACACCGCCAGAAATGCAAAAGGGTTCCGATTGCTCGGAACCCTTGTCAGACTTGGTGGCCTGGGGCGGAATCGAACCACCGACACGCGGATTTTCAATCCGCTGCTCTACCAACTGAGCTACCGGGCCACGCGAAGCAAAAATTATATCAAGGTCGGCTGCAGACCTCAAGTTTTTTCGGCGTGGCACACGTGGCACGGGCGGTGCAGCGAGGCGGGCAGCGCGCGGCGCCGTTATTCCGACTTGTTCTTGCCCAGTTCGACGCCAAGCTGCTTAAGCTTACGATACAGATGGGTACGCTCCAACCCGGTCTTTTCCGCAACGCGCGTCATGCTGCCATTCTCACGCGCGAGGTGATATTCAAAATACGCACGCTCGAACGCGTCGCGCGCATCGCGCAGCGGAATGTCGAACGAGATGGCCGTGGTCGGCACGCCTGCCACACCATTGGACGCGGCATCCAATGCGTCCGCGACCGGCAACGCTGCCGCCCCGGCGATCGTTTGCGTCGCCGGCACGGGCGGCTTGCTGGCCGCCGTCGCCGACGGTGCGGCCTCTCCGCGCGCCAGCCCTTGTTCGACCGCACTCAACAGCTTCTGCAGCGCAATCGGCTTTTCGAGGAAATTCAACGCACCAATCTTCGTCGCCTCGACCGCGGTGTCGATCGTCGCATGCCCTGACATCATGATGACCGGCATCGTTAGTTGGCCCTGTGCCGTCCATTCCTTGAGCAGCGTCACACCATCAGTATCCGGCATCCAGATGTCAAGCAGTACGAGGTCCGGCGTCGATTGCTGCCGATACTCCCGTGCCTGTTGTGCGTTTTCGGCGACGTCGACAGCATGTCCTTCGTCGCTCAGGATCTCCGAGAGCAATTCTCGGATACCCATTTCGTCGTCTACCACCAGAATGGTTGCCATTTACGCTACCTTTGTCTGCGCTGTTGCCGCTATTGCTTTTGTATGCGCCGTGTCCTTCGCCGCTGCAGCGGATTGCGGCGTGCGCGTGTCGCCTAAAGGGTCCGGTGCATCGACGCCGTCGGCCAACTGCAGGAACAAAATCGATATCTGCGCGCCAGCCACGCCCCGTTCTCCCGGCTTCGTGCGGTTGCGGATGTCGATACGCGCACCATGCTCGTCGATGATTTTCTTCACCGTAGCAAGCCCGAGACCTGTCCCTTTAGCTTTGGTCGTGACATAGGGCTCGAACGCGCGTGCCAGGATGCGCGCGGGAAAGCCCGGACCATTGTCCGATACTGCAAGCCGGACCGCGACGCGCGATTGCCCTTGCGCATCGGGCTCGCCGTATTCTACTGTCCTAGTCTCGAGCAGGATATGCGGGCTCGGAACGTCCGCGACCGCATCCAGCGCGTTCTGCAACAGGTTGTGCACGACCTGCCGCAGCTGCGTCGGATCGCCCTTGATCACCGGTAATGCCGACAGCGCCACCTTCAACGGGCCCTTGCCGTCCTCGATCCCATACAGCGTCAACACTTCGGTGACCAACTCGTTCAATTGTAAGTTCACGAGCACCGCCGGAGGCGTGCGCGCGTATTCGCGGAAATCGTCGACCATGCGCTTCATGGCGGCAACCTGGTTGACGATCGTCGTCGCACTGCGCTTCAAAAAGCCCGCATCTTCCGGCGCGAGCTTGTCGCCGAGCTTCATTTGCAGCCGCTCGGCCGACAACTGGATCGGCGTGAGCGGATTCTTGATCTCGTGCGCGAGCCGCCGGGCGACTTCGCCCCACGCAATCGAGCGCTGCGCCGAGATCAAGTCAGAAATATCGTCAAACACCACCACATAGCCCGCGGCGCCCATCTGCGGCGCATGAGCCAGGCCAGGTTGCGCAAGGCGGCTGCCGCGCACGAGCAGTGTCAGCGGGTCGCTTTCACCGGATACCTCGATCGCGATCTGCTGTTGCCAATGTCCGGTGTCGGGCGGCAGGCCTTGCTCAGGGGAGCGCGCCGCATCACGTTCGGCAAACGCCTTGCGGATCATCGCGCCGAACGCGGCCAACACGGTGATCTGCTCCAGGGGCACGCCAAGCAAGGCGTCAAAAGGTTGCCGGAAAATCCGCTCCGCGCCGCGATTCGCCGTGGTTAGTCGGAACTGATGATCGAATACGAACACCCCCGCCGTCAGGTTCGCGAGGATACTTTCCAGATAAGCCTTCGAATGCTCGAGCTCGATCTGGTTGCGCTCGACCGCGGCGCGCGCATCGGAGAGCTGGCGCGTCATTGCATTGAACGATTGAGTCAGGAAGCCCAGTTCGTCGTTCGTCTTGATTTCGCGCTTGGGCGTGTAATCCCCGCGCGCTACCTCCTTGGTGCCCTGAGCCAGCAGAAACAGCGGACGCGCCAACTGGTTGCCCAACGCCAGCGCCAGCATCATCGCGGTAAATGTCGCGAGAAACAAAGCAAGCGTCAGCGTACCGATATACATCTTGCGCAGGCCGGTCCTGCCGAGCGCCTTCTCCTGGTATTCGCGGTACGCACGCTGCACTGCGTCGGCATTGTGCGCCAGCGACGACGGCACCGGCTGCGCGAGCTGCAAAAAGCGCTCGCTCGGTTGCAGCGCGCTCGTGTCCGTGCTCGGGATACGGACTACCACGCGCAGCCGCAGCACGTCCTTGGCGGCGGTATGCGCACCCGCGCCGCTGTTGTCGATCTCGCCCTCCACGGCCGCATAGCCACGCTCGCGCGCCTGGCCGAGTACCAGCGGCGTGGGCAGGTCATCTGGCAAAAGCGCCGCAAAATTGGACGACGCCTGCGCGATGACGCGCATCTCGCCGGTCGCACCGGACACGCTACGCGCCGGCTCGACAATCGTCGCATCATGCACGCCGAACTGGTCGCGCAGCCGCAGCAACGTCAGCGTCATATTGGACGGATCGGTATTGGCAAGCTGGTCTGCCATCAGCCGGCCTTTATTCTGTAGGTCCGACAATGACGCATCGAGCATGCCGCGCCCGAGGTTCAATCCGGAGGTCAGCGCCGTCTCGATATTGACGTCGAACCACGATTCGATGCTGCGCGACACAAACTGCAACGACACCAGGTAGATGATACCGCCCGGCAGCACACCGACGAGCGCGAAGAATACTGCCAGCTTGGCGAGCAGCCGCGTGCCGAAACGCCCCTGCCTGAGCCGGCTGACGATGATCCACACCAATCCACCGACGATCAGCATGAAGATCAGCGCGACGACGAAGTTCGCCGTGTACAGCCACGAATAATAGCGGTCGAAGAACTCGGTGTTCGCACTGGCGAGCGCCAGCAACCCCAACAGCAGCAGCGCGGTCAGCACGAACGTCCCGATCAGCAGCCTAACCAGCAGACTCTTGAATCTCATGCTATTTGCCATGCTCGCCCGCCGTGAACGTAAACCGCTTCCAGTCCGAGGCCAGGTTCCAATCGCGATTGTTGACCGCGTCGATCTGGAACGGCTTGGGCATCAGCGCGGTATCGAGCTGCATGCGTACCGACGCCGTATAGGTCTCGTCGGGCTTGACCTGCGAGCGGTCGATTACATGCCACGATGTGACATGGCGAATCACCGCCAACGCGTCCTCCAATGTCGGAAAGCCCAGTTGCAACCCGCCGGTGGACACGCGATACTCGCGCGTGAGCGGCTGGAACGACAGCCTCAGACTTTGCGACACGCTGACCGGCTGCTCATCGAACCAATACCAGCGCGCGCGACTCAACTGGAACTCCGTCGTGAAATACAGTGGGATGCCCCGGTTGACAGCGTCTTCCAGACTGCTGTTGAGTTGGAAGTCGAACCGCGCGTCCAGGCTCCAACCGTTGCCGTCGGCCTGTAACGACGCCCGCTGCACCGAACACGTGTCCGCACGCGAGCCCGATGCGAATGTCGCGAACCAGACCGCCAGCACCAGACCGAAAACGGCAACGAGCCGTGACGAGAAAAAGCGTGATTGGGTCACCGTTTCTGAAAGCGCGCGTAGAAGAATCCGTCTTGGTCGAGGTCCGATCGGGCGTCACGGTGAGCATCGCAATGCTCACCCGGGCACGCCGCCGTGGGCAGGATTTGGCCCGGCGCGTCCAATCGTACCGCATCTTCGAGCGCGTGTTCAAACCATGCAGCTTGTTGCTCGCCTTCTTCCGGGAAGATCGAGCATGTCACATACAGCAATTGCCCACCGCGCTCCAGCAGCGGCCAGAGCGCCTGCACGATGCGGCGCTGCTCGGCAACCAATGCGATGATGTCGGTGGAACGTCGCAGCCAGCGAATATCCGGATGGCGCCGGACGATGCCTGACGCGGAGCACGGCACGTCGGCCAGGATACGGTCGAATCGCCGGCCGTCGTGCCACTGGCCCGGCTCACCTGCATCACCGATCTGAACGCTGGCGCGTAGCTTCAACCGCGCGAGGTTTTCGTTGATGCGCGCGGCCCGTGCCGCATCACTGTCGAGCGCCACCAGTTCGATATCGGCGCATTCGAGAAGATGCCCGGTCTTGCCGCCGGGCGCCGCACACGCGTCCAACACACGCATTCGGTCGCGCACGTCAAGCAGCGCGGCGGCACGCTGCGCGCCCGCATCCTGCACTGAAATCGTGCCTTGCGCGAAACCGGGCAATCGTTCGACCGGCATCGGCTCGCGCAGCGTGAGCGCGGTATCCGGGCAAGCCGGGTTGCGCAACGCGTCGATGCCGCTTGCCCGCAGCCTCTCGAAATAGGTCGCCACATCCGTCTGACGACGGTTCACCCGCAGCGTCATCGGCGCATGCGCGTTGCCCACTTCAAGCAAACGCTGCGCGTCGTCGGGCCACGTGCGCTGCAGTGCGTCGATCCACCATCGAGGATAGTTCCAGCGCGTAACCGGATCAAGCATCGCTTCGGCAAGCAAAGCGGGCCGTGAACGGACCATATTGCGCAGCACGGCATTGACCAGCCCCTTCGTATGCGCGACATCCGCGCGGGCCGCGATCGCAGCGACCGCCTGGTTGACCACCGTGAAGTCAGGGTATGCGCGCGTCGCATCAGGCTCAGCAAGCAACGCGAATGCGCAGCGCAACACATTCGCCACGTGTTCAGCAGGCGCTCTGCGAACCAGCGCGTCCAGCCACGCGTCAGCTCGTGCCAATTGCCGCGTCGCGCGATAGGCAAGGTCTTGGATTGCGCCGCGAGCCTGCGCCGACGCGATGCCCGCATGGACGATGGCCAGCGCGTCCGGCAGCGCGGTCCCGGCCCGCAGCCGCGCAAGGGCGCGTGCCGCACCGTCCAACGCAAACGCGAGAGAATCCGGCCGCAGCGTGGCGGCGCCGGAGGTAGGCCGTTTCCGGGGCACGTGGCTCACTCAGCTATAACGCCCCGTGCGCGCCATCGCCATCAGCCGCGCGATCCGTTCCTCAGTCGCCGGGTGAGTGGAGAACAGGTTCTGGATCGCGCCACCGGACAGCGGGTTCATGATCATCATCTGCGCGGTCGCCGGGTGCTCCTGCGCAGCAGCGAACGGAATGCCCGCCGCATACCGATGGATTTTATCGAGCGCTGCCGCCAACGCTTGCGGATCACCGCTGATCTGCGCGCCGCCGCGGTCCGCCTCGAACTCCCGCGAACGCGAAATCGCCATCTGGATCAGACCGGCGGCCAATGGCGCCAACAGCGCAACCGCGATACCAGCAATCGGGTTAGTCGGCCGACCTTGCTCGTCCCGGCCGCCAAAGAACATCGCGAAGTTGGCCAGCGCGGAGATGGCTCCCGCCATCGTCGCCGAAATCGTCGAGATCAGGATGTCGCGGTGCTTGACGTGCGCAAGCTCATGCGCCATCACGCCGCGCATCTCACGCTCGGACAACACGCGCAGGATACCGGTGGTCGCCGCGACCGCCGCGTGCTCCGGGTTGCGGCCGGTTGCAAACGCATTCGGCTGGTCTTCGTCGATCAGGTACACGCGCGGCATCGGCAGCCCAGCGCGCGTAGCCAGTTCGCGGACCATCCGATAGAAGTGTGGTGCGCTGGTTTCGTCGACCTCCTGCGCGTTGTACATCTTCAGCACCATCTGGTCCGAAAACCAGTATGAGAAAAAATTCATGGCCAGCGCGAACACCAGCGCGATCGTCATGCCGCGCGTGCCGCCGATCATGCCACCGATCACAATGAACAGCGCGGTGATCGCGGCCATCAGCAACGCAGTCTTGAACCAGTTGAACATGTTAGCCACTCCGAACCAAACGACCCGTCGTAAGGATTATGTTAGATAGGGGTGTGCATCAAAAATTCAATGCCCCACCCGTCAGCGTGTCGTCATCGCCAGCTTGATACCGAGCCCGATGAAAGCGCTGCCCACACCGCGCTCCAGCCACTGCCTAACCCGCGCACGCCCCGACAGCCGCTGCGTCGCGGTGCCGGCGATCCAAGCCACGAAACAGGACCAGACCAGGCTCATCGCGACAAATATCCCGCCGAGTACCAGGAACGCCAGCGGCTTGTAGTCACTTTGCGCCGATACAAATTGCGGAAAGAACGACACGAAGAACAGCATAACCTTGGGGTTTAGCACGTTCGTCCAAAAACCCTGCAGATACACCGCGCGCAACGGCCTGGGCATGCCCGCGGCGGCGCCCGCCGTCGCCACACCGCCGGGCCGTGGCTTAGTCAGCAGCAACCGGGTCCCTAAATAAATGAGATACACCGCACCCGCGATCTTGAACACCGAAAACGCCGTCGCCGACGCAGCAAGCAGCGCGGTCAGGCCGAACGCGCTCGCCAGCGTGTGCACACAGGCGCCGGTGGACACGCCGAGCGCGGACAATACACCGGCCTTCCGCCCCTGCGCGAGACTGCGCCCCACGATGTACGCGGTGTCGGGGCCCGGCGTAAGGTTGAGCAGAAACACCGCGGCGATGAAAAGCGGAAAATGCGTGATTCCCAGCATGGCCACTCTCTATTGCGACGGTAGCGCAGCCTGGGGCCGATCGTTCGGCCCGGTCTCGAAGCGCTGCCCCACGCGCAGCGGAAATCCCGCCACGAATTCTCGGGCGGCAAGCCGCTTGCCTCCCGGCTTTTGCAACTGGGTAACGCGCAATGCATGCTCGCCACAGGCGATCGTCACGCCAGCACTGTCCACAGCCCGAATAGTGCCCGGAGCCAGCTCAGGCCCGCTGGCGCATACCGGCTCGGCGGCCCAGATCTTCAGGGGCGTGCCCCCCAGTATCCCATGCGCGGCCGGAAACGGGTCAAAAGCGCGCACCTTGCATGCGAGCACTTCGGCTGGCAAGCGCCAATCCAGCGCCGCCTCCTGCTTCGATAGCTTGTGCGCGTACGTGACGCCTTCGCTTGGCTGCGGCGTCACCGGTAACGAACCGGTACGCTCCAGCTCGCGCAGCCCGGCAACGATAAGCCGCGCGCCGGTCGCGGCCAGCTTGTCATGCAGCGTACCCGTCGTGTCCGTCGGCTCGATCGCCACGGCTTCACGCATGAGCATCGGGCCCGTGTCTAGACCCACGTCCATCTGCATCAACGTGACGCCCGTGATTCGGTCGCCGGCCTCGATCGCGCGGTGGATCGGCGCCGCACCGCGCCAGCGCGGCAACAACGACGCATGAATATTGATACAGCCATGCGATGCGATATCGAGCACCGCTTGCGGCAACAGCAGCCCGTATGCAGCCACTACCATCACGTCGTGCGGCGTGGCGCGCAATAGCGCCAACGCGTCGGTCGCTTCAGTAGGATACTTGCCGTCGCATCGCAACGAGGGCGGCTGCGCGAGCGCCAACTCCCGCGCCAGCGCGAGCTGTTTAACCGGACTCGACGAGGACTTCATTCCACGTCCCGCCGCACGATCAGGTTGCGTCAACACAAGCGGCACCGCAAAGCCCGCGTCGTGGATCGCCTGCAGCGCGGTCGCTGCGAACTGTGGCGTACCGGCAAAGATTACGCGAAGGGTAGACGTCATCGCGGCCGTCACATCGCGTGCTCGAGTTTCTTCATCTTCGTCTTGATCCGCATCTGCTTGAGCGGCGACAGATACTCAACGAATACCTTGCCGAGCAGGTGATCCATCTCGTGCTGGATGCAGATCGCGAGCAATCCTTCGCACTCCAGCTCGAAAGGCTCGCCGTTCTCGTTCAATGCGCGCACGCGAACCCGCTCGGCGCGTTCGACGCTGTCATAGATGCCCGGCACCGACAGGCACCCCTCTTCATTGACCTTGCGCTCATTGCTCGACCAAACGATCTCCGGGTTGATGAACACGCGCAGCGCGTCGCGGGTATCCGACACGTCGATGACCACGACGCGCTCGTGGACATCCACCTGCGTGGCCGCTAGCCCGACGCCGGGCGCCGCATACATCGTCTCGGCCATGTCGGCCGCCAGTTTGCGGATACGCTCATCGACACGTTCGACGGGCTTGGCGACCTTGTACAGGCGCTTGTCGGGGTAATGCAGGATATTGAGCAAAGCCATGATCAATCAGTCCTCTCGAGCGGACTCGTATTCGCGCACAAGCGTCGGCCAATCGGCCGAATCGCCCACCTCTTCATCTTCGGTAATAGTTAAGTCAGGGCGCAGCGCCCCCGAATCAAGCCGCGGGCGGCATCACGGGCGCGCAAAGGCCGCTTGGCGCTTGCACTGGCGGACGCGGCGCGCGGGTCCTGAGACGCGAACCGGGAACGCTGGAAACCAACCTACTGGACTGACAAAATTTTATCACGCGATGAATACCACGATTCAGCCGCCGATGCTTGCGGCAGATGAACTCGCTGCCTGGTTGACGCTCGCGCATACGCCGCGCGTGCCGGCATCGGCGGCGCTCGCGCTGCTCGCGGCATTCGGCTCGCCGCGACCCATCATGACCGAGACGGCCGCGGGCCTGGAGCGTGTAGTCGGCGCCGTCGCCGCGCAGGCGTTGCTGCAAAGCCGCGACGCGGTGGCACCACGCGTGGAGGCTGCGCTTGCGTGGACCGCCGGAGATGCACGGCTGATCGTGCCGTTCGGCCACCCGGCGTATCCGCCCGCGCTGCTGACACTGTACGATCCGCCGCCGCTGCTTTACGTGCATGGCACGATCGGCGCGCTGCACCGACCAGCGCTGGCGATCGTCGGCAGCCGCAATCCAACGCCGCAAGGCAATGACAATGCGCGCTTGTTCGCGCAGGCGCTTGCGGCACAGGGTGTGTGCATCGTATCGGGACTGGCGCTGGGCATCGACGGTGCCGCGCATCGCGGCGCGCTGGATAGCGGCGGCGTAACAGTGGCGATCACCGGCTCTGGCGCGGATGTGATTTACCCGCAACGTCACGTCAGCCTGGCGGCTGAAATCGTCGAGCGTGGCGGTGCCATCCTGAGCGAATGGCCATTGGGCGCCGCGCCGCTGCGCCAGCACTTCCCGCAACGCAATCGACTCATCGCCGCGATGGTACGGGGCGTGCTCGTCGTGGAGGCCGCCCCTTATTCCGGTTCGTTAATCACCGCACGACTGGCCAACGACATCGGCCGCGACATCTTCGCCATTCCCGGCTCCATCCATTCGCCGATGTCCCGTGGCTGTCACCGGCTGATCAAAGACGGCGCCAAGCTAGTCGAAACACCGCACGACGTGCTGACCGAGCTTCGATTGCCGGAGCCCGGCGTCGAGGCGGCCCCCGGCACCGCCCCGGCCAGCGTGCAAGCCGCCCCACCGACCGTCTACGCGACCCATGCGCTGGCAGCCCACACGCCTGAGCTGTCGGCAATCCACCGGCCCGAGGCGGCAATCTCTGCTTCGGATGCTTTGGCGACCCGCATGCCAGAGGCTTTAACGGCTCATAGACCAGATGCTTTCACAACCGATACAGCCGGTGCGTCGACAACCTGCCCGGCCGAGCGCGCCACCATCCGGCCAGTGCGCGCTGAAACGTCCCAATTGGCTGACGCGCCGGCAGCCGATTGGGGCGACGCCACGGCCGCCATACCGGCCGATCCGTTGGTGACGGACCACCACGCGCGTCCACGGCGGTACCGCACCGTCACGCCCGGTGGCGCACGGCGCGGCACCGCTGCGGTGCGCGCCCCCACCCGACATCGCGCAATCGGACCCTGGTCGAGCGCCCGACGCCGCCCAGCGTACCTCGCTGCTGCACGGAATACTCAAGCCAGTCATCCCGCAGACGCAGCGCGGCGCGCAGCCCTGGGCGCAATCGGACACGATCCCGTCACGCTTGAAACCCTAGTACAGCGTACCCATTTGGACTGCGCGACACTGCAAGCGGTACTGCTGGAACTGGAATTGGCTGGTACGATCGTTGCGCTACCAGGCGGGCGCTTTCAGCGCGCGTGAGCAGATTGCATGCCGATCGCACGGCGACCATGCTACAGTCCAAAGTTAGATTGCATCGATAGCGGCGTGTCACCACGGCGGCACCCGCCAGGCGAGCCACGCCGGCACGCCCACGCCGCCACGATGCGTTGCCAGGATCTCTCAATCATGCCTGCCCTCGACCTTGACCACGACGCCGACGTCATCACCACACGTCTGTCATCCGCTGACACGCTGTTTGTCGCCTGCCTGTGCGCCGAATGGTGCGGCTCGTGCCGCGAATACCGGACCGGTTTCGACGCGCTCGCGGACGCGCATCCGGAAGCATGTTTTGTTTGGATCGACATCGAGACGCATGCCGACCGGCTCGATGACCTCGATGTGGAGAACTTTCCGACCATCCTGATCGAAGATACTCATGCCACGCGCTTTTTCGGCACCGTACTGCCCCATCCGCAGATCGTTGCGCGGATGCTAGTCGACTTATCCTCGCTGCCTGGCGTGGAGCACGCGCCAAAACTACGTCCGGCGCTCGTTGACGCGTGAGCGACGCGGCACGCAAATTGCCCATTCTCCGGCTATTGCCACCTCGCGCCGCGCTTGCACGCAATTGCGCTGAGCGCTTGCGGTCGGCCTTGACACGCGCTTATCATGCGCGGCTGAACTGTTGCCGCAAGCCGCTTGCCGCGCTCGAGCCGCGATGTGTTTGCGGCCGATATGCTATAAAGCGTTCGATTCCGCGCATCCGTACTTACCAATAGTCATGTCAAAAGCCCTGATCATCGCCGAAAAGCCGTCTGTCGCGAACGATATCGCGCGCGCGCTGGGCGGCTTCACAAAGCATGACGATTACTACGAGAGCGATGACTATGTGCTGTCGTCGGCTGTTGGTCACTTAGTGGAGATCGCGGCGCCGCAGGAGTATGAAGTCAAGCGCGGCAAATGGAGCTTTGCGAATCTGCCCGTTATTCCGCCCCATTTCGACCTTCAGCCGATCGCCAAAAGTGAATCTCGGCTAAAGCTGCTGACCCGACTGATCAAGCGCAAGGACGTCGACCGACTGATCAACGCATGTGACGCGGGCCGCGAAGGCGAGTTGATCTTTCGGCTGATCGTGCAGCACGCCAAAGCCAAGCAACCGGTGCAGCGTTTGTGGCTCCAGTCGATGACGCCGGCGGCAATCCGAGACGGCTTCGCGCAATTGCGCAGCGACCAGGAGATGCAACCGCTGGCCGACGCGGCACGCTGCCGCTCCGAGGCCGATTGGCTCGTGGGCATCAACGGCACGCGGGCGATGACGGCGTTCAACAGCAAGGGCGGTGGCTTTTTCCTGACCACGGTCGGACGCGTGCAGACGCCAACGCTGTCGATCGTCGTGGAGCGCGAAGAAAAGATCCGTCGCTTTGTGCCGCGCGACTATTGGGAAGTCAAGGCTGAGTTTGTTTGCGCGACCGGCTTCTACGAAGGGCGTTGGTTTGACCCGAAATTCAAGAAAAACGAGTTTGATCCCGAACAACGCGACTCCCGACTCTGGAGCGCGGCCGCGGCCGAAACGATCGTTGCGGCATGCCGTGGGCAGATGGGCACGGTCAGCGAGGAATCGAAACCGTCGACGCAGCTCTCACCGCTGCTGTTTGACCTGACCAGCCTGCAACGCGAGGCGAACGGACGCTTCGGTTTCTCGGCCAAGAACACGCTCGCGCTGGCCCAGGCGCTATACGAGCGGCACAAGGTGCTGACCTATCCGCGTACCGATGCGCGCGCGCTGCCCGAAGACTACTTGGCCACGGCCCGCGATACGCTGGAGATGCTCAAGGAAAGCAACAACTACCTGCCGTTTGCCAAGCAAGTGCTAGACAAAGGCTGGGTCAGGCCAAACAAGCGGATCTTCGATAACACCAAGATCAGCGATCACTTTGCAATCATTCCGACGCTGCAAGCGCCCAAGAACCTGTCCGAACCGGAGCAGAAGCTGTACGACTTGGTAGTCAAGCGTTTCCTGGCCGTGTTTTTCCCAGCCGCCGAGTACAAAGTGACGACCCGGATCACGGAAGTGGTGGGCCATCATTTTAAAACCGAAGGCAAGGTATTGGTCGCGCCAGGCTGGTTGCAGGTGTACGGCCGCGAGACATCGAGCGAAGATGCGAACCTCGCGCCGGTCGCCAAGGACGAGAAGGTCCAGACGGACAAGATCGCAGCCCAGCAATTAACCACCAAGCCGCCCGCCCGCTACAACGAAGCGACGCTGCTCTCGGCGATGGAAGGAGCGGGCAAGCTGGTCGAGGACGACGAATTGCGCGAAGCCATGGCGGCCAAGGGCCTGGGCACGCCCGCCACGCGCGCAGCGATCATCGAGGGGCTACTTGGTGAAAAGTATCTGCTCCGCGAGGGCCGCGAGTTGCTCCCGACGGCTAAGGCATTCCAGCTGATGACGCTGCTGCGCGGCCTGGGCGTCGAAGAGTTGACCGCCCCCGAGCTAACCGGCGAGTGGGAACACAAGCTGTCGCAAATGGAGCGGGGCCGTCTGGAGCGCGAAGCGTTCATGCGCGAGATCGCGCGTATGACCCAAACAATCGTTAAACGTGCGAAGGAATACGATTCGGACACGATCCCGGGCGATTACGCGACGTTGAAGACGCCTTGCCCGAACTGCGACGGCGAAGTCAAAGAGAACTACCGTCGCTTCGCGTGCACGAAATGCGATTTCTCGATCTCAAAGATTCCGGGTGGCCGCCAGTTCGAGATCGACGAGGTCGAGCAGTTGCTGTCGGAAAAATCAATCGGCCCGCTGTCGGGCTTCCGCTCGAAGATGGGCCGACCATTCTCCGCCATCCTCAAGCTTGCGCACGACGAAGAGGCAAACAATTACAAGCTGGAGTTCGACTTCGGGCAAGATACGGCGGGAGACGATGGCGAAGCCCCCGACTTCTCCTCACAGGAACCCGTCGGCCAATGCCCGAAGTGCCATGCGCGTGTGTTCGAGCACGGCATGAGCTACGTTTGCGAAAACCAGACCGCCCATCCGAAGACCTGTGACTTCCGTTCCGGAAAGGTGATCCTGCAACAGGAAATCACGCGGGAGCAAATGGCAAAGTTGCTCGATCAGGGGCGCACCGACCTGCTGACGAATTTCAAGTCGTCCCGCACCGGGCGCAACTTCAAGGCATTTCTCGTCAAGCAGAAAGACGGCTCGATTGGCTTCGAGTTCGAGAAGAAGGAGCCGGCGGCAAAGACCGCAGCGAAGTCTTCAGCGCGTGGCGCGAAGGCAAACAGCGAAGCCGGGGGCGCCGTGCCCGATACGACGCAACACGGCGACAGCGACCACGCGACGCCGCTCAAGCCCGCAACCAAACGGGCTGCCCGAACCGGCACGGCAACAGCGGGTCCTGCCGCGAAAACCACTGCACGCAAGACGCCGGCACGCAAGCGCGCTGCGAGCTGACCGTCCCGGCGAGCACAGGCCAAGCATTGGGCGGAGCGGCCGGTAAGACACCGGACGATCAATACATCGCACGATATGCCACTTCACGCACTGGTTATGCGGCGTTACGGACACCCGCGCGTGCACTGCCGTGGCCACGAAGTGATGTGGTGCACGGCGCCGGAGGCCCGGCGTGCTAGCGGCGGCAGGAGGTCGCGCCGCCCGGACATATCCCGCTGCCTATGCCGGTTCGTACGTGCGACGTTCAGCGTTGCCCGGGTATCGCCGTGGCGCCGCCGGCGCACGGCGCGTCCCTTTGCGTTCGATACCGTTGGCGCGCAATTGTTCATCAAGCTGGTCCAGCTCATCCTCGCCGCGCCCTTGTTCCGGGCGTCGGGGTGCCGGGGTCGGCTGCACCGCCGCGTCGGCCAACCCCATCGAGCCGTCAGCTGCCTTGGTGTGTGCGCCATCAATGCCAGACCATTGTTCACCAAGCATGCTGTTCGGCGTCTGGCTGAAGTGCTCGACGAGGTGATCGATGAACGTGCGCACCTTGGCCGGCAGATAGTGCCGGCTGGGATAAGCGATGTTGATATCGACCCGCGGCAGATGATATTGTGGCAGCAAGCGCATCAAGCGCCCCTCGGCCATGTCACGGCCGATCAGGTAGCTCGGCAACAACGCGATGCCATTGCCGAGCAACGCAAGCTGACGCAGCATCTCGGTATTGTTCGCAATCATCACATTGGCGGGCCGCACCCGGACCTCTTGGCCATCCGGACCAGTGAATACACGCTCGTCGCCCCAATAGTCCGCGGGCAATGACAGGCAGTGATGCTCGAGCAAGTCCTCGGGTCGCTGCGGCGCACCATGCTTGGCGATGTACTCAGGCGTTGCACAGACAGTGACGCAGCCGGTAGTCAGCCGACGCATCACGACACTGGCGCTGCGCACGTTGCGCGCAATTACGACGCCGACGTCGAAACCCTCCTCCACCATATCGACCTCCCGGTCCACCAGCGTGACGTTCGGGACAACCTGCGGAAACCGCTGCGCGTACGAGTGCAGCACGGGCGCCAAATTGTGTAGCCCAAACACCACTGGCGCGACGATGCGCAACGTGCCGACCGGCTCGTGATTGCGCGCCACCACCATCTGCTCAACCTCCTCCAACTCGTCCAGGATCTGGCGGGCGCGCTCAAGATAGACTTGGCCAGACTCGGTCAACGAAAGTGAGCGCGTGGTTCGATTCAGCAAACGGGTGCCCAACCGGCTTTCCAGGTCAGCGACGTGCCGGGTGACAACAGCATTGGACATATCCATCATGGAAGCCGCCTTGGCAAAGCTGCCTAGGTCCGCCACCTTGACGAAAACGCGCATCGACTGCAAATGATCCATTAGGAAACTCCTACAGCGTGCAACCGAAATGGCGTTGTTGCACAATTGCAATGCGGGATTTTCCTATGACTTGCGAAAGTCTGCATAAGTTGCGGCACTGCGGCACAGCATTTTCCGAAAAAACGCCGAAACCTCGTAGGGGAATCGGCGCAATGTGGTACTAATGGACTATTCAGCGCAAAAACTCTCAACCACGCACCGATTTTGTGCAAAAGGACTAGACCGCGAGTTGTTGCTCGATTCGGTCTTTGATTCGGCTCAACGCCTCGGGCAGCCGGCGCTCCAGCTTGGCGAACAGTTCTCCGTGCAACGCCAGCTCCTCGCGCCACACGCCAGCGTCAACCGACATGACCTGCTCGAACTGTTGACGTGAAAACGCCAGGCCGGTCCAATCGATATCCTCATAGCGCGGTGAAACGCCAAACACATGCTCGACACCACGCGCCTGTCCGTCGATGCGCCCGAGCATCCACTGCAGAACGCGCATGTTGTCGCCAAAACCCGGCCAGACAAACTTGCCGTCGGCGCCCTTGCGAAACCAGTTCACGCAATAGATCCTAGGCAACGTCGCGCCTTGCGCTTGCAGCCGGGCGCCGATGTCGAGCCAATGCGCGAAGTAGTCACTCATGTTGTAGCCGCAAAACGGCAGCATCGCGAATGGGTCGCGACGCACGACGCCTTGTTGGCCCGCCGCGGCGGCCGTCGTCTCGGAACCCATCGTCGCGGCCATATAGACGCCTTCCACCCAATTACGTGCCTCGGTCACCAGAGGCACGGTACTGGAGCGGCGGCCGCCGAAGATGAATGCGTCGATCGCCACACCCTGCGGGTTTTCCCAATCAGGATCGATCGACGGGCACTGCGATGCAGGCGCGGTGAAGCGCGCGTTCGGATGAGCGGCCTTGCGACCGGCTTCTTGCGCAATCTGCGGTGTCCAGTCCTGACCTTGCCAATCGATCAGGTGCGCAGGCGGCGTGTCCGTCATGCCCTCCCACCAGACATCGCCATCATCGGTCAGCGCGACATTCGTGAATATCACGTTCTGGCGCAACGTGGCCATCGCATTGAAATTGGTCTTTTCACTGGTACCCGGCGCGACGCCAAAATAGCCGGCCTCCGGATTGATCGCGTACAGCCTGCCGTCCTGGCCCGGCTTAATCCATGCGATGTCATCGCCGATCGTCGACACACGCCAGCCGTTCATCGCCTGCGGAGGAATCAGCATCGCGAAATTCGTCTTGCCGCAGGCTGACGGGAACGCGGCAGCGACATGGTACTTGCGCCCCTGCGGCGAAGTCACGCCCAGGATCAGCATGTGTTCGGCGAGCCACCCTTCGTCACGACCCATCGTCGACGCGATACGCAGCGCGAAGCACTTTTTGCCGAGCAATGCATTGCCGCCATAGCCTGAGCCGTAGCTCCATATCTCGCGGGTTTCCGGGAAGTGCACGATGTATTTTGTATCGTTGCACGGCCAGCGCACATCGGACTGACCTTGGGCGAGCGGCGCGCCGACCGAGTGCACGCACGGCACGAACTGGCCGTGCTCACCGAGTATGTCGTAGACCGGCTGCCCCATCCGGGTCATAATCCGCATGTTCACGACCACATACGGGCTATCAGTCAGCTCGACGCCGATGTGCGCAATCGGCGAGCCGAGCGGTCCCATCGAAAACGGCACGACGTACATCGTGCGCCCGGCCATCGAGCCATCGAAAAGCTGTCCAAGCGTCGTGCGCATCTGGTTGGGATCGATCCAGTTGTTCGTCGGACCCGCGTCCTCTTTGCGCTGCGAACAGATGAACGTGCGGTCCTCAACCCGCGCGACATCGGACGGATCCGAGCAGGCGAGATAACTGTTCGGACGCTTCGCTTCGTTGAGTTTTTTGAACGTTCCGTGCCGAACCATCTGGTCGCACAGCCAGTCATATTCCTGTTGAGAGCCATCGCACCAGACGACGCGGTCCGGCCGCGTCAACGCTGCGACGTGCTCGACCCACTCGATCAGCTTGCGGTGCCTGACGTATGCCGGAATGTCGGGATCAATGGTGGGGGTGCCTCCTGGTTGATTCATGGAGCTGTCTCCGTTTTGACAAGAAAGAAACGGTATGAGCCCGACGATGCTGGCTGCGAGAGGCGCGCGCCAATGGGCGCGCGTGCGCAACAGACGTCGCGGACATTGCAGTTTGCCGGCTTGTACCATCTTGTAACGTGGCTTGCATCGGCGCTCGACAAGCTGTTAGAAATTGAAAAGGCTGCTTGATTCTCGGCACGGCATAGGTGCGCTGACGCGCACGAAAGCGGTTCTCCGGTCTCGGCGCATCGGTGCCGCCGATCACTGCATTGCTGGTAGAGCGTCAAGCATAGCACCCTGTCCGCGGTGCAAGTGGTGCACCGCAAGAGACCGCCCTGTTCTAAGTCCCCATGAAGATTGCCATCCTCGATGACTACCAAGACGCCGTCCGCAAGCTCAACTGTTTTCAACTGCTCGCCGGGCATGACGTCAAGGTGTTCAACAACACGGTGCGCGGGCTCGGGCAACTCGTCAGCCGACTCGCGGAAGTCGAAGCGCTCGTATTGATCCGCGAGCGTACGCGCATCACGCCGCAATTGCTGGACAAACTACCGCGACTGAAAGTCATCAGCCAGACCGGCCGCGTATCCAGCCACCTGGACCTGCAGGCGTGCACCGAGCGCAGTATTCCGGTGCTCGAAGGCACCGGCTCGCCCGTTGCGCCCGCCGAACTGACGTGGGCGCTGATCATGGCGGCGCAGCGTCGCATTCCTCAATACGTCGCGAACCTCAAGCAAGGTGCCTGGCAGCAATCAGGCTTGCGCACCACCGCGCTGCCACCGAACTTCGGACTCGGCCAGGTACTGCGCGGGCAGACGCTGGGCATCTGGGGCTACGGGAAAATCGGCAAGATTGTCGCCCACTACGGGCGCGCGTTCGGCATGACCGTGTTGATCTACGGACGCGAACATTCGTTGCAGGCGGCGAAAGGCGATGGTTTTGAAGTGACGCAGACGCGCGAGCAACTCTTTGCCGAAAGCGACGTGCTGAGCCTACATCTGCGGCTACACGACGAGACCCGCGGCATCGTGACCGTCAATGACCTGGTGCAGATGAAACCGACGGCACTGTTCGTCAACACGAGTCGCGCCGAGCTGCTCGAGGAGAACGCGCTCGTATCAGCCCTTCATCAAGGGCGGCCGGGCATGGTCGCGGTGGACGTATTCGAAAGCGAGCCGATCCTGCAGGGCTATCCGTTACTGCGCATGGAAAATGCGATTTGCACGCCGCACATTGGCTATGTGGAACGCGAGAGCTATGAACTGTATTTCGGCGCGGCGTTCAACAACATCCTCGCGTATTTGGGCGGCGATACGCAAAACGTCGTGAACCCGGAATCACTCACGGCGCGGATGCGGCGTTGATGCGCAGGTGCGTCGGGGCTGCACGGGATCGCCGGTGCGCATCGCGCGCATAAAGCTTATGTTCAGCGATACGGTGGTCATCGGCCGGAGCCAGCGCTGCGGGGCGCGGCCAATAACCATCGCGGTATCCGCCGCCCGCCATGGAAACTTGCCCGCGAATGACGCCACTAGCGTGCCAGAGCGCGGCCGAAAAAGGCAGACGCAGCGTGAGCGTATTGTCGTGGAGCGCCTCGGCCCGGAGTTAAAATGCTTTGACCCAGGTGCAAACAAGCTGTCGAGCATCGAGTCGATCGCGGCGAGACTCATTGAGCAATGCTTCTTTTCAGTTCGGGTGGCGGGGCTAGATGGCACGGACAATGTACCGTCGAGCACGTGCCGGCGACATCATATTGGGGCTGAGACGGGCTTGCTCGAGGAGTGTCTAGAGCTTGATTCGAGATGGGGAGCGATCGGGGCGTCTGTGAGAGGCAGGCGACGGCCGTGAATAGGGAGCGGCACAGCACGAGGATGTCCGGTCCAAAAAATGTGCGCGCGCCGCAAAAAGCCTGCTATAATTCCCCTTCTGTTGGGGCGTTAGCTCAGTTGGTAGAGCAGCGGACTCTTAATCCGTAGGTCGAGTGTTCGAGTCACTCACGCCCCACCAAAGAATTCTGTAGTTAAATTAAGCACTTGCGAGTGATCGCCAGTGCTTTTTTTTCGTTCATCGGTCGGACGCGAAGCCTCAAAAACTAGCCTTTGCCGGAAATCTGCCGCTACGTCGGCATTGAATCAAGCGCCCAAATGGTTGTCGCCATTGACCAGGCGAACGACCGACTCAGGCTTTGGTTTCATCGTCGGTCACGGTCAGTACCACACTCCCTTCTGAGGCCGAAAAGAGGTGGCGATAGCCACGGTTTAGACGGATGATGTCGAGGCAAGCCGCCGCTTCCGGGATGGGCGCTGTCGCTATTCCATACTCCGGAAGAAATCCTCCAGTCCCCGACGCTCTTGCTCGGTAAACAAGGACGTGCCAGGGATTGGGGACGGCAGCCCCGATGGCATGCTCACGGGCTGAGCTGCCGGCGGGTGCTGGAACGCAGCATTGACCGGAAACTCGGGGGTGGAGGCGTGAGTTAGTGGCGGCATGTCCGGCGACGATAGGCCGGGCGCACCGTAGTCGTCGTTCCTGCGCTGCCCCCATAGCGTAAGGGAAACGCCGTCGTCCGGCGTTTCCACGGTCTCTGGAGGGCTGTTGGCATGATGTCGATCCGGGGCATTCCGCCATAACCCATTGGCTCTCCCGACATCGATTGACGCAAGAGGCCGGCCACGCCGACTCGCCAAACTGCGCTGCTGTTCCGCTTGGCCTGGCAGTCCTCGCAGAGGATCTGTTGTATTGGCGTAGCGTGGAGCCGGAGCCGGCGTGTTCTGCTGTTGCGTCGATTCCGCAGTCCTTGCTTGCTGGTTTTCAAGCGACGTCCTATTGCTCCGTGTCAGGCTGCTGATGAATTGCCCCATCGAAACGACTCCCAAAGTGGATCGAAGGAGCAATATAGTCACCACACGAAGATCAAGCCGCGATACCGCCGCATCGATGGCTGGGCGCCCGAAAATGGCCCGCTGCGCATCTCAACCACGACACCGCGTCCCGTGGGCAAACGCAGCAATGCAGCCGTCAATCGGTTCCGTACTTCGGCGAGCGCGGTCCGTAAAGCAAGCCAGTCGGCGGCCCGGCCGACAACAGGCGCCGGCTCGCTAGATTCGCAACGTCAACGCTGTCGTCGGACAGCGTATGCGCAATCTGCTTAATCGCGGCCTGGGCCAACATGCCAACCAATCCAAATGCACCGACGTTGACGTTGGTGCCCACCTCGTCGCCGGTCGCACGCCCCTCGCCCTGCCACAGCACATCGCCGGTTTTCAGATCGACAAGCTTGGCCGATGCTGCCACGACCGTCTTACTGTCGAGCACGGTGTAGACGGAGCCATATTGCTTGACCTTCGTATAGAGTGCGGCGTCGGCGCCGAAGATGTCGCGAAGCTTCGCGGGCGTGACGCCTTGAATATCCGTCGGAGTGGTCAGCCCGTTGTACTTGAACGTCTCCTCCATGGGCGCCACCGGTACCACGTAGTATCCAGCCTCAGCCAACGGAAGCGTCATCTGCGAAAGCAAACCGTATGTCGCCTTCACGTCCGACGTTTCATTCACCGGCGGCAGCACGAGGATTGAACGCGGCTGACTTCTCTTGAATGCCGTGTAGTCAGGACGTTGGGCGGGGCCCGCACATGCGGCCAGCAATGCGAGCATCGCACCGACGCATAGCGATTTCAGTAAAGAGATCTTGCTGATCTTGAACATAGTGACGCTCAGCTCAGGGTTGCTTGGACTTCTTCATCAGGAAGTCCATGTACGGCGATGATTCGGGAAACGACTGCCTCTCGGCCTCGAATGCTTGTGCGGCTTGCTGGTCCTTGCCGGCGCTCGCATACAGCATTCCGAGATGCGCATGAAAACCCGGCGGCGGGCGATTTCCCGCCGCACGAATTTGTTGCAGCGCTTTTTCCAGGGCGTCGATCTGCTGCTCTGGCGCCGCTTGTCCTTTGAAGTACTCGTAGACCTGCGGCTGATAAGCGTCCCATTGATACAACGGCACGGTCGGGTGACTGGCACAGCCGGTCAACCAGGCCGCAGCCGCGACCAGCGACAATCCGTTTTTTCTGAATAAGATAGGGAAATGCATACTGCTTTTTTTAGCGATTGGCATAGCGCGGGGCGACCGCTTCATTTCACCGAGCCGAGTGCGCCGGCATCGACCTGTTCAACCAAGTGGTTGACCGCTTCCTGAATGGCCAGATCTAGCACCTTGCCATTCAGCGTGGAGTCATAGCCGGCCGTACCGCCAAAGCCGATGACCTCCCGATTGGACACGCTGTACTCGCCCGCGCCCTGACTCGACAGCACAACTTCAGACGTCGCGGTATTGACGACATTGAGATTGACCTTTGCGTACGCGACCTGCTCTTTGCCACGCCCGAGGATGCCGAACAGTTGATGGTCGCCGACCTCCTTGCGACCGAACTCGGTGACGTCGCCCGTCACGACGAAATTGGCTCCCTTGATCGCCTGAGCCTTTTTCATGAAGCCAGCTTCCTGCTTAATCTCGTCTAGATTGCTCCGATCGAGCACGTTAAAACGGCGGCTCTGTTGCAGTCGCGTAACCAGGATCGTCTTGGCCTGTCCACCGAGACGGTCGATTCCGTCGGAAAAGATGCCGCGCATATAGCTAGACCGGTTATCGAACTTGCCGACGGCGATCCCCATCGGCTTGCCAGCGAACGGTGTTTGGGCGCTGCTGACCACGGGCACCGGCAGCGTTCGCGACGATTCCGTCGCGCACGCGCTTAGTCCCAGGGCAAGCGCCGCCGTCAACCAGATAACGCCAACATTTTTATGCTTTTTCACGCAACCTCCTTATCAACTTAAAAAAACACTGCCTAATTGGGCGCGGCTCGTGGCAAACGCCCGAACGCGGCCATGCCGTTGCCAAATCGGCGGCAACGTCAGTCATTGCCCAACTTGTCGAACCAGTGAAATAAAAAAAGACGCGCTTAGCTTGGCGCTCGCCATGCTAAGGTTTTTCGATGAAACGGCGTGTGTAAAATAACAGCCGCTACTACTGCGCCAGTCTTATCTATTCCGACAAAATCGATAGCCCCTTCGTCGTTTTTTGTTCGAAATCCCGCTACACCTGCATTTTGCAGCCATCATTTCGCTTCATCGATGGCAACGAGAAAGGATTTTACGATGTGGTACTAAACAGCGAGATTTTCACGTCTGAGTCGCACAATGTCAACGCCGAATTGACATTGCGCGACCGCTGCAAAGAAGATGAGATCCAGCCCATTTGTATGGGCGGATCCCGGCTACCGCAGTGCCTCAAACCAGTACGGCGCTCGTATCAGAACACAGCAATTCATCGCCATGCAGGCATTCTTCACTATTGCTTGATAAAGCGGTACGAAGTCCATAAGCCGTTCGGATCGCGATTGCCCGCGTTCTGAAATTCAATTGCATGCCCGACTACTCGGATAATTCTGAATTCGTCATTCTCCGGCGTCGACAGGCATTGATACGCATTGAACAACTCTTGCATTTTTCCTTGTTCACCGGCCAACGCATGCTGATCAGCCGCGTCCAGCTTATCGCGTGACAAGCATCCATAGGCATTTGCCTTGAACCGGAACGTCTGGTCCGGCGCCAACTTGACGACTTTGTCCTGGGCTTGCGCCGCGGAAAATGCGACGGCAAGCGTGACGAGAGCAAAAACCATCCCAGTACGTTTCATCATGAATCTCTCTCCTGTGAGCTGCGCATACCTTGGTATGTTATATTTGAAGTTAAACGCAGCAGTTCCATCGTAGACCAATGCACGCGAAGCACAAGCAGAATTTGTGTGCAACCGCAATAGGCCAAAATGCCGCACCCATCGGTAACATGCCTACCACGCGCATTGCAGCGTTTTGACGCATTGCACATATCGTGCTGCAGTATGTCGCCGAAATGGCGCGTGGTTTGTCGCATTAAAGACTGCATAAAAATACCTAGCCCCCAACGAGTAAGCCCTCGGCGCCATTTCGCCAAAAATCAATGAGGCGCTGGAACGCTTGCTGAATAAAAGAGCGCCGGGGGAAAGACACATACGTGCCCCGAGCCGGGATAAGCAAAGCGCGGCAATCCGAATCACATCGCACGATGGATCGCGCGGATTGGCCCGGGTAGGCATACGCCCCATTGACAGCCTCCACGCTAGTTCCGCTCGCCGGCCAGCATGCCCGTCGCGGCGCGCCGACTGGGTGTCGATGTGGGCGCAGGATGGAAATACAGGTGCTGACTGGCTAGCTGGAATGCTAGTGGGCAAGCGGAAATGCTGGCGGGTAATGTACAGCGTCCTCAAATGAACAAGGACTAGCGTAGGGATCCGATCATGGCCGAGCAGATTATCCTGGACGCATTACTCTTACTGCCATTGTGATCGTTGTGTTTCTTTTCATTGACGGGCTATGGCAGGAGCACCGGTTACGCATTAAGGCCGCGCCGAGCGCGCGCGGCCTTAATCATCGACGGATGCGGGACGCGATTCGTCACGATCACCCGCCGGTTTCAGGGGGCCGCTTACGAATGACGCCGCACCTGCGCACCGGCGCACCACGCACGCGGCGTCGAATCAATGACGGCGGCGCAGCCATCCCGCCAGATGGCGAGTCTCCATCCAATGAAGTACACGGCTGCGTTCCGGATGCTCGCGCCAACGTGATAAAAGTTCAAACCCCCACAGTGCCAATAGAATCAGGAAGCCTAATCCACCACCGATCAGGCCTGCAACCGTTTCGCCTTCCATGATTGCCCTCCATTGGGAACACTCATCACTTTATTGTAGGCAATCGGATAGCGACGAAAAGGGGCAAAGACATGCGCCTGCGCGCGGCTAGTTGACTCAGCCGCCATTGAGCGCGTGCAGGGATCTACCGCTGCCCGTTTCGCGACAACAGGCATGCTGCTGTACATGCTGGCTCGCGGCTGTGGCGCACAGAGATCGTCGAGTTCGGCACCTCGTTCGGCATCTCGACGCTGCATTTGGCGGCGGCGTTGCGGGACAACGGCGGCGGTAGGCTGATTACGAGTGAATTTGAACCGTCCAAGGTGGCGCGGGCCCGCAATCACCTCGCAGCCGGCGGACTAAGCGACCTGGTCGAGATCCGGGAGGGCGACGCGCTGCAGACGTTGAGCGTCGACTTGCCAGAAACAATCGATCTGCTCCTACTCGATGGCACGAAGGGGTTATATCCGGAAATTTTAAGCCAAGTGGAAAGCCACCTTAGGCCAGGTGCCTTCATCGTCGCCGACAACGCCAACCACAGTCCCGACTATCTGGCGCGCGTACGCTCGCCTGGGGAGGGCTACCTGTCCACGCCGTTAGACGACGATGTGGAGTTGTCTATCCGAGTCTGTTGAATGGGCATTCAGCTATACATCCGCTGCAGCGCCCCGCTGGCACTCGGTGCGGCACACCACGGCTTGATTTGCGCTGCACCGTCATCGCCGGCCGACGCAGCACTCACGAGGCTATCCTCACCCACCTTGAACGTCGGATGCACCCGCGAATACCGTTGGCGCCGGCAGGCTCCTCCCAGTGGCGGGCTCAGTGCCCCATATAGACGGATTGAGACACATGGGCAATGGTCGGGCCGCCCGCCTGCGTCGAACCGCTGGCCACGCCGCCCACTGCTTGTGCGGCGACGTGTTGCTCAGCGGCATGCTTGGCCGCCACGCGGGCCTCAGCCGCTTGGATGTTGTTCGGATAATCGTAGTCGTTGGCCGTGGCGGGGTTGTAGCCGACTTGCTCGAGTTCAATCAACTCGGCCCGCACTTGGGCGTGCGTGAGCGGTGCGTTCGTTTGTGCGAACGAGGTCAGCGGCGCCGCAGCAGCAGCGGCAACAGTGGTAATGACGACAGCTTTGATCAGCGCATTCATGACACAACCTCCGATTATTCGTTTCACATTGAAGCTACAAACGTCAAGGTCCGTAGCCGGCAAATGCAGTGTAGGAGCCGGACAAATAAGGGTAAATATCTAATCCACGAATTCACTGTTATCAAAAAAAGAACAATCGAGACGCGGTGCAGCGTCTCAACGCACTCCGGCTATTGCGCCCCGTCGTCAGCCGACTCAGTCGCGCGCTACGACGCACAATGATCCGCTAGCATGAAATTCAGGCATGCGTGCAATACCACAGCAAAACAGGTCGTTTTGCGGTGTGACGCCCAACGGAGGCAGGTCGGGATTGACGAGTTTGAGCCGGTCCAGGTAAATATTCAGGGCATTAAAGATTGCCAACGGATGTCTATGGACCCTGCATTACTTTCCAATACAGAACCGGCTGAAGATCACACCCAGCAAATCATCCGACGTGAACTCACCGGTAATCGCGTTCAATTGCTCCTGCGCCAGTCGCAACTCCTCGGCAAATAGATCGAGCGCTTGCGCATTGCGCGCCGCGTGCTCCGCAGCCGTCGCCAAATGCTCGCCTGCGGTGCGCAATGCGCGCAAATGACGCTCGCGCGCCAGATAGACACTTTCCGCGCCTGCCTGCCAGCCGGCAATGCGCAGCAGTTCGGCGCGCAGCAGGTCGATACCGAGCGCCGCCTTTGCGGATAGCCTGACCTCGCGCGCCGCGCCATCCCCGGCATCGCGCACCTCCGGCTCGATGTCTGCCAGGTCGATCTTGTTGAAAATCCGCACCACCGGCACCCCGGCAGGAAACCGTGCGGCGATCGCATGATCCTCTACGCTTATCCCGTCACGCGCATCCAGCAGGTGCAGCACGACATCCGCTTGCTCGATTTCGTGCCATGACCGCGCAATACCGAGCCGCTCCACTTCGTCTTGCGTATCGCGCAGGCCGGCGGTATCGATTACGTGCAGCGGTATGCCTTCGATCTGAATGGTCTGCGCAACCTTATCCCGCGTCGTGCCGGCAATCGGTGTCACGATTGCCAGTTCGGCACCCGCCAGCGCATTAAGCAGCGAGGACTTGCCGACGTTCGGTTGCCCGGCCAGTACGACGGACAGCCCCTCACGCAGCAACGCGCCTTGTTTCGCATCGCGCTGTACGGCCGCCAATGCGTCGCGGATATGCGCCAACTTGCCGCGCGCGTCGGCCGCCTCCAGAAAATCGATTTCCTCCTCCGGGAAATCGAGGGTGGCCTCGACCAGCATCCGCAGGTCGACGACCTTGTCGACGAGCCGATGGATGTCGCGCGAGAATGCCCCTTCCAACGAACGACCGGCCGAGCGCGCGGCCGCCTCGGTGCTGGCTTCGATTAGGTCCGCCACGGCTTCAGCCTGCGCGAGATCAAGCTTGTCGTTCAGGAACGCGCGTCGCGTGAATTCGCCGGGCTGCGCGAGCCGCAGGCCGATGTCGCGGCCAGCGTCGAGGCATCGCTGCAGCACGAGTTGCAATACAACCGGCCCGCCATGCCCCTGCAGTTCGAGGACGTGCTCGCCGGTGTACGAATGGGGTGCCGGGAAATACAAACCGATGCCGCGATCCAGCGGCACGCCGGTCGCATCGAAAAACGGCACATAGACGGCACGACGGGGCGCAAGCCGATCGCGGAACAATGCGTCCATCAGCCGCGCGGCCGCGTCGGCCCCGGCCGCGCCGAACGAGACACGCACCACACCTATGCCACCACGGCCCGGTGCGGTGGCAATCGCAACGATCGGATCAGAATCGGTTTGCATCAACTTAAATAAATAGGTGCGGCAATACGGGTCGCCGTCGATAGCGGCTCGCGTCCATTGTAGTCAGACGGCCCGGCGATTCGCGTCGGATACCGCGACGGCCCATGCCGGCGGCAGGCACCTCGTCAAGCTGCCCGCCTCACCATCACGGACTCAGGCCTTCTTGCCCTTGCCTATCATCCGGGTGATGTAGTACTGCTGGGCAATCGACAGCACATTGTTCACGACGTAGTACAGCACCAGTCCGGCCGGGAAGAAGAAGAACATTACCGAGAATGCGAGCGGCATGAACATCATCATCTTCGCTTGCACCGGATCGGGCGGCGTCGGGTTCAGCTTGGTCTGCGCAAACATCGAGACCGCCATCAACACCGGCAAGATAAAGTAGGGATCCTGCTGCGACAGATCACGGATCCACAGCACCCAGGGCGCGCCGCGCATCTCGACTGACGAGAGCAGCACCCAGTACAGCGAGATGAACACCGGGATCTGGATCAAGATTGGCAGGCAGCCGCCAAACGGGTTCACCTTCTCGGATTTGTACAACTCCATCAACGCCGCGTTCATCTTCTGCGGATCGCTCTTGAAACGCTCGCGGATCTGCTGCATGCGCGGTGTGATCTCCTTCATCCGCGCCATCGATTTGTAGCTAGCCGCCGACAGCGGGAAGAACACCGCCTTGATCAGCAGCGTCAGCAACACGATTGCCCAGCCCCAGTTGCCGACAAAGCCGTGAATCTTCTCGAGCAGCCAGAACAACGGCTTCGCGATGATCGTCACCCAGCCGTAGTCCTTGACCAGCTCCAGGCCCGGCGCGATCTTCTCCAGCTTACGCTCCTCCTGCGGGCCGGCGAACAGGCGCGCGGCCACATTCACACTCTGGCCCGGGGCGATGCTCTGCACCGGCTCCTTTATGCCAACGCGGTACAGCGCCTGGCTGAATTTGTCCGCATAGAACTGGCGCTGCACGCCCTCCTTCGGAATCCAAGCGGAGGCGAAATAGTGCTGCACCATCGCGACCCAGCCATTATCGGCCGACGACGCGTAGTCCTGCTTGCCCTTGTCCAGATCCGAGAAGCTCATCTTCTGGAATTTGTGCTGCTCGGTGTAGACAGCCGGACCGATGAACGTATGCGAGAAACGTGGCGTCTCGACCGGCATGTCGTCGCGCACCAACTCCATGTATAGCGTCGGCGTCACCGGGGTGGAGCCAACGTTCTCGATCTTTGTATCGACGCCGATCACATAGCTGCCGCGCGTGAACGTATAGGTCTTTACGACCTTCACGCCGCCTTTGACCGGCGATTCGAGGCTGATCGACACCGTGTTCGCGCCATCCGCCAGCGACGTCGGTCCCGGCACGACGGTAAACGCATCGTTGTGGTTCGGGAAATCACCGCCAATCAAACCAGTGCGCGCCAGGTACGTATGGTTGGCCGTCTGGTCGAACAGCGTGATGTACAGGTCGGGTTGCTTGCCGCTCCCCCCTTTGACCAGCGACAGCCGCGATAACGTGCCGCCCACCGTGCTGATGTCGCCATCATACACGTCCGTCTTGAAGTGGATCTGCTGGCCCTTCACCGCGAGCTGCGCGGCGGGCGTCGTGCCAAGCGCGCTGCTCGGCTCCGCGGTCTGCGGCAGGTCCGCCGGCTGCGTGCCCGGCGTGGTCGTGCCGGGCACCGCCGAAGCGGCCGTCTGGGTCGGTGTCGTGTTCGGGAAGAACAGCGACGGACGTCCATGGTCCCGCTGCCAGTTGTCGTAAAGCATGACGACTGACATGAAGAAGATGACCCATAGGACGGTACGTTTGATGTCCATGCGTTGTCTCGTGGTGAATGAGCTGAGCGACTAGCGCCTGTCGGCGCGGACCGGCGGCACCGGGTCGACGCCGCCCGCCGAAAACGGATGGCAGCGGCATAATCGCTTTACTGCCAGATAGGTCCCGTGCGCGGCGCCATGATACTGGATTGCCTCGCGCGCGTAGTCCGAACATGAAGGATAAAAACGGCATCGATCGCCGAGATAAGGGCTCACGGCAAGCTTGTAGAAGCGCAGGAGCGCGATCAACACCGTTTGCATGTCATTGCTGCGTGTCGGTGGACGCGCGCTCCGGCGGGCCATCGCCCGGCACCGTGCCCGACGAGGCCGGGGCCGCCGGAGCGCGCTGCCCGTGCTGCGGCGCGAGCACCGACGCCTGCGCCTGCATAAGCCGTTCGCCGCCCGGGCGACGGGTGGCCTCGCGCACCGCGCGCCCGACCAAACCCTCGATCTGCGCTTGCAGCATCTGCGTGAGCGCCGCAGACTCGGCACTCGGAAACTGCGCACGATCGATCTTGCCCGACAGCCGGATCAGCACGTCCCAGCCCGTCAACTCCAGGCGTCGCACGCGAAACGCCTCGCGAACCAGCCGCTTGACCAGGTTGCGCGTGACTGCGCGCGGCGCCTGCTTCTTGCCAACCACCACACCGAGCCGCGCAGCCTGCCCGGTGGGGCGGCCGTACAATACGAAGTGAGCGGAACGCGCCCATGGGCGCAAACGAAAAACGGATGAGAACTCATCCGTTTTCAGCAGCCTTGCAGTCTTCGGGAAACCAGCAGGTGTCGTGCGCACGCGCTCAGGCCTCTCATCTAGTGGGCCAGCCCACCGCGCTGCCCGGCATCATTTCACCCATGGCGGGCATCGCCCGGCATCGACGTGCGCAAACCGCGCTGCTCGGCTGCCGACCATCGCCACCCAGCGTCACGCCGGCCTTAGACGGCCAAGCGCTTACGGCCCTTCGCGCGGCGAGCGTTGATGACTTTGCGACCGCCCGCGGTCTTCATGCGAACACGGAAGCCATGGGTGCGCTTGCGGCGCGTCACGGACGGTTGATAGGTACGTTTCATGTTGCTCTCACTCGTTGGAGGATGGGCTGCGGCGTGCTTTGCAAGGACCTGACGCGCCAGCACAACGGCAGTGCGACGCCGAGCCAAAAATTCGGTTTTCGCGGAACCCGCTATTTAAACTGCTTTTCTTTGCGGCGTCAATACTTTACGTTCACCAGCGCAGGCTGCCGCCCCGAGCGTCCGCGGCAACAACGCCGAACCGACCCTGTGGATAACTCGCCCCGCCTGACGCGTTTGGCGGTAGAATTCCGGCTATCCCAAGAATCCAGTACGCCGCTCGGCCGCCGCAATGCGTTGTCGCATCTGCGGCTGAGTGCGTCCCACAGCTTCAAATGCAAACCTATGAAGACTCCTGAGGGAAACCGTGCCGTTCGCGTCGAGCG